>JACRCX010000055.1 GCA_016218815.1 Deltaproteobacteria bacterium
AAGCTCCTCGGCCACCACCAATTCGTCACTCGAATCCTCAGTCCGAATTGCCCACCCCCGCCACGCCGCAGCCGCAATCGCAATGGCCCCGATCTACGTCATCTCCGCGGAATCATGCAGCCCGACTTTCGCCGAAGAGCCGGAAAGGCGCTCGCTTCCGACCCGGTTCTCCGCCGACTGGTCGACGGGCTGGTCCACGCGCTTCACCCGGAGGCGATCTACCTGTTCGGCTCGCGGGCGCGAGAGGATGGGGACGCGGATAGCGACTACGACCTGATGGTCATCGTCGCGGCGTCCGACCAGCCCGTCCACGTTCGATCGCGTTCGGTGCGCCCGTTGCTCTGGGAGGTGCCGGTGCCGGTGGACGTCCTGGTCTGGACGCGTGAGGAGTTCGAGCGCCGGCTCCCGGTCGTCGCATCGCTCCCGGCCACGATCCGACGGGAAGGCAGGCTGATCTATGTTGCCCGCGCTGCTTGACGAAGTGCGGGAGTGGCTGACGAAGGCCCGCACGGATGCCTACGGCGCGCGGGTCCTGACGGCGTCCACGCCGCCCGCCCGGACCGTGCCTTGCGCCCGCGCTGACCGTGAAGTCGCCGCGATCGCGCGCGCTCGCCAGCGCCCGCTCCTCATCGACGGTGCAACCCGCGCCGCGGAAGACCTCGAACGCGCGCCGCGGAAGACCTCGAACGCGGCACCCAGACCGTCGACCTCCACGTGGAGATTCAGATCCACGTCGTTCGTCGCACGCGGAAATCCCCAGACGCCAAGCGCCAGGGCTCCGCCGACGGCGTACGGCAGGCCGGCAGCTTCCAGCGCGTCGGCCAACCGGCGCGCCACCTCGGGCGCGGAGGAACTGCCTACTCCCCCCGCTTGGCCTTCATCCAGCGGCGCCACAGCGCCTCGCTTTCCGGCGAACGACGCTCCTGGAAGTCGAGGATCCTCCAGCCGTCCGGTCGCCCGGCGACCTGCTCGGCGGCAAACCGGCACAGGCGCCCGAGGATCACGGAACGCTCGGCCACGGTCGTGCCAGCGTAGCTTGCCACGTCCTCCCGCAACGAGTCCACGTCGCTTCGACGGCGAAGGCAAGGCGGCAGTCGATCGTCGCTCACGAGGCCGATCGTAGCGGCGGGTGTCGCCCGTGGCAAGGATGACGAATCGGACGAATTGGAAGCACGCCGCCAGAGCGCTTGACATTGTCCGCCGGCTCGGTATCCTGAAATCGGAGTTGCGCATGATCGATCTCGATGCCGCGGGAGGGGCTGCGGTTCTGATGTCGTCGGACGCGTGCTGTCGGATCGATCCCCAGTTCGCCCCCCCCCCCCCCCTGGAATTCGCCAAGTCGGACGGTGGGCCTGCCGCTTGGCTTGGTGGGCAAGTTCCCACCGAGGGCAACCGCGTCGAACCCGGCGCGACCGTGGCTGACGATCTGGGTCCGAGCGCGCGCCCGAGGACCTCCCGCGCCTACCGTCAGGCTGTCAACTGAACGGGTGAGGTGATCGATCCGTGGACCAATGCCGGACGGGACGACGCTGGTCGGAGCGCGTCGCCCGTCCGGGGAGAGGGCGGGAAACTCAGATGGGAAGGAAGCTGTTTCGTGATCGTGGCGTGATCGCGATCGCGGTCGTGCTGGCGCTCGGAGCTGCGGTGTCGTTGGTCATGCCGGGATGCCTGAATGATCCGGATCCGACGGCTAGCGCGTCGGCGGCGCTTACGTCGGGAACCCCCGAACAGGCGGCGGTCGATTGGGTTCAGACCTCGGTGGTGCCGGAGCGCGAAGCCGCAGTGGCCCGGGAGACGGCGGACGCGCCCTTTTTGCCCACCGGAACCCAGTGCCCGACTGTGCCCGCGGCCACCGACTACGTCGTCGGTCGGTCTGGGATCGCCTACGAAGTCATCATCTACGGCATGATCAAGTCGTCGGTGTATCCCTACACGAGGTGGGACAGCGAGGGAGTTGGTGCGTGCAAGTTCGACTGGAGCGCGTACGGCGGGACCTGTCACATCGGCGGAGCCGGCCCCCATTATGTCCTTTCCGGGGGGATTCCTTACGGCATCATGGGAGACCCGCCCGGCGAAGAACATGTCGACGAGATCTATCCTGCTTCGTATTGCAGTGAACTGAAGATCAACTGCGATACGGTGGGCGACGTACGCTACGCCGTCATCATGACGGGAGTTCCGGCCGACGCACAGTGGGAAATCTGTGGCGACGACTGCTCGATTACGAACGGCTACGCCGACCGGATCGTCGGGTGGTCGAACCGGGACCGCATTTTCGCGGGCGACGGCCAGGACTTCGTCTATGGGCAGGGCGGATCGGATTGCATCTTCGGCGACAACGGCAACGACTCCCTGGAAGGCGGTGGCTGCGTGGACGCGGACGACGAGTACCTGTGGGGCGGCTACGGCAACGACTCCTTCACGAACAACACGGGAACCTGCGCTCGGTACATCCTGGGTTCGTACGGCATCGACAACCCCGTGAAAGGTGGTCCGGGAAACGACACGATCTACGGAGGTAACGACAACGACACTCTCTACGGTCTTGAGGGAACCGACTACTGCAACGGCGAGGGACACACCACGCAGGACTGGTGCGAACCGAGTCCGAGCTGTAACACTCGGGTCAATTGCGAGGTGCCGTAGCTCCCGGATCCGGAACGGCAGGCCAGCGACAGCGGCAACGAACTACCGGGAGGGTGAACCATGCGAAAAGCCCGAACTGACGAGACGGCCGACGGGACCACGGACGCGACGGCCGGGTTTCTCATCAGGACTGCGGCCCTCTTGTTGCTAACCGCCGGCCCGCCGGCCTGCGGTGGTGGGAGTGCCCCCGCGACCGACGACGGGGATGGTAGCCAGGATTACAACGTCGCCGATGGCAGCGACGCGTCCATCGCGGATGATGCCGATGCCGTGACCAGCGACAGCGAATCGGACTCCGAATCGGCCGACACCGACGCTGGCCTGCTCCCTCCCGCCGACATCCACTGCGGCGACGGCATGGTGGCGTTCGGGGAGGAGTGCGACGACGGCAACCGGTTGAACGGCGACGGGTGCGATTGGCAGTGCCGGTGGGGCGACGGCGAAGATCCTCCCGACGTTCCGCCGGATCCCGACGTCGGGCACGCCGAACAATCCCTGCCAGCTTCGCCGCTAGATCTAGGCGTGGCGCATGACAGGTATGCATCGCGCAGTGCACCCAACCGCATTCCGCTCACGTCCGACGGCAGCTCCTACGCCACGGTCTGGGCGCATCCGGCCTCGTCGGACACCGATGCGCCGATGGAGGGGACGTTCATCCGATTCGACACCAGCGGCCGGCGGCTGGATGCCCCTTGGACCTACCGCCTCGCCTCGAGCTACTACCGAGGCGTCATGCCCATCCCGCGAGTCGACCTCGCGTGGACCGGCCTCCACTACGGCTTGCTCTGGTGGGGACGGGATACTTGGCTCCCATCGGAGGGTCCAGGCATGTCGTTCATGCTCCTGGACGGCGATGGCAAGCCGCTCGGGGCGCCTCTGACCCTGTCGACGAACGGCGGGATCGTCCAGCGGCTTGGGCTAGCATGGGACGGCACCGATTTCGGGTGCCTGGCCGAATCCCTCGCGCCGGACGACGGAGGGGACGACATGGGATTCCTCCGCGTCGCCGGGGACGGGGAGCTGCTTGACACGACTAGGTCGCTGCTGTGGGAAGGGGTCGGGACGGGATCTAACGCACTCGCGGCGTCCGGCGAGCTCTACGTCGCGGCTTGGACCGCGTACGAAGTCGATGGCCGCGAGGCGCGGTACGGGGTGCGGTACGGCTTGGCAACCGCGGACGGAAGACCCTTGGGCAGCACGGTCCTCGGGCCGCCGGCGAACGGGTCGCTTGCCCCTCCCGACGTCGCCTGGTCAGGAGAGGAGTTCGGCATCGTATGGGTCGGTCCGGGACCTGACGCCGAGAGCGGACGGATCTACCTCGCACGGTTGTCCGCGACCGGAACCCTGCTCGCACCTCCCACGCCAGTGTTCGCGACCACGGTGGATGCCGATCCGGTCGTCACGTTCGGGCACGGCACGTACGCGATCGGCTGGTTCGGCATCGGTGGCGCTCAATTGGTTCGAGTCGACCGGAACGGCACCTTCGTCGAGCACGTCGTCGGTCCACTCGGCGCAACCATCGCTGCACCCGCGACAGGGATGGCTGCCGACGACGCTGGATTCGGCATGATCTTCAGCGAATACGATCCGTCGCCCGGTACGTCCTTCGGTGCCCCGTTCTTCACCTGGTTCCACGTGACGCCGTAGCCGAAGCGCCCTGACCCGTCCCCCCCCCTTTGCGCCCTTTGCGTATCTTTGCGTGCTTTGCGCGAACTTCCCTTCCCGCCCTTCCCCCCCTTTGCGCCCTTTGCCTCTTTGCGCCCTTGCCTCAAATCCGGATCGGAATCCGCGGGTCCTTCACGCGCTGCACGAACTCCAACGCGAACGTCCGCCGCGCGTGCAGCGTCTCGGAACGCCCGTCGTCCTCCACATCGAGCCGGAGGTCCGCAACCTTCGTGTTGTAGCACCACAGGTGTTCGCCGTCGGGATCCGTGTACTCCACGCCGATGAAATCTCCGATCCTCGCCGATGCTTCGCCGCTGAGCCGGATCCCCTCGCCCTCACCCCGGAACCGGAACACCGGCAGATCAGCCTCCGTCTTCTGCATCACCGCCTGCCACAACGAGTTCAGCCGGCACCACCGCCCGCCCCGCCGCAGGAACAACAGCACCAGATCCGGCGTGACCAGCGGCCCGATGCGGATGCGCGCCGAGAGGCACTCGAACGACGCGTCGACGCCCTCGAACGCGTTGCCGTGCCCCCACACCCAGCGGTCCGCGTGCTTCGTCCCCCAGATGTGCGTCTGCTGCCCCGGCTCCCCCCGGCACTCGACCACGCGGTCGTTCCAGCGGATCGTCCCGCGGAACGACACGTCCTGGTTCGGCACCAGGACCTTCGTCTTGGGCAGCGCCAGGCGGTACATCGCCTCGTGCGGGAAATGCCTGAAAGTCTCCGCCGGCGGATCCCACGCGAGGTTCCACTCGAGCTTCCCCGCACGGCCCTCGAGCGACCCGGTCGCCGCATCGTGCCGGAGCTGCGCGTTGCCCACGCCGAAGCCGAACGGCGCGCGCTCGATCCGTGCCTCCGCGATCGGCACCGTGCGCTTGAGCGCCAGGTTCCGTCCGGACTCGCGCGGATCGAAGGCGATCGCCCACAGCTCGGCCACCGGGCTCCCGTGTCCCTTCTCCGGCGAGAGCAGCGTGTAGCGGATCCAGAACGCCTCGCCCGTCTCGCGCACGTTGAGCTTGAGGTAGTAGACCTCGTACCAGCCCCGCCGGCTCCCGTCCCAGACCGTCACGTTGTCGCGCTCGGTCGCCCGGTTGGTCGTGCTCATGGCGGTCCCTCCAATCGCACCGGCGCCGGGCGCGGCAGGCCGGGCTCGTCGCCCAGCAGCCCGGCGTAGATCGCGCGCAGCCTGCGGCGGAAATCGGCGGCGGAATGGCGCGCCTCGACCTGCCGGCGCGCCCGCTCCGCGACCTGGATCGCCTTCGCCGGATGGAACAGCACCGAGCGCACCAGCCCCGCCATCGCCGCCCAGTCCTTCGCCGGGAACGGGAAGACGTGCTCGGCCAGGCCGGCTGGGATCGGACAGCCCGCGGAATCGGCGACCACCAGCGGCCGGCGGCACGCCGCCGCCTGCAGGATCCCCCAGCGACGGCCGGACGTCGCGACCCCGGCGCCCTCGGGCGCCCCCGGATGCGCCGCGACCACGACGTCCGCCGCGTTCAACGCCGCCCGCGCCGCCAGACGCAGCGGGACCGCGTGATCTGCCGCGCCGGAGAACCACGGCCCCAACGCCACGGCGGGGGAGGGCGGCGGCTCGACGTGCAACGCCGCCGTCGCCAGCTCCAGCCGCCACACCACCGCGCCGGGAATCGATCGCAGCGCCTCGTCCAGCGCCCCCAGCGAGACCTCGTCCAGACCCGGGTCCAGCACCAGCACCACCGGCGCGACCCCCGGCACGAGCTGCTCCCAGTGGTACAGGTCGAGATCGACCGGCTCGGCCAGCACGACGTGCGGCGGCAGCCGCCGCCGATAACGCAGCGCGCTCGCATCCGACGCCTCGTGCAGCAGGATCGCCGACGCCCGCCCCACCAGCACCGCCTCGTCCGCCGCCAGCTTCGCCAGCCATTCCTTCCCCGGCGCCCCCAGCCGCGCCAGCAGCGTCGGGATCGGCTGCGGCTGGTACACCAGCGGCACGTCGCCCGGCAGCCGGTCCGCCAACAGACGCCCCTCGACCGGCGAGAAGACGTGGACCGCGTCCCACGCCGCCGACTCGACCTGCCGCTCCAGCCCCCGGCGGAACGCCGCCGCCGCCGCCTCGACCCCCTCCCCCTGCGGGAAGGTCACGCGGTGGAGCCGCCCCCCGTGGAACGCCTCCAGGTGCGCCGTCGCGTCCACCATCGGCGTGAACAGCTCGACCTCGCACCACGCCTCGAGCGCCTTGGCCGCCTCCGTCGCCGCCTCGGACTCGAATCCGAGCGACGGGACCTCGGCGAACGTCGCGATCAGTACCCTCATCGATCTCCGATTCCCCTCCAGGCAGTTGCGTCGCCCCGTTGCGCCGTGCTAAGGGAGCCACGTCGCGGCTTCGCCGTCCCACGCACGCGGCGTCACGGGCGGATTGTAGCCCAGTCCCCCGACAGCGGGAAGCGTCGCGGCGGCCGACGGCGAGCGCGGGAGGACCGTGCGACGGGACGGGCCGATGCAGGAAGGTGCGGGAAGGTCGCAAGAATCCCGCCCGGACGTCAGCGCCGCCACGGCGGAGAGGTGGAATCGTGAAACAGCTGTCCAGGTACCTGCTCGATCGGATCATCGTCGACTTCGAGACCATCGACATCGAGGAAGTGCGGGGGCTGCTCCGCGACGAGGACTCCCAGGAGTCGCGCGCCCTGCTGTCGAAGCTCATCGAGGACCACGGGCTGGACGATCTGGCGATCACCGTCGCCGATTGTCTCAAGGCCCGCATCCGCTTGGGCATCGACGAGGCGTGCATCGAAGAGCAGCTCGTGATGTACTCGGAGTCCTGATCGCCCTCGCCCTGGCCGGCTGCGAGGCTCCCCCGCGCCCGGGCGCCGATCTCGCCGTTCTGTCCACCACGCCCGACGAGGGCGCCGAGAACGTCCCCATCTCCGTCGTCCCGCGCGTCGTCCTCGACCGGCCCCTCGACCCGACCACCGTCGACGCCGACGCCTTCCGCCTCTACAGCGGTGACCTCGTCCCCGGCGGCGCCGTCGCCTACAGCGTCGTCGACCGCTCCCTCACCTTCACCCCCGGCGTCACCCTCCGCACCCGCCTGGCCTACGCCGCCCGCCTCGCCGACGGCGTGCGCGGTATTGACGGCAGCGCCCCCGTGAGCCCCGTGGAGCTCGTGTTCGTCACCGGCTCCGACGACCGCGGACGACCCGCGCCCCCGCCCGACCCGACCTTCGACGGCGAGATCCTCCCGCTCGTCACGGCCCGCTGCTCCTCGTGTCATGCACCCCCCGCTCCGGCGGGAGGTCTCTCGCTGGCCTCCGCCGACGACATCCTCCGCGCCGCCGCCACGACCTCGTCCGAGTGGCTCGGTTGGGCCGTCGTCGCCGCCGGCTCGCCCGCGCGCTCCTACTTGTTGTACAAGGTCACCGGCTCGCCCGGCCTCGTCGGCCGGCAAATGCCGCCCGGCGAGCCCCTGGCGCTCGACGACGCAAGAAAACTCGAGCGCTGGATCGCAATGGGCGCAGGACGGTAAGGTGGGGCAGGAATGAGGCGACCATGAAACTCCTCCCGGGTCTCGGCATCCTCCTCTCCCTCGCCGCCTGCGGGCCGGCCGGCGCCCCCGACACCACGGCCATCAGGGCCAAGCTGTCGGCCGACGAGCAGCTCGACCTGGCCCGCTTCACACCCGAGGAATCCGAGACGCTGGCGCGGATCCTCCTGCGCGCGGCCACGCCCTGCGACGGCGTGCGAACCGTCGCCGAGGAACTGCTCGATCCCGCCTCGACCTGCACCCGGGCGCAGGGCGCCGCACGCTTCGCCGCGCGGCGCCTGATCGACGGCTACTCCGCCGACGAGATCGAGACGCAGCTCCTGCAGCGGTACCGCGAGACCGAGCCGCTGACCATCGACCTCGACGACTCCCCGGTCCTCGGCCCGCCCGACGCCCCGCTCACGATCGTCATCTTCAGCGACTTCGAATGCCCGATCTGCGCCGCGGCCGCCGAACGCCTGCACGCGGTCCGCGAGCGCTCCCCGGAGCGCGTCCGGATCGTGTTCAAGCACTTCCCGATCGACCAGCTCCATGCCATGGCCATGAGCGCCGCCCGCGCCGCCATCGCCGCCGGGAACCAGGGCAAATTCTGGGAATTCCACGACGCCCTGTTCGCCGACCAGGAGTCGATCGGTCCGGGACTGTACGTGCGCATCGCCACCGCCCTGGGCCTGGACCTCGACCGGTTCGAGGCCGAGCGGATCTCCGAGGCCTCGGCCGATCGCGTCCGGTCGGACCGGGCCGAGGGCGTGCGCCTCGGCGTTGAAGGAACTCCCGCGATTTTCGTCAATGGTCGTCGATTCCAGGATTCGGTGCAGTACCTGGAGGAGTGGATCGAGGAGGAATGACCCACATGCCGACCACGACGCACCGCCGGATCGTCTCCCTCGCCGCCCTGCTCGCCCTCGCCGCCGGCCTCGCCGCCGGAGCCCAGGCCGCCGTCGCCGTCGGCGCCGCGCTTCCCGACGCCGCGTTCCAGGACCTCTCCGGGAACGCCGTGCGCACCGCCGACCTGCGCGGCAAGCCGTCGATCATCGCGTTCTGGGCCACCTGGTGCACGAGCTGCAAAGCCGAGCTGGACCACCTCAAGGCCGTCCGCGCCGCCCACGGCGAAGCCGAGCTGCGCATCCTGGCCGTGTCCGTCGACGAGGAGCGCGGCGACTTGGACGACTTCCTCGCCTCCCACTCCTACCCCTTCCCCCTGTACCACGACCCCGACCGCGCCGCCGCCGCGAAGTTCTCCGACGACGAAGATCTCCCGCTGACCGTCGTCGCCGACGCCCAGGGCGTCGTCAAGTACGTCTCGCGCGACTTCGCCGAAGGCGCCGCCGCGCGCCTCGACGCCGCCGTCTCCGCGGTCTTGCCCTGAGCGCAGTCTAAAAACCGCCAGCTCCCCCACACCGTTCGCGAGCCGCGACCCGGCCTTGCGCCGATCCCACCGGCGTCGTAGAACCACCTCATGTCTTCTTCGCTCGTTCCCGCAGGGCGACCGCTCCGGCCCGCGCCGACTCCGCCCACGGGCTGGTTCGACGGAAGAACGCGTGCGTACCAATTGCCCTCCGCAGTCAAGGCCCTGGTGGCGATGCTGCGCTTCGTCGCGGGGACGTTGACCCTGGCCGCAGGATGTGGGACGTCCGGTCCCGGGGCTCCTCGATTGCTGTCCCCGGAGAACGCTGCCAGGACCGGCAGCGTGCACGCGCCGATCGAGTTCGCGGTCCTGCGACCGGTGTTCCGGTGGACGGACAGCACGTGCGACTCCGGCGAGTGCGCCCCGGACACGTTCGAGATCCAAGTGGACGACTCGTGCTCCCTGCCGGGTTTCCGGGACTGCGCGTTTCCGTCTCCAGAGGCGTCCGCGGCGGGGTTGATGGAGCAGAGTTGGCAACCAACGGCGGACCTGCCCGTGGACCTGACCCCACCGGTGGGACGGCGGTACTACTGGCGGGTGCGGAGATGCCGAGCGGTTGACTGCTCGGCCTGGAGCGCCGTTCGCTTTCTGGATGTGGGCCGAGTGGCTGCGGACGTGAACGGCGACGGCTTCGCCGACATCCTGGTGGGCGCGGAAGGCTCGCACCCCGATCCCGAGAACCTCGACCGCGCCTACTTGTACCTCGGCGGCCCCGGAGGCGTCCCGACTGATCCCTCGTTCTCGCTCGAGAGTCCCGTCTCCCAGCCGGATGACTACTTCGGCCACAGCGTGGCATCCGCCGGCGACGTGAACGCAGACCGGTATGCCGACATCGTTGTCGGCGCCTACTGGCAGGCCGCCCGCACGGAGAAAGAGGGTCACGCCTTCATCTACCACGGGCGAGCCACGGGCCTCTCGATGGTCCCGGCCGCAAGCCTCGACAACCCCGCCCACTGCCGCTGGGGCCAGTTCGGCCAGAGCGTGGCGACGGCAGGTGACGTCAACGGCGACGGATACGCGGACGTCCTCATCGGCGCGAACGGTCAGGACGGCGGCGCGGACGACGAAGGCGGCGCGTTCGTGTACCTGGGCTCCGCCTCGGGCATCGCGTCACGACCCTCGATGTCTCTCGACAATCCCGATAACGACGAGGAGGGCGACTTCGGGGTATCCGTGGCCGGGGCAGGCGACGTCGATGCCGACGGCTATGCCGACATCATCGTGGGCGCCATGAACCAGTCAAACGACTCCCCATCCGAGGGGAATGCATTCGTCTATCGCGGCGGGCCCGCGGGCGTTCCCACCAGCCCTTCGAGCAGAATCGACAACCCCACCAATCAGCGTTACGCCCATTTCGGCGTGAGCGTCGCGGGCGTCGGCGACCTCAATGGCGACGGCTACTCCGACGTCGCCGTCGGTGCATTCTACCAGGACTCGGGCACCGAGTGCGAAGGGAACGCGTTCGTCTATCACGGCGGACCGTCCGGCATCCCGGTCACTCCGTCGACCACGCTCGACAACCCCGCGGGCGAAGAGGACGGCCAGTTCGGTCGAAGCGTCGCCACTTCTCGAGATGGCGGCGGTGCCGCCGTGCCCCTTGTCTGCACGCACGGAACGCCTGACGCCATGCGGCCGAGCGTCTCCACTCCCCCTGGACCAGACCGCCCCGAGGCGCTACCCTTCCCGCATGAATCGCACAAGGCGCAGCAAGGGTGAAGAACGGAGACGCCGCTCGCCCCGGACGACCGGAATCGCGCTCCTGTCTTGGATGCTCGCGCTCGTCGGCGCGGCCTGCGGCAGCGTCGCCGAGCAGCCCGACGTCGTCCTCGCGGACGGTGACGGGGGCGAAGCCTCGCAGGACGTCGAGCCCGATGACGCCGGCCCGGAAAGCGAGGCCGAGGCGCCGCCCGACGGCGATGCCGCCGTCGAAGCCGGCGCCGATGCGGACGCCGACGTCGAGGCGGACGGCCACGCCGAAGCGGACGCCGACGTCGTCACGCTCGACACCGTCGAGGCGGATGCGTCGGAAGCGATCGATGCTCCCGACACCGGCGACGTTGCCGAGACGATCGATGCTCCCGACGCCGCCGACGTCATGGATGCGCTCGATGTGCCGGATGTGGGGGACGTGCTCGACGTCCCGGACGGCGTCGGGTGCCTCACCACCGAGGACTGCATGTCCGGCCTGACATGCTGTGCGAGCCGCTGCGCCAACCTGTACAACGATCCCAAGAATTGCTCCGGGTGCGGTTCGTCCTGCCCCGACTCCGCGCCGTTCTGTGCCGGGGGAACCTGCACCGGGATTCCGTGCGACGGCACCGGAACGGACTGCGTCGGCGAGCAGTTCTGCTGCGGGATGCACTGCTGCGCCCCGGGCCAGATCTGCTGCAATGTGGACGGCCCGGGCCCGTCTTTCGGTCCGGGATGCTACGACCTGTTCTGCCCCGGCGGCTGTCCGCTCTGCGGATAGGGCCCCCACCCGCCAGGGGCCTGGAGCTACCGCCGCCTCCCGAACAGCCGCAGCAGGTACAGGAAGAGGTTGATGAAGTCGAGGTACAGCACCAGCGCGCCGTGGATTGCCTCCTTGTGGTCCTCGTCCGTGCCGGCGTTGCCGATGACGTTGAGCTGCTTGATCTTCTGCGTGTCGTAGGCGGTCAGGCCCACGAAGATGATCACGCCCGCGTACGTCGTCAGCCAGTAGAGCTGCGTGCTCGCCACGAACAGGTTGACCACCGATGCGATGATCAACCCGATGAGGCCCATGATGCAGAAATGCCCCACGCCCGAAAGGTCGCGCTTCGTCACGTAGCCGACCGCGCTCGTCGCCGCGAACGTCCCGGCCGTCACGTAGAAGGTCGTGGCGATCGATGACATCGTGTAGACCAGGAAGATGACCGAGAACGTGAGCCCGCTGACGATCGCGTAGCTGAAGAACAGCACGCCCGCCCCGATCGCGCTCATCCGCTTCACGAGCGCCACGAAGCCCAGGACCATCAGCACCTCGACAATCAGCAGCCCGTAGAACACCGCCCGGTTGAGCAGAATGAAGCGGACCGCCGCCTCGGAGCCCGCTACGATCATCGCCGTCACGCCCGTTGCCGCCAGCCCCGCGGACATGAACAGGTAGACCTTGCGCATGAAGGCCGCCGTCTCGGCCCGTACCTGCTCCGCGCTCATCCCGTACGTCGGCGCCTGGATGCTCGGGTCGTTGCCGTACATCTCCTCCTCCTTCGCTCCCGCAGTGTAGCGCACAACCGCCGGCCCCCTGCAAGCGAGAGCCTCCGATTCCGCCCCTTCCGAGCCCTGATCCCCCCTTCCCCCCCCTTTGCGCCCTTTGCGGTTCTTTGCGTCCTTTGCGCGAACTCCGGATCGCTTGAACCCCGCGGCCTTCACCCCCCGCCCCCGGGCTTGACGCCCCGCCGAGCCCGGGACTATGTGCGGATCGTGGGGAGCCGGTTGGTCCGGCGCCGGATCCATGAACGGTAGCCAGGAAGAGTCGCGATCACCCCTCGAGGTCGCCCAGTCCCGCGTGGGCCAGGCGCTCAACTCCAAGTGGCGCCTCGACCAGCTGCTCGGGCTGGGCGGCATGGCCGCCGTGTACGCCGCCACCCATCGCAACGGCTCGCGCGCCGCCGTGAAGGTGCTCGATCCCGAGGTCGCCCGCGACGAGAGCGTGCGCAACCGCTTCCTGCGCGAGGCCCGCATCGCCAACACCGTCGACCATCCGGCCCGCGTGACCGTCGTGGACGACGACCTCAGCGATCGCGGCGAACCCTTCCTCGTCATGGAGCTGCTCGAAGGCGCGCCGCTCGACCGGCACATCCGCGAGTCGGGCGGCAAGCTCCCCCTCGAGGAGGTGCTGCGGATCTTCGATCCCGTGCTCGACCTGCTCGCCGCCTGCCACGCACAGCAGATCATCCACCGCGACATCAAGCCCGCCAACGTCTACCTTTGCTCCTCGGGCCAGGTCCGGGTGCTCGATTTCGGCGTGGCGCGGATGCGCGACCAGCAGCGCCCCGCCGACGCCACCGTCGCCGGCACCGCCCTGGGCTCGCCCGCCTATACCGCGCCCGAGCAGGCCATGGGCATGACCGAGCAGCTCGACGGCCGGGCGGACCTGTTCTCCGTGGGCGCGTGCATGTACACCGCCCTCTCGGGCCAGCGGCTCAACCAGGCGCCCACCGTGGCCGAGCAGTTCATCTTCGCCGCCACCGTGCCGGCGCCCTCCATCGCCCACGTCGCCCCCGACCTGCCCGTGGAGGCCGTGAGCTTCATCGACCGCGCGCTCGCCTACGAGCGCGCACACCGCTTCCAGGACGCGCAGACGATGCGCCGCGAGCTCGGCGCGCTGTGGGCCGCCGCGCGCGCCGGACAGCTCACCGCCCCGCAGGCGCAACGGACCGGCGCGGTCATGCGCGGCAACGAGGCGATCGAGACCGGCGGCAAGCTCGCCGGCCGCGAACGCCAGGAGACCGTCGCGAAGCTCTCCTCCGTCTGGCGCCTGCTCTCCGTCGCCATGTTCAATGCCCGGCAGTACGGCTGGATGCACCCCCAGACCGCCCGCAGCCTGGAGCTCGCCTTCGACGAGATCGTCAACGCGCTCGCCTCCCGCCCCGACTCACTGTGCTGGGACGTCGCCCCCTACGCCTTCACCTTCCAGGACGAGCCCGTCTGGGAGCCGGAGCGCGTGCCCCTGGACCGCGTCCCCTACGACCTGTTCGCCAACGGCTTGCGCAAGATCCAGCTCAAACCCGGCATCACCGCGGCCGAACTGAAGGACTTCGTCGGCATCCTCACCCTCGACCCGGGCACCGGCGGCGCCGCCGAGGACTCGGTCACCGCGTTCTGGGACCGGCACTTCGAGCACGTCCTGTACCTCGCGGTGGACTCCTTCGCCGAGGGCGACGCCGAGGAGCGCGAGCGGTTCGAATCGCAGTGCGACGAGATCGCCGCCGTGGCACGCTCCGCCTGTCGCCTGGACCAGGACGACTCCGGCAACTCCCTCGAGGCCCACGCCCTCTACCACAACCTCGCCGTTGCGTTGCGCGAGGCCGGCCGGGCCGCCTCGGAGCTGTCCGTCGATGTGCCGACCCGGACGGTCCTGGGCGCCCAGATCGCCGTCCGGCCGGAGGTCTGGGCCGAGCGCTTCCACGTCGCCTTCGCGCATGCGCTCTGCGAGGCCGCCGACGACCGCGAGCGCCGGACGCTCTCCGCGCCCCTGGAGATGTGGGCCGTCGAGCAGGCCAGGCTGCGCAACTACAACGCCGGCTTCGACCTGTTCGCCGGCCTCGTCGCGGCGCTGCCGCCGTCGACGGACCAGGGGCAGGTGCGTGCGCACCAACTCGCCCTCGGCCGCGCCATCTTCACCCCGGCCGCGATCGGATGGATGATCACCGGCCTGGCCGAAGAAGACGCCGCGGGCGAGGCCGCCAGGAGCTCGGCCGCCGCCGAACCCGCGCTGGTCGCGAACCTGGAGCACGCGCTGGCCTTCGTCGCCGACGACTCGCTCGTGACCCTGATCCTGGAACGCCTCGACAAGTTCCGCTCCCGGCAGATGCGCGAGGCGCTCGGCCGCTACCTCGCCCGCTGGGCCGCCGGCCACGAGCCGCAGCTCGCCGACGCGTTGCCCGACAGCACGCTCGACACCCAGCTCCTCCTGATCGGCATCCTGCGCGAGCTGGACTCGCCCGGCGTCTTCGCCGCCGCCGAGTCCGCGCTCAAGAGCAAGCACGCCCGGGTCCGCGCCGAGGCCATCGCCGTTCTCGCACGGGGTCCCGCGGAACGGCTGGCCGGCGTGATGCAGCGGTTGCTCGGCGACGCCGACTCGGCCAACCGCTGCGAGGCGCTTCACCTCGCGGCCCAGGCCGACCTGCAGGCCCTGGCGCCGGCGCTCGAGCTCCGTGTCGGGAAGCCGAGCTTCCACGAGCTCAGCGTGCTCGAGCGTCGCGACTGGCTGGCCACCCTGCTCCGGCTGTCCCCCCAGCAGGGCGAGAACGTGTTGATCGAGCTGCTCGGCCGCTGGCGCGTCGTGCCCGAGCCGTCCTTCGAGACCACTCGCGTCGCCGCCGCTCGCGTCCTGGGCGAGTCCGGTTCGATCGCGGCGCTCAAACCGCTGCAGCGCGCCGGGCGGAAGATCTGGTGGAACTCGCCCGCGGTGCGCGATGCCGCGCGCCAGGCCTTCGAAGCGCTGGGCTCGCGCCTGAGCGTGGCCCCCGAGGCCGGCAAGGAGGACGCATGACCGCCCCGGCCCGGGACTCGCGCACGTCGCTGGCGCCTCCGACGTCCGAGGAGACGCCGGCCGATGTCCAGGCGCAGCTCCCGACCGACCTCGTGCTGGCGATCTTCCGCCTCGTGCGCGGTTGCGGGCTGCACGCCGACTCCAACAGCGCCGTGGTCGCCCTCGTCGACTCCGCCCGCCAGGTCCTGGGCGAGTTCTGCGAACGGCTGGGCGTGCCGCACGCCAGCGTCCTGGTCGCCGACAACGCGGCGTTCGTCAACGGCCGGCAGCTCCGCGCCCGGCGCGAAGCCTACGGCTCGGCGATGGAGTTGGGCCGGCTCATGGAGCAGTGCGGCTTCAACGAGCTGACCCTGCGCGCTGCGGCGTCCCGCCAGGACGTCGCCACCTTCGCGCGTGCCTTCTCCGACGGCCTGCACGGCCAGTCCCGGACCGTGAGCCTGCACGGCGCCACCTTCGGCGGCATCCGCCTGCGCAAGGTGCGCAGCAACCCGTTCGGCGCCGAGTCCGAGGACCAGTCGCCGTCGGCGCGCACCGTGCGTTCCTACGCCGCCGCCGTGGTCGTCGTGCGAGACTTCCTGGAGGACCTCCTGCGCGGCTCGGAGAACCTGCCCAACCGCCTCAAGCGCGTCTCGCAGCGCCTCGTGTCGCAGTTCGAGGAAGACCCGCGCATGCTCCTCGCCCTGACCGCGACCACGACCGCGGGCCCCGACGAGGCCCTGATCTCCGTCAACACCGCCGTCCTCGCCGTCGCCACCGCACGCCAGCTCACCGACGATCGAGTCCTCCTCGCCAACGTGGCCATGGCCGCCATGACCTACGGCGTGGGCCGCGTCCGGATGACCGTGATCCCGGACTCGCCGGGCGCGTCGGCCGGTACGCTCCGGCGGCAGCTCCGCGAGGACGAGGCCGCGCGCCTGCCGGCGGTGACCACCGCCTGCCTGGTCGGCCTGGGGAAGATCCACCCGCCCAACCTGGTCCGCACCGTCATGACCCACGAGGCCCTGTGGCTGCGGCACGCGCTGCCCCGCGGACCCGTGTACCAGGGACGTTGGGCGCCTACCGTGCTCGCGCGCATCCTCGACGTCGCGCGCGGCTTCGCCGAGCTGCTCGTGCCCGCTCCGGGCGCCGACACCGTGGCCATTGAGGACGCCCTGCAACGGCTGTCCGGCCGCATCACCGACCCCACCGCCCGGACCTATCTCAAGCTCCTGGTCGGCGCGCTGGGCATCTTCCCGATCGGTACGGTGGTCGAGCTCAACACCGGCGAGATCGCCGTCGTGCTGGGCACGCCCGCTCGCGCGGGCGATTTCGCGCAGCCGCCCGTGCGCATCATCAACGACAACCACGGCGAGCTGCTGCCCGAGCCACGGGACGTCGACCTCGCCCTGCCGGCCGCGCCCGGCCAGCCGCGCCGCTACATCCGGCACCCCGTCGAGGCCGACGAGTCGCAGATGAAGGCCATGCGCTCCTACGTGGCCTCGCTCGGGCTGGCCCGCCCGGCGCCGCCCCCGACGCCCGTCAATCCCACGCTCCCGCCCGGCCCCGCCCCTCCGGCCCCCGCGCCGGTCGCCCCTCCGCCGGATGACGCTCCGCGTCCCTCGCGTCCTGCGGATGACGCCCCGCGCCCCTCGCGTCCTGCGGATGACGCCCCGCGCCCCTCGCGTGCCTCGTCCCCCTCGCGTCCGTCCGTGCCCCGGGTCGATCCCACCCACGCCGTGACCTGGGACGAGTACCGCGCTCGGATGGCCGCCGTGCACGCTTCACACCCGCCCGCCGCACCGGCCGGCCGTGCGCCCGATGACGCCCCGCGTCCCTCGCGTCCCTCGTCGCCCTCGCGTCCCTCCGCACCCCGGGCCGATTCCACGCGGCCGTCCGCTTCCGCGGCCGATCCCACGCGGGCCGTGAGCTGGGACGAATACCGCGAGCGGATGGCCTCGAGGCCCGCGCCGGTGCCGCCGGACCCCGCCGCCGCCGCCGGCGCCGGCGATCTCGATTCCAAGCTGAAGGCGTACCTGGGCGAAGAACCGCCCGCCGATCCCCGACCGTCGCGACTCCCCCCCCGTCGCGACCGTTGAGGCCGTCCTTCGCGATGAACCGATCACGATGGACTCCAATGACCCCTCGCACCGCGAGCAGCGGCCTGCCGTCCACCGCCATCGGACGCCAGTGGTGACCATCGTCCCGTCGATTCCCCCGCCGAAAAAGTCGGCGGCACAGCACACCGCCGGAGGATCGGCGCTCATCCCGAGGCGTACCGCCGGCGGATGGCCAGCACGTCGTCGAGAGAGGAGAGGAAGACGTCGAGCAGGACGGCGTCGAAGTGCGTCCCGCGGCCCTCGAGCAGGATTCCCACGGCCTTGTCCACGGGGAACGCTTCCTTGTACGGCCGCGGCGAGGTGAGCGCGTCGAACACGTCGGCGACGGCCGCGATCCGCCCCGCGATCGGGATCGCCTCACCCGCCAGGCCGCGCGGATAGCCGCGGCCGTCGAACCTCTCGTGGTGCGTCCAGGCAATCGTCGCCGCCAGATCCAGCAGGTCGTTGCGCGAGCCGGCGAGCATGTCGTGCCCGATCGCGGCGTGGCGCTTCATCGTCTCGAATTCCTCCGGCGTGAGCCGCCCGGGCTTGAGCAGCACGGCGTCGGGGATGCCGATCTTGCCGATGTCGTGCATCGGGCTGGTGATGCGGATCATCTCGCACAGCCCGAGGGGTAGACCCGCCAGGCGCGCCAGCAAGGCGCAGGAGTCGCTCATCCGCTGCACGTGCTGGCCCGTCTCGTCGTCGCGGTATTCGGCCGCCACCGCCAGACGGTGGATCGTCTCCTGGTGCGCGCGCGCCAGCTCCGCGGTGCGCTCCCGGACCGCCTCCTCGAGCCGCTCGCGCTGCGCCCGCTGGTCGATCTCCAGGCGGCGGCGGCGCAGCGCGTTGACCGCGCTGATCACCACCTCGTTCGCCTCGAACGGCTTGATCACGTAGCCGTACGCGCCCAACTCCAGCGCCATCCGCGCGAGCCGCGGATCGTCCACACCCGTCACCATCACGGCCGCGACGTCGCGGTGCTCGGTCAGGACGTGGCGCAGAAGCTCCATGCCGGACTCCCCCGGCATGTTCACGTCGCTCAGGATCAGCGAGAACGGCCCCTCGTCGAGCAGGCGATGGGCCTCCCCGGCGTCCGCGGCCAACGTGCACCGGTGGCCCTCCCGGTCGAGCACGCGGCCCAGGGCGCGGCGAATCGGCTCCTCGTCGTCGACCACCAGGATCCGCTCGGCTTCGTGTCCGGATTCACCCACGACCCATGCCTCCGTCCCCTCAGCGCCGCCCCTCGACCTCGCGGCTGTCCAGCGCCTGTCGCACCTGGCCCAGCAGCACGTCCGCAATGAACGGCTTCCGCACCAGCCGCGCCTGCGCCCCGACCAGCCCGTGCTGCTCCAGCGTCTCCTCGGTGCCGGCGGAGACGAAGACGACCGCGGCCCCCGCTCGCCTCGCCCCGAACCGCTCCGCCAGCTCCTTCCCCGACATCCCCGGCATCACCACGTCGGTGAGCAACAGATCGATCGGCCCCGCACAGCGCTCGGCCAGCATCAGCGCCTCGATTCCGTCCCGCGCCTCGAGGACCTCGTAACCGTGCACGGAGAGGATGCGGCGGGTCAGCGCGCGAACGGCGTCGTCGTCCTCGACGACGAGCACCAACTCGCCGCGTCCGGCGAGCCCCGCGGCCGGCGGCCGTTCCGACGCGGATCGGCCGGCCTCGCCTTCGACCACCGGGAGGAGGATCTCGAACGCGGTGCCCCGCCCCGGCTCCGACTGCAGCTCGACGTACCCGTTGGCACGCTTCACGATTCCGTAGACGATGGCCAGCCCGAGGCCGGTGCCCTGGCCGAAGGGCTTCGTGGTGAAGAACGGGTCGAAGGCCCGCTCGCGCGTCTGCGGATCCATCCCCGAGCCGGTGTCCCGCACGGTGAGGCGCACGTACGCGCCCGGGACGACGTAGGGATGCGCGCGTACGTAGGCGTCGTCCAGCCGCACCTCGGCCGTCTCGAGGGCCAGGGTCCCGCCCCCGGGCATCGCGTCGCGGGCGTTGGCTCCCAGGTTGATCAGGACCTGCTCGAGCTCGCCGACGTCCGCACACACATTCGGCAGGCCGGACGCCAGGACCGTCCGGAGGACGACCTGCTCGCCCAGCGTCCGGCGCAGGAGCTTCTCCACGTCGGCGACGACCGCGTTCAGGTCCAGCGGCTCGCGGCGACCCGTCTCCCGGCGGCTGAAGGCCAGGAGCTGGCGGGTGAGCGCGGCGGCACGCTTGCCGGCGCGCCGGATCTCGTCGATGTCCTGGCGCCGCGGATCGTCCTCCGCGAACTCGGCGGCCAGAAAGTCCCCGTAGCTGATGATCACCGCCACCAGGTTGTTGAAGTCGTGGGCCACCCCGGCGGCGAGTGTCCCCACGCTGGCCAGGCGTCCCGCCTGCAGCATCTGCTCCTGCAACCGCTTCCGCTCGGTCACGTTGCGGGCCACGGACAAGATCGCCGGCAGGCCGTCCAGCTCGATGCCCAGGCTGATGACTTCCAGGTCGACGTGGGTACCGTCCGGCTGGGGCAACTGGACCTCGAGCACCGGCGGCAGCACGCCCCGGGCAAGCATGTCCATTGCGGCCTGCAGCACCTCGGATCGAGGGGCGGGGGCGAATTCGACCATCGACGCGCCGACCAGCCCCTCGGCTCCCTCACGACCCACCAGCCGGGCGGCCGGCGGATTGGCGAAGACGACGCGTCCGTCGCGGTGGATCAGGACGGCATCCGGGAGGCTCTCGACCAGCAGGCGGAACCGGGCCTCCGAGGCGCGCAGCCGGCCGGTCGCCGACTGGATGCTGTCCGCCATGCCGTTGAAGGAGGCGCCCAGCCGGCCGAGCTCGTCGTCGGTCCGGATCCTCACGCGCGTCGCCAGGTCGCCCGCTCCGATCTCCTTCGCCGCACGCTCGAGCGCCCGGATGGGGCGGTAGACGAACTTGCGGACGCGGAAGAAGCCCATGGCCAGCGCGAGCAGGTTGACGACCACCAGACCGGCGGTCCACCAGTGCATCCTCTGCGACGCAGCGGTCTGATGGTCGGCGAGCAGCTGCACGAGATCGTCGAGCGCACGGACGATGCGCGTGCCGAAGGCGTTCATCTCGTCCCGGGGCAGGCCGGCACGACTCGTCCCGTCCCCGGAGCCCGCCGCGAGCAGCAGCGGGTGCAGCCCCGCCCAGGCCGCTTCCAGCTCGCGGAGGGACCGCTCGGGCAGGTCGGCAGGCCAGGGCGGAAGCTCGGCCCGCGGCACTCGTGACTCGCGCCCGTCCGCATGGCACGAACGGCAGACCGTGAGCTCGGCCGGCCCGAGCTGGCCGATGGCGCTGCCGCCGGAACGCAGACTGCCGACGGACCGATCGATGAACGTGATCAACACGGGCAGCGTCGCCGCGTGCGTTCGCTTTCCGGAAGCGACTTGCTGCACGAACTCGGTCAGCTCGTGGGCCATCGTGCGCGTTCGCGCGGCGACGCCGAGCACGTTCACGGTCGCCTCGGCGTCGTTCGATAGGTCGTACACGAGCCACGCGTTGACGCACGCAAGAACCACGAGCACCAGGAAAAGCAGCGATGTCTTCCGCGAGATGCTCAAACCCGGCCCACCCCGTCGCTCCAGCGGGCTGATGGACCCGGTATTGGGGCCAACGCACGCCGCCGCTTGCCGGCGGCCCCCCCAGTCTGCAAGACGCAGGATCCCATGTTCGCCCGGCAGCGTCCAGCGTCACCGCGCCGGGTCACCGCGCCGTCGCCGGCGTGCACCGGGCCCCGACACGCTCTACCGCGACTTCGACTTGTGCCCCCGCCCGCCCTTGGCCGGGACCACCGGGACCTGCTTCTTGGTCATCCCCGGCTTGCCCACCGGCGCGGCGGGGGAACGCCGGATCGGCACGGTCGGCTCGCCCACCCGCACCGGGTGCTCGAAGTCGCCGAAGAAGTCCGGGCCGCCCGAGGAGACGGAATTGCCGAGGTGCTCCGCAAGCTGCGTCGCGATGTACGAGATGATGCTCGTCTCCGTCTGCAGGAAGATCTCCGCACCGCGCCGGTTGAGCAGCTCGAACGCCCCGTGCGTCAGTCCTTCGTGCACGATCGGCGCCACGATCACCGAACGCGTGGAGAAGCCCGTCTCCGTGTCCAGGTCCTGGTTCCAGCGCGAGTCCTTGCGCACGTCCGCGATCGCGATCGCCACCCCCTGCCGCGCCGCGAACCCGACGATGCCCTTGCCCATCTGGATCTTGCGGCCCTTCAGCCGGTGGCCTGCGTCGCCCCGCACCGCCGTGAAAACCAGGTCGCGGGAGTTGATGTCCGACAACAGTACGCTGCCCGCCTCGCACGGAATGCGACGCATCGCGACGTCCAGCGCGAACTCCGCCGCCGACTCCCGCGTGCGGCAGTTGAACAGGCCCATCATCTCCTCGAAGACCTGCGCCAGGATCTCGTTGACCACCACCTCCTCGGCACCCTCGCGCCCGAGCTTGGCCAGGTCGGCCGGGGTGGGGACCCGCCGGCGCCCCGTCTGGCTCAACGCCGCCTTCGCCTGCGCCTGCGCCTGCGCCGGGCCCGGCATCGGCTGCTGCACGGCGACCGGCGCGGGCGGCGGACTCGAAGGCGCCCGCGCGGCGGGAGCGGCGGGCGGCGCCGACTTGCCGGACGGCGCCGGAGCCGCGACCTTCGAAGACGGCGCCGGAGCCGCCGGAGGCGGCGGCGCCGACTTGGCGGACGGCGCCGGGGCCGCAACCTTCGAAGACGGCGGCACGGCGGCCACGGCCGCGGTCGCCACCCCCACGGCCGGTCCCGGACTCGGCAGCGCCGGCGGCAGCGGCATCGCCGGCTGGTCCACCGGATAGCTGACCTCGGGCACCTCGCTGCGCCACGACTTCCACGTCAGCGCGCCCAGCGCCGGACGCTCGGCCCGCGCGCTGAACGCGTGGTCGAACACCGCGACGTTGATGTACTTGGCCTCCGCTCGCCCCGCCGCCTCCGCGCGAAGCCGGTTGTAGTACGTCATCAGCAGCGTGTTGATCCCCTCGCGCGTCGTCCCCGGCGGGACCGAGACCAGCCGCTCCCGGTACCACAGCGACGACCCGCTCTCGGGCTCCTCGTTGCGCGAGAAGAACAGCTCGTGCTCCGGCACCGGTTCCGGCGGAGGAGGCACCGAAGGCGCGACGGGCGCCGGTGCCGGCGCGGGAGCGGGAGCGGATGCCGTCGCCGGGGGCGGAAGCGTCGGGAACGCCATCATCGGCGCCGCCGACGGCTGCGACGGGAGCAACGAAGCACGCGGCGCCGCGGGCAGCATCGAGCGGCGGACCGCCGCCGCGGCCACCGCCTCGGGCGGCGGCGTCGGCACCGGTCTCGGCTTGTAGTCCAGGTCGCGCAGCACGAAACCGCGCCGCGCCGACGGATCGAAAACCTGCACCGATCCGTCCTCGCGGATCTCGCACGTGTACGCCGTCGAGTTCTTCGGCGACTCGGCCAGCTCCCGCAACGCGGCCGTCAACGCCGCCTTCCAGTTCTCGGCCTCGACGGTCACCGTGGCGGGCTGCCCCGCCTTGGCCCGGTCGGGCACGTGCACTTCCCACTTCATCGCGCCCAGCACCTCCACCCCGCCTCCACGCCCCCCGCGAGTCGATCCCGGATCACCGTCACCGCAGCTCGTCCTCCGCCCAGTCCAGGACGTCCGAGGGATGTGCGAAGTCCGGATGGGGATACGTCCGTATCAGGAGCGACATCTCGATCTCCGGCGGAATGGTCGCCGCCGCAAGGCTGCGGATGCGGTTGACCAGCCCCTCCGCCGCCTTCTCGTTGGTGTGCGGCAGGATGACCGCCGCCTTTCGCCGGTAGAGGAAGACCATGTCCGAACGCCGCAGTCGCTCCATCAAGAGGTCGATCAACCCCTGGTGGTGGATCGGATCCGCGTCCTCCTTCAGGCTCACGAACATCAGCGAGAAGGGCTCCTTGTACCGCTCCGCCCGCGCCAGCTGCTCCTTGAGACGCTTGCGCAGGTACCGCCCCTCCAGCATCGGAACCGGATCGACCCCCCCCTCCAGCACGAAGATCAGGATGTCCCGCAGGTCCTGCGTCGACCACTCCCGCGTCGGGATCATCTTCCCCGCCGCCGCCAGGATCTGCCGCACGAAGGCCGTCGCCATCTCCCGGTCCGTCGTGACGGCCGTGAAGCTCATCAGCGGCAGCACCAGCACCTGCTGGCTGTCGGCCTTGCCCAACGTCAGACCAGTGGTCGACGTCGTGCTGGGACCTTGATCGTGGTCGTCGCGATCCATCGTGTCGCACTCGACCCCGCACGGCGTTGCCGGCCGGGGAACCCACGCCGCGGGAAGTTATCACGGAGCCGCGGGTCCCGCCAGGGTCGATCTCCTCCCCGTCAATTCCCCCCCGCCGTCCGCACCCGCTCCCGCACCAGATACCCCACCGCCTCCCGCGCACAGTGCCGGCAGTAGCCGTGGTCCTTGAGCAGCACCTCCAGCATCGCTCCCGTCGGCGCCCGCTCCTCCGCCGGCAGCGCGCCCGGGTCGTCGAAGTAGATCAACAGCCGCTCCGCCATCCGGTGGATCTGCGGCCGCCGCTCGTTGAGCACCGCCCGCCGGATGCGCCGCATCATGTCGGCGAAGAGCTGCACCACCACCACCGCCTTGCCCGGATGCTCCGTGCGGTGCGCCCCGATCCGCGTCATCACCTCGTTGCGGAACGCCGCCGCGTCCGGTCCCGCACCCGCCCACTTCTCCACCTGCCCCATGAACGACTCGTCCGCGTCCCGCTCCTGCCCCGTCGCCTTGTCCACCACCCGCTCCTGCTTCACCCAGTGCCGCAGCTCCTTCACGTACCGCTCCACCATCTCCGGGAACCGCTCGTCCTCCACCAGCCCCGACGAGTTCCGCACGTCGTCCTCGATGCGGTCCAGCACCAGCCGCCGCAGCGCCTCCAGGATCGCTCCCTGGTCGTGGAATCCCCCCTTCTCCGCCGCAACCTGCAGCCACTGGTAGTCCGACGCGTGCCGCCGCAGCTCGTCGATCTCCGCCAGCACCCCGAACGGCGACAGACACACCCCGTCCCCCCGCTGCGCCGCCAGCAGCAGCACGCTGCGCACCTCGCGCGGCGATGCCCCCGTCAGCCCCTCGTAGTCCGTCTCCTCCGCCTGCTCCGCCCGCAACGCCGTCACCGCCGTCGCCAGCGCCTTGAGGTCGTCCGGGTCCAGCCCCTCCACCGGCCCCTCGCCCGCGTACAGCGCCGCCTTGCCCTCCACGCTCAGCTCCTCCAGCAGCCGCGAGACCGGCGCCGCGAACTTCGACGGGTCCGGCCGCCGCAAGCGCGTCATCACCGCCCACCGCGCCGCCGCCTCCACCGCGTGCGGCGCCACGTGCCGCTCGATCTGCGGCACGATGTGCACCTCGTAGATCTCCCGCTCCAGCGGCACCTCCCGCAGGTACGGTACCCGGATCAACGCCAGCCGCCCCCGGAACGACGGGAACTCCGGATGCCGCCGGAACGCCTCCAGGTGGATCTCGTTGCTCGTCGCCACCAGCACCGCGTTCAGCCGCAGGATCGAATGCCCCAGCGTCACCTCCCCGTCCTCGATCGTCGTCAACAGGTACTTGAACGCGTCCAGCGGCCGCTTGAGCAGGTCGTCGAACACCACGATCCCGCCCGCCCCGTCCACCAGCTCCCCGAACGGCTCGAACAACGCCACGTTCTGCAACGCCGTCGGCAACGCCCCCAGCGAACGGTCCGCCGTGATCTGCCGCTCCCCCGCGTCCACCGACATCTGCGGCCCGATCGTGATCGCTCCCCGCCGGTAGCCCCGCGACACCGTGTACCGCTCCACCTGCACGTGCGCCAGCACCCGCCGCAAATCCCCCTCGTACGCCGTCGCCAGCGCGTCGAAGATCTGCCGGCACTTGTGGCACAACCCCGACCGCCCGATCAGCTCCGGCAACCGCACCTCGCCCCGGCCCGCCAGCGCCGCGTCCAGCACCTCCCGCCGGTACGACTCCGGCAACAGCATCAGCGGATGGTCCCGCACCTCGCACGACAGCCGCGCGTCGATGTCCCCCTCCTCCAGCCTCGCGTAGCTGCCCGCCTTCCGCACCGCCGCCCGCCCGCTTCCCCCGAACCCCAGACCCCCGCCATGCTCCACCTTGTCCGTCGGGAAGATCCAGTTGAACCGGTACAGCGCACCCTCCGGCGTGCTCGAGTAGTCCTCCAGCGCCCGCACGATGCACTGCACGAACGTCGTCTTGGACGACCCGTTCGGGCCGTGCAGCAGGATCAACCGGTTCGCACGCCCGTCCCGCACGAACCCCGAGAGCACCCGGTAGAACGCCCCCTGCGCCCCCTCCTGCCCCACCAGCCGCTCGCCCCGGCCCCCCGCGAACGCCTGGTCGAACAGCCGGAAACGGTTCACCCGCCCCCAGGGACGCTGCTCCTCCACCTGGCCGTGATGGTCGAACGCGTCCCGCAAATACGTCGACGCGTCCCGCATGTGCACCCGCGGCTCCGCCAGCACCAGCCCCAGGTACTCGTCGTACGTCAGGATCTGCCGCCGCTCCGCGAACGTCCTCGCCGCCCGCTCCGCCAGCTTCCCCAACAGCCCGTCCGGATCCGCCGCCGGCTTCGGCGGCGGCTGGCTCGGTCGCGACTTCGTCTCGCGTGCCACCGTCACTCCTCGCCCACCACGACCGTCCAGCGCTCCGCCGACTCCCGCGTGATGCACCGATCGGCATTGCACAGGCCGAACTTCAGCTTCAGCTCCACCGGCCGCTCCCCCGCCTCCGCCGCCACCAGCGGGACCTCGAACCGCAGCTCCGTCTCGTCCAGCTTCGCCGCCGCATCCTTGCGCAACGGCGAGGCCGGCGCCGTGAAACCCGCCGCCTCCACGATCTCCAGCTTCACCGGGTACTCCACGTTCACGTGCCACGGCGCCACCCCCGTCGCCGAAAGCACCGCCGTGACCGTCCCGCCGACCTTCACGACGTCCTCATGCCGCGCCTCGATCCGGAACTCCTGCCCCTCCGCCGGCGCCGCCGCCGCCCCCGCCCCCGGCGCCGGCGCGCCCGCCGACTCCTTCGCCTTCCCGCAGCCGCCTGCCGCCCCCGCCGCCACGACCGCCACCGCCAGGCCCCAGGTCCATCCACCACGTCGCTGTCGCATCCGCTTGCCCTCTCCGCGCCGCCCCGCCGTCACTCGCCGGCGACCGTCCACGTCCAGCCCAGCACCTTCTCCCGTACCTTGCACTCCCCCGCCTCCACGCTGTCGCACAGCCCGAACTTGAACTTGAACTCCACCGGCCACTCCCCGACCTCGACCGGAACGACCGGGATCTCGAACCGCAACTCCGCCTCGTCGCACTGCGCCGCGTCCCCCAGCTCCCGATCCGGTCCCCCCGCCCGCCACTCGCTCGCCGCCAGCGTGAAGTGCTCCACCGCCACCGCCGTCAGCTTCGCCCGGTAATCGGGGTTCACGTGCCACGGTTCCCGACCGCTCACCACGAAAACCACCCTCGTCTCCTCCCCCACCCGCACGACTCCCTCGCGCCGCGCCTCCACCACATAATGCGTCCCCTCGACCGGCGCCGCCGCGACCTCCTCGACCTCCGCCGTTCCCCCATCCACCACCGAACCCTCGGGCGTCGGCTCCGCCGGCCCCGGACCGTTCCCGTTGCAGGCCGCCCCCGCCCACACGGCCAACGCCGCCACCCGCCACCACCCCCGACCTCCCGCCGTCATCGCCTCGCCCTCCTCCACCTCGACCCGACCTCCCTCCGTCGGCGGGCGGTATTGAACCATTCGCGCCCGACGGAAGCAACGCCTCGCTGCGCGGCATCCTGCCTCACCCGGGGACATTTGCCTGTCCCGACCCGGGACGCCTGCCCGAGGGTTGTCCCAGGATCATTGGCGATCCCGTTGGCGGCGCGTGGCACGGCACGTGCTGCTCTCCGATCGGGGAAGGACGCGGGCACGGGCGAAAGGAGGCGTGCAATGATCCGGACGAGCCAGTGGTCGCTCGCGCCGCGCCACAGGACGGCGCCCAGACCGAAAGCGTCCTCGGAAGAGGACATCACCTCCCAGATCATCCGCCCGTCGAACACCTCGACCTCCCCCGGCGCCCCGGGCCCCGCCCACCCCCGCGACACCTCCGACCTGTTCGCTGCCCCCTTGGCCACCGCGCAGCCCGCGACAGGCTCCGCGAGCCTCGCGCCGGCCCGGACCGCCGCGCCCGGCGCTCCCCCATCGACCTCGTTCCCCCCGCGCCCCCGCGCCGTCACCGAGGCTCTCGTCCCTCCGGCCCGCCGCCGCGCCGAGGTGCGCAAGCCGCTGCACATCGGAGTCGAGCTGCTGCGCCGCGGACACGACAATCCGGAGTTCGCCATCGGTGCCGACCTCAGCCCCTCCGGCGCCCTCGTCTTCTCCGACGTCGCCCTCGACCCGTCGGACTACGTCGTCCTCCGCTTCCGGCTCCCCTGGTCGGACGACAAGTACGCCTTCCTCTCCGAAGTCGTGCGCGTCCAGTCCGCGCCCGAACAGGAGCTGGGTGCCCTCTTCGGCTTCGGACTCCGCTTCCTCGACGTGTCGCCGTCCGAACGGCTCGGCCTCCGCGAGGAGCTGCAGGATCTGCCCCCCGCCGTCGCCTGGGTGCCCCAGTCGAACTAGACCCGTCGCCCCGCCCTCCGCCCGCCTGCCGCGAACTTGCCGGTTTCCGCCCATGCGGTAGGATCCCGCACGGAAGGAACCTGGGAGGTCACCATGGCAACCACGTCCGGCCGAGGTCTCGCGCTCGTAGCCGTCCGATCGCTTGCCGCCGCCGCCGCGCTCGCCCTGGGCTGCGGCGACGACACCCAGCCGCAGGATGTCGCCGAGGTCGACACGTACTTCCCGTGCACCGAAGAGATGTGCACCGCCGGGCACACCGTCTGCTGCGGGCCGGCCGCCCCGCCCGGCATCTGGGACTCCCGGCGCCTCGGCTGCATCTGCCCCGGCGCCGACGCCGACGCCGACGGCGATGCCGACGGCGATGCCGACATCGTGCCCGACGCCGATGTCGACGCCGACGTCACCCCGGACGCCGATGAGGACGTCGCCCCCGACGTCGACGACGACGTTCCCGTCGACGTCGATGACGACTCGACCCCCGACGTCGACGACGACATTCCCGCCGACGTCGTCGACGATGTCCCCCCGGACGTCGAGGAAGCCGACGCCACCGAAGATTCCTTCCCCGGGGAGTAGCCCCTCCACACACTCCCCTTCCGGACCAACGACCAAGAACCAACAACCACGCGCGCCGCCCCCCCGGACCAAGAACTCCTCCTTTCGTCCCACCAAGAACCAACAACCTCCCCCCCACCTTGACACCCCGCCCGCCGCGTTCGACCATCGCCCCTCGCCATGGGCCAGCGCGACACGCAGCGGACGCCGCCCCCCGTCGGCCCCGCACCGGGCGCCGTCGTCGGCGGCTTCGTCCTCGGCGACCGCCTCGGCGAGGGCGGCATGGGCGTCGTCCACCGCGCCCTCGGCCCGGACGGCCGCCCCGCCGCCATCAAGTTCCTCGTCGCCTCGACCACCAGCGGCAAGGAGGCCGCGCGCCGCTTCGCCCGCGAGGCCGCCATCCGCATCCCGCATCCCAACGTCTGCCAGGTGCTCGACGCCGGCCACGCGCTTGACGGCACCCCCTGGATCGCCATGGAGCTGCTCGAAGGCGAGAGCCTCGAGGCCCGGCTCGCTCGCGGCCGCCTGCCGCCCGCCGAAACCGTCGACCTCGGCGTCCAGGTCTGCCGCGGCCTCACCGCCGCGCACGGCGCCGGCATCGTCCACCGCGATCTCAAGCCGTCCAACCTCTTCCTCTGTCGCGACGGCACCGTGAAACTCTTCGATTTCGGCATCGCCCTCCTGTGGTCCGGCGAGGCCACCCGCATGACCACCGCCGGGATGATCCTCGGCACCCCGTGGTACCTCTCGCCCGAACAGGCCCGCGGACAGGCCGATCTCGACGCCCGCACCGACGTCTGGTCCCTGGGCGTCGCCCTCTGGGAGGGCCTCGCCGGTCGCGCACCCTTCGCACGCGAAACCCCCCTGGCCAGCGTCGTCGCCGTCCTGATGGAGGACCCCCCGCCCCTCGCGGTCGTCGCTCCCTCCGCACCGCCCTCGCTGGGCGCCGTCATCGAACGCGCGATGCGCAAGGTGCGCGAAGAGCGCTGGCCGGACGCCGCTTCGTTCGGCGACGCGCTGCGGTCCGCCGATCTGACGACCGCGCCTGCCCTCCCCGTGCCCCCCTCCGAACCCTCCCGCTCCATCCCGCCCGGCGAGCAGCGGGTCGTCGCCGTCCTCCTGGCCCAGGGGGTCCGGGACCGCGAGGCGCTCGAGGCCGCCGTGCAGGAGCAGGGCGGATTGTTCATGCCCCTCGTCGGCGGACGCGCGCTCGGCCTCTTCGGCGGCGACGCCTGGGAAGGCGACGAGGTCGCCCGCGCCGCGACCGCCGCGTCCGCCTCGCGCGCCGCCGCCGCCTGCATGTCCGTCTCGTCGGGCCGCGCCGCCCAGAGCGGCGCCGGCCTCGCCGGCTCCGTGCTCCAGGCCGCCGAGGCCGGCTGCAAGCTCGGCCTGGCCGGCGTCGCCGTCGATCCCGAGGCCGCCCGCGGCCTCGGAGACTCCTTCGAGCTGCGCGATGCGGCCGGCGGCTTCACCGAACTGCCCGCCGCTCGACCGTCACGCGATGCCCTCCCCCGCTCCGACGAGCAGGGCGCCTCCGCGACCTTCGGCCGCCAGGCCGAGCTGGCCGTCATCCGCCAGGCCGTCGAGCGCCTCCTCGACGAGCGCCGCGCCGCCGCCCTGCTGCTCTCCGGCCCCCCCGGCATCGGCAAGAGCCGCCTGCGCCGCGAGGCCGCGAGGCTCGTCGCCGCGGCCGCGCCCGCCGCCTGGGTCCTCACCGCCCGCGGCGAGACCCTGCGCCGCGAGACCGCCTTCGCCCTCGTCCTCTCCGCGCTCCGCGACCATGCCCAGCTCGGCGCCATCCGCCACGGCTGGCCCCGCCTCGACCCCGCCGCCCCGCTCCACGAACGCCGCCTCGCCGTCCTGCGCCTCGCGCTCGAGGCCGTCGGCGAGCAGGGCGGCGCCCCCGCCTGGGTCGGCGTCCTGGGCGAGCTGCTCGGCGTCGACGTCGGCGAGGCCGCCGCCGCGTCCGCCGCCGCACCCCGCGATCCCCAGGTCGTCCGCGACCGCTTCCGCATGGCCCTGCTCGACTACTTCGGCGCGCTCGCCGCCCGCGCTCCCCTCGCGCTCCTCGTCGAGGACCTCCAGTGGGCCGACGCACCCTCGCTCGAGCTGCTGGAAGACCTGCTCGACCGCCACGCCGACCGCCCGCTCCTCGTCCTGGCCACGGCGCGACCCGAGCTGCGCGAGTCGGGGCGCGAGCCGTTCGCCGGGCTGGAAGCCGTGCGCCTGCAAGTCCGCGGCCTCGCCGTCGCCGACGTCGCTCGCCTCGCCGCCGCCGTCGCCGGCCGCTCCCTGTCCGACGCCCTCGTGCGCTCGGTCGCCGAGCGTACCGCCGGGAACCCGCTGTTCGTCCGCGAGATCATGCTCGAGCTCCGCGAGCGCGGGTCGCTCGACGCCGGCGCGTCGGATCTGCCTCTGCCGTTGACCGTCGAAGCTGCCGTGCAGTCGCGCCTGGATCACCTGCGGCTCGTCGAGAAGGACCTCTGCAAGCGCGCTGCCGTGCTCGGCCGCCCGTTCGCGACGCCCGAGGTGTCCGCGCTGGGCGTGGCGGACGCGGAGCACACGCTGGAGTCGCTGTCGCGGCAGGAAATCCTCGTCGCGCGCGGGCGCGCCCGCGGCGGCCGCGACTGGCAGTTCCGCAGCACCCTGGTCGCCGACGTCGCCTATCGCATGCTCGCGGACGACCTCCGCGCGGAGCTGCACCGCCGCGCCGCCGGCTTCCTCTCCTCCGCGCCCCAGGCGGAGCCCGAAGAGGTGGCGACGCACTTCGAACGGGGAGGGCAGCCGGCGCAGGCTGCCGCCTGGTACCGCAAGGCCGCGCGCGCCGCCGCCGAGCGCGGCGATTCCGTGACCGTCGTGCGCTGCGCCGAGCCGGCGTTGCGCGATGCGCCGGCGGGGGAGGGCGTCTTCGAGCTGCACCGCGACTACGCCGTCGCCCTCGGCTACCTCGGCCGCCGCGAGGAGCAGGAGCGCGAGCTGGGACTCGCCATCGTCGCCGCCCCGCGCGATGCCGACCGCGCGCACATCCTGGTCTATCGCGCCGAGCTCTTCTGGCGCACGGGGAGAATGGCCGAGGCGTTCGGCGCCGCGGAAGCGGCCGTCGCCTGCGCGGCGCGCGCCGCCGACCGCACGGCCCTCGCCCTCGCCCGGAGCTGGCAGGTCGCCGCCTTCTCGTCGGCCGGGAGGATCGGCGAGGCCCGGGAAGCCTTGCGCGAAGCGCAGGAGCTGGCCTCGGGGGCCGAACCCGCCGTCCAGGCCTTCGTCGCGGCCCGCCGCGCCGAGCTGGCCGGCGCGCTCGGCGACCTGGCCGAACGCCGCGATGCCTTCGCCGCGGCCGCCCGCCTCTATCGCGAATGCGGCGAAGTGCGCCGCGCCGCCGGCGCCGCCGCCAACCTCGCCGATGTCCACAACCGCGTCGGTGCCTACGGCGACGCCGCCGAAGCCCTGCGCGCCGCCGTCGAGGACTGCCGCCGCGTCGGCAACCGTGTCCGCGAGGGCTACGCCCTGTGCAACCTCGGCTACTCCCGGACCATGGCCGGTGCCCCGCGCGACGCCCTCGCCACGCTGGCCGAGGCCGAGCGCGTCGCCCGCGCCGTCCGCGATCAGCGCCTGCGCGCCGGCGTCCGCCTGTACCGCCTGCGTGCCCTGCTCGCGCTGCCGGATCCCGCCGCCGCGCGCGCCGAGTCGGAGCAGGCACTCGCCGAAACGGAGCGCCTCGGCGCTCCGGGGTTGCTCGTGCTCACCCTGACCGTCGCCGCCCGCTGCCGCCTCGCCGTGGGCGACGCCTCCGCCGCGCTCGCCCTGTCCGAACGCGCCCTCGCCCTGCGCGATCAGCTCGGCGGCGTGGAAGAGGACGAGGCCGAAGTCTATCTCACGCACGCGCGCGCTCTCGCCGCCGTCGGCCGCCTCGAGGAGGCCCGCCGCGTGCAGCAGACCGGCCGCGATCGCCTCTGGGCCATCGCCGGCCGCATCGCCGATCTCGGCTGGCGCGCCCGCTTCCTCCGCGACGTCCCCGCCCACCGCCTCCTCGTCGAATCCGACGAGTTCGGATGACCCGGACCCTCCCCACCTCTCCCGCCGTCCTGCCCTGAACGAAGTCGAAGGGGCCTCCCCACCTCTCCTCTTCCGGTCCTGAAAAGCCCGCCGCGCCGTCCCGAGCCGTTGGATTGGCAGCTCAGTACGGCGGATCAGGATCGATCAACCCCCGCAAACCCGTCCGATCCAGATCCCCCACCGCCGGCAGCACCCGGATCGAAATGCGCCCCGCCACGCTCAGGATGCCCAGCCCCGGATCGTAGTCCGTCAGCCCCGTCCCCCCACCCCGCGTGATGCCGGCGTCCCAGGCCCCGGCCACCTCGCCGTTCTGCGCCACAGCCCCCAGCTCCTCGCCCGTTCCGTACACGTCGATCCCCGAAATACTCACCCCGTCCATCGTCCCGCCGCCCAGGTCCAACAGCAGCCCGATGCGCGCGTTGTCGTGCAGCACCAGGTCGGCCAGCGTCGCGCCCGCCTGCGGGCGCACCACCTGGATGCCGTCCGCCGCCCGCCGCTCCGCGAGCGCCCCGCAGTCCAGGCAGCCCCACCGCGTCGTCTCCACCGCCGCATCCCGGATCGTCAGCGACACCGGGTCCACCACCACGATCCCCGCGTACCGGTTGCCCCGCAGCGACGTCCCCGCCCCCGTCACCTCCAGGCTCTGCGTCCCCTGCGCCCACAGCCCCGCTCGCCCGTTCCCGTGCGCCGCCAGCCGCTCGTGCCGCACCGTCCCCCCGTCGTGCACCAGCCCGAACCCCTCCCCCCCGGAAACCACCAGATCCGTCGAGTGCACGATCGCCCCGTCCACGAACACTCCCCCGAACGAGGGCGGCAGGCCGTCCTCCCCCCCGCCGGGCTCCCCGATCAACGGCCCCCCCAGCCAGTGCGACCTCGAAAGGTCGACCCCGGCCAGCGTCGTGTCGCCCGCCGACACCGCTAGCCCGACGCCCAGATTGTCCGGCGCGCCGCCCCCGGTCCAGACCGTGGTCGTCCCCACCAGCACCACGCCGAATCCGGCGAACCCGCGCACCCGCACCCCGTCCAGCTCCGCGCGCCCCCCCCGCACCACCACCAGCCCGTGCGTCGCCATCGATTCCGGTCGCGCCTCCTCCGGCCGCGTCGTCCCCCCCGCCGCGAACGGACCCTCCAGCTCCACCGTCGTCAGCTTGAGCGACGCCGTCCGCTCCACCCCGATCGCCACGCCTCGCGTCGCGACCACCGTCACCCGGTCCGCCTCGATCGCCCCCCCGCCCCCGATCGCCGCGATGCCGTAGTTCGACGCCGACTCGATCCTCAGATCCGTCACCCGCGTCGTCGCCCCCCGCCCCGTCCGCAACGTGAGCACCGGCCGGAACGCGTCGCCCGGCGTCTCCAGCACGGTCGCCTCCCCTTGTCCCGCCAACGTCACGCCCGCCGGTACCTCGAACGTCCCCGCGACCCGGCACGCGCCGATGGTCACCGTCTCCCCCGCCCGGGCCTGCTCCAGCCTCCGCCCCAGCTCCGCCGCGTCGCAGGTCACGCCCCCGTCGCCCGACGCGTCCGGAGCGGCATCCGGCCCGCCGTCGTCCGCGTCCGGGACGCCGACATCTCCGTCGTCCGCCCCGGCCAGGATCCCGCAGCCATGCGACGCCCACGCCATCGCCGCGATCACCCCGACGGTCAACGTCCGTCTCGTCATTCCGACCTCCGCCGCCACCGGCATTTCATGCTGACCCGCGGTCGCTCACCTGTCAAGGGACCGTGGGGCTTGCGCCGGCCCGGAATCGGGGTAACGTACAGGGCGGAGGTCAGGCCATGCGCAGGGGAAGTCCGGCCGCGTCGCTGGTCCTGCTGTGCCTCGTCGCGCCGCTCGCCGGCTGCTCGCCGTCCGCGGACCCGTGCGACGGACTCGATTGCTCGTTCTTCGGCGTCTGCGGCCGCCTCTCCTCCGGCCAGGAAGGCTACTGCCTCTGCCGGCTCGGCGCCCACCCGATCGCGGACGGCCTCGATTGCGCCCCGAACGACTACGTGGACCCGTGCCGCGGCGTCGACTGCTCCTCCGCCGGCTACTGCTTCGCCGTCAGCGGGTTTCCCATCTGCGAGTGCGACCCGGGGACCCGCCGCGACGGGACCGGCCTCTACTGCCTCCCCGACGGCTCGGCCCCGCCCGATGCCGGCACCGAGGCCGACTCCGGCGCCGAGGATGCCCCCTCCGGCGAGGCCGAGGCCGGCTGGTGGCTCGACGAACAGGTTCGTGAACCGGGCCTCACCAAGCTCGACATCGTCCTGCTCGTCGACAACTCCGGCTCCATGTCCCAGGAACAGGATGCGCTCGCCCTCCAGTTCCCCGAGTTGCTCGGCGAGCTCCTCGACCCCCCGGACGCCGACGGCGACACCCGCCCCGACCACGCCCCCGTCGAGGACCTCAACCTCGGCGTCATCTCGTCCGACATGGGCACCGCCGGCTATCGCGTGCCGACCTGCACCTGGGCCGACGTCGGCGACAACGGCTGCATGCAGCACCATCCCGTCGGGCTCCCCTGCGGCGTCCACAGCTACCCGACCTGGCTCGCGCGCAATCCCGAGAACGCCGACACCTACCCCGTCGAGCAGATGGTCGAGGACTTCGGCTGCCTCGCCACCCTCGGCACCGCCGGTTGCGGCTTCGAGCAGCAGCTCAAGGCGATGCACCAGGCGCTCTCCGCCGATCTCGCCCCCGGCGCCTGCAACGCCGGCTTCCTCCGCAACGATTCGCTCCTCGCGCTGCTCTGGCTCACCGACGAGGAAGACTGCTCGGTCCTGCCCGACCATCCGGAAATCTTCGACATGGACCGCGACGACCTCGGCCACCTCAACATCCGCTGCTTCCTCCACCCGGAGCTGGTCGAGCCCGTCTCGGACTACGTCGCCGCGTTCGGCAACCTCCGGCCCACGGGTGCGGCCAACGTCGTCCTGGCCATGATCGTCGGCGTCCCCCCGGACGAGCCCCGCTGCATCGGCGCCGGCGATACCCTCGCCGCGTGCCTCGGCCTCCCCGCCATGACGGCGCGAATCGATCCCGGCTCGGCCACCACCCTGGTCCCCTCGTGCGACACCGACCTGGGCCTCGCGTACCCCCCCCGGCGCTTCGTCGAGCTCGCCCGGTTGTGGGGCCCCGACGCCTACGTGGACTCGATCTGCAAGACCGACTGGAACGATGCCTTCCGGAACCTCTCCCGCCGCGTCGTCGCCGGCATGGGCGAGGATCGCGTGTGCCTCGACCGCGCCCCCTCGTTCGACGGCACCACCTGCGTCGCCCAGTGCTGGCTGATCGAAACCCTCGACGACGGCCGCGAATGCTCGGCCGATCCCTCGTGCCCCCAGACCTGGTGCCCGCCCGCGACCCCGGAGTCGCTCGACCGCCTGCGGCCGTGCACCGATCCGGCGACCGGCGCCCTCTGCCTGCCCCTCAAGCGCGATCTGGGTACGACCCGCGAGAGCGGCTACGACCGCCGCCAATGCCTCGTCCGCCAGGTCCCCCGCGACCCCCTGGCCTACCGCTGCGGCGGCCCGCTCGGCGACGGCTGGTACTTCGTTCCCGCCACCTGGTCGGAGGAATCGTGCGCCGAGCTGGTCTTCTCGCGCTCCGGCTCTCTCCCCCTCCTCGCCCGCGGCTCCTCCGCCGCCTTCCGTTGTCCGCGGTAGCTACCGCTGACTCCCGCGCCGCCGCCGTGCCGTCCACCCCAACACCGCAAACGCCACCACCATCAGCCCCGCACCCCCGGCGCCCGGTGTCGCCCGACAGGTGCACCCGCCGCCCGATGCGCTCGGCACGCACTGCCCCAGGCTGTTGCACGACATCTCGCCCCCCGGACAATCCGCGGACGTCCGGCAGTCGAACGTGCACGTCCCGCCGTCCCCGCAGTACTGCGCCTCCGGACACTCCGTGTTGCTGGTGCAACCCGGCGCCGCGTCGCCCTCCCCGCCGCCGTCCCCCGTCGCCTCGCCGTCGGCATCCGCCTCCACGGACGAGTCGGCTTCGGCGGACGAGTCGGCGCCCGCGTCCGCATCCGCATCCCCGTCCGCGTCCGCGTCCGCCCCGGCCGGCGTCGCCACCACGGCCCGGATGATCCAGTCGCCCTCGAGGCCGAGCGCCTGGCTCCGCACCCACCCCATCCCGCTGGCGTCGATGAAGTTTCGCTCCGGATAGTCCAGCCCGTCGTCGTCCCGCGCCACACTCGGCAGCCCGCCGGCCTGGAACTCGATGCCCACGCGGAACGGTCCGGTGACGTCGATGGCGCCGCCGTCGGTCGGGTCGACCTCCTGCAGCGCCTCGTCCGACGGCGTCACCGTGAACTCGTTCACGTACAGCTCGCTCCCGGGGTCGTCGGTCCCCGCCGCGTCGTCCCACACGTGGATCGTGACGTTGCGCGGCGTCGCGTCCCCCCCGCCGCCGAAGAGGAACTGGATCCGCAAGAGCTGCGTCGGCGCCTCCGGCACGAACCGCGACGCCGCCGCCTCGCCCGTGACGAACCCCGACTGGAACCCGGCCGTGCCGCCCGTCCCGAACCCGTCGTTCGTCAGCGTCGTCTCCGCCCCCGCGACTCGGCCAAGCGACAACACGAGCGCCCCCGCCAGCAACAGCCCCCCCCGGTGCATCACGCGACGTTCCATCCTCGCCCCTCCTTCCGCATCCGCACACCTCGGCGCGCGCGAATCAAGCACGAGCCTGAACACGAACGACCACGCGGTCAAGTCCCACGCTCCCCTTCCGTTCCAACGCCTTGTTCGCCGGTTCCCCGTTCCCTGTTCCCTGTTCGCCGGTTCCCTTCCCCCGTTCGCCTTCCCCACGCTATTCTCCCAATCCCCCGCTGCCCGGGTGGCGGAATCGGCAGACGCCGGGGGCTTAAAACCCCCTGGTCCCCACGGACCGTGCGGGTTCGACTCCCGCCCCGGGCACCCCTTGGCCCGCCGCCCAATTCGCCGCTATACTCTCCCCCGACCGAAAGCTTCCGGGGGAGACCGGGAGGGTTCTGTAAGATGTCATCGCACCCCTCGTCCCGCTCCGCATGGAGCCGCGCCGCCCTGTTCGCATTCCTTCCGCTCGCCCTCTCCGCCGCCGCCTGCGACGACGGAAATGCCGAGCCCGCCGACGCCGCCGACGCGGACTCGTCCGCCGAAGCGGATGATTCCGCGGAGGCGGACGCCGGCCCCGATCCCTTCCAATGCGAGCCGCGCGCCACGCCGCTGGCACTCGACGAGATTCCATCCGAGGGCGAGGCCGTCGCCGGCCACGTCACCGCCGAAGCCGAGCTGCTCGGCAGCGAGGTTCCCATGGCCCAGGCGGGCGTCGCCTGGAAGCTCGCCAACCATGACGTCGCCTTCGTCGTCCAAGGCAACGAAGTCCGCGTCGGCTACGACATGTACGGCGGCAGCCTCCTCGATGCCGACCTCCAGCGCCCCGCCGGCCAGCCCGGCAACGACACGTTCCGCGAGCAGTTCTCCATCGTCGGCTGGAAGGTCGGCGGCGCCGACTCGGTGACCGTCCTCTGCGACGGCAACGGCGGCCGCCCCGCCGTGCTCCGGATCGAGGGCCGCGACGAGCCGTCCCTCATCCTGCCGCCGATCGATGCCCTCAACCCCCGCCCCCTCAACTTCCGCATCGTCACCGACTACATCCTCGAGCCCGATTCGCAGCTCCTGCGCATCCGCACCTCCGCCACCAACGAAAGCTCGCGGACCTGGTCGTCGGTGGCCATGGGCGACCTCCTCCTCTTCGGCTCCGTCAACCTCATGTTCTCCCCCGAGGTCGGCTTCGGCGACCTCGCCGCGAACCCGCCGCCGCTGATCGTCACCGCGGCCGATCCCGGCCAGCCCTTCCGCCACGTCTCCTACGGCTTCGCCGGCAAGCACGGCCCGCTCAACCTGCCGATCGCCGAAGGCGGCGCCACCGGCGGCCTCGGCTACACCATCCATACCCTTCGCGCCGGCGCCACCGACACCTACGAGCGCGTCCTCACCGTCGGCGGCGATCTCTCCGCCGCCATGGAGCCCCTCCTGGTCGAGCTGGAGCGCCCCTACGCCGTCGTCACCGGCACCGTCACCGACGGCGCCGGCGACCCCGTCGACCGCGTCGCCGTCGCCGCCTTCGCCTCGCCCACCTCGCCGGCCGCGAGCCTCGCCGTCACCGGACCCGACGGCTCCTACCGGCTTGTCGTCGCCCCAGGCACCTACGACCTCGAGGCCGCCAAGACCGGCTACCTGCGCGGCGCCGCCTCCCTCGAACCGCTGGACGAAGGCGACACCGCCACCGCCGACCTCGTCCTCGGCGCGCACGGCGAGCTGACCGTCGACATCCGCGACGCCGACGGCCCGTGCCCCGCGAAGGTCACCCTCTACGGCATCGACGTCGAAGCGAACGACCCGCGCTTCGGGTTCCTCCTCGGCGAGCGCGAGAACATGGGCGCCCATCGCGTCCTCATGGCCTCCCCCGCCGGCGATACCTTCCCCGTCAAGCCCGGTCGCTACCGCGCCGCCGTCTCCCGCGGCTTCGAGTACGACCTCGTGGAGCAGGAGGTCGACATTCCCGCCGACGGCTCCGCCACCCTCGCCGTCACCCTCGAACGCCTCCTCGACACCCCCGGCTGGCTGGCCGGCGACTTCCACATCCACACCGCGCGCAGCCCCGACGGCAAGGTCACTCCCTGCGAACGCGTCGCCGAGGCCGCCGCCGAGGGCCTCGACATCGCCATCTCCACCGACCACGACGCCTACACCGACTACGCTCCCTGCATCGAGGAGCAGGGGCTGACCCCGTTCCTGGCCAACGTGCGCGGCTGCGAGGTCTCCAACATGGGCGCCGGCGGGCACCGCAACGCCTACCCCCTCCCAATCGCACCGGACTGGGTCGTCCAGAACTCCGGCCCCCAGTACTGGGTCAGCCTCTCCGCCCACGACCTCAATGAGAAGCTCCACGCCGAAGCGACCCACCCCGCCGTCCAGATCAACCACGGCCGCAGCAGCGACAGCTACATGAACTGGATCCAGTTCGATCCCGTCAGCGGCACCGTCGGCCGCACCGGCGAAACCCTCACCGACAACTGGGACGCCATGGAGTGCAGCAACGGCGGCTCCTTCCCCTTCGACGATGTCGACCTCCTCACCCCCGCCGGCGACGCGGCCCTGCAGGCAATGGCCGACACCGCCCGCGGCGACGTTCCGCTCTGGGCCGATTACCTCTCCTTCCTCCGCATGGGCTGGACGATCTCCGCCATGGGCACCAGTGACGTCCACGGACGCAACGAAGGCACCGGCTACGCCCGCTCCTACGTCAACCTCGGCACCGACGACCCCACCACCGTCACCGAGGACCAGATCCGCGACGCCGTCCTCGCCCAGCGCGTCGTCGTCTCCAACGGCGCCTACCTGCACGTCGTTACCGAGGGCGTCGAGGCCATGGGCGCCGAGGACGTCGTGCCGATCGCCGGCACGGAGGTCGAGCTCTACGTCGAGGCCCAGGCCATTCCCTCCTTCGATCTCTCCTTCCTCTACGTCTTCGCCAACGGCCGCCCGCTGTACCTGCGCCGCGACGCCTCGGGCATCCTCGCCGAGGACACCGACGCCGGCGGCGGCACGCTCGAGCTGGCCCTCGTCGAAGGCGACGCCCTCGACGACGTCATCCGCTTCGCCACCGAGGTCCGTCACACGCCCGAAGCCGATACCTACTACCACGTCCTGGTCCGCGGCGTCGGCTCCATGGGCCCTCTCCCCTCCGACGGCCCCTTCGCCTACACCAACGCCATCTACGTCGATGTCGACGGGGGAGGCTGGAACCCGTAGCCCCCCCACCGCACCGTCGCTCTGCCGCCCTTCTGTAGACGCTCGCCTGATTGCCCGGCTTTCGACCGCGCGGAGCGCGACCCCTTGATCACAAGCGTGGAACGCGAGATGCCTCCGTGACTCGCAGATCGCGATCGATGCGGTCGCACCGGCGACAATCCCGATCTCGCGCTTCTCGACGTTTGCTCCACCCATGCCTGCGCCGCGAGGAGGTGCGCTGGCGGTCGCCGTCGACGGGAGACTCCTCGTCATCGGCGGCGGGAAAGATCGGTTCGGATCCGGCTTGCCGACAGCGTGGAGGAATACGACCCGACCACGGACACGTGGCGCTCCCGCTCGCATCGCCGGCGAGCGTCCGGAGGGTGGTCCCGCGGAGGAAGTCCCGTCAGGGCCGGCATACGCCCTGGCGGTTGCACTTCCGGCCCTGGGCCCCCTCGGGACAGTCGCTGTTCGCCACGCAGTGCAGCGTGCAGAGCTGCGAGCCGTCCCCGAAGGCGAAGCAGAGGCCCGCGGCGCACTGGGTGTCCTCCGCGCAGCAGGCGCCGAAGGCCCGGTCGGTTCCGGTCTGCGCACACGCGCCCCCGTCGTCGCAGCCCGCGCCGACGCCCGCCGCCAGGACCAGCGCGGCGAGGATCGCGGCCGGACGGATCATCGCGCCGACCCTCCGTCGGCCCGACGGTGCGCGCGCCGCAGCAGCGCGGCGAGCAGCCCGCCGCTCGCGCCGAAGCCGAGGTGGCCCCCCCAGCGCAGGACGCCCGGCGCGTGGTGCGGCGCCGGCTCCAGCACCCCCGCGCGAAGGGCGCCGAAGGCGGCCCCGGCCAGCACCAGGAACCAGACCGCGTGGCGCCAGCGGGCGGACCGCAGCGCGATCAGGACGCCGGCCAGCACGAGCCAGGCCATGACCAGCCACGGCGAGCCCCCGCCCAGCGCGACGACCACCAGCGGCACGGCGGCGGCGAACGCCGCCAGCAGCACCGGAGCCGCAACCTCCGCGAACGCCAGCAGCGCCAACGCGCCGGGAAGCGCGCGGTGCCCGGGAAGCCGCAGCGATACCTGGAACACCGCGTCCAGCAGCACCGACAGCCCGCCGAAGCCGAACGCGAGCGTCGCCAGCGATAGCGTCGCCCGGGGAGTATAGGTCGCCGTCCGCTCCATCGCCTGCATGCGTCCTCCCGACCGTCAGTGCTTGTCCATGCGCTTCTCGCGCAGCACGACGTACGAGCCCCCCGAACCCTCCGCGCGGACCCGCAGCACGATCCGGCCGCCGCGCAGGTCCGGCCGCACCCAGTCGCCCGTCTCCACCGGGCTCGCCGCGGCCACCTCCCGACCCGCCTCGTCCACGACGCGGTCGATCCCGGCGCGGGCGGCCAGCTCGCCCGCCGCGAGCGTGCCCGTAAGCTCGCGTGCTCCGGGAAGCGAGAGGAAGCGCCCGTCGTCGCCCGTCATCCGCAGCCCGCAGGCCGCGAGCGCCCCCACGATGCCGAGCCCGGTCCCGCCCAGCTCCCGGCAGTCGAGGCCGGTCGCCGCCGCGAGCGCCACCGCGTCCGCCTTGCACAGCACGGTGTCGCGCGCGGATCGCCCGAACGCCACCAGCGCCGGGAGGAGCGGCGCTGCCTCGCAGACGCAGACCCCCGGATCCGCACCTTCGTGCAGCAGCCCGGCCACGAACCGGCTCGCCGCCTCCGCCACCGCCCCCCGTCCGCGGTCGCACTCCAGCTCGACGCACGCCGCGCTGTTGTGCGAGGTGTACGGGATGTCGGGGTGGACGAAGAGCTGATGCCGCGTCACGCCGCGGGAACGACCGCCCAGCGCGCGCGCCAGGTGCAGGCTCAGCTCGCGCGCCAGCGCCCCGGTGCCGATGCTCTCGCCGTAGTCCGTGTCGTCCACCCCGATGAAGTAGCGGCTCACGGGTGCCTCCTACAGGCGGAAGCCGACGGACAGCATGCCCGAGAAGTCCGCGTACATCGACTGCGCCGCCCGCTGCCGCAGGCCGGCCGCCACGTTGAACCCCGCCCGCACCGGGCCGATGAGGAACACCACCGACGGCCCAAGGTGGTGCTCCTGTTCCAGGAACCAGGAATCAATCCACGCCGCGTGGCCCCAGACCTCGGCCGAGAGCACGATCCCCCCGCCCAGCGCCCAGCCGATCCCGGCGTCGTAGCGCGGGCCGTAGTTGGTCGGCGCACTCCCGTCCGCAGCCGGCACCGTGATCTCCAACCCCAGGTTCGCCGTGAACTGCAGCCCCCCCGCGGCACGCCGGTTCGTCCCCAGGCCGAAGTGCAGCGAAGGGTCGCGCCGCGCCTCGACGCGGATCCGCGGGGCGAAGAACACCCCGAGATCCACCGGCCAGGCGCCAATCGAATCCGGCAGCAGCGGACCGAGGCTCAGCCGCACCTCGGGAACGAAGACCCCCACCCGAAGCGCATCGTCCTCCAGCAGGTGCTTCAGGCTCTGCTCCACGGAGACCCCGAGCCAGTCGGTGATGCCGTACGCAACGTGCAGCCGGTGCCGCAGCCCGAACTCCGCCTCGTTGGGGTCGGCGAAGTTCCGGCCCGACTCCAGCGAGTAGTTCGCCTCGAGGTCCCCGCCCGAGAGCGTCCCGAGGTCGTCGGTGCGGAGGAAGACGCTCTCCTCCCCGAACGCCGATGACGACAGCGCGACAAGCGCTCCGAACGTCGCGGCCCCGACCCTCATGGGCAAGCCCCGCATCCCGCTCCTCTTCGCCCCGTGCCGTCCCCCCCCGGTCCGCTGCCCGGCGCGGCGGAAAGGATCGTGGACGCGCCGGCCTGCCATGGCAAGAAAAAAGAGACAAGAACTGACAGAACGGGAGCGAGACGTGCTAGCGTACCCTCGGCGGACCGCGTTTCGGGGCCCGCGGCCGTGGGCGGTGCAACCTCGCGACCCATCCGCAGGGGGGAGAAAGGCAGGGACGACATGAGGCGGCACCCGATCCGGCGGCTGGCCGTGCTCTCGGCGGCATTCCTCGGCGCATGCTCGGGCGGCGACGACGACTCCGGACGGTCCGACGCCGACGCTTCGACCGAGACCGAGGGCGAGCCGGGCGCCGATACGTTCGCCGACGCCGCGCCCGAGGTGGCACCGGACGCTTCCGGCGAGGACGGCGGAAACCGTGGCTTCGGCGAAACCTGCTCGGTCGAGGAGGAATGCGAGTCCGGCGTCTGCTTCCTCTTCGGCGACGGTTCGCAGCTCTGCACGCTGGAGTGCACCGTCGACGACGAATGTCCGGACGGCGCGGAAGGGCGTCGCTGCAATCGCCAGGGCGTCTGCCGCCCCTGAACCACCGAGGCCGGCCTGGCCCGGTTGCGGGCCCCGCCCGCTGCGTGTACACAGGCGGCCATGACACGACGCGCGACCCGTCGAAAGGACGCGGCGCGGGCGACCGGCCCGGAGTACCTGACGACCGCCGAGGTGGCCGGGCTGCTGCGCCTCAACCAGAAGAAGGTGTACGCCCTGCTCGCCGACGGCCGGCTGCCCGCGGCGCGCGTCTCGGGCAAGTGGCTCTTCCCGCGGGAGCTGATCGCGCGGTGGGTCGCCGAGCACACCGTCTACCCCCCAACGGGCGTGATGGGGGCCCTGCTGGACAAGCTGCTCGTGATCCAGGGCAGCGACGACTGGCTGCTCGGGACCGCGCTCGACGCCGTCCGCTCGCGCGAGTCGCTGCCAATCGCCACCGCGGCCGTCGGCAGCGTCGCAGGACTCCGGGCCCTGGCCGCGGGCGCGGCGCACGTCGCCGGATTCCACCTGTCGGAAGAGGACGCCGTCCGGCTCGTCCCGGCGGGCGACACCTGGTACGTCATCGACCTGGCCGAGCGGGAGCAGGGGTTCATCCTCGCGCCGGCGCTGTACGCCGCCGTGCGGGACCCGGTCCAGGCGGCAAGGCGCCGCCTGCGGCTCGCCGCCCGGCAGCCGGACTCCGGCACCTTCCACCTCACCCAACGGCTGTTCAAGGAGGCCGGCGCGGACTCGGGGCGCCTGAGGCAAGTCGGGCCGTACGGGACGCACATCGAGGTGGCCCTCGCGGTCCGTGCCGGGCTGGCCGACTTCGGCGTCGGCGTGCGGGTCGCGGCCGAGATGGCCGGGCTCTCATTCCGCCCGCTGCACCGTGAGGTGTTCCGCCTGGCGATCCCGGCCGCGTATTTCGGCCACGGGTGTATGGGGCGCTTCCTTCAAGCGCTGCTGTCGGAGTTCGAGGCGGCGCGAGGGCGGGGGTTGCCGGGCTACTCCTTCGGACCGCTGGGAAAGACGAGGCCGATGCGCGGGCCCGAGTGAGAGCCAGAGCCGGAGCTCGAGCGATCACGCGTCAGAGCGGGAATCCGCCGCACTTCTTGATCGCCGCGTCGACCTCGGCCGAGAGTCGGATCGTCTCCGAGAGGGCCGCCACCACCGCCTGGAAGTGCGTCAGCTCGTCGTTCGACAGCCGGCGGCCCTTCCGATCCGTCAGCCACTTCCGGCAAACCTGGTACCCCCCGACGGTGAATCCCCACACGGCGGGAGGCACACGGTCGAAGTACTGCTCCTTGTTGATCCAGATGCGGCCTTCCGGCGCGACCTCGCCCGGTTCGGAGTAACGGATGGCGTCGACCCTGCTCTCGCCCTTCTCCGGATAGCGGGCTATCGCGGGCACGCGATCCCTCATCAGGTGGGTGAGAACGAGACGTCGCCCCAACTCGCAAAGCCGCCGGACCAGCGCCGGCCGTCGGGTCAGCGGAACGCGGGCGAAGTCCGCCTTCAGGAAGCCCGCGAAGCGAGCCCGGTAGGTCGGCGAATGCAGGATGGCGTAGATGTAGTGGAAGACGTCCTCCGCCCCGAAGGTCCGCTTCAGGTCGCCGTTCGGACCAGGCTCGAACTTCATGCTCCAGGCGGTCGCGCAGGCGCCCACGAATTCCCGCGATAGGTTGGCGGAACGGCCCCGCTTCCCGTTGTGCAAGAGGCTCTGCTGCCGGTGATCCGCGTCGTACAGGTAGAGCGGAAAGAGGAAGTTCACCTCCTTGACCGAGACCGAATGCAGGTGAAGCAACTGGTCGGTGCAGAACACGTGTTCCCAGCCACGGCCGATCTCAATGGAGCGCGAAGTTCCCAGGCCCAGGTTGTCTCCCGCCAGAACGTGCCGCATCACGCGTTCCCGCCGGCGGACGGCGACGTTCCGGTCGAACACGGTCCAGCGCACGTCGAACGGTCGGTAGAGGATCGGAACCACCTCGTCGCGCCAGCTTCCGTCGGCCAGTTCCTGCTTCGCCCTGGCGTACTGCCACTGGCTTTGCGAGCACAGCCTGAATAGCCCTCGCGCCTCCGCCTCGGTGTCCGTGCGGAGCAGCTTCTCCACCTTCTCGGCGGCCTCCTCCCGCATGACGAACCTCCGCGACCTTGCGCCTTCCGCTGGACCGGCGGACGAAGATCCCGATCGCGACACCTTGCCGGATGTCGAACACGTTCTCCTCCTTGCCGCCGTCGGGAGCGCACTCCTTCTTCTTCGAATTGCCGTGCAGGTCCCCCTTCCGGTCCCAGAAGCGCTGGTGCACGAGGTCGATGACGCCGAAGAGGAAGGTGCCCGTGCCGACGGCGGGATCGAGAATGAGCACGCGATGGACGTCCTTCTGGCGTCCGCCGACGCGCGCGGCCATCTTCTCGCTGCTGGCGAGGCCGTCGTCGAGCCCGAACGAGCGCCGGAGGATGAGGTCGACGCTGCGCACGATGTACGAGACGACCGGCTCGGGCGTGTAGTACACGCCGCGGGCTTCCCGCATCCGCGGATCGTAGGCGGCAAGGAAGGTCTCGTAGAAGTGGACCACGGGGTCTTCCCGACCGCTGCGCCGTCCGAAGTCCGACACGATGGCCTGGACGTCGGCTCGCGCCAGCAGCAAGGCCAGGTCGTCGACCACCCAGGCGATGCGGTCATCCAGCTCCGGCCCGGCGATGTGGCCGAACATCCGCCGCAGGAACGGATTGGTCCGCGGCAGCAGGTAGGCCGCCTCTTCTCGCGTGAAGTGCGTCGTGCCCGAGTTGCACCGGGCCGCGAACAGCCCGTAGCAGATGGTCTGGGCGCACATGTCCGCGAACTGCTCCTCCGTCATGTCGGAGAGGAGCACCTCCCGAAACCCGTCCATCTGCTCGCGGAGCGTGCCCCCGCCATCGGCCTCGGCCAGCGCCCGCCCGATGGCGTCCCGGACCAGGCGGGCGCTCGAGGCCATCCGCCGCGCAAGCTCGCGCGCTCCGGCGACGATCGGAACCTCGGCCGCGCCGCCCTTCGTCCGGTGGCCCATCGCTCTCTCTCTCCATCCGCGCTCGCCAGCCACGCCCGGCGTTGCGCGCCACGCGTACAGTCCGGCGATTCGGCCCGTCGCGCGACTGTACCACGGGCCGAACGATCCGCATCCCCGGACCAACAACCAAGGCCCCGAAGGGACTCGACGCCCCCGGCGCCAAGCACCAAAGGAGATGATCGTCCGGCAGCGCGTCTTTCGATTGTGGCGCGCGCGGCCATCATCACGCCGTGACGCCGTTCCGCCCGCGACGTCGCTGTGGTTGCCGTGCACGGCCCTCCGCGCGTCGCTCGGTTGCGGACCCGCGCATCGTCACGAGCGTCACCACCCCACGGAGCCCCGGACGCTGCCGCTCCACCCGTGCTCGCATCTCGGGCCGGGATTTCGGCCGAAGGCGAATTGGGGTCGGATGACCGCGGGATGGTCGGATCGAGGTTCTGGAGGTTGTGCTCCTTCGCCCCCGGACGACGATCCCCTGCTCTCCCGCGGGCCTGGGCGTTGGCAAGTGGGCGTTGGCGTGGGCGTCGTATGCCACGGGACCTACCGGCGGCTGGCCAGGACGAGCCTGGTGTGTTCCGCACCGTAGTCGTCCGTCAGCGTCTCGGGCCAGGCCACCCGCACCGTACCGTCCGCCTCGATCAACGCCGCGCTGTCGCCGCCCGCGCAGTAGTACTCGGAGGAGCGGACGAGCGAGTGCTCGAAGCCCGCCGGCGTGCGGGCGAAGTACACGAGCGACGCGCAGTCTGCGGCCACAATCGCCGACGAGATGCCGATGGCCCCGCCCGCACCGACCGCGATGGCCGCGGCACCCCAAGAAAGGGCCTCGGTCCAGTCCTCCAGCGGTTCCCAGGCGAACGTCCCGCCCGGTGGCCCGCGCAGGAAGAGGAAGTCGTTTCCCGCGCCGCGCAGGACGAGGCCGGCGCCCTCGCTGTCGAAGGCCAGGGTGTGCCACAGCGCCTCTCCGGAGATCGACTCGGCCGTCCACGTCCCGCCATCAAGAACGGCGAACCAAAGCGAGCCCTCCGAGTAGAGGATGCTGGGCCGATCGAGCGCGTCCACGGCGATCGACGCGCGTCCGCTCACCGGCGCGGCCACGGCATTGCTCTGCGTCCACACGCCCGCCTCGCGGACCGCGTACCGGACTCCCGCGGGAACGGAGGTCACCCACGCAACATGATCTCGTCCGTCCCTCCCCGTGGCGATGCTCGCCCAGCCGCCCAGGCCCGGGGATCCCGGAGGCCCTTCGCTCAGGAGTTCGGTCGTCCAGACCCCGCCCTCGCGGACGGAGGCGCGGATGCCGCTCGTGTTCGCATGCACCCACGCGAACCGAGGCTCGTTGTCGGGTCCAAGAGCCATCGTGCCCAACCCGGCGCCCATTTCGACGAACTCGGTCACCCAGCCCGAAGCGGTTCGCTCGGCGAACATCAACCGCCCGTCCCTTGTGACGTAGCCCGCGCGCAGCCGACCGTCCGAACCGAGAGCCAACTCCGCCATGCCGGGGCTCGCGTCTTCGCCGATGGTCTCCATGCACCAGTCCCGGTACTCGAACGCGCCGCCTGCCACCGGCTCCCCCTCCAGGGTGCCTTCGCCCCCGAGGCCTACGTCGACCAACGAGGCCTGGAGTATGTCCTGCATGCACAGCCACCGGTTCGCACGCACAACGACGAGCAGCGTGAGCGCTGTGCCTGCCGGCACGACGAGGCCGGGCGTGGCCAGAAGCGTCGGGGACTCGTCGAACACGCCGTAAATCTCGCTCACGTAGCCTTCCTCGTCGTCGAACCGGCCGTTGCCATTCGGGTCCTCCGCAAGCTCGACGCCTTCCAGCGCTGTCCCGAGATCGGCGGTTCCCGACAGCGTCACGGCGATGTAGCTCACGGCGATGTCCTCGCCCGCGTCGGCCGCGAGCTGGAATTGCAGGACTGCGCGTTCCCGTCCGCGCGGATCCGAGAGCCCGTCCGGCTGCAGAAGGCCGGCCGGCGTGTTCGTCCCGACCGACAATGTCAGGACGGGACCGTCGTTCCCGGGATTCCCGTCTCCCGTTCCGCAGCCTCCCGCCAGCACCAGGGTCGCCGAAGCCACCGTCGCGAACAGACGGTGCAAACGACTCATCCTCCGTCCTCCTTGCCCGAAGTCCGTCACGGGTCGCCACCGAGGAGCAGCCCGCAAGGGCTCTGGAACGATCCGCGTTCAGGAGCCGGCGGCGGTCTTCTCGGAAACCGCCCGCCGAGGGAAGTTCGTGCGAGCATGTCCCGTCCTCGAACCTGCACTGGAAGCAATCGCGGGGAAGTGCGACTTCGCGCCCTTCTCGCGCCCGGGTTGTCGGCGCCGGGTTTCCGCGGCGCGCGATCGAAACCAGCTCTTCTCGACGATCGTCTCCAGCCTCCGAACAGGATGTGCACGCAGGGACGAGCCGGCCGCCGCCCGAGTGGTCCCTGGTGCCATCGGCCCTTCATCAGCCTCGGTTTCTATCAGCCGTCCAATTCTAGAGCAACCATGATCGAACGCTCAGCCGGTCGTCGGGAACCGGACCGGGGGGCGTCGCCGCGCCTCGCGGACTGCAAGTGATCGTCCCGCAACGCGTCCCGTAGACGCTCCCGCCGTCCGAATGATTACCCTGAGCCTCGCGAGGTGGTAGGGAAGGGAACGGAGCAGGAGTCGGAGGAACACGATGCCGACCCGGCGGCGCGAGGACATCGGGGAACGGGCGCGGCTCGACGACGATCCGCTGTGGTACAAGGACGCCGTCGTCTACGAGCTGCACGTCCGGGCGTTCCAGGACAGCGACGGCGACGGCGTCGGCGATTTCCGCGGGCTCACGTCCAGGCTCGACTACCTCCAGCAGCTTGGAGCGACGGCACTGTGGCTGCTGCCGTTCTACCCCTCCCCGCTGCGCGACGACGGGTACGACATCGCCGACTACCAGGACGTCCACCCGTCCTGCGGCACGCTCGCCGACTTCCGGACGTTCCTGCGCGAGGCGCACCGCCGGGGCATCCGCGTCATCACGGAGCTGGTGATCAACCACACCTCCGATCGCCATCCCTGGTTCCAACGGGCACGCCGGGCGCCGCCCGGCAGCAGCCACCGGGACTTCTACGTCTGGAGCGATCGGCCCGACCGCTACCCCGAGGCCCGCGTCATCTTCCAGGACTTCGAGGCGTCGAACTGGACGTGGGATCCGGTCGCGGGGGCCTACTACTGGCACCGCTTCTACGCCCACCAGCCGGACCTCAACTTCGACAACCCCGCCGTCCATCGCGCGATCCTCCAGGCCATGCGCTTCTGGCTCGACCTGGGCGTCGACGGCTTGCGGCTGGACGCCGTGCCGTACCTCTACGAACGCGAGGGGACGAGCTGCGAGAACCTGCCCCAGACGCACCAGGCCCTGAAGGCGCTGCGCCGGCGGGTGGACGAACGTCACCACAACCGGATGCTCCTGGCCGAGGCAAACCAGTGGCCGGAGGACGCGGTGAGCTACTTCGGGCAGGGCGACGAATGCCACATGGCGTTCCACTTCCCCCTGATGCCGCGGATGTTCATGGCGCTGCGCATGGAGGACCGCTTCCCCATCGTCGACATCCTGTCGCAGACGCCGCCCATTCCGGAGACCTGCCAGTGGGCGCTGTTCCTGCGCAACCACGACGAGCTGACGCTGGAGATGGTGACCGACGAGGAGCGCGACTACATGGTGCGGGTCTACGCCCACGACCCGCAGGCGCGCCTGAACCTCGGCATCCGCCGCCGCCTCCTGCCCCTGCTCGGCCGGGGCTGGCGCAAGTACGAGCTGATGAACGCGCTCCTGCTCTCCCTCCCCGGCACGCCCGTCATCTACTACGGCGACGAAATCGGGATGGGCGACAACATCTACCTCGGCGACCGCAACGGCGTGCGCACCCCGATGCAGTGGAACGCCGACCGCAACGCGGGCTTCTCCCAGGCCCCCGCTCAGAAACTGTTCCTGCCGGTGATCGTCGACCCCGAATACCACTACGAGGCGGTCAACGTGGAGACGCAGCTCCACAACCCCAGCTCGCCGCTGTGGTTCACCCGCCGGCTCCTCGCGCTGCGCCGGCGACATCGCGCCTTCGGCCGCGGCACCCTGGAGTTCTGCCACCCCTCCAACCACCGGGTCCTGGCCTTCGTCCGGCGGTACCAGGACGAGCGGATCCTCGTGGTGGCCAATCTCTCGCGCTTCTCCCAGTTCGTCGAGCTGGACCTCTCGGCGTTCGCGGGCCTGGTCCCGGTCGAGCTGTTCGGACGGACGGAGTTCCCGCCCATCCGCGGCAAGCCGTACCCGCTGACGCTCGGCCCGCATTCCTTCTTCTGGTTCGAGCTGACCCAGCGCCGCCCGGAGGCAGACGAGCCCGCCGGCGCGGCACAGGTCTGCGCCGAGCTGCCGGTCCTGGTCGCGGACGGCCCGTGGGACCGCCTGCTGCGCCGGGAATCACTCCCCACGCTCGAACGGCTGCTCCCGGACTTCCTCGCCGCCCAGGAGTGGTTCGGCGGACGGTCGCGGCCGATCCAGACGACGACCGTCGTGGAGACGATCCTCTTCGCCGACCTCGACCCCCCGGCATACCTGCTCGCGGTCCGCGTGGAGTACGCCGCGGGAGATCCCGAGACCTACGCGCTGCCCTTGGGCTTCGCCGCGGGAAGGACGGCCGAGCGGATCGCGCGTGAATCGCCCCGCGCCGTGCTGGCGCGCGTCCGGGCCGACCTCGCGGGCATCCTCTTCGATGCCCTGACCGTCCCCCGCCTCGGCCAGCCGATCCTGGAGGCGATCGCCCATCGCCGTCGGGTCCGCGCCGGGAAGGGCGAGCTGCTCGCGCGGCCGATCGGCCCGTTCCGCGAGGCGGCGGGCGACCACGCCGGCCTCGTCGAACCGTGCCCGCTGCGCGGCCACCCGCGCAACACCTTGCTGGTGTACTCCGATCGCCTGGTCCTCAAGGTCTTCCGGCGGGTCGAGGAGGGCGTGAACCCGGAGCTGGAGCTCGGGACCTTCCTCACCGAGAAAGCCCGGTTTCCGTACGTCGCCCCCGTCCTCGGTGCGCTCGAATACCACCGCGCCAAGAGGGAGCCGGCCACCCTGGCCGTCTTGCACGGCTTCGTCCCCAACCAGGGCGACGCCTGGACCCTCGCCCGGCACAACCTCGGGCAGTACTACGAGCGCGTGGCCGCGCGGCCCGCCGGCGCCGACCCGGCCGACTGCCGCCTTGCCTCGCCCCTCGAGCTGGCCGGCGCCGAACCGCCCGCCTCCGCCAGGGACCTTGTCGGCACCGACCTCGCCGTGGCCGAGCTGCTGGGGCGTCGGACGGCCGAGCTGCACGGCGCGCTGGCCGGTGACGCCAGCGATCCCGCGTTCGCACCCCAGCCGTTCTCCACCCTGTACCAGCGCTCGCTCTACGAATCGATGCGCCAGACGGCGGCGCGCGCCCTCGAGCTGCTGGGGGCAAGGCGCGAGGCGCTGCCGGCCGAGGCGCGCGAGCGGGCCGAGCGGCTGCTCGCGCTTCGCGCGCGGCTGGACGAGCGTTTCCGCGCGTTGCTGGGACGCAAGCTCGGCGGCGCGCGCATCCGCATCCACGGCAGCCTGCGCCTGGACCAGGCGCTGTACACCGGCCGCGACTTCGTGTTCGTGGGCCTCGAGGGCGACCCGGGGGTTCCGGTGTCGGTGCGCCGGCTCAAGCGCTCTCCCCTGCGCGACGTCGTGGGCCTGCTGCGCTCGTTCGACTACGCCGCGTTCGCGCCGCTCGTCGGCGAGCCGGGCAGTGCGCTGCTCCACGCGCAGGCCGCGGCGCTCGACCCCTGGGCGCGCTGCTGGTCGATCTGGACCGGCGCCACGTTCCTGCGCAGCTACCTGGAGGCGGCGAGCCGCTTCTCGTACCTGCCCGCCGGTCGGGACGACCTTGCCCTCCTGCTCGACACGCTGCTGCTGGACAAGACCCTGCGCGAGCTGTCCGCCGAGCTGAACGAGCGGCCGGCGTGGGTCGGCGTGCCGCTGCGCGCCGCCCTGCGCGCGCTGGGCGAGGACCACTGAGCCCCGTCAGCCGTCGGTGCGGCACGCCTCGAGCGCGCAGATGAAGTCCCGCGCCCAGCTGATCGCATTCGATCGCTCGACGACCCGCGCCAGACGCCCGTGCCGCTCGACCCGCTCCTCGCGCGGCATCCGCAAGGCCCGGTCCAGGTCCCCGGCCATGCCCCCGACGTGCCACGGGTTGGTCAGCACGGCGTCGCGCAGCTCGACCGCGGCGCCCGCAAAGCGCGACAACAGGAGCACCCCCGGATCCGCAGGGTCCTGCGCCGCGACGTACTCCTTGGCCACCAGGTTCATGCCGTCACGCAGCGGCGTCACGTAGCCGACGTGCGCGGCCCGGTACAGCCGGGCAAGCTGGTGCGGCCGGTAGGAACGGTACTGGTAGCGCACGGGGATCCAGCGGCCGTCGCTGAAGTCGCCGTTGATGCGGCTCACCGCCAGCTCGACCAGCTTGCGCTGCTCGGCGTACTCCGGCACGTCCTCGCGCGAAGGCACGGAGACCTGCACCAGGCACGCGCGGCCGCGCCACTCGGGGTACCGCTCGAGCAGCCGGCCGAAGGCGTGGAGGCGCTCGGGAATCCCCTTCGTGTAGTCCAGGCGATCGACGCCGAGCACGAGGCGGGCCGGTGCGATGGCGCCGAACAGCTCCTCGATGTCGTCGGGCTCGTCCGGCTCGGGCGCGTCCTGGAAACTCTCGGGGATGATCCCGATCGGGAACGACCCCACGCGCACGCGGTGGCCGCGATGGACCAGCTCCCCGCCCACGACGTCCGAGGGGATCAGCCGGCCGGCGCATTGCAGGAAGTTCTCGGCGTAGCCCGGAGTGTGGAAGCCCAGCAGATCGAAGTCGAGCATGCCGTCCAGGAGCTGCTCCGCCCACGGCACCAGATCGAACACGTCGGGGCCGGGGAACGGCACGTGCAGGAACAGGCCCACGGGTCCGCGATGGCCGAGGCGACGCAGTCCGCGCGCGACGAGCAGCAGGTGGTAGTCGTGCACCCAGATCGGCGTATCCGCGCCGACCAGCTCGAAGGCGGCCGCGGCGAATGCCTGGTTCGCGCGCCGGTACGCCTCCCAGTCCTCGTCGAAGAACTGCACCCGGGACGGGAACGTGTGCAACAGCGGCCAGAGCACCCGGTTGCAGAAGCCGTTGTAGTAGCGGTCGTGCCACTCCCGCGGGAAATCGACCCAGGCCATCGCCGGACGGGATTCCTCGTCCAGACGGACGGCGCCCGGGGAGCCGCCTTCGGCGTCGCGACCGCTCCAGCCGAGCCACAGGCCGCGGCGAGCGGCCAGCGCGGGCTCCAGCGCGGCGACCAGGCCGCCGACGTTGCGCCGCCGCTCGTCGCGCGGCAGCGTGGGAGAGCGCAGGTTGGGCAGACGGTTGGAGACGGCCAGCAGGTCGAACCGCGAGGGGCGGCAGTCATCCACGCAGGGGGCCTGCCGCAGGGACACCGGCAGCGCGGCGGGCGGCGGCTCCGCGCCGCCGCGCACCGCCGCCAGCCAGGCCAGGAACGCGACCGCCTCGGCGGGGCCCACTAGGCTCCACCGCGCCTCCGTCTCGCGCCCGGCCCCGGGCCCCACCCGCACCGCCTCGTCGGCCAGTCCCAGCGCGCCGAACGTGTCCTCGTCCGTGACGTCGTCGCCCAGGGCCACGATGCGCAGATCGGCGGCGGCGCGCCGACGCAGCCAATCGACAGCCAGCGACTTGCGCATCCACGACGGCCGGACCTCGATCACCTCCGCCCCGTCCAGCCGCGAGTGGCCGGGATGCGCCGCCAGCCACGGCCCCAGAACCGCCTCGACGTCCCCGCGCCAGGCCGCCTTCCCTGGGGCCGCGACCGCCCGCGCGTGGATGGCCAGCGCATGATCCTTGCGCTCGACGAGCGATCCGGGATGGCCCGCCGCGACGGACTCCAGTGCGCTCGCCAGCTCGTCGATGCCCGACGGCGTCACGACGTCCGCGCTCGGCTGCCAGCCCGACCGATCGCGGCGCCACCCGCCGTGCTCGGCGAACAGGCAGGTCCGCTCGGAGCCCGCGAACATCGCGTCCAGGTCCGCGCGCCCGCGGCCGCTGGCCACGACGAGGATCACTCCGGGCATCGCCGCCAGGCCGTCGAGCTGCTCCAGCAGCTCGGGCCCGGGCCGCGCCTCGGCCGGCGTCGGCGCGAACGGCACCAGCGTCCCATCGAGATCGAGGACGATCCCCAGGGGAGAGTGCCGCGCGAGCTGAAGCCAGTGATCCCGCATCGCCCCCCGAACCTTGCGGATGCCGGCGACGAAGTCAACCCACCGCCGCCCCAGGGAATTCCACGGTTGCCGGTGCCCGGCGGCCGGTCCCGTCCGGCGCGGAACTGCTGGAACGTGCAGGTGAATCGGGAATTCGCGGGAGCGCGGGAATGAATGCCGTCGAGCCGCGGTTGGTGACGCCGGGGTGCGGGGACGGTCGGGAACCCGAACGTCCTTCCCGGTCGTCGCGATTCCCGGTGATGGGTGCCGCGGGCGTTCAAGGAGGATCGACCATGGGAGTGTCAACACTGTGGCAGAAGCGGCGACGCTGGGCGCTGGTGCCGGCGATCGTCGGTGCGTTCGTGATGATGGCGGGCACGGCGAAAGCCGACGAGCTGCGCCGCGGCGGGATGGACCCGAAAGCCGGCGAGTCGGCCGTGACGCTGGCCGAGCTGGCGGACCAGGTGAACCCGTACGGGTACTGGATCGACGACACGGTCGCAGGACGCGTGTGGCGGCCGAGGGAATCGCTGGTCGGGTCGGAGTTCGTACCGTACCTGACGGGCGGGTGGTGGACGCAGACGCCGCTGGGGCGGCAGTTCGGTTCGATCTGGCCGTGGGGGCGCGTCGTGTTCCACTACGGGCGATGGTTCGTCGACGACAAGTTCGGGTGGGTGTGGTCGCCGGGAACCGTTTGGGGCTCGGCATGGGTGGATTGGCGAACGGGCGACGAGCTGGTCGGGTGGTCGCCGACTCCTCCGGCCGAGCTGGCGTGCCGGATGTCCCCGCGGTGGGTCTTCGTGCCCCGCGACGCGCTGACAAGAGTCGATCTGGCACGGCACGTGGTGGAGCGCGAGTCGATCTCGACGGCGATGGCCGAGACCAGGCCGGGGCCGCAGTGGGGCGTGCAGCCCTTGGCGTGCAAGCACCCGCAGCCACCGGACTGGGCGACCGCCGTGGGATGAGCGGGCGCCGATCGCCCTGAGCGGAGTCGAAGGGGCGGCGGCTGGAACCCGCCGCCCGCTCCGTTGCTCGACCCCGTATCGGTATCCATCCCTCGCCGTTGCCCGGAATCGCTCCCGATGCTACGTTCGGGTCGTGGTGGCAGGCAGGACCGGCGACGCGGCCGGAACGGAACTGGGGTCGGCTCGACAACGCTCGGTGATCGACGAGGCCGAGAGCATTCTCGACGAAGCGGAGCGGGTGGGTCTTCGTCCGGCCTTGCTCGGGGGCCTCGCCGTTCGCGCCTGGGCCGGCGCCCTGCCCAGGGAGACCCTCGACGTCGACCTGCACCTTCCGGACGCGGCCGGAGTGGCCGAGTTCGGCCGTCTCCTCGCGCACCGCGGCTACAGGGTCCTCGACGATCCGGGTTGGCGACGCGCCGTTCGTGCCGGTCCGGACGACAGGGTCGTCGTGGATTGGACGGGGCCGGACGTACCTGACCCGCGCACCAGGTTGACCTATCGGCTTCATCACCCTCCCACGCGCCGGAAGCTCCGCACCCGGGTCGTGCCGGTCGTCGCCCTCCCCGATCTCATCGTCCTCAAGTTGCTCGCCGGGCGCGACCAGGACGTCGCCGACCTGCTCCTTCTTGCAACACTCCCCGAACGCCCGTCCGCGACCACGCTGCTGGAATGCGGGCAATCCGCCCTGGCGGACGGGCGCCTCGAGTCGCAAACGCTGCGCGTGTGCACGTCCGTGCATGCCGGCAATGCCGCGCAGGTCGTGTCTGCCGTGCTCGGCCGGAACCTCGAGCCCTCCGCCTTGGCTCCCCTCGATCGCCTGGTCTGCGAGCTGCTGGAGGAACTGCGACGATGACACCCCGGGGCTGGGTCGTACTTGCACAACACGCCCGCGCCTTCGAAACACGCGACGAAGCCGTCGCCTACGCCGTTCAACAGTTTCCGTCGGTCGTGTGCGAGTGGACGACCGGCGACGACGGACGACCCCTCCTTCGTGAGCGACTCCGGTACGACAGGCTGTGGGACGAGGCGCGCGGCGAGTGGAGGGTGATGCTCGGCTGATCCGCCACCGAGGGTCGCCACACCCCGACCGCCGACACCTGCTGCCACGTCCTGGTGCGCGGCACCGGCTCCCCCGCTCCATCCCGTTTGACCCGCCGCCCGATCGAGGCCACACTTCCTCGGGGCGCACGATGCGACGAACGACTTCCACCTTCCCGGCCCTCGCCGCCTGCACGGTCCTCGCCGCCGCCTGCGGCGACGGCGGCCCGCGGCTCCTGGGGGACGTCCCCGGCGAACACTCCGATCCCGGCGCCGACCACGGCCTCGACGCGCCCCCCGACCGCGAGCCCGACGCCGACCTCGCCGACGGAGCCGACACCAGCGCGGACGACACGGCTCCCGCCGACGCCGACGCCGACGGCGCCGACGCCATCGCCGACGCCGACGGCGACACCATCTCCGACGCCCACGAAGGCGACGGCGATCCCGACGGCGACACGCTTCCCAATCGCCTCGACGCCGACTCCGACGGCGACCTCTGGACGGACCGCGACGAAGCCGGCGACCTCGATCTCGCCACGCCGCCCGTCGACACCGATGCCGACGGCTCGCCCGATTTCCTCGATGCGGACAGCGACGGCGACCGGCTCGGCGATTCGCAGGAAGGCGGCCTCGTCTACTGCTCGTCCCGGACCGACCCGGATACCGACCACGACGGCCGGTCGGACCTCCTCGAGCTCGTCTACGGCAGCGACCCCTGCAGCGCCGACCCGCCGCCGCGCGGCGACACGATCTTCGTCGCCTTCCCCGACGACGACCCGGAACCCGCGTCGTACACCGTCCCCTTCGGCACCTCCCACCAGCGGGCGGACCTTCTCCTGCTCGCGGACGCGTCGGCGACGATGGCGGACGAGCTCCACGCGCTCGGCACGAACTTCAGCTCGCTCATCGTGCCGGCCACGGTCGCCGCCATCCCCGACGTGTGGTTCGGATTCGCCCTCTTCTCCGATTACCCCGTCGCGCCGTTCGGCGGACCCGCGGATGTCGCCTTCGCCGGCGGAACCGCGCTCACCTCGGACGTCTCCGCCGTCCAGCGCGCCCTCGCCGCGCTCGTTCCGCTCGACGGCGGCGACGCCCCCGGCAGCCAGGCCGCCGCGCTCTGGACGCTCGCCTCGGGAGATCCGTCCCGCGTCCTTCCGGCGCCGACGCTCCCCGCCTGCCGGCCCTCCTCCTCCGATCCCTACCCGTGCCGGCGCCCCGACGCCGTGCCGCTCGTCGTGCTGCTCACCGACCGGCCGTTCCACGACGGGCCCGGCAGCTCGGCGCCCTACGCCGGCCCCGTGGGAGGCGTCGTGCCCCCCACCTTCGACGAAGCAGCGGCCGAGCTGGCCGCCCGCGGCGTCCGCGTCCTCGGCGTCGACACCGGCGGCGGCGCGGCGACGGCCGACCTCGAGGCGCTCGCGCGCGCGACCGGCGCCGTGGATCTGTGGGACGCCCCCGTCGTCCGGACCGCCCCGCCCGACGGCCGAGGCCTGGACGTCGCGATCATCAATGCCGTCCGGAGTTTCACCCTCGACGTGCCGGTCGAGGTCCGGGTATCGATCGCCGACGACCCCGCGGACGCCGTGGACGCCGTCGCCGCGTTCGTCGACCATCTCGAGCTGGACGTCTCCGGACGCTCGAGCTGGGACCCCGCGGTCGGCGCGTCGAGAGTCTGCACGGCCGGCTACCCGACGGCCGATCGCGATGGCGACGGGTACGCGGACTCCCTGCTCCAGCTCCCGCCCGGGTCGTCGGCCTGCGTCGTCATCGCGGCGAAACGGAACACCACCGTGCCGGCCACGCCCGACGCGCAGCTCTTCCGCGCCGTGTTGTACATGCGGATCGACGGCCTCTACCCGGTCGACTCACGCGACGTCTACTTCCTGGTCCCGCCGCGCTGGTGAAGCAGGAGACCACGGCCGCAGGGTCCCCGGGCCCCCGCCCCGCGCCCGCGCACCCCGGCGTCGGGATTCGCGGGCGAAGCCGACGCTTGATCCCGCCGCATGACCCGACCATATTCCCGGTCGGCTCGAGGGGGACGGGAGGTACCGTCATGAGCGGCACTCTGTTGCAGGGAACGCTGCGCGAGATCGATCCCAGGCTCTCCGACCTGTTCGACCTCGAGTCGGCCCGGCAGGACCGCAAGCTGATCCTCATCGCCTCGGAGTCGATGTGCCCGGACGCCGTGCGCGAGGCGCTGGCCAGCGGGTTCGGACACCTCTACGCCGAGGGCTACCCCTCGATGAAAATGTGCACCGAGGACGAGACGCGGCTGTGCGATCACGCCGAGCAGCTCTCGTACATCCGCCGCTACTCCGACCGGCGCTACTACAAGGGCGTTGAGCTGGTCGACTTCGTCGAGTCGCTCGCGCGACGGCGCATGGCCGAGGCCTTCGCCACCGCCGACGTCCCGGCCTCGACCATCCACGCCAACGTCCAGCCGCTCTCCGGCGCCGCCGCGAACAACGCGGTCTACAACGCCTTCGCCTCGCCCGGCGACGTCGTCATGGGCATGAGCCTCTCGAGCGGCGGGCACCTCACCCACGGCAGCCCGGTCAACCGCTCGGGCCGCACCCACCGCATCGTCTCCTACACCGTCGGTCCGGACGGGCGCCTGGACTACGCCGCGATCCGCAAGCTGGCCCTGGAGGCGAAACCCAGGATCCTCATCGGCGGGTTCTCGGCGTACCCCTGGGACATCGACTGGGCCGAGTTCCGCAGGATCGCCGATGACGCGGGCGCGATCCTCCTCGCGGACATCGCCCACACCGCGGGGCTCGTCGCCGCCGGCGTCGTCCGCTCGCCGCTCGGACACGCCCACGTCGTCTCGTTCACGACCCACAAGTCGTTCTGCGGCCCCCGCGGCGCCTGCCTCCTCTCCACGCACCCCGAAATCGCACGCAAGCTCGACGTGGGCGTGTTCCCCGGCGAACAGGGCGGGCCGCACGTGCACCAGATCGCCGGCAAGGCCGTCGCCGCAAAGCTCGCGGCCACGCCCCAGTTCCACGCCCTCATGCGCCGCGTCGCCGAGAACGCCAAGGCGCTCGCCGCCGCCCTCGTCGAGGCCGGCCTGGCCCTCGCCTACGGCGGCACCGATACCCACCTCGTCCTCGTCGACCTGAAGAAGCTGCCCTCCCCGACCGGGACCGTGCTCTCCGGCGAGACCGCGTCCCGCATCCTCGACCTCGTCGGCTTGACCTGCAACAAGAACACCATCCAGGGCGACGCCAGCGCCGTCCACCCCACCGCCGTCCGCTTCGGTACCGTCTGGGCCAGCCAGCGCGGCCTCGGCCCGGCCGAAATGGCCCAGGTCGCCCGCATCGCCGCCCGCGTCCTCCAGGCGATCCACCCCTACAACTACCTCGGCGGCGCCTCCCCCATCGGCCGCGGCAAGCTCGACCTCGAGGTGCTGGAGACCGCCCGCCGCGAGGTCGACGACCTCCTCGCCGGCTTCCGTTCCCCGGGCTCCCCGGTTCCGCCAGCCCCCCTTCGACAAGCTCAGGGCGGGGCCGGCCCCCACCTCGGCTACCCCTATCTGCTGGAACCCCGCGCCCAGAAGCCCGCGAATCGTGCGCGCCTGGAAGTCTCCGGCGCCAGGGCGCCGCACCTCCTGGACGGGGCTTGCACGGCGGACGTGCGCAGCGTCGAGGCCGGCGGCTCTGCCGAAACGCTGCTGCTCGATCGCAAGGGCACGCCGCTCGCGGCCGGTACCGTCAAGCGGACCGCGCCTCGCCCCGATGGGGCGCCGCGTTTCGAGCTGGACCTCGCCGGACCGGCGGCCGGGAACGTCGCCGCCTGGCTGCGAGCGCTGTCCGACGGCTACGTGCTGCACGACGACGACCTGCTCCTGAAGGTCGAGGGCCCGGCGAAGGTCGTGGAACTGGAGCTCGGGTCGGGTGCGTCGCCGAAGGCGCCGCCGGAGAAGGTCACGTTCAGCGACCGGCGGGTCTGCACCGCCAAGCCGTACTTCATCGGGCGCCGCGCGATGCGTCGCGCCGGCGAGTGGCTGGCGCCCGCGCGCGAGACCTTCCGCTGGACGCCGCCCCCGGCGGAACAGAAGAGGACCTGCCTGTACGAAGAACACCTCCGGCGCGCCAACAAGCGCATGATCGTCCCCTTCGCCGGCTGGATGATGCCGGTCTGGTTCCAGGGGATCGCCCAGGAGCACGACGCCGTGCGCTCGCGCGCCGGCCTCTTCGACGTCTCGCACATGGGGACCATGGAACTCGAGGGACCGGACGCCGAGCGCTTCCTGGACCTCGTCACGGTGAACTACGTAGCGATGCTGCGCATCGGCCAGGCGCACTACAGCTACCTGCTCGATCCCGACGGACGCGTGATCGACGACATCCTGGTCTACCGGCGCGGCGACGAGAAGTTCTTCGTGGTGGTCAACGCGGCGAATGCCGAGGAGGACGAGGCCTGGCTGCGGGCCGCGGCCTCGGGGCGCTTCCTGCTCGATCGCAAGGACCCGGGACTCGAGCCGCCGCAGCGCCTCGTGATCCGGAACCTCAAGGACCCGTCCAGCGGCGACGACCGCCGGGTCGACCTGGCCTTGCAGGGCCCGGCCTCCCTGCCGACGCTGCTGGCGCTGGCCGGACCGGGAAAGTTCGCGGGCCGGCTCGAGCGGCTGGGCCGGTTCGAGTTCAGCGAGGGGCTCCTGGACGGCGTGCCGGCCATCGTCTCGCGCACCGGCTACACGGGCGAGGATGTCGGGTTCGAGATGTACCTGCACCCGGACGCCGCGCCCCGGATCTGGAACCTCCTCCTGGAGAAGGGCGCGCCGCTCGGCGTGGTCCCCGCGGGGCTGGGCGCCCGCGACTCGACGCGCACCGAGGCCGGACTGCCGCTGCACGGGCACGAGCTGGCCGGCGGGAACGCCGTCAACCCGGTCGAAGCCGGCTACGGCTCCTTCGTGCGGCTGCACAAGCCGTTCTTCGTCGGACGCGAACACATGGTCGAGGCGGCGACGAAGCCCCGCCGCGTCATCGTGCGCTTCCGCGTGGGCGAGCAGGGCGGGAAGATGATCCGCCCCGGCAACGTCGTGGTCGACGGGCGGCGCGGCGACTTCGCGGGCACCGTGACCTCCTGCACGGCGGTCGACGGTTACCAGTACGGCATGGCGCTCGTCGATCCTTCCCTCGCGGCTCCGGGCACGAAGCTCTCCGTCTTCGCCATGTCCGAGAAGGACAAGATGCCGCCCTGCAAGACGCTCGCCGAGCTGCGTCCCGGCGATCGCGTCGTGGTCCCGCGCGAGGCGACCGTGGTCACCCGCTTCGCCGCGCGCGACCCGGTCACGGGCAGGCTGGCGTACGATCGGACGGCGGTCTAGCCGGGTCCCGGGAAGGGCCGCTGCCCCGCGTACCGAACCGCGGGCTTCAGCCCGCGGCTGTCAGCCGCGCCCTGAAGGGCGCGGTTCGGTTAGGGGGTGTGGCGGCGTATCCGGTCCGGTGCTCACTCGGCGGGCGGCACCTCCACCGGCGGCTCCTCGTCGCGCTCCATCACGTAGAGGTGGCAATCGTCCCAGCCGGTCACGTAAACCCGGCGGCCGTCGGCGGTCGCGTCCAGCCCGCAGGGCTTCTCGATGCCGTCGATCGTGAAGTCGCGCGCCGTCCCGTCCTCGGTGTCGATGACCACCATCTCGTGCGCGCCGTACGCGGCGGAGAAGATCCAGCGGCCGTCGGCACTGATGTCGATCGTCTTCGGGCTGTAGCCCCCCGGCCATTTCTGCAGGACCTCGCCGGTCGCCACGTCGACCTGGAACACCGCCGCGGAGACCTGCGCCGAGACGTAGAAGAACCGCTGGTCCGGCGAGACGATCACGTGCCGCGGATAGCGCCCGCACGGCACCTCGTCGCGGATCTCGTCGAACGTGCTCGCGTCGAAAAACGAGAGCGTGTGGTCCGCGTGGTTGCCGACGACCAGCACCCCGCTCGACGAGACCGCGATGCCCCGGGGGTGGTGCCCCACCCGCAGCCGCCGCACCTCCACCCGCTCCACCAGGTCGACCACCGAGACGTCGTCGCTCGACCAGTTCGACACGTACAGCGTCCTCTCGTCCGCCGAAATCGCCATCGTCTTGGGGTTCGCCCCGACCTCGATCTCCGCCGCCACCGTGTTCGTCGCCAGGTCGATCACCTCGACCATCCCGCGACGGAAGTTCGAGACGTACAACGTGGAGCCGTCACGCGTGATCACCATCTCCACGCCGTTCCCCTCGAACTCGATGACCCCGGTCTCCTCCAGCGTGTCCGTGCGGTAGATCCCCACGTTCTTCGCGTCGCGCCGGCCGAAGTTGGTGACGTAGGCCGTCGACTCGTCCGGCGAGAGCAGGACCGCCTTCGGCATCGAGTAGGTGTCCGCCATATCGACAACGCGGTAGCGCGCCGCGCGGGCCGCCGCCGGCGGTGCCGACACCGCCGCGGCCGCACACGCGAGCAGCAAAACCCCCGCGCGCACCGCCCCCCCTAGCCTCCGCAGCTCGAACATCCCGAAGGTCCGGGACGACAGGTGGCGCACGCCGAGCCTCCCCCACCCGCCGTCGTGCGCATCGAGCCGCCCTCGCACTTGAAGGCGAACTTCGACAGCTTCCGCACCACCTTGCTCTTTCCGCACTTCGGGCACTCGACCCGCTCCTCCGCGTTGCGCACCAGCTCCTCGAACTCCTTCCCGCAGCCGCAACACTCGTACTCGTACAACGGCATCGCCAACCTCCGGCCCCAGCCCGTGCAACATAGAGCCGGGGGGAGCGGCGGGCAAGTAGACGTCGCGGGAGGGAGGGGGATTCTGGTGGGTCGCTCGGGTCGAGACGCAACGAATTGCGGCGGGGGCGCGAAGGAGGGGGCGCCGCGGAGCTCGGGGCGCCGCGCGGGAGGCGGGACGATGCGCGAACGAAGGGTCTCCCCGGCGGGGCGGGCATCGATGTTGCGGGTTGCGTCGATGCTCGCCCCGCTCCTCCCGTCCTGTTTCGCCGCCTACCCGCTGCACGAGAGCGCCACGCTGCACAACGACCAGGGAATCGAGCGGTTGGCGGCCGGTGACCTCGAAGGCGCGGCCGCCGCCTTCCGCCTCGCGCTGGAGTACAACAACCGCTTCTCCGAGCCGTACAACAACCTGGCGCTGGTGGAAATCCGGCGGGGGAACCTGGACGAGGCCGAGGCCCTGCTGCGCCGTGCCCTGCTGCTCAACGAGGACTTCGCCGAGGCGTGGACCAACCTGGGGTACGTCCGCCTGCGGCGCGGCGACGCCGCCGAAGCGGTCGCCGCGTTCGAGGAATCGATCGCCATCGATCCGGGGCAGCTCGACGCCCGCTACAACCTGATCCTGGCCCTCTCGGAGCTGGGTGAGCTGGACGAGGCCTGGGAGCAGGTCCTGCGCCTCGACGTCGCGACCCCCGACGACCCCGCCGCCCAGGGCCTGGCCGCGTGGATCGCCTCGCGGCTCGGTCGCCACGACGAGGCCCTGGGCTGGGCCACCCGCGCGCTGGCCGCGGACCCCGCCCAGCCCCTGGCGAACCTGGCCGCCGGCGTGACGCTCCTGGAACGCGGCGCCGCCGACGAAGCCGAGCCCTATCTTCGCGCCGCGGAGGCGGGCGACCTCGGCCCCGCCGCGTCCCTGTCGCTCGGACTCGCCCTTCTGCGGCTCGGCCGCTGGACCGAGTCGCGTGCCGCCTTCGCCGCCGCCCTCGAGGCCTGCCCCGACCTGCTCCCGGCGCTGGTCGGCGCCGGGACCGCGGCGGCCGGGGAGGGCGACCTCGCGGCCGCGCGCGAGTGGCTCTCGCGGGCCCTGGAGCAGGACGCGGTGCGGGGCGGGCTGGACGCCCCGACCCGCGCCGCGGCGGAGGAGCTCCTGGCGTCGCTGGGGGAGTAGATCGAGGTCTTCCTTCCCCTTTGCGTCCTTTGCGAACCTTTGCGTCCTTTGCGCGAACTCCGGATCCCCGATCACCGCGGCCTTCACTCGAAATCCGGATCGCTTGTTCCCCGCGCCCTTCAAGGGTAGATTTCCCCCGGCGGGTGGTGTCCAGGGCGGGCACCCGCCCGGAGTCCGGCATCATGAAGTCCAGGCCATCGCTGCTCGGCCCCCTGTGTTTCCTCGCCACCGCGGCGGCGTTGTTCGGCGGCGCCTGCCTGCAGGATGATCAACCGTTGGGGACCGCCCGCTACGGCCTCCGCTACCTCGACCGCGAGGAGGCCGAGTTCCTCCGCCTGATCAACAACTACCGCCTGGAAAACGGCCTGGGCACCCTGACCTCGTCCGCGACCATCAACCAGGTCGCCTACGACTTCTCCGTGGACATGGGCACCCGCGCCTTCTTCGACCACGTCGACCCCGACGGCGCGGATCCCTTCCAGCGCATGTGCGCGGGCGGCTTCGAGCCGGCCTGCGAAGGCTCGACCGCCATGGGCGAGAACATCTACGCCGGAAGCCCGGACGCCGCCGAGGCGTTCGACGCCTGGCGGCACTCGCCCGGCCACGACGCGAACATGCGCGAACCGGCGTACGTCGCCATCGGCATCGGCCGCGCCGAGGTGCCGGGCTCGCCCTACCGCTGGTACTGGACTAACGACTTCGCCGGAATCCTCGACGCCGACGGCTGCGCCTGCGCCAACGGCGCGACCGACGCCTGCGCGACGCCGTCGTGCGGTGCCGGGATCCGCGAGTGCGACGACCACTGCCAGTGGAACGAATGCCACGTGCCGTCCGCCGGGGAAGAGATCTGCGACGGCTACGACAACGACTGCGACGGGGACATCGACGAGGGCGTCTGCGGCTCGTGCGTGCCGACCACCGAGGTGTGCGACGGCGAGGACAACGACTGCGACGACGTCGTCGACGAGAACCGCGTCTGCGGTCCGGAGTGCACCCCGGAGGCCACGAGCGAGGCGTGCAACGGCAACGACGACGACTGCAACGGCGTGATCGACGAGGGCTGTTCCTGCCCGGCGGGGACCCCGCCCCGGCAGTGCGGCGTGGACGCCGGACGCTGCTCGCTGGGCGAGCAGACGTGCGTCGACGGCTCGTGGAGCGCCTGCGCCGGCGCGACCCTGCCGAAGGTCGAGCTGTGCGACGGCGTGGACAACGATTGCGACGGGTCGACCGACGAGCGGGCCTGCGACGTGGTCGGCGGCGGCGACGAAGGTTGCGGGTGCGCCGTCGCCTCGCCGCCGACCCCGGGCCCCCTCGTGCTGGCCCTCCTCGTCGCGGGCTTCGCCGTCGCACGTCGCCGCCGGGCGGGGGGAGGACGCTGATGTCGCGCTTTCTCAGTCTCGCGCCGCTGCTCGTGGCGGCCTGCAGCTCGGGCTCGTCGAGCGGAGGGGCTCCCGTCGGCTCGCCCTGCGAGCGTTCGTCGGACTGCGCGGACGATTGCATGGTGCCCGGCGACTCCTATCCGGGCGGCCTCTGCTCGCGCTGGTGCGGCGACGACGGGGCCTGTCCCGTGGGCTCGCGCTGCCTCACCGTTGGCGACGACATCCTGTGCTTCGCCGAGTGCGCCTCCGCCGGCGATTGCCGCGAGGGCTGGGGCTGCGGCGCGGACGGCGCCTGCGTGCCCTGCTCGCTCGCGCCCGCCGCCTGCGAGCCGCCCGACGACGCCGACGCGGAAGTGGACGGCGATGACGCGATCGACGTCGAGGACGAGACGCCCGGGCCCGACGCGGACGCCGACGCCGACGCCGACCCGGACTCGGACGCCGACTCGCCCGCCGAAGCGGACGCGGAGGCGGGCGCCGACGCCGACGGCGGCCTGCGGGCCAACGGCGAACCGTGCACGGCGTCGAGCGAGTGCCGTTCGCACGTCTGCCTGCCGCCGTCGCTCGGCGGTGTCTGCGCCGCCGGCTGCACGCCCAGGGACGCGTGCGCGTACGGCTACGAGTGCACGCCGTTCGCCGTCGACACCGACGGAAACGGGCGGACCGACACGGTCTCGTTCGGGTGCTTCGACTGGGTCACGGTCGACCGGCAGGACGGGCTGGCCTGCGCGTCCGCCGACGACTGTCGCAGCCGCCTGTGCCTGGGCGGAATCTGCACCCGGACCTGCGAGGACGACCTCGATTGCGTCATGCTGTCGGTGTGCCGTTCACAGTCGCTGCCGCTGGACGACGGCACGGGGACGTACTCGGCGTGCGTCCTGGAGGCGGTCGGGACCGGGGAGACCCGGCTGCTCGAGCAGCCGCCGCAGGTGCTCGCGACCGGCACCATGGGCCGTATCGGCGAGCTGTGGCTGCCTCCCGGAGCGGTCTCCCTGCTCGTGCTGGGTCGGCAGCGCTCGGCGCGCGGCGGCTGGGTCGGCATGTACGAGGTCTATGACCCCACGTCCACGAAGATCTATTCGTACTCGGATTTCGTCGATGGGCTCGATCCGCCGAACTGGCACATGCCGGACTCGCGCCTCGGCAGCTTCTTCACCCCGAACTCGAACCGCGTCACGCTCCGCTCCGGCCGCTACACCTGGACCCCGATCTTCTTCCCGCCCACGGAAGCCGAATCGTTCTCGGACACGATCGATTTCATGGCGTACGTCAAGTTCGATCCGGCGGGCGCCGTCGCCGGCCGCCTGGCCGTGAACCTCTTCTTCGTCGGCACCACCGTCGACGCCGCCTCGGCGCCGACCAGCACGCGGTTCCAGAACGCGCTGCGCGAGTGGGAGTCGATCTACGCCGCCGCGGGCATCACCGTCTCCGACTACACCTACTCGGACGTCGCGGACCCGGCGGCCACGACCTATCGCGTGGTCGACTACGCGGACGACATCGACAGCGGCGAGGTCGGTCCGCTGATGGCGCTCTCGGCCGGACGGACCGAACAGGCGGTCAACGTCTTCTTCGTGCACGACTTCTCGGGCTGGGGCCTGCTCGGCATCGCCGGCGGCATCCCCGGCCCGCCCTGGGTCCACGGGACCACCCACTCCGCCGTGATTGTCAACCTCGACGGCGCCTGGGACTGGGGCGGGGACTTCATCGGCCAGGTGATCGCGCACGAGGTCGGCCACTTCCTTGGCCTGTTCCACTCCACGGAGAACCCCGACTCGACCGGCTACCCCTACGGCGGCGACCCGATCGCCGACACCTGGGAGGGGGACTCCGGCAACCTCATGTACTGGATGGCCAGCGGCGGGCGGACCCTGTCGACCAACCAGTCGTGGGTCATCCGGCGGTACCCCGGCGTGAGGGTGCCGTAGGTTGGGATGTTCCGCCGGCAGGATCCGACCGGATTTCGCGCAAAGCACGCAAAGGGACGCAAAGGGCGCAAAGGGGGGGGAGGTCGGGGAAGTGCGGGAAGGGCCGAGGATGCGGGCGGCGGCGATGGTCGCGGCCGCGGCGACGCTGGCGGCGCCGGCGGGGGCGGGGGCGTTCAGCCTGGACTTCCGGGCGCAGGGACAGCTCACGGCGCTGGCGGGGATGTCGCTGCCCGACCCCGGCTTCGGCAGCGTCGAGCTGCAGGTGAACGGGTCGATCTGGAGCCTCGGGGCCGCGCTGGGAGTCGCGTACCAGCGTTTCCCGTCGCCGGACGGGGACATGCTGGACGGCGGGGCCTTCCACGCCGCGTTCCAGTGGCGCTTCGTGGCGCTGATCGATGAGGACGTGTTCGTCTGGTTCGATCCGCACCTCGACCTCGGGATGGAGCTGGGCGGGGCGCGGGGCGATTCGGGGAGTTGGTTCAAGGGCGAGGGGTACGGCGGGATCTCGCTCGACTTCGCCGTCTTCCCGCCTTCGGACGGGGACCCGCACGTGGTGCTCACCGTGCAGTACCGTTGGACGCCGACGGGCCTGCACGCGCCGGACAGCGCGCCGGAGCACCTCATGCTGTTCGGGCTGGGGTATCGCGGGGCGGGTTGAACCGGCGGCTCAGGGCTGCGTGGCGCCCCTATTCGTAGTGCAAGCCTTCGACGGGGTGCATCCTGGCCGCGCGCCAGGACGGGATCAGGGTCGCGATCAGGCAGATGACGAAGGCAATGGTGGAGCAGACGACGTAGTCGATGGCGCGGATGTCCACCGGCAGGTGGTCGATCATGTAGACCTTGGGATCGAGCGGCCAGGCGTAGGCGCGCAGGAGGGCGGAGATGGCGTAGCCCAGGCCCAGGCCGATCGAGAGGCCGATGAGGCCGATCGCGGTGCCCACGGTGAGGAAGACCGCGCGCACGTCGGCGTTGGTCGCGCCCATCGACTTGAGGATGGCGATCTCCTTCTTCTTCTCCAGGACGATCATGATCAGCGTGGAGACGATATTGAAGGCCGCGATGCCCACGACGACGGCCAGGACGATCGTGAGCACCATCTTCTGGATCCACAGCGCCTGGAAGAGGTTCTTGTTCAGCTCCTTCCAGGTGATCACCCGGTACGCGGCCTGGTGCGTCGAGTCGGCCAGGAGAGTGGCGGGCAACGTCGCCAGCGCCGCGGCGCGCCGCGGCAGCCAGCGCCGCGAAGGGAAGCGATCCCAGGCGGCGCCCGTGCGCAGGAACCCCCCGCGCACCCCCTGCAGCCCCTCGATCGTGTCGTACGCCGCGAGCAGCGCCCGCAACTCGCCCGCGACCTCGTCCGCGCGGTCCAGCTCGTCCAGCCGCAGCTCGACCCCCGTCACCGTGTCCCCGCGCTGGAACATCGCCTGCGCCTCCCGCAGATGGATGTACACCAGCCGGCTGTCGTACTCGTTGAAGCCGGAGTAGAAGATCCCGACCACCTGGAAGGCGACGTCCGAAGGACCCGGCTGGCCGCCGAAGCCGAAGCCGATGCTCCCCGAGGGCGATACGATCTTCACCACGTCCCCGCCCTTGACCCCGAGACTCTCGGCCAGCGTGCGCCCCAGGATCAGGCCGGGGAGCGCGCGGGCCCCGTCCGTGGCGTCGACGACCTGGTCGCTGGTGTTGCTGAGGACGTCCGCCAGCGGATCGGGCTCCGTCGGCCCGGGAGGCCCGAACAGGCTCGGATCGTAGTCGCCGTCGTGGAACAGGTCGCCGGCCGGAGCTGCGGGCCGCTTGGCCGGCGGTGCGGTCCGCTCGGGCTTCCCGGCAACCAGCGCATCGGTGAGCGAGAGCAGCTCGGTGTCGGTCAGCGAATCGCCGCTCGTGCCGCGGGTCGGGCGGGAAGGACTCGGGGCCCGCGGGCCTTCCTCCGGTGCGCGGGCGGCGGGCGGCAGCGCCGGCGGAGCCGGGTCGAGCGGCGCGGGCGGCGGGTCGTCCGTCCCGGACGGCGTCGTTCCCGTCGCAGCCGCGTCCGTCCGAGGTCCGCCCGACCCCGCTCCGGCATCCGGGATTCCGGGCCCGGGCACCGGCGGCGCCACCGGAACGTCGGGCGCCGCGGGCTCCTTGCGCTGGTCGTGCTCGAGCCCACCGTCCCATACCGCGAACGGATCGGTGGTCGGGCTGCTCGGGGCGTGCGACTTCGCCGTGCGCTCCGCCATCCGCGCCTCGGCGTCGTCGGAGGCGCGCAGGTCGCGCAGCGAGCCCACGGTGCCGTCGGGACGGGTGATCTGGTGGGCCACGTCGAGGACCGCGGCCGAACGCTCGGGATCGACGCCCTTGACCAGCACGCCGTGGGTGCGGGCGCCCTTCAGGATCATGCGCTCGTTGATCACGAACGGGGCCGCCCCGACGACGCCATCGATCGAACGCGCCAGCCGGAGCGTGTCCTCGTAGCGATCGAATTCCCACCCGCCCGTCATCACCAGGACATGGGAGTTCACGCCCACCACCTTGTCCGTGATCGCGCTCTGCAGGCCGGACGAGGCGCCGATGATCGTGGTCAGGGCCGCAACGCCGATCGCCACGCCGACCACCGCCATCATGGTGATGAAGGAGATGAACGCCTTCTTCTTGGCCATGAGGTAGCGGACCGCGATCCGAACGGCGTAACCGCGCATCGCACGGTAGGTACCGCAGGGGGGGGCGGCGGTCAAATGGCCCGTGGCTCGCAGCTCGCGGCTGGTGGTTGCGGCGCCGCCTCGGCAATCCGGTTCCGCACTGCCGACCGCCGACCGCCCACCGCCGGCTACGGATCGAAACGATAGCCGACGGTGCGGACCGTGGCCAGGTAGCGCGGGGCCTGCGGGTCGTCCTCGATCTTCTGCCGCAGCGAGAGCACGAAGTTGTCCACGGTCCGCGTCGTGCCCTCGTACTGGTAGCCCCACACCTCGCGCAGGATCTGCTCCCGGGAATACGCCTTGCGCGGGTTGCGCACCAGCAACGCCAACAGGTCGAACTCGCGCGGCGTGGTGGCGACGTCCTCGCCCTTGCGCGTGATCGTGCGCGCCTGGAAGTCGACGACCACGTCGCCGAAACGGAGCGTCTGCTGGTCGCGCGCCAGGATCCGCTTCCGGCGCAGCCGCGCGTCGATGCGGGCCAGCAGCTCCCGCAGATCGAACGGCTTGGTCACGTAGTCGTCCGCTCCCAGTCCGAATCCCTCGAGCTTGTCGGGAAGCTGGTCGCGGGCCGAGAGGATGAGCACGTGGGTCTGCGACTGGTTGCGGCGCAGCTCGGCGAGGATCTCCAGCCCGCTCAGGCCGGGGAGCATGATGTCCAGGATGATCAGGTCGGGCGCCTCGTCGAACGCCGCGCGCAGGCCCTGGTTGCCGTCGGCGGCGGTGACGACGGAGTACCCACTGGCCTTGAGGTTCAACGCCAGACCCTCGCGCAGCGAACGGTCGTCCTCGACGATCAGCACCTTCTCGCCGCCGGGTCCCGGCACGAGCTTCGCCGTCATGTCGCACCTCCTTCGGAAGCGGGCCGCGCCACGGGCAGGAAGATCGTGAACGTCGACCCCTTCCCCGGCTCGCTCCGCACCCGCAGTCGCCCGTCGTGCGCCGAAACCACATCCTTGACGATCGCCAGGCCCAGTCCCACGCCCGCGGCCTGCGAGCGCAGGCGGTCGTCGACGCGGTGGAACGGCTCGAAGATCCGCTCCTGGTGCGCCTTCGGAATGCCGATCCCGTTGTCCTCCACCTCGAGCTCCACTCCGCCCGCGACGTCGCGACTGCGCAACGTGATCAGCTTGCGCTCGCCCGTGTACTTGTGCGCGTTGACCAGCAGGTTCAGCACCGCCTCCGTGATGCCCGCCCGGTCGATCTCCACCGGCAGCGCCGCCCGCAGGTCCACCGCCAGCGTCGCTTCCCCCGAGCGCAACAGGCCGCGGAAGGCGTCGAGCGCCTCGAGCAGCGCCGGCTCGACCGTGTCGCGATGCCGCTCGTACGGTCGCCGCCCCTCGGCGATCTTCCGCCACTGCAGCACCCGCTCCACGAGCTGCCCCAGCCGCTCCGTGTCGCGCAGAATGGCTTCGGCGCATTCCCGGCGCTCCTCGTCGCTCGCGGCGCGGTCGAGCTGCAGCGTCTGGGCATAGAGGCGGATCGCCGCCAACGGCGTGCGCAGCTCGTGCGTCACGTTGGTCAGGAACGTCACCTGCTGGCGCGCGAGCCGCGCGCGGCGACGGACCATCACCAGGATCGTCACGGCCGCCCCCAGCGACCCCAGGGCGAAGGACACCACCAGCGTCCCGATGACGATGTTCTCGACCCCGCCGATGACCAGCGCCACGATCCCGGCCGCGGACATCAACACCACGGGCACCAGCACCCCGAGGATGATCACCAGCAGGATGTTCCGCTCGGACAGGAACGGCTGGGCCCTCGTCTTCGCCATCACCCCGATCTCTCCGCCGGGGCGAAAGGTAACCACATCCACGACCCGTTGAACACCGGGAAGCGCCGCTCGGACGCGCTACGCGGCCCGCTCCGCAGGCGGCCGCACCGACGCCGGCCGCCCCGTGCGCACCTCCGCCGACGACGCGTCCTCGGGCTCCACCCAGCCCAGCGACCCGTAGACCAGGTTCGGCGCCAGCGTCGAGATCCACTTGCTGTGGGCCGAAACACGGGGAGCGCCGGCGTCCAGCGGGTGGAACGCGCGGCGCGTGGCCCGGCCGAGCATCCGCGTCCAGGAGAAGATCTTCTCCATCATCCGGCGGTGGCCCAGCTCCAGCTCCTCCGGACTCATGCGCAACGGCCGGTACACCACGTGGCTGATGTCGTACCGGCTCCAGTCCTTGTGCAGGATGCGCCCCTCCCGCTCCATCTTCGCGAACTGCGCCGTGCCCGGGAACGGCGTCAGCACCGAGATCTGCGGAATGTCGATGTAGCGCTGGACGAAGTCGGCCGTGCGGTCGAAGACGTCCGTCGTGTCGTTGTCCAGGCCCAGGATGAAGCAGCCGATGAGCTGGATGCCATGCCGGTGCAGCACCTCGATGCGCCGGATGTAGTCCTCGACATGATTGCCCACCTTGCCCACCGAGCCGAGATTGTGCTGGTCCAGCGACTCGAACCCGACCAGCAGCGTGCGGCAGCCGGCGGCCGCCAGCAGGTCGACCAGCTCGGGATCGTCGGCAACCGAGATCTCTCCCTGGCCCGTCCAGGTGATGCTCAGCGGACGCAGCGCGCGGAAGAGCGACTTGGCATACGTCGTGTCGCGCAAACCCCGGCGGTGGTCCGAGTCGGAGACCGAGTTGTTGTCCGTGAGGAAGAACGCCTTGTCCGGGTTGAACAGGCCGGACTCCCGGCACGCCCGGATCTCCGCCACGATGTCCTCCACCGGACGATGCCGCCGCTGCGCCCCCTGGTGGCGCGTCGTGGAACAGAACGAACAGGCGTTGCGGCAGCCGCGGCTCGTCTGCAGCGGGATGACCCACGGGCAGACGTCGGCCTCCGACGGGTGCGGCCAGCGCGGCAGCGGCAGGCCCGCCAGCGAGTCGATCCGCCCGCCGCGGTACACCGGGCGGGGCCGCCCCGCGTGCTCCAGGTCGCCCAGCAGCTCGTCCATCACCGCCTCGGCCTCGCCGGTCGCGATGCCGTCCGCGTGCAGCGCCGCCTCGCCCGGCAGCATCGTGACGTGGATGCCGCCCAGCACGACCGGGATGCCGCGCGCCCGCAAGCCGTCGGCGATGCGGTAGGTCGCCGGCGCGGCGGGCGTGTTGACGGTGAAGAGCACGAGATCGGCGCCGTCGGGGATCGCGAGCGACTCCTCCGGGCCCTCGACGACCTCGAACGTGTGCCCGGCCCCCCGCGCCCGCGCCGCCCGCTCCCCCAGCGCCGCCAGATAGTACGTGGTCATCTGCGCCAGGAACGGCTTGCCGTCGATGCCCGACAGCACCCGGTCGACATAACCGAGACGCAGCGTGCGAGCCGCCGTGCGCAGGACCGGCGGAACGCGCCACGCCAGCTCGTGGTTCGTGCGGACGCGAGCGATGATGATCCGTGCCATGGCGACTTTCTCCCCTTTCTCTCCCGCGCGGGGCAGAATGCGGACGCCCCGACGCCTGTCGATGGTGCCTCGCGTCTCGTCACCGCGAGGTCCCTGATCGGTCAGGGATGCGTCGAGGCGAGGTCATGGCGGCGTCAGGGGTGCGTCATGGGCTTGTCATCGCGGGGAAGACGATCGGGCGGGACGGGAGGGGAAAATGGAAAAGGCAAAACATGCAGTGAAAAATGCAAGATGGGAGGGGACGGGGGGAGGTCGTTGAGGGTCATGAGCTGGGAGTTCATGAGGGGGGCGGCATGCGCGGTGGCGTGGCTGGCGACGGTGCTGCCGTGGTGCTCGGCGGGCGACGAGCCGGGCGGGACGGACGAGGCGCCGTGGTACGCGCCCTGGCGCGCCGTGCGGGTGCAGACCGTGGACGACGCCGAGAAGGCCTGGGGCATGGTGCGCGACTTCTTCGGAAATATGCGGCAAGGGCACGAGCACGAGGTGTGGGTCGTGGACCAGGACGCGATGCCCCGCGCGCGACCGCTCGAGGACTGCCTGGCCGAGTTGGAGGAAGACGGCCTGGACTTCCCGCGCGCCGACCGCGGCTGCCGGATGTCCGCGCAGGTCGAGGTCGACGGCCCCGTGGAGGGCGTGACGTTCACGGGGCGGGTGCGCGACGGGGTCGCCGAACCGCTCGAGCTGGGCTGCGAGCTGGCGCTCCGCCTGCCGAGGCTCGCGCGGGTCCTGCGGGAGGCGGGCGTGCGGACGGTCGTGGTCGGCGAGCCGGCGCGGTTCACCCTGCGCAGCTACCACCGGTTCGGGCTGGCCTTCGACGTGTACAAGCTCGAGCTGGACGACGGCACGACGCTGGTCGTGAAGAACGACTTCGTCCTGCAGCCCGACGCGGAGACCTGCGCCGGCGACCCGCCCCAGGCCGCGGCAGGGGCCAAGCTGCGCGAGATCGCCTGCGCGCTCTGGGATGAGCGCGTCCTGTCGACCGTGATCACGCCGAACTACAACGAGGGCCACCACGACCACTTCCACTGGGACGTGCGCCCCGGCGACGACAGGTTCTACCTGCGGTAGGGCGTGGTTTTCAGTTTTCAGTTCTCTGATCCTCCCGGTCCCAGCGGCCATCCCGTGACGTCCGCGAAATACTCGCCGCTTCGCGCTTGACAACGGGCGCCCGCGGGATAAATTGCACGATGACGCAAATGAGCAACCGACGAGCCAAGGGGAGCGGGTGCTGCGGGGGGCTGGGGGAGCTGCTCTCGCCGCGCCTGTTCCGGGCGCTGGCCGACCCGAACCGGATCGCGCTGTTGGCGCGGCTGGCCGAGTGCCGCGACGGGTGCACCGTGACCGAGGCGGCGCGGTGCTGCGCGGTGGACCTGTCGGTCGTCTCGCGCCACCTGGCGCAGCTCCGCGACGCGGGGGTGCTGGCGGCGACGCGGCGGGGGAAGGAAGTGGTGTACGCGGTGCGGGCGGCCGCGCTGGCCGACGCGCTGCGGGCCGTGGCGGATGCGCTGACGGAGTGCGCCGGCGGATGTCCGGCGCCCAGGAGGAAGCCCTATGGAAGACAAGGATCGAATTCGTAGCGAGGTCTCGCGGAACTACGGCGCCGCCGTCACCGGCGGCGGGTGCTGCTGCGGCGGCGGGGCCGCCGCCCCGAAGGGCGCCGTCGCCCGCTTCGCCGGGTACTCCCCGGCCGAGCTGGCGGCGCTGCCGCCCGAGGCCGTCACCAACTCGTTCGGCTGCGGCAACCCGCTGGCCTTCGCCGGCGTGCGCGAGGGTCAGACCGTCCTCGACCTCGGCGCCGGCGCCGGCATCGACCTCCTGCTCGCGGCCGGAAAGGTCGGGCCCAAGGGTCGCGTGATCGGCGTGGACATGACCGACGAGATGCTCGCCGCCGCGCGGCGCAACGTGGAGGCGGCGGGGGCGACGAACGTCGAGCTGCGCAAGGGGTTGATCGAGGCCCTGCCCGTCGAGTCCGGGACGGTGGACTGGGTGATCTCGAACTGCGTCATCAACCTGTCGCCGGAGAAGGATCGCGTCTTCGCCGAGATCGCACGCGTGCTGCGCCCCGGCGGCCGCATGCTCGTCTCCGACATCGTCGTGCGCGACCTGCCGGAGTTCGTGCGCCAGAGCGCGTCCGCCTGGTCGTCCTGCATCGCCGGCGCCATCTCGGAGGAGGAGTACCTGGACGGCCTGCGCCACGCGGGCCTGGTCGACGTCGAGGTGCGCGAGAGGCTGACCTACGCCGCATCGCAGATCGATGCCTTCCTCGAGTCCGAGGAAGGGGCGCCCGTGGCGTCCTCGTGCTGCGGCGGCGCCCCGTCCCGCGTCATGCTCCAAGGCGTCGCCGCCCAGCTCGAGGGCCGCGTCTGGAGCGCGAAGATCGCCGCCCGCAAGCCCTGACCCACCGTCCAGCACCAACGTCTTGCGTCGACGAGCCGGCGTTCGCTATCCTCCCGCCCGAATCTTCCGACCGGGCGGACGGGCGCCCGGCGGAACTGCTGGGCAGGGAGGGACACCCCCATGAGGAAGAGGACCGGGTCGGTGCAAGGTGCGCTCGTCGTCCTGGTGCTTGCGGCCGCGGCCGGGGGGGTGCTGGCCGCCCAGCCCAATCCGACGAACCGCATTCACATGACGTCCAAGCCGGCGATCGTCAAGGTCGCCAGCGGCTGGATCGCCCAGTGGTCGTGGGAGGGCCAGACCCTGCGCCGCGGCATGGTCGGCTCCGGGACCGGCTTCTTCATCCATCCGGACGGATACATCCTGACCAACGCCCACGTGGCGGACATGTCGAAGATGACGGAGGACGAGGTCAAGCTCGAGGCATTCAGGGACGTCCTGGGGGCCTGGCTGGAGGCCAACAACTACGACATCTCCGACGCGAACATGGAGGTGCTGGCCGGGCGGATCCAGAGCGGGCAGATGGCGGGTCCGGAGCTGCTGGACTTCATGCGCATCAGCTTCGTCTTCCTCCAGAGCGGCGAGAAGCTGACCTTCGAGATCAAGGCGTTCGGCGCGCCGATGGGCGAGGGCTCCGAGGTCCTCACGGGCAAGGACGTCGCCGTGCTCAAGGTCGAGACGAAGAACGCCCCGACCCTCAAGCTCGGCGATTCCTCGGCCGTCGAGGTCGGCGACCACGTGTGGGTCATGGGTTACCCCGCGGAGGCCGACACCGACGAGACCGGCTGGCTGGACGAGAAGTCGTCGCTCGAGCCGACCACCAACGACGGCTCGATCTCCGCGAAGAAGACCTCCCGCGACGGCACGCCCGTGCTCCAGACGAACACCGCCACGACCCACGGCAACTCCGGCGGCCCCGTGATCAACGAGAAGGGCGACGTGATCGGCCTCTTGACCTTCCGCGGCGACACCGTCTTCGGCCAGGAGGTGCAGGGCTTCAACTTCATCGTCCCCATCAACACCGCCATGGAGTTCGTGCGCCAGGCCGGCACGGAGAACAAGCGGGGCCCCGTGGACGAAAAGTGGGCCGCAGGCCTCGAGGAGTACTGGAACGAGTACTACTCCAAGGCCAAGCAGACGTTCACCGACGTCATGGGGCTCTTCCCCGAACACAGCGAGGCGAAGCGGCTGGTCCAGGACTGCGCCGAGAAAATCGCCGAAGGCAAGGACAAGACCCCTCCGCCCGAACCGCCCAAGGTCGTCGAGGCGCCCACCGCGACTCCGGCGACCGGCACGACCACCCCGGGACCCGCCGTCGCCGGAACGCCGGCCGCCGGCGTGCCGACCTCGGCGGCGGCCGCGCTGGAGCAGGCGAAGAAGGCATCGGACGCCGCGAAGAAGAAGGCTGCCGCCGCGGCCGAGGAAGAGGGAGGGTTCCCGACCTGGGCCATCATCGCCATCGTCGGCGGCGGCGCCGCCCTGGTGCTCGTGGTCGTCCTGATCTTCGTGCTGGGCAAGAAGAAGCCCGCCGGCCCTCCCATGCCCGGCGCCTACGGTGCGCCTCCGGGCATGCCCCCGGGCGCGCCTCCTCCGTACGGCATGCCGGCCCCGGCGCCCGGGATGGCGATGCCGGCCGGCGCGCCCATGGCTGCCGCGCCTCCGGGAATGGCCATGGCGGCGGCCGCGCCGCACCCGCCCGGCGGCCCGGGTCCGGTCGTGGCCCGGACCGAGCTGTTCCAAGCGCCGTCGACGACCGCCCGGCTCACCTGCACCATCGGCCCGTTCCAGGGCCGCGACTTCCCCGTCGGTCCGGGTTTCTTCATCGGCCGCGATCCCGCCCGCGCACAGCTCGTGATCCAGGACTCGCAGGTCTCCGGCCAACACCTGTGGATCGGCCCCGCCGGCGGGCGCATCGTCGCGCGCGACATGGGCTCGACCAACGGGACCTACCACAACAACCGGACCGACCAGCGCGTCACCGAAATCCCCCTCGCCGAAGGCGACGTCCTCGCCCTCGGGCAGCGCGGCACCGTGCAGTTCATCTTCCACGCGTAGGCGAGGCTGGCGACTCAAACCGACGAGTTCCGATGCACGGGGTCGTGGCGGCTGTTCCTTGTCCGGGCGCCGGCCGAATCCCGCCCGACCCGCCCACCCGGTGTGCTAGGTTCGGGGGAACATGGGCGGGAAAGGCAAGGGGCGTGCGGTGAAGACGGAGACGGTCGAGGGCCGGAAGTTCAAGGACGTGCTGGCGGGCGAGCGGGGGACGGTGCTGGCGCTCTTCGTCGCCGACTGGTGCGGCTACTGCCGAAGGTTGCGGGAAGAGCTCGCCGGGGCGAAGCTCGGCGTGCGGAAGCTGGTCGAGGTGGACGTCTCGGACGAGGATGATCCGGCGTGGGAAGAGTGGGGGATCGAGCTGGTGCCGACCGCCGTCATCTTCCGGGCGGGCGTCGAGGTCGGGCGCAAGCCCCCGGCCAGCTTCCGGGGCCTGGCCGTGGACGAGGTTCGGGCGCTGTGCGACGCGGGCGGGATCTGAAGCGCCGCCACGACCCGCCCGTGGCCCGGGCGTGTCCGGCGCGGTCGCCGCGAGCGGGCGGGAGGCCGGGGTGAGCGAGGCGCGGCCCTCGGGGACGCTGTTGCGCGTCGTCGACCTCTGCACGGTGTTCGAGACCGCCGACGGGGCGGTGCGGGCGGCGGACGGGGTCAGCTTCCAGGTCGGCGAGTCGGAAATCGTGGCCCTGGTCGGCGAATCGGGGTGCGGCAAGAGCGCCACCGCCCTGTCCATCCTGCGGCTCATCGATCCTCCGGGCCGCATCGCGTCGGGGTCGGTCCTGCTGCGCGGCCGGGATCTGCTGGCGCTGACCGAGCGCGAGATGCGTGCCGTGCGCGGCCGCGAGATCGCCATGGTCTTCCAGGAGCCGATGACGGCCCTGAACCCGCTGATGACCGTCGGCCGGCAGGTGATGGAAGTCTTCCAGGTCCACCAGGACCTGGGCCGCGGCGCGGCGCGGCGGCTCGCGATCGAGGTCTTCCGCATGGTCGGCATCCCGGCGCCCGAGGAGCGCGTCGACCAGTACCCGCACCAGCTCTCCGGCGGCATGCGGCAGCGCGTCATGATCGCCATGGCGCTGGCCTGCCGCCCGGCGCTGATCATCGCCGACGAGCCGACGACGGCGCTGGACGTCACCATCCAGGCCCAGATCCTCGACCTCCTGGACAAGCTGCGGCGCGATCTGCGCGTGGCGATCCTGCTCATCACGCACGATCTCGCCGTCGTCGCCGAGACCGCACAATCCGTCGTCGTCATGTACGCCGGCCAGGTCGCCGAGACCGCGCCCGTGCGCCCACTCTTCCGCGAACCGTTGCACCCCTACACCCAGGGGCTGCTCGCGTCGCTGCCGCAGCCGGGCACGCCGCCCGACCAGCCGCTGCGCGCGATCCGGGGGGCCGTGCCCGACCTGCGCCGCCTCCCGCCATGGTGCCGCTTCGCCGACCGCTGCCCGAAGGTCTTCGGGCGCTGTACCGAGGAGCCCGTGCCCGCGTTCGTTCGCCCGGACGGCCGCTCCGTCCGCTGCTTCCTCTACGCCGAGGGCGGGCAATGAGCGCTCCGCCGGCCCTGCTCGAGGTCGACAAGCTGCACGTGCACTTCCGGCTGCACGAGGGCTGGGGACTGGGCCGGCGCGGCGTGCTGCGCGCCGTGGACGGCGTCGGCTTCACGATCGCCGAGGGCGAGACGCTCGGGCTGGTCGGCGAATCGGGCTGCGGCAAGTCCACGCTCGGCCGCGCCGTCCTGCGCCTCGTCGAGGTCACCGCCGGCAAGGTGCGTTTCGCGGGCAGCGACGTGCTCAAGCTCTCGGCCCGGCGCATGCGGACCTTCCGCCGCCACATGCAGATCATCTTCCAGGACCCGTTCGGCTCGCTGAACCCGCGGCTCACGGTGCTCGACCTGGTCGGCGAGGCGATGCTCGTCCACGGCCTGGTGCGCTCGCACGGGGCGATGGAGGAGCGCGTCCGCGAGCTGCTGGACAAAGTCGGGCTGCCGGAGGACGCCCTGCGGCGGTTCCCGCACGAGTTTTCCGGCGGGCAGCGCCAGCGCATCGCCATCGCCCGCGCGCTGGCGTTGTCCCCGCGCTTCATCGTCGCCGACGAGCCTCTCGCGGCGCTGGACGTCTCGATCCAGACGCAGATCGTCAACCTCCTGCGCTCCTTGCAGCGCGAGCTGGGCCTGTCCTTCCTCTTCATCGGGCACGACCTGCGCATGATCGAGTATCTGGCGGATCGGGTCGCCGTCATGTACGTCGGGCGTTTCGTCGAGCTGGCCCCCAAGCGCGAGCTGTTCGATCGCCCGCTGCACCCCTACACCCGCTCGCTGCTCGCCGCCGTCCCCGTGCCCGATCCCGAACGCGGCCGGCGACGGATCGTCCTGGCCGGCGACGCCCCCGATCCGATCGATCCGCCCGAGGGCTGCCGCTTCCATCCGCGATGTCCCGAGGTGATGGCGGAATGCGTGAAGAACATCCCGCCGCTCGAGGAAGTCGAGCCCGGGCATTGGGTCGCCTGCGTCCGGGCGAAACGCCCGGCGGAAGGCGGCGCGCCGAAGTAACGCGTCCCGCAAGACCGGGACCGCCGTTCGCTACAGGTAGCAGGCGCTCCAGAGGGCGGCGCACACCTCGTCGGCGGGACTGAGCCTCTGGTAGCAGAGGTCGCACCCCGCCGCGGAGATGAATCCCAGGCACTGCGGCGTCGTGTCGATGGCGAAGCCCAGGCCGGACAGGTACGTGCGGACACAGAGGTCCTGCTCCGGCGTCGTGTCCGGCGTGAGGTCGCACAACCCGTCGCACGTCGTGACCGCCGCCGGCCCGGAGTCGCTGTCGCACGCGGCGGACATGGCGAGGCAGGCCGCGACGGCAGCCGCCGCGCCCGCCGCGAGCGGGTGAATCCGCGTGGTCGTGCTGGTTCTCGGCATCCCGTGACCTCCGTTCGGCACGAGCTCCATCCTAGCCGCCGCCCCGGCAAGTTGCCAGCCGCGAACCCGGGCCGCTCGCCGCGCGGTGTGGACGGCGGCGCGCGCCCTTGACCCAGGCCGTCGCCGATGGCCAGGATGACGGCCATGACGGATCGAGGACGCCCCTTCGACGCCTTCGTCTTCGCGGGCGGCGGCTGCCGCTGTTTCTGGCAGGTGGGGTTCCTCGAGTCGGCGGGCTCGCGCGCCACGCTTGTGCCGCGGCACATCGTCGCTGTCAGCGCCGGCGCGACGATGGCCGCCATGCTCGTCGCCGGGCGCGTGGCCCGGGGCCGCGCCCGCTTCGCGAGCCTCGCCGCCGCCAACCCCCGCAACGTCCACCTGGAAAACCTGCTGGGTCCGGAGCCGGTGTTCCCCCACTTCGGAATGTACCGCGACGTCCTGCTCGACGCGTTCGACGACGAGGCCATCGCCGCGCTCGCCGCGGGTCCGCCGCTCGACGTGCTGCTGGCGCGCCCTCCAAGCCGACTGCCCCCCGCGGTCTCGCTCCTCGCAGGGTTCGCCGCGTATCTCCTCGAACGCCGGCTCCGCGACGCGGTCCACCCCTCGTGGCCCCGGGCCATCGGCTATACCCCCGAGCTGGTCCGCCTCCAGGACGTCATCGCCGCCCACGCCGGCCATACGCGGGCGACCGCCGAGGCGCTGGCGGCGCTGCTCCTCGCCTCGTCCTGCACGCCCCCCGTCACGCCCTTCCTGACCTACTCCGGCCGTCCGGTCTTCGACGGGGGCCTGGTCGATAATGTGCCGGTGTTCGCCGTGCCCGGTCACTGCGAGAGGACCCTCGTGCTCCTCACCCGGCGCTACCCCGCCGAACAGCTCGGCCGCGATCCGCGCCGGCGGTTCGTCCAGCCCTCGCGGCCGATCCCCATCGCCAAGTGGGACTACACGCGCCCGGACCTGCTGCAGGAAACCTACGACCTCGGCCGCCGCGACGGCGAACGCTTCGAGCCGGGAGAGACCTGACGTCCCTCGGACGCCGGACGCCGACGAGGACTACGGCGCCGCGCGCCCCTGCCGCAGGTCGTTGCCGCGGCCGGTGCGCCAGAGCAGGCAGTTCGTCGCCGAACCCGCGACGTCCCAGATCTGGACGCCGCCCTCGCCGCCGCCCAGCGTGTCCTTCAACGAAACCACGATCTCCAGCTCGCCGTCCCCGTCCAGATCGTCGATCGTCGGCGGCGCCATCGACCCGCGCCCGAACAGCTCGACCCGCCGGAGCTCCACCCCGTTGTTGTTCAGGATCACCAGGTGCGCCGGGGTCTCCGGCGCGCGCGGCTCCCCGGACGACCACGTGGCGAAGACGATCTCCGGCACACCGTCGCCGTTGAGGTCCGCGATCAACGCCTCGCTCGCTCCGTTGTACGGCCGCGCCGTGAGGCCGAACGGGTAGCGCCACTGCAGCGTGCCGTCCCCGTCGAAGGCGTAGAGGTACCCGTCGTACGCCGGCGCGAGCAGCTCGAGCCGCTCGTCGTCGTCGATGTTCCCGAGCGACGGGGCCGGCTGCGTGTGTACGATGTTCGCTCCCAACTCGCCGTCGTAGACCACCGGCGGGCCGGTGTCGCGCGGCGGATCCCAGCCCGGCGGGCGAGTGACGTCCGGGTTGAGCACCCAGAACGTGTTGCCCCGGTTCTCGGTGCTCTCGCTGTGCTCGTGGTCCCCGACCAGCGCCACCTCCAGGCCTCCGTCGCCGTCGAGGTCGCCCATCACCGGAGGGCTGTACGTGAATTCCGAACGGTCACCCGTGCCCCAGCCCTGCCGCGACAGGGCGAGGTCGTGATACGCCTCGACCGAGGTGACCACGCGGTCCGCGAAGCCGGCGTCCGCCGGGAACGGACTGCCGTCGTCGTGGAAAATGCCGAAGGCGATCGCATCGTAGCTGGAGACGACGTCGAGGCGCCCGTCGCCGTCCAGGTCCGCGACGCCCACGTTCTGGTCGTAGCCGCCGAAGTCCCAGCACTCCTCGGCCGGCGGCGGCGGGTCGCACGTCGCGTGGTTCACCTGCGGCCAGCCCGAACGCAGCCTCCCGTTCAGCTCGTACACCGCCGTTGTCGGCCCGGTGCTCGTCTTGTTGACCACGATCTCGAAAAAACCGTCGCCGTCCAGGTCCCCCGCGGCGATCGCGCGGACCTCGTCCGACCCGCCGAAGTGCTGCGGCCAATTCGGGAGCAGCTCGCCCAGGTGGTCGTAGACCGCCACGTTCACGTTGCTCTCGCTGTCCGCGTCCGAGCCGACCGCGATCTCCAGGAACATGTCGCCGTCGAAGTCGCCGACCGCCGGCGACGCCCACATGCGCGAGGAACCGTGCTCGGCCGCGTCCGACGCGTTGTGCGCCCACGCGGCGCGCCACAGCGCCGTTCCGTCCGTGTCCCACGCGTAGAGCACCGAGTGCCTCGCGGCGACGATCTCCTTCGCCGTGTCGCCGTCCAGGTCGACCACGGCGGGCGAGGCCATCCAGTTCTCGTCCCAGCTCGCCGCCAACGTCGCCCGCAACACGGGGGCCTGCACGTCACCCGCGGACCAGCCCGGCGCCGGCTCGCACACCGTGCGGGCGTCGCGCGAGCATCCGCCGGCGCCGTCCGGGTGCCAGCCCGCGGCGCACAGCCGGCACGTGGGGCCGAGGTAGCCCGCGTTGCAGGCGCAAGTCACCGTGCCGCTCGCGTCGTCGCACGTTCCGCCGCCCACCGACTCGTTGCACGCGTTCGGCCCGCACCGCGGCGGGAGCGACGAGCCGTCGTCTCCGCAGCCGAGCACCGCGAGCGCCAGGACCGCAGGGATCGCCGTCCCTCGAAAGGGGACTCCCGTCATCTTGCTCCCTCCCTCGGCCCCAAGTGCAGCACGCACCGCCGCGGCGTGCAAGGTCCGTTCGAGCGTCGGCCGGAGGCCGTGCCAAACGCGGGTCAACCGGACGGCGCGATCGCCGCCCGGGCGGAGAGGGACTCGGCGCTGGTCACCTCGACGCGCACGCGCACCGGTACGAAGCCCGGCGTGCGCGCGGCCGCGGACGTCGCGGCCCGCGCGGCCTCGACCAGCGGACCGGCGCCGTCGACGGGCAGCAGCACCGAAACGGGAAGCACCATCACCCGGGGGGGACGCGAGCCGTCCAGCGTCTGCGGCTCCAGCCGCAGCTCCGCGTCGAACACCTCTTCCTTCCGCAACGCAAGCCAGCGCAGGGCCCAGTAGCGGTGCGCGTCCCGGCCCAGATCCCGGGCGCGGTCCAGGACCTCGCGGATGCCGAGCGTGATGCGCTGCAGGTCGACCTGCGGGTCGGCCCGGACCGCCCCGCCCGTCAGACGTGCGGCGAGCTGCCGCTGGTTGAGCAGGTCGACGTAGCGCCGCAACGGCGAGGTGACGTGCGCGTAGAGCGCGCCCCCCATCGCGTGGTGCTCGTCGGGAGTGAGCGTGTACGTCGCGCGCGAGGGCCGCCGGCCCGGCGCCGGCGCGTCCTGCACCCGGTAGATCAGCGGAACCTCGTGCTCGCGCGCCCACCCCGCCGCGGCCATCCCCGCCGCCAGCGCCAGCTCCTCGATCAGGCGCCGTGCCGGCGTGCCGACCGCCAGCGTCTTGAGGTCGATGCGCTCGCCGTCACCCTCGACGACGAGCCGCGCTTCGGTCCGCGGCGGCTCGTCGAGCGGAACGCGGCGCCGGCGCACGGCCAGGAGATGCTCCCACAGCCGCGCCAAGAGGCGGTCGTCGACGCCCGCCGGCTCGCGCAGCGCCACGTCCACCTCCTCGTACGTGCGGTTGGCGGCGATCCGTACGAGCGAAAACCCGAGGCGGACCAGCTCGAGGGTCGGGCCGTGGCTTCCCGCGGTGCAACGGAAGCGGATCGTGAAGGCACGGCGCGGGGAGCCGTCGGCGTCCAGCGACAGGCGGGCCTCGGCGAGCGCCGCCGGGAGCATCGGAATGACGCCGTCTGGCCAGAAGTGGGCCGTCCCGCGGCGCATCGCCGCGCCATCGACCGGCCCGCCGCAGAGCACCGACGTCGCGGCGTCGGCGACGTGGACGAGAACCTCGAGCCCGCCGTCCGTCTCGACGACCGCAAGCGCGTCGTCCCGCAGGCGCGTCCACGGGTCGTCGATGGCATACGAAGCGAGTGCCGTGAGATCCTCGACCTCGACCGCGACCGGCGTCGCCGCCGCGGCCTCGGCCGCGACCGGCGGGGGGAAGTCCTCGCCCAGACCGAGAAGCAGGCGAGCCCGGAGGGTCCGGCTCGCGCCGGGCCGGCGCAGGGCCAGGAGGCGCTCCGCGAGCGTCCGCACCGTTCGGGGCTCGTCGGAACCCTCGATCCGCGCGGCGACGGCTCGCGCGACCCGCAACGAGAGGACGTCGCCCGTCGGGGAGTCGTCGAGCCTCCGGTCGAGACGCGAGAGCGCGAGGAGGCCGTCGAGAAACGCGTCGAGGTCGGCCGGCCAGGGTTGGTGGCTGGCACGTGCTTCGCCATCCGAACCGCGGGCTTCAGCCCGCGGCTGCGGTTC
>JACRCX010000056.1 GCA_016218815.1 Deltaproteobacteria bacterium
AAGCCGACAAACTCGACCCCCCTGCCTCCTGACCCGGCGCCCGTCCCTGGTCACCCTCGCTGATGGACGCAGACGCTCGTCCCTCGCCAACCGTGACCAGAATCCGCCCCCCGGGCATCAAGAAGCGTGCTCACGCTGAGATCGCTGGACCTGCAACACCTACCCGCAGTGGAATGGCACGGCCTTCAACGTGCTCGTGGACGCGCCGGCGGAGCCCGCGCGATCGGCGCTTGACGAGATCGGCGCACGGTATTGCGCCCACGCCGGCATTGGGCACTACGCTCCGGTTCCGGGCGTGGATGCGATCGGGTTCGAGTTCCTTGGAGACGACGGGTACTTCGCGGGGCCGTGTCCCTGGCAGATCGCGGCGGAGGTCGGCGAGCTGCTGCCCGTGCGGGACATCGATCTGGACGAATATCCTCTCGACTACTTGTTCGGCTGCGCTCCGTGCTGCGAGACGGATCCGTGGACCTGGGGTTGCTATCCGGTGCCGCCGTGAGTTCATGGTGTGAAACGGAAGGAGTGGGGGAGGCGGGAGGGGACGATGGAACAGCGAAATGGCTCGACGGGTGGGCGTTCGAGACGCGGGGCCGAGCGCGCGGCAGGTGCGATTCGGCAGTCGGAGATGTCCGGGATCGTCCGGCGCCTCGCGGTGTGGCTGTTTGCAGGCGGCATCGGCTGCCTTTGGGGGGCGGGCTCTCCTCCTGACCTGGACGCCGACGCCGAACCGGCCGGAGAACCGGAAGTCGCGACGCCGGCGGGGGACGAGGCGTGCCCGGCCGGCGTCGTGCCGCGCGTCGTGTTCGGACCGGAGCGCTTCGAGCGGTCCACCGGACGCCCGGAACGCGAAAGTCGTTCCTTGACGGTCGACGATCCATCTGGGATCTTCAGCCTGGTCATCCTGAACGGAAACCCGGCGGGCCGAAGCGCGGGTGAGCGCGAGCGGATTGCGTCGGCCGTGGTGCAGCTCAACGGCCGCACCGTCGTTGGGCCCGAGCGGTTCTCGATGGACGTCGCGCGGATCTGCGTCCGCCTGGACGGCATCGTCGCGGGCGGCAACGAATTGTCCGTCGAGCTTCGGTCGCGGCCCGGCTCGTTCATCATCCTGCGGGTGGTTCGAACGCTCGTTCCGGTCCCCGTGGAATCGCTCGACCTGACCTCCGTTCCGGCGGCCACGTGCGTGGCGCGGCCCGTCGGGGCGGCCATCGCGCCGAGCGGCGTGGTCGTGCCGCTCGACCCCGCGGCGTTGATCGAGTCGGGCGTCGTGCTCGTGCGGTTCTCCGACGAGGTGGTGGTCCGCCCCGGAACCGTGTCGGCCAATCTCACCGCGCTGGGGGTCACGAGCATCGAGAGCGTGGATTCTACGCGCGGCGTGTTCCTGGGGGGGTGGGCCGAAGTCAGCGAGCACCAAGTCCAGCGGTGGGTCGCGGGCGCGGTCGACGCCGGGCCGTTCGCGGTCACGTGGGGCCGCGGAAGGCTGGTGGTGTCCTGGAGGCAGTAGCCGTGCCCGCAACCTGGACCAGGCTCACCGTGACGGCGCTCGTCGGGGCGTTGTACGGCTCGTGCTCGACGCCCGGCACGGGCCCACGCGACGCCGTGGAACCCTGCAGATTCGAGAGCTGCTCCGCGGAGTGCGCGGTTGCCGGGCAGTCGTACGAAAGCTGCTCCGGCGGCAGGTGTCACTGCACGGGAGAGGAGGCCGATGCAGGTGGGGACGACGTCGCAGCCCGCGATGGCGCGGGCGACGAAACGGGATCAGCGGACGATGCCGGCGACTCGGACCGGGGTGTTCCCGACTGCACGAGAGTCGCACCGTCGGAGACGTGCGATGGGGCGTCTCCCGGCGTGATCTGCACGCGCATCTCGACCACGGACGTCGAGGGGACCCTCCTGGGCTATGACGGAGACGCACGATCGGTCGTCTTGGTCGGCAGCCCCCGCTCGCCGCAACCGCTGTGGTTGTTCGATCGGGCGTCCGGACGCTTCTCGGTGCTGGACGACCTTTCGGATACGGGGCAGCCCTACAGCTATGCCACCCAGGCGTCCCTGGACGGAGCGCGGGTGGCGTATACTGTGCAGTCGGCGAACGCCGACAACACGGTGTGGACGTGGCAGGTCCGGCTCATCGATGATCGCTCGGTGGCCGGCATCCACAGGCTGTTGGACGCGGCGGCCGGCGCGCGGACGGCGGACCGGGAGCCGAGGATGGACTTCGTCACGCTGGACTACCCCTGGGTGGTCTGGCGGGACATCCGCGAGGCGAACCGGTACCGATGGGATGCGTTCGCGTTGAACATCGCGACCGCGGAGGTGCGCAACCTCAGCCTGAATCCGGTGACGGGCGAGCGAGACTGGGGCGGCGTCCTGAAGGTAGATCTGCTGGGGACCATGGCGGTATTCGACATCAGCATGGGAGGCGGCTCCGAGCCGGTTGTCGAAGACATCGTGATGGTCGACCTTGCAACCAACGTTCACACGCAGCTCACCAACGCCGCCGGCGGGCAGACCTACCCGACCATCACGCCGCACTGGATCGCCTGGTGGGACCAGCGAAACCACCCGGATCCGACCTGTCAGTGGCCGTGGGGGTGCTCGTCGGACATCTACGGCTACAACCGCGACACCGGGGAGACGCAGGCGTTGGTCATCGCGGGCGACTCGATGCAGGGTCCCACCGTGGACGGGGAAGGCGACTGGATCGCCTATGACGACCAGCGCGGTGGGACCGACGTGACGCATTACAGGGACCGCGAGCAGGACATCTACGCCCTGCACCTGCCGACGATGACCGAAATCCGCGTGACCGACTGGCCGGGGTTCGAGCTGCAGCCCCGCGTGGCCAACCGCGGCGGCGGGACCTACAGCGTCCTGCTCGTCCAGGAAATCGACTATGGCCGCGCCCTGTACCGTCTCTGGGACTGCACGCTGCCGGAGCCGGCGGGGGGCTGACGCTCGTGCGCGCGCACTTCCCCACTTTCCTGGAGGCAGTAGCCGTGCCGGCAACCTGGACCAGGCTCGCCGTGGCGGCGCTCGCCGTGGCGTTGTGCGGCTCGTGCTCGACGCCCGGCACGGGCCCACGCGACGCCGTGGAACTCACCAAGGCGATCCACGACGTCAACCCCGACCCGCGGCTCGGGGCGCTGGAGGCCGACGTGCTGTCCTGCGCCAACCGGCTGGGAATCGGACCGATGGGCTTCGGCGGCCGCACGACGCTGCTGGCGGTGAAGGTCGCCGGACTGCACCGCCTGCCGGCGTCGTTCTACGTCACGGTCGGCTACATGTGCTGGGCGTGCCGTCGCGCGTCGGTCACGATCGAGGGCCGGAACGTCAAGTTCTCGCAGCACGCGCTGGCGGGACGGTCGCGCCGCGCCGCGGGCTAGCGGGCGGAAGAGGGAGGCGACGATGGCCGTGCGTGAAATCCAGACCCCCCTCGACGAGACGACCGCTCGCTCGCTCGCTGCGGGTCGGCGACGAGGTCCTGCTCTCCGGGCTGATCATCACCGCGCGGGACGTGGCACACAAGTACCTGGTGGAGAAGCAGCCGGGCTCCCTCCGCCCGCTGTTGCGCGGCGCCGCCCGGTACCACTGCGGTCCGGTGATGAAGAAGGAGCGCTCGCACTGGCGGGCCGTCTCGGCCGGACCGACCACCTCGATCCGCGAGGAGTCCTACACGGCCGACGTGATGCAGGCCTACCGCGTGCGCGCGATCATCGGCAAGGGCGGGATGGGCCCCCGCACCCTCGAGGCCTGTCGCCGCTTCGGCGGGGTCTACCTGCACGCCGTCGGCGGCGCCGCCGTCTCGCTGGCCAAGTGCGTGGTGCGCGTGCGCGAGGTGCAGAAGCTCGAGGAGTTCGGCATGCCCGAGGCCTTCTGGTTCTTCGAGATCGAGAGCTTCCCGACGGTGGTGACCATGGACGCCTCCGGCGCCTCCCTCCACGCCGAGATCGCCGCCCGCTCGCACATGGCGCTCGAGCGGTTCCTGGGGCGAGCGATCCGGTGAGAGCTGTGAGCTGTGAGCTCTGAGCTGCGAGTCGTGGCAGTCCGTCGTGAGCAGCGGCCGGAACTCATGACTCGCGGCTCATGACCCACGACTCCCCGCGCCCGATGTTCCTCCGGTTCCATCTCGTCGCGCTGGGGTGTCCCAAGGCCCGGGTGGAGGCCGAGGCCACGCTGGCGGCGCTGACGGCGCGCGGGCTGCGGCCGACCGACGACCCGCGGCGCGCCGACGTCCTGGTCGTGCACACCTGCTCCTTCGTCGAGGACGCGCGCAAGGAGAGCGTGGACACGCTGCTCGAGCTGGCCGCCACGCGCACGGGGCGCCGCCGCCCGCGCCTGGTCGCCGTCGGCTGCCTGCCGCAGCGGTACGGGGAGGACCTGCTGCGGATGCTGCCCGAGGTCGACGCGGTGGTGGGGCGCAACGACCTGGCACGAGTCGCCGACGCCGCGCTGGGGAGGAAGCGCGTGATGCTCTCCGGGACGCCGGACACGCGGGAGCTGGAGCCGCTGGCCTCGCGCCCGTCGCAGCTCGGCCACGTACGCTGTCTCAAGGTCTCCGAGCGGTGTTCGCGGCGGTGCGCGTTCTGCGCCATCCCTGCGATCCGCGGGCCGGCGAGGAGCCGACCGCCGGCGACGCTGGTCGAGGAGGCGCGGCGGATGGTCGGGGACGGCGCGGTCGAGCTGGTGCTGGTGGCGCAGGACGTGAGCCGCTACGGCGCCGACCGGCTCGGCGATCGGACGGGGCCGCCGCTGCTCCGGCTGCTGGGGCGCCTGTCCAGGCTGCCGGGGCTGCGACGGTTGCGGCTGCTCTACCTGTACCCGGACGCACTCGATCGGGAGTTCGTGCGCGGGCTGCGGGAGATCCCGAAGCTGGCGCCGTACTTCGACATCCCGTTGCAGCACGTGACGGACGCGATGTCGCGGCGGATGCGCCGCGGCACGCGGCGGCGGGACATCGACGCGCTGCTGGGCCGCATCCGGGAAGAATTTCCCGAGCCGACGATCCGCTCGACGTTCATCGTCGGCCACCCGGGCGAGACGGCGGCGGATTTCTCCGAGCTGCTGCGTTTCGTGCACACCGCGGGGATCGACCGGATCGGGCTGTTCCGCTGCAGCGACGAGGAAGGCACGGCGGCGTTCGAGCAGGGGGACAAGGTGCCGCGCGGGATCGCCTGGCGCCGGTTCCGCACGCTGCGCGCCGCGGCACGGACGGCGATGCGGGAGAAGCAGCGGGCGTTGCGCGGGCGTGTGGTCGAGGTGCTGGTCGACGGGCCGGCGCCGGAGAGCGAGTGGCTGCGCATCGGCCGCACGGCGGCGCAGGCCCCGGAGATCGACGGCGTGACGTGCCTCACCGGCGGGCTGCCGCCGGCGGGGAAGCTGGTCGCGGCGCGGATCACGCGGACGTCGGAGTCCGATCTGGTGGGGGAGTTGGGGATCGAACCTGCGATCTGATCGGCGCGTGGGGCTGGCGCCCGCCATCCGCGATTACCCGGGCTTCCAGATCGGAATGCCAGCCGATGTCCTCTGCGGGGGAACGGCAAGGTGCTGAGCGTCATCCTCTGGGGCGCGATCACCTACAACGTGATGGGCTGGATCGGGGCAGGCTTGAGCGGATGCTCCCCCTGCGGCCGGGATGGCCGCAGGGCGAACGAGCGGTGGCCCAAGGCCCAGGCCGCAGCTACACCGCCTGAAGCGACCTGGCCGCGACGCATGGCCGGTCGGAGTGTACTCTGCCGGCCAGCAGGTGAGATCCACGGCCCGCGGACGTCGTGGGGTGATTCGTTCACAGACTTTGAGCGGAGCGACTGCGTGCTCGCCGGCCGCCGCGCGGCCATCAACCCTCAGGGGCGGGGATCGCGGTCAGCTCGGTCCGTTGCGCACTGGGGCGTCCGATGCTGGGCTGCCTGTCATGGTTCCCGCGCCGGTGGGGGAGCCGACCGAAGGCGAGCAGGGAAGCATGTTCTGCGCTCGGCAGGGGACCGGGCTCGAGACGCGCCGCCTGTGGCCGGGCAAGCGGTCCATGGCGGCGCTCCTCGTGTGCTGCATTTTGGCTCCGACGGCGTGCTACGGATCGTACGGCCCCAACCACGATGCCGACCATTCGTTGCCCGACGAAGCCGCGACACCTGACGCCCATCCCGAGGCGGTCCGCGACGTGACGTTCGACGATGGGGACGCCGGCGAACCGGCCGACGAGGTTGTCGAGGTCGCCCTGGAAGACGCCACGGGAGAAGACGCCGCGGAGGACGGCGAGGCCGGCTGCGTGTGGTCCGGGGAGTACGTGCGGGCGGCGGACGGGGGATGCTGGCTGGAGCGCGACGCGACGATGCTCGAGCCCGTCGTGGAGGAGTGCTGCACCTGCCGGCTGTGCTCGTATGCCTGCGGCCCGTGCGTCCCGCCGGAGGAGTGCGACCCCGGGTGCATTCGAGATACGCGGTGGTGCCTCTGTTCGAGCCCTGGCCCGCCGGTGGCGGAGACGGATCGCTGGACCTGCAACACGTACCCGCAGTGGAATGGCACGGCCTTCAACGTGCTCGTGGTCGTGCCGCTCGACCCCGCGGCGTTGATCGAGTCGGGCGTCGTGCTCGTGCGGTTCTCCGACGAGGTGGTGGTCCGCCCCGGAACCGTGTCGGCCAATCTCGCCGCGCTGGGGGTCACGAGCATCGAGAGCGTGGATTCTGCGCGGGGCGTGTTCCTGCTGCGCTTCTGCGAGGAGGGAGACGTGGTGGGACTTGCAGGCGCGTTCGGGGGTCTGCCCCACGTCGAGTGGGCCTCTACCGATCCGCGCATCTACCCCGATGGTCCATCGGGTGTCGAGGACGGATGGCACCTCACGGCGATGGGCGCACAGACCGCCTGGACGATCACGGAAGGCGATCCTGCCGTCGTCGTGGCGGTGATCGAGCAGGGCGTCCGTGGCGGCGGGCAGGGCTTCCTCCTCGACCACCCGGATCTCGCTCCTCGCCTATGGACGAACAACGACGAGTTCCCAGGTGACCAGAACTCCCGGAACGATGCCGGCGAGGCGGCCGTCGTGTTCCTGCCGTAGCCGCCGCCTGCCCCGAACGCATCGCCCCTGGGAGTTCGTCCGGGTCGCGGGGAGGAGCGAAGGAGGCGAGCCCGCGGGGAACTCGGCGCCCTTGGCCCGAACCGTCCGGGCATCGGCGGCCGGGCCCGGCGGTCTTCGTCTACTTGCCGCGTTTCTCGTCGTCGGCGGCGGCTTCGGCCTTGCCGCGGCGGAAGAAGCTGGCCTTCTTCTTCTTGCCGGCCTCGGCGGCGGGCTTCTTCTCCTCGGTCTTCTCGGGGGCCTCGCCGGGGACCAGCTCGAGGATGACCAGAGGGGCGTTGTCGCCCTTGCGGAAGCCGAGGCGGCGGATGCGGGTGTAGCCGCCGGGACGCGTGAGGTAGCGCGGCGCGACGTCGTCGACCACGTAGGCCAGGAGGTCGTGGCGGGAGAGGTAGCGGTCGCCGTCCTCGCCCTTCATCGTGGCGGCGGGCGGGAGGAACCCGGCCAGGAGGCGGCGCAGCAGCAACGCGCGCTCGCGGACGCCGGGGGCGGGCTTGGCCTTCCCGCCGGGGATCAGCTTGTGCAGGCGGACGGCCTTGGTGATGACCGGCTCGGCCCAGGAGCGCAGCTCCTTGGCCTTGGCCAGGGTCGTCTCGATGCGCCCGTGGACCAGGAGGGACGCGGTCATGTTGCGGAACAGGGCGCGCAGGTGGGCGGTATTCCGCCCGAGCTTGTGTCCGGATTTGCGATGGCGCATGGGAGCGATCCTCCTGGGCCGGGGCTACTTGCCCTGCTGCTGCTGCTGCCAGCGGGCGAGGAGCTGGGGCCAATTGTCCAGGCGCATGCCGAGGCCGAGGCCCATGCCGGCGAGCAGCTCCTTGATCTCCTTGAGCGACTTGCGGCCGAAGTTCTTGGTGCGCAGCATCTCGGCCTCGGTCTTCTGCACCAGCTCGCCGATGAGCGTGATGCTGGCGTTCTGGAGGCAGTTCGACGCGCGCACGCTGAGCTCCAGCTCGGACACGGGCCGGAACAGGTTCTCGTTGACCGGCGCGCCCGCCTCCTCCTCCACCGCGGCGGTCTCCGCACCTTCCTCGAAGGTGATGAAGATCGTCATGTGTTCCTTGAGGATCTTCGCGGCGTAGGCGAGGGCGTCGGGGGGGGAGATGGTGCCGTTGGTCCAGATCTCGATGGTCAGCTTGTCGTAGTCGGTGATCTGGCCGACGCGGGCGTTGGTGACGAGATAGTTGACCTTGCGCACGGGGCTGTAGAGCGCGTCGATCGGGACGACCCCGATGGAGTCGCCGCCTGCCGTCTTGGCGCGGTCGGCGAGCTGGTAGCCCCGTCCGGTGGAGACGGTGATGTCCATGGCCAGCCGGCCGCCCTTGGCGATGGCCGCGATGTGGTGGTCGGGGTTGAGGACCTTGAGGGTCTCGCTCTGCGGCAGATCGCCGGCGGTCAGGATCGAGGGACCCTTCTTCTCGACGCGGATGACCTGGGGACGGTTGAGGGTCGAGCGGACGACGACGCCCTTCAGGTTGAGGACGATGTCGGTGACGTCCTCGGCGACCTCGGCGATCGACGTGAACTCGTGGTGCACGCCATCGATCTTGATGGCGGAGATCGCGGCGCCGCGCAGGGACCCGAGGAGGACGCGGCGCAGGGCGTTGCCCACGGTAAGGCCGTAGCCGCGCTCGAGCGGCTCGCAGACGAACTTGCCGTAGGTGGTCGAGAGCGCATCCTCGTCGATGTCGAGCTTCTTGGGCCGGATGAGGTCGCGCCAGTTCAGGGAGTCCACGTGGCTCATGATGCCTCCGTCCTACCGCGAGTAGAACTCGACGATCAGGTGCTCATCGATCTCGATGGGCTGGATGGCTTCGAGGTCCCGGCGATCGGGCGGGGCCTTGAAGACGGCGGACGTCCCGTCGGCGGCCAGCTCGAGCCAGGGGGCGCGATCGCGCGAGCGGGCGACCTCGATGGCCTTCTTGACGCGCTCCTTCTCGGCATCGCCGGGGACGAGGGAGACGGTGGAGCCCGGCTTGACGATGAAGGAGGGGATGTCGACGCGGCGGCCGTTGACGCGGACGTGGCCGTGGCGGACGAGCTGACGGGCGTCGGCGCGGGTGACGGCGAGGCCCATGCGGAAGACGACGCTGTCCATCCGCGACTCGAGAAGCTGCAGCAGGCGTTCGCCGGTGACGCCCTTGGCGGCGGCGGCCGTGTCGAAGGTGCGGCGGAACTGGCGCTCGAGGACGCCGTAGATGCGGCGGACCTTCTGCTTCTCGCGGAGCCGCTTGCCGTACTCGGAGACCTTGATGCGTCCCTTGCCGTGCTGGCCCGGCGGGTAGGGGCGACGGTCGAAGGAGCAGCGCTCGGTGTAGCAGCGTTCGCCCTTCAGATAGAGCTTGGCGCCCTCGCGGCGGCAGAGCTTGCAGACGGGGCCGATCATGCGGGCCATGTTTCACACCCTCCTGCGCTTGGGCGGGCGGCAGCCGTTGTGAGGGATGGGGGTGACGTCGCGGATGAGCGTGATGCGGAGTCCGGCGCCCTGGATGGCGCGCAGGGCGGACTCGCGTCCCGATCCCGGGCCGGAGATCATCACGGCGGTGGAGCGCATGCCGAGGGTGGCGGCGCGCTTGGCGGCGTCGCCGGCGGCGACCTGGGCGGCGAAGGGGGTCGACTTGCGGGAGCCCTTGAAGCCGCGGCTGCCGGCGGAGCACCAGGCGACGGTGTTGCCCTGCATGTCCGTGATCGTGATGATCGTGTTGTTGAACGAGGCGTGCACGTGCGTGATGCCGTGCGCCGGGCTCTTCGCCCCGGTCTTCGCTTTTGCCACTCGACGAGCCATTTCGAACCTCCACCAGCTACGAGCAACGAGCGATGAGCTGTGAGCTGTGAGCTGTGAGCGGGGCGCCCACAACCCGCGGCGCACGGCTACTTCCGCTTCATGATCCCGCGCCGCGGTCCCTTGCGGGTCCGGGCGTTGGTGTGCGTCCGCTGTCCGCGGACGGGCAGCCCGCGGCGGTGCCGCAGGCCGCGGTAGCACCCCAGGTCCATGAGGCGCTTGATGTTCATCGCGACTTCGCGCCGCAGGTCGCCCTCGACCTTGTACTCGGCATCGATGATCTCGCGGATCTTCTTGACGTCGCCCTCGGTGAGCTCCTCCGTCTTCTTCTCGCGGGGGATCCCGGCGCGGTCGCAGATCTTGGCCGCCGCCGTGGCGCCGATGCCGTACAGGTAGCGCAGCGAGATACCGATCTGCTTGCGGCGGGGCAAGTCCACGCCAGCTATACGTGCCATGCGGGTTCTCCTCTTTCCTTCACTTCGCTCATCATCCCAGATCCACCGGTTCTCGGCGAAGAACGCCCTATCCTTGCCGCTGCTTGTGGCGCGGGTTCTTGCAGATCACGCGCACGACGCCGCGACGCCGGATGCACTTGCACTTGTCGCAGATCTTCTTCACGCTCGGCTTGACCTTCATCGCACAATTCCTTCCCGGGCCGCCGCGGGGGCGGTCAGCGGGTCCTCCCGACGATCCGTCCGCGCGTCGGGTCGCGCGGCGACAGCCGGACCTCGACCTCGTCCCCCGGCTTCACGCGCACGACGTGGGACGCCTCGCGGCCCAGGCCGGCGGTCACCGGGCCGTTCTCGGTGCGGACGGCGAACAGACCGCGCGGCAGCACGTCCGTGACGCGTCCCGGGACGACGATGCCGGCGGTCCCGTCGCTCACTTCAGTCCCAGCTCCTTGAAGATGCGTCCACGCACCTCTTCCGGCTTCCCGTCGCCGGCGACGCGGCGCAAGACGCCCTTGCGCTCGTAGTACTCCGCGAGCGGCGAGGTCTGGTCGTGGTAGACCTTCAGCCGGTTGCGGATGGTAGCTTCCTTGTCGTCGTCGCGGTGGACGAGCGCGCCGCCGCAGGAGCACTTCGCGGGAGACGGCGGGGGCTCGAACTCGAGGTGCCAGATGCGGTTGCAGGTGCCGCAGGTGCGGCGGCCGGACAGGCGGCGCACGATCGCCTCGTCGGGCACCTCGATCGCGACCACGCTCTGGACCTTGCGTCCGTGGCGGACCAACTCGGCGTCCAGCGCCTGGGCCTGGGGGATGGTGCGCGGGAAGCCGTCGAGGAGAAAGCCCTTGGCGCAGTCGGGGGAGTGGAGGCGCTCGGCGACCAGTCCGACGACGACCTCGTCGGGGACGAGCTTGCCGGCGTTCATGAAGGCGTCGGCCTTCTTGCCCAACTCGGTGCCGGCCTTGCGGGCGGCGCGGAGCATGTCGCCGGTGGAGATCTGGGGGGCGCCGAGGGCCTCGACGAGCCAACGGGCCTGCGTGCCCTTCCCCGCGCCTGGCGGACCGATGAGGATGACGTCCATGACCGTTCTCCCGCTCCCCCTCGGGTCTACGCCCTGGCCCGGCGCCCGCGGATGCGCGCGCCGCCCGGACCGGTGAAGCCGTCGTAGTGACGGGTGATCATGTGCGACTCGATCTGTTGGACCGTGTCGAGCGCGACGCCGACGACGATCATGAGGCTGGTGCCGCCGAAGTAGAAGGGGACGTTGTACTTCTGGATGAGGAAGGTGGGCAGGAGGCAGACGGCGGAGACGTAGAGCGCGCCGCCGAAGGTGATGCGGCTCATCACGCGGTCGATGTACTCCGCGGTCTTGCGTCCGGGGCGGATGCCCGGGATGAAGGCGCCCTGCTTCTTCAGGTTGTCGGCGACGTCGTCGGGGCGGAACGTGACGGCCGTGTAGAAGAAGCAGAAGAAGATGATCCCGGCGACGTACAGGGTGTTGTAGATCCACGCGCCGCGGTTCAGCGCGGCGGCGAGGTCGTCCATGAAGGGGATGCCGAGGTTGGCCAGGGTGCCGGGGAACATGAGGATGGAAGACGCGAAGATGGGGGGGATGACGCCGGACTGGTTGACGCGCAACGGCAGGTGCGTCGATTGGCCGCCGAAGACCCGGCGGCCGACGGTGCGCCTCGGGTACTGGACGGTGATGCGCCTCTGCCCGCGCTCGAAGAAGATGATCGTCGCGACGACCATGATGATGAGCACGGCGAGGACGAGGAGGAACAGCGGCTTGATCTCGCCCATCGTGACCTGCTGCCAGGTGAGGGCGACGGCGGCGGGGAGCCGGGCGACGATGCCGGCGAAGATGATGAGGGAGATCCCGTTGCCGATCCCGCGCTCGGTGATCTGCTCGCCCAGCCACATGATGAACGCGGTGCCCGTGGTGAGGCAGACGACGGTCATGAGGCGGAAGCTCCAGCCGGGCTCCGAGACGACCCGGATGCCGGCGTTGGAGACCATGCCTTCGAAGGCGAAGGCCATGGCGAGGCCCTGGACGATGGAGAGGGCGATGGTGCCGTAGCGCGTGTACTGGTTGATCTTGCGCTGGCCCATCTCCCCTTCCTTCTGCAGGGCGCGGAGGGAGGGGACGATGACGGCGAGGATGGACAGGATGATCGAGGCCGACACGTAGGGCATGATGCCGAGGGCGAAGATCGAGAGCTGCTCGAGGGCGCCACCGGTGAACATGTTGAACATGCCGAGGAATGCGCCGCCGGCCTGGGAGAGGTACTGCTTCATCACCGTGTGGTCGGCGCCCGGCACGGACACGAAGATGCCGATGCGGTAGACCGCCAACAGGGCGATGGTGAACAGCACCCGCCGCCGCAGCTCGGGGATCTTGCCGATGTTCGCGAATCCGCTCGCCACGTTTCGCCTCACTCATCCGCAGTCGAGGGTCAGGGGTCGAGGGTCGAAGGTCCGACCGCGACGACCGACCATGCCTGCGGGCTACTTCGACGGTCCCTCCTGCACGGGAGCCTTGGCCTCCTCGACCGGTGGAGCCGGCGGCGCGAGCCTCTCGACGGTGCCGCCCGCGGCAACGATCCGCTCCGCCGCCTTGCCGGAGAAAGCGTGGGCCTTCACCGTCAGGGCGCGGTCGAGCTCGCCCTGGCCCAGGATCTTGACCGGGCCGGGGCGGCGCACGATGCGCGCGGCGCGCAGGGCGTCGGGGTCGACCGCCGAGCCCGCGACGAAGCGGGTCAGGGCGGAAAGATTGACGACGTTGTAGCGGATGCCGCGCGGCGAGACGAACCCGCGCTTGGGGAGGCGGCGGTACAGGGGCATCTGGCCGCCTTCGAACCCCGCGCGCGGGGCGGCACCGCGGGCCGTATCGCCCTTGTCGCCCTTCCCGCAGGTGGCGCCCAGGCCGCTGCCGGGGCCGCGACCGAGGCGCTTCTTGCTGCTCGCGCGGGCGCCCTTCGGGGGTGCCAACCGGCTCAACAGGTCACTCATGGAGCTCCTCCACCTGCACGAGGTGCAGCACCTTCTTGATCATTCCGCGGAAGCTGGGGGTGTCGGCGACGAGCACCTGCTGGTGCAAGTGCTTGAGGCCCAAGCCGCGGAGGATCACGTCCTGGCGCCTGTCGCGCGCGATGGTCGAATGGATCTGGGTGACGCGGAGCGTGCCCTGGCTCATGACGACGCCTCCCCGGCGGTACCCTTCGGCTCGCTGCGCTCGCTCAGGGCGCCTGCGGCGGGCGCGGGCGCGGGCGCCGCAGCCACCGACTCGCCCTCGGCGGCCTCACCGTCCTTGGCCCCGCCGCGGCTGCGCCGCCGCGCGACGGCGGGCTCGTCCTCGAGCAGCCGCAGGGCGGCCATGGTCGCGCGGACGACGTTGTGCGGGTTGGGGGAACCGAACGACTTGGTCAGGACGTCCCGGATTCCCGCGGATTCGACGATGGCCCGGACGGCGCCGCCGGCGATGACGCCCGTTCCCGGGACGGCGGGGCGCAGCAGGACGCGGCTGGAACCGTAGCGGCCGATGATCTCGTGCGGGACGGTGGTGCCGGCGAGGGGAACGCGCAGGAGCGACTTGCGCGCCCGCTCGGTCCCCTTGCGGATCGCCTCGGGCACCTCGCGCGCCTTGCCCAGGGCGACGCCGACCTGGCCGGAGCCGTCGCCGACGACGATGATGGCGGAGAACGAGAAGCGGCGGCCGCCCTTGACGACTTTCGCCACGCGGTTGACGTTCACGACGCGGCTGGGCAACTCCTCTGCCTGCAGATCCCGCGGTTCTCTCTCACGCATCTCAGCCACTTCAGCACCTCACACGTTCAGGGTCGTCGGTCGCTGGTCCGGAAACCAAGAACCAAGAACCAAGAACCAGAAACCTAGAAGCTCAGCCCACCCTCCCGCGCGCCCTTGGCGAGGGCGGCGACGCGTCCGTGATAGCGGAAACCGCCACGGTCGAAGGACACGGCCTTGACGCCCTTCTCGAGACAGCGCTTGGCGACGAGCTTGCCGACGGCGGTGGAGACGTCGCGCTTCTTGGCGCCGGGGCGCATGGCGCGGAATTCCTTCTCGCAGCTCGAGGCATGGGCGAGGGTCTTTCCGGCGGCGTCGTCGACGACCTGCGCGTAGATGTGCTTGGCGCTGCGGAAGACGGCGAGCCGCGGCCGTTCGGCGGTGCCGCTGATGATGCGGCGGATCCGTTGGTGTCGTCGTTCCCTTGCTTCGTCGCGCTGACCCATGTTCTTCCTCCTCCTTCACCGGGCACCCCCGCGGATAGGGGGCGCCGAAGGAGTTCCTGCTACTTGGCCCCCTTGCGGGCCTTGAGCGTGATCTGTTCGCCCAGGAAACGGACGCCCTTGCCCTTGTAGCGATCAGCGGCGGCAAGGCGGCGCAAGTCGGCGGAGACGCGTCCGAGGACGATCTTGTCGGGCGAGCGGAGGGTAAGGACGGTGTCCTTGTCCGACAGCTCGGCCTTGACGACGGGCGGCAGCGGGAAGGGGCGATCGAAGGAGAAGACGCCCTTGAACCCGACGGAGCCCTCGACGAGACGGAAGCTGTAGCCGACGCCCTGGATCTGGAGCTTGCGCTCGTAGCCTTCGGTGACGCCCTTGACCATTCCGGCGAGGAGGGCGCGGGCGAGGCCGTGGTAGGCCTTCTGCCGGCGGCCGAGGTCGGCGGCGGCGGCGAAGCGGGCGGTGCGGCCCTCGACGGCGAGCGTGACGCCGGCGGGGACGTGCTGCTTGATCTCGCCCTTGGGTCCCTTGACGACGAGCTGGCCGTCCTTGAGGGCGGCGGAGACGCCCTGGGGCAGCTCGACGGGTTGCTTTCCGATTCTCGACATCGCCATGGTACGACTCCCTGGTGGGGACGCCGGCGGCGCCGGCGTCCGCCTACCACACTTCGCAAAGCACCTCGCCGCCGACGCGCTTTTTGCGGGCCTCCGCGTCGGTCATCAGCCCCTGGGGGGTGGTGAGGACGGCGACGCCGAGGCCGTTGCGGACCTTGGGGAGCTTGTCGGCGCCGGCGTAGACGCGGCGGCCGGGGCGGCTGACGCGGCGGACCCCGAGGATCGCGGGCTTGCGTGCGGCGTCGTAGGCGAGGGTCACGACGAGCACGGGGTGCCCCGCGGCGGTGGTCTTCTCGAAGTCGCGCACGAAGCCTTCGCGCCGGAGCACATCGCAGAGGGCCTGCTTGATGTGCGAGAAGGGCATGCGGACGTTGGCATGCCGGGCGCGATGACCGTTCATGACGCGGCACAACAGGTCGGCAATGGGATCGCTGGTCATGGGGTCACCAGCTCGCCTTGATCACGCCGGGGAGCTCGCCGCGGGAGGCGAGCATCCGCAGGCAGATCCGGCAAAGGTTGAACTTGCGATAGAAACCGCGAGGGCGACCGCAGACGGGACAACGGTTGCGGTGCCTCGTCGGGAACTTCGGCTTGGCGATGAGCTTGGCGAAGGCTTGCCTGCGGGCCACGGCTATTTGCCTCCTTCGGGTCGGCCTTCGGGTCGGAAGGGGAACCCGAGACGGGCGAGGAGCGCGCGACCTTCCTTGTCCGAGCGAGCGGACGTGCAGAAGGTGACGTTCATGCCCTTGACCTTGTCGATCTTGTCGTAGTCGATCTCGGGGAAGATGATCTGCTCCTTCAACCCGAGGGTGTAGTTGCCCTTGCCGTCGAACTGCTTGGGGGAGAAGCCCTTGAAGTCGCGCATGCGGGGGATGGCGAGCGCGAGGAGGCGATCGAGGAACTCCCACATGCGCTCGCGGCGGAGTGTGACCATGACGCCGATGGGGTGTCCGGCGCGGAGCTTGAAGGTGGAGATGGACTTGCGGGCGCGGGTGGTGACGGGCTTCTGGCCGGCGATGGCGGTCATCTCGGCGACGGCGGCGTCGATCACCTTGACGTTCTGGGTGGCTTCGCCCATGCCCATGTTCAGGACGATCTTGCGCAGCCGGGGGACGCGCATGGGGTTCCCGAAGGCGGGATCCTGCTTCAGCGCGGGGACGACTTCCTTCAGGTAGAGGGTCGCCATGCGGGGGGTGACCTTCTCCTTGGGCTGCCGGGGCTGCTTGCCCTTGGGTGCGGCGTCCTTGGCCGGCTTCCCGCCCTTGGGCGCACCGTCCTTGCCGGGTTTCCCGCCCTTGGGCGCACCATCCTTGGCAGCCGCGTCCTTGGGCGGCTTGTCCTTGGGCGGCTTGTCCTTGGCCGGCTTCTGGGCCGGGGCCGCGTCCTTGTCCTTTTCGTTCTGCGCCATCGTCGAACTCCGTGCCTTCCGGAGAATCAGTCGAAGACCGTGCCGGTCTTGACCGCCATCCGGACCTTCTTGCCATCCTTGTTGGTCCCGTTACGGGTGCGCGTGGGACGATTGGTCTTGCCGTCGAGCAGCATGACGTTCGAGGCGTGGATGGAGGCCTCGATCTCGACGATGCCGCCCGAGGGATTCTGCTTGGTCGGACGCTGGTGCTTCTTGACCAGATTGACGCCCTCGACAATCACGCGGTTCTCGGCGGGAAGCGCGCGCTTGATCTTGCCCGTCTTGCCGGCGCTCTTGCCCGAGATCACGACCACCAGATCACCCTTCTTGACGTGCATGGCGGCCTCCTACAGGACCTCGGGGGCGAGGGAGACGATCTTGAGGAAGCCCTTGGCACGGAGCTCGCGGGCCACGGGCCCGAAGATGCGCGTCCCGACCGGCTCGTTCTTGCCGGAGACGAGGACCGCGGAGTTGTTGTCGAAGCGCACGAAGGAGCCGTCGGAGCGTCCGACCTCCTTGGCCGTGCGAACCACGACCGCGCGCTGGATGGTGCCCTTCTTGACCTTGGAGTTCGGGAGGGCCTCGCGGACGGCGACGACGATGACGTCGCCGACGGTCGCGTAGCGGCGGCGGGTGCCGCCGAGCACCTTGATGCACTTGACCTTGCGGGCGCCGGAGTTGTCGGCGACGTCGAGAATGGTTTCCTGCTGGATCATGGCTCCGTCCTCGCGCCTAGCGCGCCACGCTCTTGAGCACGCGGATCACCTTCCAGCGCTTGGTGGAGGCGTAGGGGCGATGCTCTTCGATCTCGACGGTATCGCCGGCGTGGGCGACGCCGTCCGCGTCGTGGGCCTTGAAGCTGGAGTCGCGCGACATGTACTTGCGGTACAGCGGATCCTGTACGCGCCGGGAGACGATGACGGTGACGGTCTTCATCATCTTGTCGCTCTTGACGACGCCGACGAGGCGCCGGCGGGCGGGCTTGGTTTTTTCAGTCATGGCTTGTCCTTCTTGCCGGCGTCGGCGGCCGCGGCGAGGACGCGCTGGCGGCGTACGGTCTTGACGCGGGCGAGGTCCTTGCGGATCTTGGCGAGCTGGCTGGAATCGTCCAGGCGGTTGGTGAAGTTCTGGAAGCGCAGGCGGAAGACGTCCCTGGCCAGACGGGCCTCCAGGTCCACCAGTTCCTGCTCCGAACGTTCGCGGATTTCCTTGCCGCGCATCAGATGACCTCCCGGGCGACGAAGCGGCTCTTGATCGGAAGCTTGTGGGCGGCGAGGCGGAAGGCCTCCTTGGCGATGTCCTTGGGGATGCCGCCGAGCTCGTAGAGGACGCGGCCGGGCCGCACCACGGCGATCCACTCCTCGGGGACGGCCTTGCCCTTGCCCATGCGGGTCTCGGCGGGCTTCTTGCCGATCGGCTTGTCGGGGAAGAGGCGGATCCAGAGTTTTCCGGCGCGGCGGACGTGGCGCATGATGGCGACGCGGCCGGCCTCGATCTGACGGGCCGTGACCCAGCCGCAGCCGAGAGCCTGCAGGCCGAAGTCGCCGAAGTCGACGTGGGTGCCGCCCTTGGACAGACCCCTCATCTTGCCACGCTGCTGCTTGCGGAACTTGACCTTGGCGGGACTGAGCACGGCGGATCTCCTTCCCTAGCGTGCGGCCGCGCGGCGAATCTTCTTGGCGACGACGTCCCCGAGATAGATCCAGGTCTTGACGCCGATCACGCCGTAGGTGGTGCGGGCCTGCGCGAAGCCGTATTCGATGTTGGCGCGCAGGGTGTGCAAGGGGACCCGCCCCTCGCGGTACTTCTCCTGGCGCGACATCTCGGCACCGCCGAGGCGGCCCGAGACCTGGATGCGGAAGCCGAGGGCGCCGAAGCGCATGGAGGTGAAGAGGGCCTTCTTCATGGCGCGCCGGAAGGCGACGCGGCGCTCGAGCTGCGTGGCGACGTTCTCGGCGACAAGCTGCGCGTTGGTCTCTGCCTTCCGGACCTCCTGGATGTCGATGTAGACGTCCTTGTCGGTGAAGGCCTTGAGCTGCTTCTTGAGCTCGTCGATGCGCTCGCCCTTCTTGCCGATGGCGAAACCGGGCCGGGAGGTGTGGACGACGACGTCGATGCGCGACGGCGTGCGCTTGACCTCGACGGCGGCGACGCCGGCGTTGAACAGCTCCTGCTTGATGCGGCGCTTCAAGTGCAGGTCCTCGTGCAGCCAGCGGGCGTAGTTGCGCTCGCTGAACCAGATCGACGACCAGGTGCGCGTGACCCCCAGACGGAAGCCGTACGGATGAACCTTCTGACCCACGGCGGCTACCCTTCCTCTCCGAGCACGATTTCGATATGGCTCATGCGCTTGATGATCCTCGTGGCGCGACCGTGCGCGCGCATGCGCCAGCGCTTGAGGATCTTGGGACCCTCCTGGACGACGGCGCGCGAGACGACCAGCTTGTCGACGTCGAGCGTGGCGTCGGCGGCCTTGGAGTTGGCCACGGCGCTCTCGAGCACCTTGCGCACGTGGCCGGCCGCGTCCTTCTGCACGAAGCGCAGGATCTGCAGGGCCTCGCGCACGTTGCGGCCGCGAATCGCGTTGACCACAGTGCGGGCCTTCCGGGGCGTGACCCGGACGAACCTGCCGATCGCTCTCTTGACCATGACCACACTCTCCAACCGCCGAAACAACCGCCAACCGCGCGTCCATGCGTTCGACGCCCGCGCCCGCGCGGCGGCAACCGCCCCCCGCACGGCGCACTACCGACAGGGGCGCGGGTTTCTATCAGAGGCCGCCCCTCGCGTCAAGCGGCCTTTTGCAACGCCTCCGGCCCGGACCCGGCGTCCGCGCCCGAAAACCGGGGTGCGTGCAACGCACCCTCTGCAACGCCTCCGGCCCGGACCCCACATCCGGACCCGCCACATGTTCCGCGCCCCTCGCGGGGAGCGCTCGCCCGGGCCGGTACCCCCCGCCTACTTCTTGCCCGGCGGGCCGCCCGGGGCCGCGGGGGCCGCCGCAGGAGCGGCGCCCGGGGCGGCACGCGGCGCGGCGCCCGGAGCCGACGGCGGCGCGCCCGGTGCACCGGCGGTCTTGGCCGCCTTGCGGTCGCCCGAGTGTCCGTGGAAGGTCCGCGTGGGCGCGAACTCCCCGAACTTGTGGCCGACCATGTTCTCCTCGACGAAGACCGGGACGAACTTCTTGCCGTTGTGCACGGCAAACGTCAGTCCGACGCACTCGGGCACGATGGTCGAGCGTCGCGACCAGGTGCGGATGATGCGCTTGCTCTTCGACTTCTGCGCCTCCAGGACCTTCGCCTGGAGGTGATCGTCGATGAACGGCCCCTTCTTGATCGACCTCACTTCAGCACCTCCGGTATCACGTTCTCCGTTTTTCGTTCCACGTTCTACGCTTCCGGCCCGACGTTCCGCGTCTCCTACTTGCCCCTTCTCTTGAGGATGAACGTGTTGGTGCTCTTCCTCGTGCGCGTGCGCAGCCCCTTGGCCTTCTGGCCCCAGGGCGAGCAGGGGTGGCGGCCGCCCTTGGAGCGGCCCTCGCCGCCGCCCATCGGATGGTCGACGGGGTTCTGCGTGATGCCGCGGTTGTGGGGGCGGCGGCCGAGCCAGCGGCGGCGGCCGGCCTTGCCCATGCGCACGAGGCCGTGGTCGATGTTGGACGCCTGGCCGATGGCGGCGCGGCAGTCCATGTGGACCAGGCGGACCTCGCCCGAGGGCAGGCGCACGTGCGCGTAGTCGCCCTCCTTGGCCAGGAGCTGCGCGGCGGTGCCGGCGGCTCGGGCGAGCTGGGCGCCCTTTCCGAGCTTCAGCTCGATGCCGTAGATCATCGTGCCCAGCGGGATGAAGCGCAGCGGCAGGACGTTGCCGGGCTTGATGTCGGCGTTGCGGCTGGAGACGACAGTGTCGCCGACGTTGAGCTCCATGGGGGCGACGATGTAGCGCTTCTCACCGTCCGCATAGTGCAGGAGAGCGATACGGGCCGACCGGTTCGGGTCGTACTCGATCGCAGCGACGCGGGCGGGGATGCCCACCTTCTCGCGCCGGAAGTCGATCTCGCGGTAGCAGCGCTTGTGGCCGCCGCCGCGGAAGCGGCTGGTCGTGCGCCCCTGGTTGTTGCGGGCGCCAGTGGAAGGCTTGCCGCGGGTCAGCTTCTTCTCCGGGCGGTCCTTGGTAATCTCGCTGAAATCGTAGCCGGACATGCGGCGTCGTCCCGGCGAGGTCGGCTTGTAGTGCTTGATGCCCATGGTCTACCTCACACCGTCTCGAAGTATTCGATCTTGCTGCCCTCGGCGAGGGTGACAATCGCCTTCTTCCACGAGGGCCGGTTGACGTGGTGGCGTCCGAGGCGGGCGGGCTTGCCGCGGACGATCATGGTGTGCACGGCGCGCACCTTGACCTCGAACAGCTTCTCCACCGCCTGGCGGATCTCGACCTTCGTCGCCTCCGCCGCGACCTCGAAGAGGTACTTGCTCTGATCTTCGCGCATCCGGTTGCCCTTCTCGGTCAGGATGAGGGGCCGGATCAGCACACGGTCGAGCGCCTTCATGGGATGAGCCTCCTTTCCCCTACGCCTTCCGGGCGGACGGGGCCGCCGGGGCCGCCTTGGTCCGCCGGGGCGGACGGGCCGGCTTGAGCGCCTTGGACAGGGCCGCGACGCCCTCGCGGGTCACGAGCAGCCGGTCGGCCTTGAGCAGGTCGTAGACGTTCAACCCCTCGGGGGGGAAGAAGACGGCGCGGGCGAGGTTGCGCGAGGCACGGCACAGGGCCTCGTTGGCCTTCGCGTCGCAGATCACGCCTCCGGGCGCCTCGAACCGCGCGAGCACCTCGGCCACGACCCTGGTCTTGGGCGGCTCGGGCAGCGGGAAGGCGTCCAGGACGACGAGTCGCCCTTCCTGGTGGAAGAGGGAGAGGGCGGCGCGCATCGCGGCCAGCCGCACCTTGCGCGGCGGGCGGAAGCCGTGGTCGCGCGGGATGGGCCCCTTGGTGCGGCCGGCGCCCTTCATCAGCGGGGCGCGCCGGGCGCCGTGACGGGCACGGCCGGTGCCCTTCTGGCGGTAGAGCTTGCGGGTCGAGCCGCGCGTCGCGGAGCGCTCCTTGGCGTAGTGCGTGCCGGCGCGGCGTCCGGCGAGCTGCGCACGCACGACCTCGTGCAACAGGTGCGCCTTGACCTCGGCGCCGAAGACGGCGTCGTCGAGGTCGATCTCGCCGACCTTCTGTTTCTGCGTGTCGAAGACGTCGAGCTTGGGCATGGTCGCCTCCCTACTTGATCTCGACGTCCACGCCGGCGGAGAGATCGAGCTTCATCAGGGCATCGATCGTCTGGTTCGTCGGCTCGAGGATGTCGATCAGCCGCTTGTGGGTGCGGATTTCGAACTGCTCGCGCGACTTCTTGTCGACGTGCGGCCCGCGCAGGACCGTGAAGCGGTTGATCTGCGTGGGCAGCGGGATGGGCCCCGCGACGCGCGCGCCGCTCTGCAGCGCGGTGTCGACGATCTCCTTGGCGGAGTTGTCGAGCAGCCTGTGGTCGTAGGCCTTGAGGCGGATGCGGATCTTGTTGGCCATCTTCGTCCCTTTCCCTCAACCTCGAACCAACCGCGACGACCGGCCGGCGGCCGGCGTCCTA
>JACRCX010000057.1 GCA_016218815.1 Deltaproteobacteria bacterium
AAGCTCCTCGGCCACCACCAATTCGTCACTCGAATCCTCAGTCCGAATTGCCCACCCCCGCCACGCCGCAGCCGCAATCGCAATGGCCCCGATCTACGTCATCTCCGCGGAATCATGCAGCCCGACTTTCGCCGAAGAGCCCGCAATCCCTCCTCATCGTCGGCCCTCGCGTCCCTCGGCCCGGCATCCTCGGCGGTGCTCCTGGCGGCGTCGGACGAGTCGGCGGCGTCGCGCGGAGGCGGACGACGGGCCCGATTGAAGTCCGGCTGGGCGAGCGCGATCTCGATCGTCGCCCGCCGCATCTCCTGGCCGGACCGGGCCGCACGAAAGACAAGGTGTCGCGCGAACTCCTGCATGCACGCCGTCACGTCCGCTCTTCCGACGACGTCGGTCGGGTCGGACGGAGCCCGTTGGATCTCCACGCCCGCGACCGAGCCGTCGGTCCCGATTTCCATGGACACCCCGATGATATGCGGGCCCACGATCGGCTCCGCCGGCAGGCAGCTCACGATGTCGTAGGGGTCGAAAGGCTCGAGCGGCATCCCGGCGCCGTTCGTGAGCTGCAGGCGGACGCTCGTGCCGTCGTCGAGGCTGCCGGGCGAGCAGTAGCTGTACCGGCCGGGCAGCGGTTGATCGCAAGGCCCGCGGATTCCCCGCAGATGCCGCTGCGGCTGCGTCCACCGGGCCCCGCCGGCTTCCTCGCCGACGTCCCTGGGGATCGGGGATGCCGTGTCCGCAGCCGAGGGAGCCGTGCCGCCCGCTGCGTCGGTGGCCACGCCCGGCGCCCTGCACGTGGCTGACATCGCAACGACAGCGAACGCGAACGGCACGACGTACGAGCCGCGGTGTGACGGTCTCCCGACGCTTCGGTCGCCACAGCCCCTCACGTCCGGGATCGTGCGCGTTGCCCGGTCCGGCCGTCAACAGAACCGTTCCGAAGAGCACCTGGACCAGCCAGGAGGCGGGCTCCAACTCGTTGGCGTCGCTCCGACTCGCCCGGCTCGGGCACGAGCGCCAGTCACATCTCGCGCACGCGCGCATGGAAGCCGCAGGCAAGGCGGCCCCTGGGCCGCGCAAGGGACCGAGATGGCGGTTTGCGGCTCCGGCCAAGGCGTGCTTCACTTGGCGCGTACGATGGGAGGTCGTCGATGACGCGCGTTGCGGTCCGAGCGCCGATCTTCGGCTGGGCTCTGGTGGCGGCGTGCTCGTCCGCGGCAACGCCGGGGCGGGAAGCGGCGACGACTGCCTCCGAGGGCGGCATGCCGGCGCAGGAGTTCGGCGGCCAGGAGGGGGCGGCCGAAGGGGAGACGGTCGACCTGTGGGGAGACTCGTGCACGCGCGAGGTCCGCGGCGTGTTGTCCGTTTCGCGAAGCCAGGTGCTCTTCCGCCGGCTCGACTCGCCTGGAGAGCCGAGGCGCGACGTTCTCGGCGAGGCGGTGCCGTGCGACTCCGGCATCGAGGCTCAGTCCGAGGTGGGCGCCGCCCGGTCCTGGACCTGCGCGGATGTGGTCTTGCCGGTGCGGTTCAATGAGAACGGCGTCGACATCTCGCCGCTGCTCCCGCATCCGACGTCGGGGCGACCGTTCGTCCTGCTGACGGAGGAGCCGGACTCCGGCCGGGGCGAAAGCGGCTCGCTGGTCGTCATCGATCCGAGGACGTTGGCCGTCGAGGAATGGTGGCGGTCGGAGGGACGGTTGCAGCTCCTCGGCGTGGTCGGCCGGCAGGCGATCGTTCTGGTGCAGAACGGCGACGTCGTCCGGGCCATGGCGATCGAGGCCGAGACCTCGAGGGTTGTCGTCTCGGAGCCGGTGCCGCTCGAGTTCCTCTTCGACCGCCCGGCGGAGCCGCAGCGTTTCCTGCCGCTCGGCCGCGACGGATTCGTCTTCGCCTGCGGAGAGGGCGAAGTGTGCATCCTCCGGGTGACGGCCGATGCGCTGGCCCTGGAACGCGTGCCGCTCGAGGCGACCAGCGTGCACTGGAGCGAAGGCGGCGCCGTGATCGGCGTCGGCGGGGAGGACCGGTTCAGCCCGGCGGAGTGCGTGCTGACCGGCGGGAAGGAACCGTCGGCGTGGGTCCACGGGCAGCCGTGCGACCCCGATGCCTGGTTCGCGCGCCTGAGCCTGCCTGTCGACGGAGAACACGGCCGAACGCTGGAAGTCGCCGTGCCCGAGTGCCTCGTGCAGGACCGGCTCGTGCTCCCGCCGTTGCCCGACCGGGATCCGCAGGACTTCGCCGACGGCATCGGCGTCGTCGCGCTGCCCGATCCACGGTCGTCGGCAGATCGGCCCGCGGAGTCGCGCGGCATTCACCTCCTGGTCCGGGGAGACACCGTCGCGGTCGGCTACGCGGAGTACGGCTTCGGCGCAGGAGCGACGGTTGGGCGCGACTGGGCAATCCCGCTGACACCGCAGAACGTCGAGGCGCGGCGGGTCGTCGTGGACGACCGGTACCTCTATCGGCTGTGGCTCAAGGACGTGTTCCTCCCACTCGATCCGGGCGGAGGGGACTGCTGGCAGGGACGGCTCGTGGTGCGGGTGACGGGCGACGAGAACCAAGCGTTCGTCAACTTCCCCCGCGAATACGGCGCCTGCGAGTAGCAGAGGCGCATCATGTCGTCTCGAACATCGTTCACCTTCGGACTCGCTGTCGGAGCGCTTGGAGCGCTCGTCGTCGGCTACGTCCTCTGGAGCGGGACCGAGCCCCTGCCCTGCCCGGAGTGCGAAGAGGAGCGTGCGAAGTGCCCGCCGCCTCCGACTTGCGACGCCGGGACGGTCGAGTGTCCTGCGCCGCCGGCTTGCGATGGCGCTGTGGTTGGACCCCCGCCCGAGCCCGTCCCTCCACCCCAGGCCGTTCCCGTTCCGGATGCCGGCCCCTTCTTCAGGACCCGGGAGTTCCTCGTCGTGATGAGCGGGTTCCCCGGCACGACCGAGCAGGCGGTACCCACCCTTCGCCTGTTCTTCGACGAGCTCGGGAAGAAGCTCGGCTGGAGCATCACGACAATCCAGGGCGACTACTACGAGGACATCGGAGTCGGTCTCCAGCAGATTCGCGACCGAAGGCCCGACTTCGCCGCGATGTCGCTCGACCTGTACCTCGCCCACGGTTCCGAGCTCCAGGCGAAGGTCGTCGCCCGCCCCGTGATGCACGGCCGGGACCGGGAGCGGTACCACATCGTCGTCGCCAAGGAGGGCGGCCCCGTCACCGCCAGCGCCGCAGCCGCGAACGCCAGCGCCCGGACCGTCACGGCTCGAGCTCCATCCTCGTCCCGCATCCGTACAGGACCAGCCGGCCGGCGAGTCGCTCGACCTGCACGTACCGGTCCGGTTCGCCGTCGCCGACCGGATCGAGGTCCTCGACCTCCGCTTCGATCGTGACGGTCCGCCCCGACTCGGAATCGACGAACAGGTGGACGACCGAGTGCCGCACGAAGACGCACCCCGTCAGGCAGTCCTCGTCGTCCTCCTCGCACGGACGACCCTCCCTGTCCTCGAAGATCTGCTCTTCGTCCGACACAAACCCCACGGCGTGGACCGGGTCCCCGGTCACCAGCCAGCCCCCGCCCTCGTCCGGACAGCGGCCGCCCACCGGTCCGACGAGCGAGTGGGACACGAGCACGGTCCCGCGGAGCCACGGGACGAGCAGGAAGACGAGACTCGACGTCCAGCGCCCCTCCCCCACTCCGATCGTCGCCACCACAGGCCCCTCCGGCGGGCTCGGTTCGTCCCCGAAGAGGAAGGCCAGCGCCTCCGCCTCGTCCGCGAATCCGACCGGCGCGTCCGCCGGATCGAGCTCGATGGCGAGCGTCTGGGCCACGGCGGTCCAACCGGACAGGTTCCACGAGACCGACTCGCTCCGGTGGACCTGCCCGAGCGCGCAGTCCTCCCCGCCACTCTCCTCGAGCCAGGACCGGAGCCGCTCCGCCACCGCATCGTCCGGCCGCAGGGCCAGCGATCGGCCGTAGAGCACCTCGGGCTGCGCCGACGGCTCGTCCGACCGAGCGACCTCGCGCACGCGGCCGAGGTCGAACAGGCACGCGGCGAGGACATCACCTCCGGTCTCGGCCGTCAGCCCCAGCCCGAGCGGCTCGAGCAGCGCGATGCCGTCCTCGAGACCCCGGATCGCAACTTCCGCGTCGCCGTGCTCCAACGCGGCTCGGCCGGACTCGCAACATGCCTGCGCCCTGGTCGCATGATCCGCCGGCGGTCTCACGACCGGTCCGTCCGTACCCAACGGCATCGCCCCGGTACCTTCCGCATCCGGATTGGGAAAACACAGGCCGTTGATGCACGGCCCGCCCGTCGAGCAGAAATCGAGGCACACGGGCAACGGCCGACACAGCCCGTCTTCGCAGTGGCTCCCGTCTTCGCACTCGCGGTCGTCGAGGCACACGGAGCAGCGGTTCGCCCGGCAGACCAGCCCGGCCTGACACGCATCGACCCGATCGCAGTACCCGGGAATCTCCAGGCACCTCCCCTCGAGACATCCCTGGCCACTCGCGCAGTCCGCGTCGGACCGGCACTCGCCGCACGAGGCGGCACGGCAGGTCGTCCGGACCGGCCGGAAGCCCAGGTTGTTCGCACGGAACGCCGGGACCAGCCGGAGGCCGGACGCGGCCCGCGCCAGCCCGGCGTGGCCCTCCCAGCAGCCGCCGCGCAGGACGCGACCGGTGCCCGAGGCCGCGCCCCAGGGGTCCGTGACCCCGCCGTCCCGGGAGTCCTCGCCCGGGGCCTCGTACCAGTCCGCACACCACTCCCACACGTTGCCCAGCATGTCGTACAGGCCCCAGCCGTTGGCCGCCCGCATCGCAACCGGATGGGACGTGCCGCCGGCGTTGCCGCAGAACCACGCGATCTCGTCGAGCGCGGCGTTCGGCTGTTCGCAGAAGCGGTGGGCGCGGTCCAGGTCGCCGGAGTAGGTCGCCGTCGCGGTGCCCGCCCGCGCCGCAACCTCCCACTCCGCCTCCGTCGGCAGCCGATATCCCGGACAGTCGTACGGCGTCTGGTACGAGGCGCCAGGCACGCAGGTCACCGCGCCCCGCAGGCCCGTACACGAGTAGCAGGCCGGCAGGCCCGCGGAGGCCGACAGCAGGTTGCAGTATTCGGCGGCCTCGTGCCAGCTCACGTTCTCGACCGGACAGCTCTCGCCGCACGACGCGAGACCGGACGGGTTGTAGCCCGCCCTCGCCTCGAACTGCGCCTGCGTAACCTCGGTGGAGAGGATCGCAAAGTCGTGCGTCAGGGTCACCGCGCGCCGGAGTTGGTCCGGCTCCCCACCGACCTCGCCGTCCGCCGCACCGATCAAGTAGCGGCCGGCTGGGACGGTCACCCAGGTTCCCTCCGGCGCGCACACGCCCGGTTCGCCGAGGACGTGGAATCGGCCGGTCGGACACAGGTCCCCGAACGTCGCCGCGGCGATTCCCGTGACCGGCACGGGCGTCGGTCCGCACCCCGCCAGAACCACGAGCCACAGCGCACCGAGTCCCCACCACGCGCTCATGATGGAACGAAACGCCCTGTGCACGGCATCACCGCTCTGCGACCCGATGTCGGAGGGTTCTTCGCTGCCGGCCACCGCACGAGTTCCGCAGGCCCGACCCGGCGCCCTATCCGGCCTGGCACGCGCGACGGATGTCGGGGTCGGTGATCTCGCCGCAGTTGCCGTTGCACAGCCGGCGCACGTCGCTGTTGTTGATCGTGGAGCACTCCCCCTGGCAGATGCGCCGCAGGTCGTTGTCGTTGATCACGGCGCAGTCGCCCCGCAACGCCCGCTCGCGATCCGTGCGCGACGAACCGAGGATGTCCGCCGCCTTGTTGATCCGCCCGGCGCTCACCTTCGCCCCCTCCGCGTCGGACGACGCCGCACTCACGCCGCCGAGGAACACCGCCAGAACCACTCCGACCACCGTGAGCCGCTTCGATATCGACATGGTCATCCTCCCTCCCGCGGAGCCCTCGCCCCGCTCATGCCAGCGCCAAGCCGGTGCTCACGAGTATACGGCACGGACCCGGAAGCGGCAAACGCGACCGGAAGGCGCCCTCTCGGATGACAAGCCTCGGACGCCGTGACACCATCGCGATGCGGACGAGGAACCGATGACGCGGAGCGAGGGCAAGAGACTCCTGCCGTGGATCGCGCTGGGCGCCGTCCTCGTCGGTCTCCTCCTTCGCTTCCTTCTCGCCGCGTTCGACGACGGCAGAGGTACCCCCGAAGGCCAAGTCAAAGAGGATCAGCGGCCTGCAGCATCCGGGGGTGTCCGCGCCGAGTCCCAAGGCAGGACCGCTCAGCCGGACGCCGGCGCGTCGAACGCGTGCGACGGCGAGCCGGCCGCAGCGGCTTCCGACCCGCGGACGGCGGGTGGCGCGGCGGGACCGACCGGCGTGGCCGCCGAGGAGCAGGCGGACGCCCCGCAGCAGGCCGGCCTGACGATCGCCGGGAGGGTCGTCGACGACGCCGGGCGTCCGATCGAGCGCGTTTCCGTCTGGGCCTGTCTCTCCGACCAGGCGGCACCCCCTGGCCGCACCTTCGCGCAGGGCGACGCGAGGACCGCTGCCGACGGGAGCTACGAGCTGCGCACACGTGATGGCGCTCACCTACGACTACGACCCGTCCGAGTCCGATGACTGGTCGGGCCGGAGACGACGGAACGTACCGCCTCGACAGGCTGAAGCCCGGGCGGTACCAGGTCTCGTCGACGCTGGCCGCTCGTCCGGGCGGGCGGGGGCAGGACTCGCATGTCGGGCCGAACTTTGGCCAAGTCACCACGACGGTGCGCGCCGGCGACGAGGAACGTCGTCGTGACCGACGGCACCGCCGGTCCGCCGCTCGAGCTGCGGCTCGACCGAGGCCTGTCCATTTCGGGCCGGGTGCTCGACCCCGAAGGCCGCCCGGTCGCCGGGGCCTTCGTCGAGGTCCACAGGCCGGGCGCACCGCCGGGCGATCTCTGGCTGTCCGTCGGCTGCGAGAGCGGCATCGACGGGTACTACGAGTGCGGCGAGCTGAGCCCCGGCGTCCACCAGGTGCATGCCGTCGCCCGCGGTTTCGCGGCGACCGACCGGATCGAGGTCGCGGTGGGCAGCGAGGGCGCAACGGCCGACCTGCCCCTGACCGTCGGCGGTCACCTGCTGGTCCGGGTCGATGACGCGCGCGGAGATCCGGCGGCGAACGTGAGGGTCGTCCTGACGGATTCGGCAGGAGAGGATGCCACCGGGTTCCTCCTCGTGTCCCAACCGTACGGCGACCCCCGGGGACCTGTTGCAGACGGACGACCGCGGCGAGCTGCGCCTGGAGCACGTCGCCGCCGGAGCGTACACCGTCTCGGCGGACGATACGTCCCGCCGCGGCGAGGCAGCGGTGGAGGTGAGCGACGCCGGCGAGGCGACCGTCGTGGTGCGACTGGAGCGACCGTGAGGCGGCGGATCACCGCTTCTTCTTTCTTGCTCTTGTGCCATGGGGAGACGAGTCGATCGCGGACGGCCCGTGGCCCTTCCAGGGCTCGCCGGGCAGCCTCGCGATCAACTCGTCTTGCACGATCCGGGCGGCCGCCACCGGATCGTACTCGACGTCCGTCGGGATGAGCAGGCGGATGTCATCGAGGAAGTCGTCGCTCGCGAGCTTCGGCAGAATGGTCTGTTCGAACTGGGCGCGCGATACCGTTCGTCTCGCCGATTGGTCCGGCGTCGCGTTGGACGAGGTCGATGTCTTCCGAGTAGCGGGCCGCCGGAGCCAGGTAGAGCTTGTGCAACGCCGTGCCACCCCGGAAGGCGAGCCCGCCGGCCACGCCGGGATGACGGAACATGGCGACCAGGGCGCGGCTCAACACCAGGTCCTGCTCGACCTGCTCGTCGGCCGGCCATGGGGCGCGCGCCCGCCAAGCCGTGACGTTCGCGCGGGGGATCAAAGGTCCCGCTCCAACTCGACGTTCGGCCGGACGTGCCACCTTCCGTCTGGGGCGACGCCGGCCGCTCTTGCGGGATGCAGGGGAACCGCGCGGGGCTTCTGCTTCGCCAGCCACTCGGCCAACGGCGCAGCGATCTCGGACTGCCCGACCGCCTCGAGCAGGTAGCCGAGACGCTGGACGTCGGGCACGCGGACGAGCGGCGCGATCGCGGTCAACGCCGCCGGGTCGAGACGCTCGGCCAGCTCGGACAGCACCGTCATCACGTTGCCCAGGTGTCCCGCGTCGGACGGGTAGCGCACCAGGTCGAAGGCCGTGGTCTCGGAGGTGGCCACGCGCATCGCGCCGGTTTCCGTGTTCAGCCTCGTCGCCGGAAGCTGCTCCACGAGGTTGCTCATCGAGAAGCGGATGACGACTCGCCCGACGCGCACGGGGCGGGTCGACTTGCTGGTCACGACCTGGAAGACCATCGGCTGCTGATGTGCGGCGCCGTGGATCGCCGCCGCGCTGAGCAGTCCGACGTAGTAGGGCTGGCCGAGACGGCGCATCAGGTCGTCGATGAACCAACTCGCCGGAGGCGAGCCCGCCGCCCGATACTCCGGTGGAACCACCACGTAGAACCCCCGCCGGGGCGCGACGATGCGGCCCTGTTCCCTCAGCCTGCGAAGCGCCGTCTGCGCCGCCACGAAGGAGCGTCCCGTGCCGGACTCGACCTCGGCGCGCGTGAAGGTGTACCGACCCTGGGACTGGAGTTGCTCCACCCACAGCAACATCGCGGGTCTCGGATGCACCATACTCGTAGAAACTAGCGCATTGCGCTAACTTCTGCAAGTACGATTGTGGATCGGGGTTGGCGCCACCCTTCCCGATTGCGCCATCGAGCCCGCAGTCACATTGATTCCCGGTCCGACGGAGTATCCGGGAAGCGCAGGCGCGTCGCCGAGCGGCGTCCACTGCAGCAAGGCGGGGTCGTCCGGTCGCGGCACGCGCGCTACCCGCCCTGGCAGAGCCGTCGCAGATCGGAGTCGCTGATGGCGCCGCAGTCGCGCTTGCAGAGGTTGCGCACGTCGGAGTCGCTGATGTTGCCGCAGTCGTTCTGGCAGAGCAGGCGGAACTGGCCGTCGCTGATCTGGCCGCAGCGGCCGGCGAGCGCGTTCTCCCGGTCCGTGCTGGACACGCCGAGGATGTCGGCCGCCGCGTTGAGGATGCTTCGGCTCGCCTTCGCCCCGTCCGTGCCGGAAGACGCGGCACCAACGCTACCGAGGAACGCCACCAGCAGCACTCCCACCACCACGAGCCGCTTCGGTATCGACATGGTCATCCTCCCTCCCGCGGAGCAGCCGCCCCGCTCAAGCCCGCATCGACCTGACGCCCCGAGTGTACGGCAGGGGCAGGGCACCGGCAAACCCGACCGGAAGGCCCGACCGGAAGGCAACGCGACCGGGGGCGCTGCTGACCTTGAGACCTACTGCGGGCAGCAGTCCACTGCGGCGAAGACGGCTACTTGCCGGACGTGCACCGGTCCGGCGACGACCCTGGTCCACACCGCAGCCAGGCCCCGCGGCGTCCGCGTGGCCCGAAGGAGGGTGCCGCCACGCTTGTCGATCGGAATCGGTGGACCGACGGGTTGTCCGCTGCGCTCGTCGAGCCCCTGCAGCGCGATGCCGTCGTCGTCGTCCGGGGGCCAGCAGGATCGGACGTGCACCAACGCGTCCCCCAGCGATACGAGGCTGCCGGCTCCCTCCCAACCGGAGCACGACATGAAACCTGCCGACCCAGGCCGCTCGAGCCAGCTCCGCGCGTTCGACGCCGGCATCCGCAGGGCAAGGCCCTGCACGGCACGCACCCGAGGCGCCCGCGGCGACGATCGCGGCCGCGACGGCCGCCCCGATGACCCAGGACGAATACCCGGCGGCGCCGGGGAAGTCCCTGCTCCCGAGAGTC
>JACRCX010000058.1 GCA_016218815.1 Deltaproteobacteria bacterium
CGCGCATGCTCCATGCCCTGCGCGCCAAGGTGGAGCAGAACAAGTAACGGGTCGGTCGGACTCTCAACCCTCAGCGCTCGACCCTCGACCGCGGCCAGGGGCCGCTTTGGTTGCGGCCACTGGCCGCGCTGTGTTCATCGGCGTCCATCGGTGGTTTCTTCTTCCCCCCCCGACAGCCGCTCGAGCAGATGGGCGTAGATCGCTTCCCCAGGCTTCAACTCGATCGCCCGGCGCACCGCCGCCAACGCCGCGGCCTTGTCTCCGGTACGCTCGGCCAGGACCGCGACCAGGTAGTGGTTCCAGTCGTCCGTCGGCCCCAGCTCTGCCGCGCGGCGCGCCAGCTCCAGCGCCCGCACGTCGTCCCCGCCGATCGTGTACAGGTATTCCGCCATGAGCCCGACCGGCTGGGCGATGCCGGGATGCTCGGACATGAGCCGCTCGAACACCGCCAAAGCCTCGTCCGGCCGGCCCAGCTCCTTGAGCGACATCGCCGTCCACCAGTAGAACCCCCACGCCGCGTCGTCGTCCCCGGCCCGCGCCGCTCCGTCCTGGAAGTACGCCAACGCCCGGTCGTACTGGTGCCGCACCCGGAAGAACCAGCGCCCCAGCGTCCGGGTCGCGGCGAACACCGCCTTGGGCGGCGCGCCGGCCTTCGCCCGCACCTCCTCCAGGAGCCGGATGCCCTCCTCTTCCTCGCCGCGCGCCAGCTTCACCGCCCCCGCCTCGGCCGCCAGCTCCGGGTCGTCGGGTTTTTCCGCAAAGCGGGTCAGGACTGCCGCGTAATCGTCTTTCCCCGCCAACGCCTTGTCGAGCGACCCGAGCCAGGCGTCCACCGTCTCGTAGCCTTCGATGCGCGAGATCTCCTTGCCGGTAGCATCCAGCACCAGCGACGTCGGCAGCCCCATCACGCGGTAGTTCGTCGCGACCTCCTGGCCCTCCGGCGTGTCGAAGTCGATCCGCACCCCGACCAGCCGATCGGCCGGCAAGCGCGAGGCGTTGTCGGCAAAAACTTCCTGCTCCAGCTCGTGGCACGTCGGGCACCACGTCGCGTAGACCTCGACCAGCGCCATCGCGCCCTGCGCCCGGGCCGCCGCGAGCGCTTCCGTCAGCCCGCCGCTCTGCCACTCCCATCGCCGCTGCGGCGCCTCCTTGCGACAGGCCGCGCCGGCCAGGCCGACCACGAGGAGCAGGACTACCACTCGCAGCCCGCGAAGCGGGCTTCGTGGTGCAGCCGGCGCCATCAGGCGCCGGTCGGTCTTCCCGGCGCCTTCCCCTGCCGGTCTTCTCTCCCATCGGTGTCCATCGGTGTTCATCGGTGGTTTCTTCCTCCGGCTTGCGCCGGCCGCCCGGACGATGGTACCAGTCTGCCGGAACGCCAACGGAGGGGCGGCGCCGACGTATGTTCCCCTTCGCGACGTCCAAGTTCAAGAGCGACTGGGGCAGGGGAGGCAAGAAGCCATGACCGAAGAGGAAAAGGGCAAGCTGATCATCCGGGAGCCCGACCGCGAGCCGTCGTCCAAGACCACCGTCGTCAAGGAAGAAGAAGTCATGCGGCTGGAGGCCGCCTTCTGCCCCCGCGGCGACAACCTCATGATCGAAGGCGCCCCGATGTTCGACGGCCACCCTGGCATCTGCCTCGAGGTGACCGACGGCAAGACCGAGGGCCTGGTGACCCTGAGCCCGATCCACGGCGACCACCGCAAGATCGGCGCCGACTACGCCCCGGGCAGCGTCCTCACCCTGCGCTGCCCCGTGTGCCACGTCGAGCTGGACCCCATCGCTCCCTGCTCGTGCAGCCCCGAGGGGCTGTTCGTCGCCTTGTACACCGTGCCCAAGCGCTCCGCCCGCCACTTCGCCGGCGTCTGCCGCGTCTGGGGCTGCCTTCGTTCGTTCATCAAGGATTCGGGGAAGATCATGTCCGAGTTCCGTGTTGAGGCAGACAAGTAGGGACGCTCCCGATCTGTTCATCGCAACCGAAGGAGGAAAGCCGATGACGAGGAATGCAACCTGGATCCTGGCGACCGCGCTGGCCCTGGCCGGCTGCCCGAGCACCCCCCCGGCGGTCGACGCGCGCGCGGCGCAGCTCGCGGTCGTGCCGGACACCGCCGACTCGCTGGCGCAGCTCGACGTGCCGCGGATCATCGACCAGCAGGCCGCCGGCGGCTGGCTGGCGCTCCTCGGGCGCATCGAGGACCACGCGGTCGATGCCTCGTGCGTCGGACCGCTGCTCGCCCGTGCCGGCACCGTGACCCACATCACGCTTCCCGGCGCGGGGGAACACCAGGAGGAGGGGCTGGCGCTCATCTCCGGCGACATCAAGGCCGCGGACTTGGCCGCGTGCGGCGCCGCGCTGATGGGCGGCGCGCCGCCCACCCCGGGCGCGGACGGCTCGTACACGATCGAAGCGCACGGCGACCAGGCGATCCTCATCGACCTGCCCGGCGGCGGCGTCGCCATGGGCACCGCCGGCGGGATCGCCCTCGCGCGGGCGACCCAACCGCCTGCGGCACCGCTGTCGGCCAACCCCCTCCTGGTCCGCCTGCGTACGCTGTTGCCGCCCGGCGGCGAGGTCGATTTCTACCTGCTCGCGCCGATGGGGCACGACGAGATCCAGGTCGAGGCCGCCGCGGCGTCGCTGCGCCGCGGGACGACCGATCGCTACGAGTTCGTCCTCCTGGCCGGCTCGGAAGACGCCGCCAGCACCCTCTCCATGATGGCCATGGGCCTCCCGATCCTGATCGCCCAGATGCAGGCGATGATGGAGCAGGCCGTTTCGGAACCCGACGCCCCGGAGATCAACCGCGAGATCGCCGCCAAGGCCGGCCCCGTGCTGGACGCCGTGCGCGAGGCGCTCGGCGACGCCCAGGTGACCGTCGAGGGCGACGCCGTGCGCGTGGTGCTCGACCTCGATCCCGCCGTCGTCGGTCCGACCGATCTGCTCTTCGTCGCCGGGATGATGGTGGGAATGCGAAAGAGCGAAGGCCCCGCGACGGGCCCGGTCGATGTGCCCGCCGTCGAGTCCGTTCCGCCCGAGTCCGTTCCGCCCGAGGTCGTGACGCCGTAGTCCAGCCTACCTTGCCCGCAACCCGGCGAGCTTCACGGCGCCGCGGTGGTAACCGGACGGGAACAGCGCTTCGAGCTGCTCCAGCTCCATGTTCAGCTCGCGACAGCAGTCGTAAACGGTCGGCACCGCCCGGGTCCGCTCGTGGTGTTTTCGCAGGAAGCGCAGGACCTCCCAGTGCCGGTCGCCCAGGCCCTCGGCCAGGCCCAGGTCCGGCGCCCGGTGCGTTGCGAAGTCCTCGTCCCACTCCGCCGGGTCGACCAGGAACCCCCGCACGTCGACGCGGTAGGTCTTCTCCGCCGCGCCCGCGAACTTCGCGGCCAGGTTACGGCGCTGTGCGCGGGCGGGCAGGTACCCCTCGCGGTACGTGAGTCCGGCCAGCTTGCAGGCGCCGCGCTGGTACCCCGCGGGGAAGAGCCGCTCGAGCTGCCGCCACGACAGCCCGTTCGCCCGGCAGGTCTGGTACAGGAGCGGACACTGCCGCATGCGTTGGAAGGACTCGCGGATGTAGCGGATGACCCGCCAATGGTCCTCCGCGAGCGGCCCGTGGATGCCCGCCGAGGACGCCGCGGCGCGCGCGAAGTCCTCGTCCCACTGATCGCCGTCCAGGACGAAGCCCTCGGCGTCGATGCGGTAGGTCTTGCCCTCGTACTCCAGCGTCTCCACGGTCGTGTCCCCCCGTCGGGCCTACGCCGGCCCGCGCCCGTCCGGACCCGCCGGCGGCGGGTTGTTGTCGCCGCTCCCGGACACGGGCTGCGGGAGGCGGTCGCGCGGCAGCCGGAGCCGGAACCGGCTTCCGGCGCCGGCGCTCGACGTGACCCCCACCGTGCCGCCGTGCTCGAGCACCGTCCGGCGGACGCTCAAGAGCCCCAGCCCGGTCCCCTGGCTGTCCTTCGTCGTGAAAAACCGGGTGAAGATCCTCCGCCGCGTCTCCTCGTCCATCCCGCAGCCGTCGTCGACCACCTCGAAGACCAGTGCGTCGCCTTCCTCGCCGACGCGAACGTCGATTCGCCCGCCTCCCACGCCCCGCGCCCGGCAGGCATCGATGGCGTTGGTCACGAGATTGACCAACGCCTCCTCGAGCTGTGCCTTGTCCAGGCAGGCGTCGGCGACGTGCGGTCCCAGGTCCGAGAGAAGCTCGATGCCCGACTCCGCGGCGCGCGGCCGGAACAGCTCGACGACCCCGGCGGCCAGGGCGCGCGGGTCCACGATCGACGGCTCGAGCTTCCGTCCCTTGGAGAAGGCGAGCATCTCGTGCGCCAGGCGCGAGATTCCCCCGATGTGCCGGCCGACCATCTCCCAGCCCTGCCGGACGCGGCCGTCCTCGCCGCGTTCCAGCCCCGAATCGACGAGGTAGATCCCGCCTTCCAGGCCGGAGAGGATGTTCTTGATGCTGTGGGCCGTGGCGGCGACGGTTTCTCCCACCAGGGCAAGCCGCTCGGCCTCCACCTTCTCCCGCTCGAGGCGTCGCTGTTCGGTGAGGTCGATCGACATCTCGATCACCTGGTCGGGACCGTCGCCCAGCGGCGCCGTGCTCACCACGTAGTGGACGGGGCGGCCGTCGTGCGAGGTCCCGGTCCGGCTGCCCTGGTGGATGCCGCCGTCGCGGAACGTGAGCGCCGCCGGGCAGTCCGGACAGCGCGCGCCGGACCGCGCGTAGGCCTCGTGGCAGGCCCGCCCGGCCCCTTCGCCGAAGGTCTCGTCGAAGTGCAGGTTGCTCTGCACGATGCGGTAGTCGCGGTCGATGACCGTCAGGAAGCACGGGACCCCGTCGAACAGCGTCCGGCACTCCTCGGCGAGCATCCGGGCCTCGTGCACGTCCGTGAACGTGGCGAGGACGAACCCCGCGTCGCCCGGCGCTCCGACGAGCGACGCGAGACGGACGGAGTATGCCGTCGTCCTGCCGTCGCGCGCCACGCACGGTTGATCGACGACCCGCACCTTGCCGTCCGCCAGCACCCGGGGCGCCCGGCAGTCGGGGCACTCGTCGTCCCGCCGCTTCACCGCCTCGTAGCAGCGCCGCGCCTGCCACGGCCCGAACAGGTCGCCGAACGCTTCGTTGGCCTCGACCACCCGGCGTTCTTCGTCGATCACGCACGCGGCGAGCGGAAGCTGATCGAACAGCCGCGTCCTCAGCCAGCCGCGCAAGTCGCCGTCGCCTCCCCCGTCGGACGCACTTCCCGTTCCTTCCACGCCTCCGACCTTGGACCCCCGCGCCGCCACCGTCAAGGGCAGCCGGCAGCTCGCGCGGCCCGGATGCCGACCACGAGCTACGAGCCACCACCCACGAGCCACGAGCCACCGGCCGCGGCCGCGGCGGTTGCCGCGTGATTCGGCCCCTGGCGCCGCCGCGCGCCCCGTGCTACTCCCTCGATCGCTGAGCACCCCGACTCCCCCGGCCTCCTTCCTCGCACGTCACGGACTCACCCTCCTCGCCGGCTTCCTCCTCGCCTCGCTGGCCCTCTTCGCCGGCTTCTCCGCCTTCTCCTACGAGATCTGGCTCTGGACCGTGCTCCTGCTCGCCGTCGCCGCCGGCCTCGCCGTCGTCGCCGCCGTCTTCCTCCGGCCGCTCGAACGGCCCGGCCGCACCTGGCTCGTCCTCGCGCTCGCCCTGGGCCTGGGCGCACGCCTCGCGCCCACGTCCACCCGGAACATGACCTCCACCGACGCCCTGCGCTACGTCTGGGACGGCAAGGTCCTCGCGCACGGGATCAACCCCTACGCCCATGCCCCGGACTCGCACGCGCTCGACCACCTGCGCACCGATCCGATCGACCACCTGGTCAACGCGCCCCAGGTCCGCACGCCGTACCCTCCTCTGGCCGAGGCGGTTTTCCTCGGCGCCTACGCGCTGACGCCCGGCCGGCTCCTCGGCTACCAGCTCCTCAACCTGCTGGCCGAAATCTCCGCCTGGTTCCTCCTGCTCGGGCTGCTCGGCCGGCTCGGCCTCCCGCGGTCGCGAATCCTGCTGCTCGCCTGGGCCCCGCTGCTCGTGGTCGAGGGGTACCTTCCGGGGCACACCGAGGTCCTGGCGTTGCCGCTGCTCTGCCTGCTCGTCGCGGCGATGCTGGAGCGGCGCCCGGTAGCGGCGGGCCTCAGCCTGGCCGCGGCCTGCCTGATCAAGCCGCTGGCGTTGGTCTTCCTGCCCGCCGTGGCGCGCGAGCTGGGATGGCGGCGAACGGGGGTCCTGCTCGCCGTCCTGGCGGCGACGCTCGCCGCGGCCTACGCGCCGTTCCTCTTGTGGGGCGGGCACTCGCACTGGGGCCCCATGGCGCTGATGGCCGAGAAGTGGTCGTTCAACGGCACCGTGGCGCCGCTGCTCGGCGTCGTCCTTCCCGATTACGCGGCCCGGATCGCCGCGTTCGGCGGGATGCTGGCGCTGGTCGTCGCCGGTGCCTTCCTGGGCCGCGATTTCGTCTCGCGCTGCCTGCTCGCGCTGACCGCGGTGGTCGTGATGAGCCCGGTGCTGTTTTCCTGGTACGTGATCTGGATCGTGCCCTTCGTCGTCCTGCGTCCCGATCCCGCGGCGCTCGCGCTCGCCCTGCTGGTCCCGCTGACCGACATCGTCGCGGTCAACGTCTACCTGCACCACACGTTCGACCCGCCATTGTGGTCGACCCTGGCCGTCTTCGTCCCGTTCTACGCGCTGCTCGCGGCAGGCTGGGCGCGCAAATGGGGCATGTTCGCGCGTCCCCTTGCCAGCGACCACGGGATGGAGGACAGTACGACCGCGTCCTTCGGGGGGGAGAGGGAACGTCGCTCTTGAACGGTTGCTCCGGCGCCCTGCTTCGACGACACGGTGGTCTTGCCGACGGTGAGCACGAGCTGCAGCGACGCTGCTTTGCCGAAAAGCGGTTGTACGCGCTGCAGGTCGAGTCCACCGACGCCTGCCCGCAGGACTGCGTCTTCTGCTACGCCGGCGCGGGCCCGGTCGAGACGCGCGGGCTGACGACGGCCGAGATCGAAGCCGTGCTCCAGGACGCCGCGGTCCTGGGGATCCACGCCATCGACTGGCTGGGCGGCGACCCGCTCGCCCGGCCCGACTGGTACGAATTGATGTGCCGCGCGCGCGAGCTGGGCTTGATCAACAACGTCTGGACCAGCGGCCTTCCGCTGCGGGACCCGGCCGTCGCGGCGCGCGTCCACGAGGTCGCCGGGAGCGGTTTCGTCTCCGTGCACGCCGACAGCATCGAGCGCAGAACGCTGGCCCGCCTCCGTCGCGGCGGCGACACGGGGCAGCTCGACGCCATCCTCGCGGGCGTCGACAACCTCCTGGGCCTGGGCCGCTCCCCGGACCGCATGCTCAACTGCATCACGTTCACGGCCGCGCAGGACCCGCAGGACACGATCGACACCATGCGCTGGTGGCTCGAGCGCAAGGGCATCCGCACCTGCCTCACGATGTTCAACCCCTCGGGCTGCGGGGCGGAGCTTGCGTCCCTCGCGCCGCACCCCGACGCCGTGCGGGCGGTGTGCCGCGAGCGCGATCGCCTCAGCTTCGGAGAGGACGGCGGCTCGATCGGCGCGATGGACACCGACAAGTTCTACTGCGGCACGATGGCGACGGTCACCTTCACCGGCGACGTCACCCCGTGCTCGGTCATCCGCGCCGGCGTCGGCAACATCCGCAACCGCCCGCTGCGCGAGATCGTCGCCTGCCACCTGGATGCCCTGGTCCACGCTCGGCTCCACGAGCCTGGCGAGCTGCCCGCCCCGTGCGGCGGATGCCGCCACAACGACCACTGCTGGGGCTGCCGTGCCAGCGCGTACCACCGGTACGGCGACGCCGACGGCCGGGATCCCCTTTGCCCGTTCGCTCGCGCCGGCGATCCGGCCCGGCTCGAAGGAACCGCGACGCCATGAAGCACACGACGATCACCTTGGCCGACGTGCAGCGGGTCTACGACGGCCCCGAGGCCGACCTGTGGCAGCTCATCATGGGCGAGCAGATCCACGTCGGCGGGATGCACTCGTCGCTCGCCCTGGCCAGGAGCGCCGGACTCGCGGCCGGGATGACCGGCGTCGACCTCTGCTGCTGTCTGGGCGCCGGCATGCGCCTGTTGGCCAAGACCTTCGGCGTCCGCATGTGCGGCGTCGACGCCACCGCGCGGATGCTCGACCGTGCCCGCGACCGCGCGCGCGAGGAAGGTTTGGACGACAAGCTGGAGTTCCGGCAGGGCGACGTCACGGAAATACCGGCGCGCGACGGCGAGTTCGACTTCGTCTGGGGCGAGGACGCGTGGTGCTACGTGGTGGACAAGGACCGACTGATCGCGGAGGCCGCCCGCGTGCTCAAGCCGGGCGGCGTCATCGCCTTCACGGACTGGATCGAGGGTCCGGCGGGGCTATCCGGGGCCGAGGCCCTGCGGATCAACGCGTTCATGAAGTTCCCGTACATGGAGAGCCTTGTCGGGTACTCGGAGCTGCTCGCACGCCACGGCTTCGAGCCGCGCGAGACCGTGGAGATCGAGTTCGCGTCGTTTGTCGACCTCTACCTCTCCATGCTCGGCGAGCAGCTCACATTCGACGCGTTGCGGATTCTCGGCGGCGACGAGGCGCTGTTCCGGGCGATGGGGGCCGAGATGGAGTTCATGCGGGCGGCGGCGCACGCCGGCAAGATGACCCGCGGGCGTTTCGTGGCCGTCAGGCGCCAGGTACCGTGACCCGGACGTCCGGCTTCACTTTCCACAACCGAACCGCGCCCTTCAGGGCGCGGCTCGAGCGGAGAGGCAGCCGCGGGCTGAAGCCCGCGGTTCGGAGGGGACAGCACATCCCACGTCCGGGAGTGGTCTCCAACTTGCCGGAAGCTGTACTAAGCTCCCGCCGCGCATGATCCGCAACCTCACCGTGGCCGTCATCATTCCCGCGCTGGACGAGGAGCGGACGATCGGCGAGGTCGTAGCCGCGATCGACCGCGGCGTCGTGGACCGCGTGATCGTGGCCGACAACGGGAGTGCGGACGGCACGGTGCGGCGCGCGCGCGAGGCCGGGGCCGAGGTGGTTTTCGCCGCGCGGAAGGGCTACGGCAGTGCGTGTCTGGCCGGGATCGCGGCCGCGCGCGATGTCGACGTCCTGGTCTTCCTGGACGGGGACGGCAGCGACGACCCCGCGGAGATTGCCCTGCTGGTCGAGACCCTCGCGGAGCGGGACGCCGACCTGGTGCTGGGCTCGCGGACACTGCGACCTGACGCGCGCCGGACGCTAACCGCCGCCCAGCGCGTCGGCAATGCGCTGGCCTGCGGGCTGTTGCGGGCGTTCTGGGGCGCGCGCTGCACGGACCTGGGCCCGTTCCGGGCGGTGCGGCGCGAGGCGCTCGAGCCGTTGGGGATGAGCGACCCGGACATGGGTTGGACGATCGAGATGCAGGTCAAGGCGGCGCGGCTGGGATTGCGCGTGGTCGAGGTCCCGGTGAGCCGAAGCGACCGCCGCGCCGGCCGCTCGAAGATCAGCGGCTCGCTCGTGGGTTCGTTCCGTGCCGGGCGCCGCATCCTCGAGACGATCGTGGGGGCCAAGCTGCGGGAGATCGCACAACCGAACCGCGCCCTTCAGGGCGCGGCCGCGGCTGGAGGGCAGCCGCGGGCCAAAGCCCGCGGTTCGGAAGGGGAAACGCACTCCGGCTCCGCCTCCACCCTCATCATCCTCACCCGCTACCCCGTTCCGGGCCGCGTCAAGACCCGGCTCATCCCGGCGCTGGGCGCCGAGCGGGCGGCGGCGTTGCACGGCGAGCTGGCGCGTCTCACGCTCGCGGCGGCGCGCGAGGCCCGGGCGTCCGCGGGATGCGCCGTCGAGGTTCACCACGACGGCGGCGATGTCGCCGCGATGGCCGCGTGGCTGGGCGACGACGTCGCCTTCGAGCCGCAGGTCGACGGTGACCTCGGCCGCCGGTTGCGATACGCCGCCGAATCCGCGTTGGCACGTCGTCCCGGCCGGGTGGTCCTGGTAGGCAGCGACTGTCCGCAGCTCGAGGCCCGGCACCTCGTCGACGCGTTCGCCGCGCTGGCGACGAGCGGCGTGGTCCTCGGCCCCGCGCGCGACGGCGGCTACTACCTGATCGGCCTCTCCCGTTCGGCGCCCGAGTTGTTCGACGGGATTCCTTGGGGCACCGACCGTGTCCTCGCCCGCACGTTGGAGGTCATCCGTTCCACCGGCTGCAGCGTCCTGCTGCTCGACCCGCTTGCGGACATCGATGAGCCCGACGACCTGCGTATTCTTCCGGACGCTTTGGCCGGCTATCGGTCCTGACCGGCCATGACGCTGGGAAAAGGGGCTATACTGGCAGCGTGCGCTTCGAATGGGATCCAGCCAAGGCACGGCGCAACGAAATGAAGCACGGGGTGCGTTTCTCCGAGGCTGCGACGGTGTTCGGCGATCCCCTGGCTGCGACGGCGGTCGACCCGGTCCGATCCGCACGCGAGGCGCGTTTCCTCACCATCGGGCATGCGCGCAGCGGACGGCTGCTCATCGTGGCCCACGTCGACCGGAACGGAAGCGTCCGCCTGATCAGCGCACGCTCCGTGACGCCCCGTGAAAGGAAGGCCTATGAAGAAGACACGTAGAAAGAGGGACAAGGACACGATGCGGCCGGAGTACGATTTCTCGAAGCTGTTGCCCGGCGCCGTGCGTGGCAAGTACCTGGCGGAGTACCGCCGCGGCACCAATCTCGTCCTGCTGGACCCGGACGTGGCAGGCGCGTTTGCGGACGACGCCGCCGTCAACGAGGCGTTGCGACTCGCCCTCCGGCTGGCCAGCGTACCCCGTGCACGACGCTCCCACCGGGCCTCGACCAGCCCGAGGCATGCGTAGCCCGCTTCGCGCCGGCTGGCGCTCGGTCGCAGTACTGATGATGGCCCCGTGAGCGTCGTCCCCGTCCAGAGCTCGACCGTGACGTACGCGCCGTGGTTGACGCCAGGGATGGCGCACCGGATGGCCGGCGAATTCGCGGTGCACCAGCAGCTGGGCGAGTTGGTCCAGCTCGCGGAAAACTACGTGGCGACCGCCTGCCGGCCGGTGCTGGAACTGCCCCCTTCCGCGCGGCCCGAGCTTCCGGACCGCGTGATCGAGCATGCCATCGCGAGCACCGACGCTCGCATGGCGCTGCTCCTCGGTGCACTCCGATTTCTTGGCGGGGACCTTCGCCGGTTTCTCGGCGCGGGAACGCTCATCGAGGCGTGGCTGCCCGAGTTCCGCGCGCGTGCGGCCCCGCTGTTCGCCCCCGACTACGTCGCGTGCTTCGAGATGGGTACGCGCATCTACGTCGACGCCCTTCGGCGCATGATCGCCGACGTCGCGCGACACGGCGCGGTGCCGGCTCCCACCGCCGGCCAGGTGCACGTGTGGTACGAGTTCTTCCATGTGGCGTCGTGCCTGGACCTCAGCGCCACCGCGGTGTTGTGGTACATCGAGGCCGACGCCGCGCCGGAGCGGGCCGCGATTCCGGAGGAACTCTGCTACATGGTGAAGGAGTTCGCCCTCTCGTACGCCACGCTGATGCAACTCCTGTTGCGGCGCGATGCCCGTCCCCGGGCCGTCGCGGCGGAGCAACCGACGTCAGAGGATCTCCGCTGGGACCGCGACTTCTGCTCGCTCACGCTGCCGGACCTGCGACGCCACCTGGCGGCTGGCGAGTAGGCCGCGTCGATGTTCGCGTCCGGCGACGTGCGGTGGTTCGACTTCGGACATCCGGTCGGTTCCGACCGTGGAGGGCCCTGCCGGTTACGCCGCGCCCTGAAGGGCGCGGTTCCGTTCTGCCGGGTTGGCGCGTCGCTGGTTCTTTTCCCCGCCCTTCCGCAAATCGGGTATGGTTCGGACGTGTCGAATGTTGAGCAAGCGGAGAGGGAGGGATCATGACTTCGCCTCCTTGCGCGACCCGGCGACCCATCCGGTTCAAGTTCCGACCCGACAAGCTGGCGGACGCTCTGTCATACCTGGCCGCCCGCGTCACCGACCTGACGACGATGAAGGCGGCGAAGCTGCTCTACCTGGCGGACCGGTTGCATCTACTCCGCTACGGCCGTCCGATCATCGGTGACTGGTACGCGTGCAGGGAGCATGGCCCCGTGCCATCCTCGACCTACGATCTTCTCCAGCGAATCCGCGATCCCGAGCCGAGGTCGAGCTCTCCCAGCCTCGAGATGCTGAGGACCCGCATCCGCGCGCGCGGGAGGGGACCGTACGCCCCGTTCGGACCAACCTCGAAGGCAGCAGTCCTGGCGGCCCTCTCCGAGACCGATGTCGAGGCGCTGGAGCAGACCGTGCGCCAGCACGGGCGCAAGAGTGCCTGGATCGTGCGCAACCTCACGCACCAACACGCCGCCTGGAAGCGGTGCTGGGAGGCGGGGGAGCACGAGATCGACTATCGGCTGTTCTTCGCGGACGAGCCCGACGCGACCGCCGTGCTCGCGCTGATGGAAGAGGAGCAGGATGGTCGGGACGTGATCCGGGCCCTCGAGCGGCATCGGTGAAGCTCCCGGCAGACCGCCCCCGCGCGCCCCTGACGCGCCGAGGTGCCGTTCTGCGCACCGAGCTGGCGCTGCACACGGGACTGCGCCACAAGTTCCTCGTGGTTGCCGGCCGCGACGTGTCGCCGGCAGAGAAGGCGACGATCGTTCCCCCCCCGCGCCGGCAAGCAGCGATAGCCGCAACCTCGGCCTGGACCGACGTGGTGCTCACGGCGGCACGACGGGATGAGGCGCGCGCCGAGGACGGGGGTTTCGGCGGCCGGTCGGGCTCAGCGGACCGCGGTGGGAGCGGGGTAGAGTTGGGGCGGCAGTTCGGCCCAGCGAGGTGGCGGCACCTGGACCACCAGGTAGTCGCACTGCACCGTGGTGCTCGTGTACACGCCGGTTCGTCCGCCTCCCGATACCTGCTGGGTCTGGCTCGTGCTCGACAGCACGATGTGGGTGCCGCCGTACCGCGCGGCCAACTCCGCCGCCGCCCCCTGGATCTCCTCGAGCGTTGCGGATGCCCGAGCCTGGACGGTCACCGTCCCGATCAGCACGGAGCCCAGGGACTGGAATCCCGGCAGATCGCCCTCGTACGCGACGACGGCTCGCGCGACCAGGGGCTGCCCGACGGACGTGGACGAGTAGGGAGTAAACCCCGTGTCGATCACCGATGCGCACGACGAAACGGCGACTCCCACGGCTATGGCCAAGAACGCCACGACCCCATTTGGAATCCGCATGCCATCGCCTCCGCTTCCGATCCTGGAACGTTCCCGCCCCGACTCCCGCCGGGATGACGATTTCTGCCAGGGTCGCCTGCGTCACGCTGAACTCCCTGACGAGCTACCAGAGTTCCACGGAAATGGCCACGTCCGTGCGACACCACACGGTCACGCGCCCCGCCGCTCGTCGCCGGTGCGTCGGGGCCGCGGTCTGTGGTATCGTCCGCTCGTCGGTTTGAGGCAGCCGGGGGAGAGTGGTGAAGCTGGTCGTCACGTCGGATCTGCACTTCGGCGACCCCGCCTGCGCGCTCGTGCGTTCGGCGCCTGGCGCCGAGGCCCAGGTCGGTCCGGCCTACGGGCGCTTCCTGGAGGCGGCAGGGACGGGCAACGACTACCTCGTGCTGCTGGGCGACGTGTTCGACTTCTCCATCGCCGACTACGCGGACGCCTACGCGGCGGCGCGCGCGTTCTTCCTGCGCGTGCGGGACGACGGGATCGCGCGCGAGGTGATCTACGTCCCCGGCAACCACGACTTCGGCTTCTGGCACGTCACGATGCACGAGGCCAACGTCATCAACCGCGTCCGGCGCTTCCGCCGCCCGCGCAGTCGCTGGGCGGTGCCGGGGGTCGTGGACGACCGGCGCAATGCCGAGCGCCGCGGGTTCCGCCTGCCGTACGTGACGCCGCACGCCCGGGACGAGGCCGGTGCGCCGCGCTACGGCGGCCTGTTCCTCGACCATCTCAGCATGCGTCCCGGCGACGCGGCGGGCTCGGGCCTGCGCTTCAACGTCGCCTACCCGAACGTCTACCTGGTCACCGACCGGGGCGAGTGCATCCTGCTGACGCACGGCCACTACTTCGAGGGCTATTTCGCGGCGGCGGGCGAGGTCTCGCGTGCGATCGCCGGCGCCGACCTGGCCTTCGCGGCGGGCGGGCCGGACATCGACGAGCTGGTCGGCCTGAACTTCCCGCTCAACGAGCTGGCCAGCTCGGGGATCGGGCAGGCCGGGCCGCTGACGCCGGTCTTGCGCGCGGTGCAGAAGGAGATCAACGCCGGGGCGCTCGATCGCGTGCCGCGGTATCTCGACCGCGCGGTCGAGGCCCTTGACGGGCTGCTCGTGTTTCCCTGGACCAAGCCGTACCTCGAGTGGATCACGGACGCGGGTCTGCAGAAGGTCCGGGCGCTGGTGTTGGAGCGGCTCGGGGTGCGCACGCCGCCGCGGTTTGACGGCGGGTTCGCGGCGCGGCCCGAGGTCTCGGCGCGGATCGAGGGGTATCTCGGGGCGGTGGCGCTGGAGCTGGCCAAGTTGAACGGCGAGCCGCACGGCTGCGGGCTGCCCGCGGTCGAGCGGTTGATCTTCGGCCACACGCACGAGGCGGTGGTCCCGGGCGGCGATCCGCCCCCGGCGGTGAAGCTGCCGTCCGGCGTTTCGTTGCCGGCGTGGAACACGGGTGGTTGGCTCTTGCGTCCCGGCGCCGAGCCGGGTTCGATCCCGGTGGGTGCCGCGGTGTTCCGTTACGAGACGGGCGCGGGGTTTTCGAGCGTGGTGGTGTAGGGTAGGGGAGGGCGTAGGCGATGCCGTACCGGGTGGTGAAGGGGCGTTTCCGGCGGCCGTACGAGGACGCGGCCGGGGGGAAGGGCAACGACCGTGACGACGCCCTCTTCATCTGCGACACCGCGGAGCTTGGGCAACCTCCACGACGTCGTGGACGTGAAGGGTGGCAAGATCCGCATGGTGCAGAGGCCGCGGAGGGGGCATGGTGGTGTCGTAGGTGCCCGCCAGCCGGGCAGAGGCGGGCGGGCAAGAGGCAGCTGGAGCGGCCAACAGACCTTGACGGGCGCCACCATGGGGAGATAGGAACAGGACCGGCAACCGGGTGAACGCCGAAGGGTTCTTGGCACGGATGAACGTACGACGAGAACAGTTCGCGAGGGCGGCAAAGGGCAGAGTTGAGGAGGCCAGGGTACTGTGCGACCACCAGGGTGGACGAACGCAGGGAGCATGCTACCTCAGCCACGTGGCCCTTGAGTGCGCATTGAAGCACCGGTTGTTGAGCATGGTGGGCGCCGCTACGGTCGATGATTTTCGTCGCAACCAGGGAAACGAGCTGGCCGACTCGCTGTTCAGTGGCGCCGGAGGGCATGATCTAGCCCGGTTGGCCCGCTACGTCAGCATCGAGCGGCTGTTTGCCGCGCTAGGCCCGGCAGCGGTGCCCACCGCGAAACCGTCCTGGAATTGGTTGTGCGCGGCTGACCGGGCCTATGCGTTGCGCTATGGCGTCGAGCATCCCCCCGCGGCAAGGGCTCGGCAGGTTGTGCAACTGGCCCACGGCTTGATCGAAAGCGTCGTGGTGGGGGCACCTTCATGAGGAGCCGGAAGAGACCGCAAAACACGGGAGCAACGGGGACGGAATCTGCCGGCGGGATGGGTATCGATACCGTCGCCGAGCGATGCGCGGAGTACGGCGACCCGCCATCCCGATCCGAGGCTGTCCCGACAGTTCCCGACGTATTCTCCGCCGCTTCGTTCTTCGACGTGATCAATGCCCAGCCGCTGCACGGCGGCGCCGCCGGTGAGCCGGCCGACGTGGTGCCCCGCGGGTCTGTGGTCGCGTTCTACGGTTTCAAGGGCGGGTGTGGGCGAACGATGGCCCTGGCCCACGTCGCGACGATTCTCGCGCGTCGAGGCCTGACGGTGGTCGCCATCGACCTTGACGTCGAAGCGCCGGGCCTGGGGGTCGTGCTGGGGCTCGGCCAGCCGACGGAAACCGGTGTCGGGTCCGTGGCGCTGCTCCGCGAGGCCACGCTTCGGTCGTCCGAGGAGCAGATCGATCCCCAGGGCCACACGCGTCAGGCGGGTGTACCCGCCGGTGGCGGGAGGTTGCTCGTTATCCCGGCCGGCCGAGTCTCGACGCAGTATCTTGCGCAGATCGACGAACTCGGCGTGGTGCTGTGGCACACGCACGCCAGGAGTCCGCTTCTCCGCGTGATCGATGCCGTCCGCTGCACGCTCGCTCCGGATATCATCTTGCTGGACTGCCGTTCGGGTTTTGGCCCTCTCGCAGCGACCGCAGTCTTCCACGCGGCCGACGTTGCCCTGTTATTCCTGCCGCTGTCGGAACAGGTCTGGGACGGGGTGGAAGTGTTCCTGAAGGCGGCGAAAGTCGCGAAGCAGACACGGAGCAACCGCCCCGCGTTGCTGCTTGTTCCCACCATGGTGCCGCCGGATGAAGGTGGCCAGCGGTTGTTGGCAGGTTTCGCAGACCAGTTGGCGAATCGCTATCGTGAACTGGTCGGGGCACTTCCGATCGCCACGTCGGGGCAGACCGAAGACGAGCCAGCGGGACCAGTCCTCCGCGACGGCATCCCGTACGACCCTCGCATGGCGGTCATGGGGCGAGTGGATCCGGACGCCGGCCGGCTGGGGGCTTGGAACATGTACCAGCCTCTCGTCTCGGCGCTCGACGAGATCGCGGACCTGGCTGGACCGCCCGTTCCCGTCGAGGGGTTCGATCGGCGGACCTTCCTGGATGAGGTGAAGGTACCCTTGCCGTACGCCGACAACGTCGAGGCGAGGGTGCTTCGAGACCAGTTCGTCCCACCGCTGCACGTCTCCCGCGCCGTGGACCGGGAGACGGCGTTGGTGCTGGGCGCCAAGGGTGCGGGCAAGACCTGGTTGTGGCGCTACCTGACCGAAGCCGACGAGCAGGAGGGGGGGGGATCGCTGCGGCTCCCCCGCGATGTTCATTTCGTGGTCGGGCATGGTCCGGCCACGGTTGACGCATCCTTCGGGTTCTCGGCCGACGCGCTCAAGGAAATCGAGCGCGCCGGCGCCATGAGCCGTCGGCAGTCGTACCGTGCCTTCTGGCTGCTTTATGGCATGGCTCGCCTGTTTGGGGATCGCAAGAGCCCGGGGCGTGGGCAGTTGCGCGACCGGCTTTGCGGTCGCGCGGACGCAGCTTTCCGACCCCACCTCCGCGCCCTGCTGACGGCCGACGAACCTCGTGGACGAATTGACAGCTTGGTGCAGTTGCTCTCGCGCGACAACGTCTCGACCGAGAGTGAGCGGCTCTTCCAGGCGGCGGACTCGATTCTCCTCGAAGGCCACGGACCCAGCATCTGCCTGGCCTACGACGGTCTGGACACCGGCTTCGAAACCGGGCGTTCGCCGAAGGACTGGTTGGGCAGACGACGGGCATTTGTCGGCGCGCTGCTCCAGATTGTGCTCGACTGGCGCAAGCGTCTGCATCGAATCGTGTTCAAGGTGTTTCTCCGGGAAGACGTGTTCCTCGACATCGAAATGCAGAACCGGAGTCACCTCGATCCGACCCTCCATCGTCTGGAATGGAGCACGGCGGACCTCTGGAGGGTTGCCTTGAGGATTGCCACCACGAGCAAGGAGTTCGAGGCCCAACTGGAGCGGCTGCTTCCGGGCGTCAACTACCCCTGGCCCGTGGAGGAGTCGGCGTTGGCCCGAGCGCTCCATCCGCTGTGGGGCGAACGCATCGGGGGCACGAAGAAGAAGGCATTCACGGCGAATTACGTTCGGCGGCGTCTCTCCGACGGGCTCGGCCGGCTCTTCCCACGGAGCTTGGTCCAACTGTTGCGAAAGGCCGTCGAGGTGGAGAAGTCGGCATCCACCGTGCAAGCCGCAGATCGCGCGTTGACCTATGTTTCGATCGTCAAGGCCGTCGATGCCGCCGGCAGCAAGCGACTCGAGGATCTCGAGGCCGAGTACACCGAGCTTCGACCTTATCTCCAGGCCTTGCGCGGAGTGAAGGCCGTTGGGACGCGCGATCAATTCAAAGCGCACCTCGCGCGCAGCTTGAAGGGAAAAATGCGGCGGGGACTGCAATTCGGCAGCCGGGGGTGGGAGGGGGTCATCGACTATTTGACGGCCGTTGGGCTGCTCGGTCCCGCGCGTCGCCGCCGGCCGGAAGACCAGGATCGCCTGGAAGTAGCGATGCTCTACCGCAGCGCGCTCGGCGCGAGGGCTCCAGGCCTGAGGTAGCGGGGCGCTCGGCCGCCGCTGAAGGGAATCGCGGGTCCTTGGGTAGGATTCTGGCCTTGATTCGTCATGACCGCGGAAGAATGTCTGGGCTACTGGATGGTGTTGGGCGAAGTCAGAGGGGGTCTTGGACGTGCCTCTTCGTTGCTTCCCGCACCATGACGTGCTGGAATCTCAGCCTGCACGATCGCACCGTTGAACACGCGCAGGTGAACACGCGGCGAACACGTGCAGGACGTCGCCAGGAGATCGCTGAAAATGGCAGTCGCTACTCCATCCGCCACCGCCCCGCCGAACGCCCGCACCTTCACCTCCTTCCGCGAAATCGCCGACTTCCTCTGGCAGAACGCGGAGCGGCTGCGCGGGACCTACAAGCCCAACGAGTACGACAAGGTCATTCTGCCGATGCTCGTCTTCCGGCGCATGGACTGCGTGCTGGCGCCGACCAAGGAGAAGGTTCTCGCGCGGCTGGCCGACCTCAAGGCCCGCAAGATGAAGGAGTCCGACCCCGCCACCGAGGCGTCGCTCAAGCGGACCGCGCGGCTCCGGTTCTTCAACACGTCGCGCCTGGACTTCGCGAAGCTCCGAGCCGACCCCGACCACGTCGCCCAGAACCTCCGCGCGTACCTCAAGGCGTTCTCGGCCAACGCACGGGACGTCGTCGAGCAGTTCAAGTTCGACGAGCAGATCACCCGCCTCGACGAGGCGAACCTGCTCTACCAGGTCATCGATCTGTTCGCCGGCGTCAACCTCCACCCGGACCAGGTCCCCAACCACCAGATGGGCAGCGTCTTCGAAGAGCTGATCCGGAAGTTCAACGAGAAGAAGAACGAGGAGGCCGGCGACCACTACACCCCGCGCGACATCATCCGCCTGATGGTCGATCTCCTCTTCGACGAGGACGACGACGTCCTGAGCAAGCCCGGGATCGTCCGCTCGCTGTTCGACCCGGCCTGCGGCACCGGCGGAATGCTCTCCGTCGCCGAGGAACACCTGCGCGACCTAAACCCCGACGCCCGCCTCGAACTGTTCGGCCAGGAGCTGAACGCCGAGACCTACGCCGTGTGCAAGTCGGACATGATCATCAAGGAGCAGAACCCGGACAGCATCGTCCGCGGCAACTCGTTCGACAGCGACGGCCACGCGAGCGCGACGTTCGACTACATGCTCTCCAACCCGCCGTTCGGCATCGACTGGAAGAACGTCCAGAAGTTCGTCGAGGACGAGCGCGATCGTCTCGGGTTCGCCGGCCGCTTCGGCCCCGGCCTGCCGCGCATCAGCGACGGCGCGCTGCTGTTCCTCCTGCACATGCTCTCGAAGATGAAGCCGGTCGATGCCAAGACGCGCGAGGGCGGCAGCCGCATCGCCATCGTGCTCAACGGCTCGCCGCTCTTCACCGGCGACGCCGGCTCGGGCGAGAGCGAGATCCGCCGCTGGATCATCGAGAACGACTGGCTCGAGGCGATCGTCGCGCTCCCCGACCAGATGTTCTTCAACACCGGCATCTCGACCTACGTCTGGGTCCTCACCAACCGCAAGCCGAAGCGGCGCCGCGGCAAGATCCAGCTCATCAACGCCGTGGACCTTTTTTCCAAGATGCGGAAGTCGCTGGGCAACAAGCGCAACGAGCTGAGTGCCGAGCACATCGAAAAAATCGTCCGCACGTACGGCGACTTCGCCGAGGGCGAGATCTCGAAGATCTTCGACAACGACGACTTCGGCTTCCGCCGCATCGTCATCGAGCGCCCCCTGCGCCTCAACTTCCAGGCGTCGTCCGAGCGTCTCGACCGCCTGCGCGAGGAGTCCAGCTTCGCGAACCTCGCGCGCTCGAAGAAGAAAGGCGCGCAGGCCGAGCGCGAGCTCGAGGCCGGCCGCGAGTACCAGGAGCAGATCCTGGCCGCGCTCGGGACGCTCGACCCCGCGGCCGGCGTGCGCAGCCGCCCGGCGTTCGACGCGGCCGTGCGCGCCGCGTTCGAGAAGGCCGAGGTCCCGCTCTCGGCGCCGGTGATGAAGGCCATCCTGTCGGCGCTCTCCGAGCGCGACGAGTCGGCCGAGGTCTGCGCCGACGCGAGCGGGAACCCCGAGCCCGACACCGACCTGCGGGACAACGAGAACGTGCCGTTGAAGGAGGACATCCTCGCCTACTTCGACCGCGAGGTGAAGCCGCACGTCCCCGACGCCTGGATCGCCGGCGTGGCGATCAAGCGCGGCAAGGCCGAGATCCTCGACCCCGACAAGGTCAAGGTCGGCTACGAGATCCCCATCACCCGCCACTTCTACAAGTACAAGCCCCTCCGGCCCCTTGAGGAGATCGAGTCCGACATCCGCAAGTTGGAGGGGGAGATCCAGGGGTTGCTCGGGGAGGTGTTGCGGTGAGTCCGCGGGCAACTATTAAGGACTGCTTAACAGTTCGATCCTGCGGATTCCATTGGCAGAACGCCGGGCCTTTCTCCACGGAGTCCGCCGGATGAGGCTATCGCCGCTCCGCGGTTCCTACCCTGCCGGCTGGAGTGCTCGGCGACTCCGTTTCGCAGTGCGGTTCAATCCGACTCGCTCGGACGCCAAGCGCGCGATTCGAGGACCCGTCGTGTCGTTCGTCCCCATGGAGGCGATTGGCGAGCGGGGCGAATTCGATGCGTCGAGGCAACGTCCGATTGCCGAGGTCGAGGCCGGGTTCACCTGCTTCCAGGACGGTGACGTGCTGGTCGCGAAGATCACGCCATGCTTCGAGAACGGCAAGGGGGCGATCGCATGCGGCCTGTTGGGTGGCATCGGATTCGGGACGACCGAGCTCCACGTACTGCGCCCGTCGAGCGACCTTGACGCGCGCTTCCTGTTCTACGTCACGGCCTCCCATTCCCTCCGGACGCTCGGCGCGGCGTCCATGTACGGCGCCGCCGGCCAACAACGCGTCGGGGACGGGTTCCTGCGAGACTACCTCGTGGGGCTACCCCAACTCGACGTCCAACGCAGGATCGCCGCCTACCTCGACCGCAAGACCGCCGCCATCGACGGCCTTATCGCCAAGAAGGAGCGCCTCATCGAGTTGCTCGAGGAGAAGCGCCAAGCGGCGATTACGCAGGCGGTCACGAAGGGGCTGGATCCGGGCGTGCCGATGAAGCAATCGGGGATCGGGTGGTTGCCCGTGACCCCGGCTCATTGGGCAATTGCGCGCGTGAAACACGAAGTCGTCGGGATGACCTCGGGGTCGCGTGGCTGGTCCGAGTACTTCGCCGAGGAGGGTGCCGTCTTTCTCCAGAGCGGGAACTTGGATCGGCAGCTTGGGCTTGACCTGTCAGCAGTACAGCACGTGAAGCCCCCGGCAACGGCAGAGGTCAGGCGGACTGCGATCGCGCCTGGAGACGTCCTAATCTGCATCACCGGTGCCCTGACTGGCAATGTCGGTCTCGTGCGTGAGCCGCTCGGTGAAGCATATGTCAACCAGCATCTCGCGCTGGTTCGCCCACGGACGAGCGCGATCGTGCCGGCGTTTCTCACGTATGCCCTCGGCAGTCTGGCAGGTCAGGCCCAACTTGCCGTCGCTCAGTACGGGTTGAAGCAGGGACTTGGATTGGCAGATGTCGCCGACGTGATGTTGGGTGTGCCTCCGATCGCCGAACAGCGACTAATCGTGAGGACGCTGGATAACGCGTTGGCCCGCAGCACGGATGCAGGGGCGCGACTCCAAATGTCGGTAGGTGCGCTCCGGGAATACCGCCAAGCCCTCATCACCGCAGCCGTGACGGGGCAGATCGACGTGGCGAACATGGCCGACGATCGGGACGATGTGGTAGAGAAGGTGGAGGCTGACGGGGAAACGTAGCCATGCGGGTCCAGGTGAAGCCGGAACTCCTACGGTGGGCGTGCGAGCGCGCCGGGCTCGGTGCCGACACGCGCGCCACGCGCTTCCCGCGCCTCGATGCCTGGCTCAGCGGCGCCGCACAGCCCACGCTGAAGCAGCTCGAGGCCTTCGCCAAGGCCACCAATACCCCGATCGGATACCTGTTCTCCACGGAGCCGCCCACCGAACAGAACCCAATCCCCGACCTTCGCCCGATCGACCACGGCTTCTCCCGACCCAGCCCGAACCTGCGCGACACCATCAACATCTGCCAAGAGCGGCAGGAATGGTACCGCGAATACGCCGCAACGGACGGCGACGGCCCGGTCGCGTTCGTCGGCGGCGAGTGGCCGATCGCAGACATCGAGGCAACCGCCAGCATCCTCCGCGACGTGCTCTCCTTCGACGTGGAGCGTTGCGCCGAACAGCCCGACTGGACCGCCGCCCGCCGTCGCCTCGTCCACGCCGCGGACGCCGCCGGCATCCTCGTCATGGGCGGCAGCACCGTCCCCGGCAAACCGGCCCGCCGCCTGGACCGGGTCGAGTTCAGCGGCTTCGCCATCACCGACCCCCTCGCGCCCCTCGTCTTCGTGAACGCCCACGATTCCAAGGACCGGCAGATGTTCACCCTGGCCTACGAGCTGGTCAAACTCTGGATCGGCCGCCCGGGGGTGTCCGAGATCGAAGTCGGCCAGCCCATGGAAGACGAGAACGACACCTGGTGCTTCCACGTCGCCGCCGAATTCCTCCTGCCCCTCGAAATCGTACGCCGGGAGTACGACCCCCACGCGAACCTCGACGCGCAGGTCGACGCCATGTCCAACCGGTTCAAGGTCCCCCCGCTCATCGTCCTGCGCCGCATCTTCGAGCTCTGTGGCCAGCGCCGCATCAACTACCTGCTCGAGCTTCATCTCATGATGCGAGTGCCCTCTCCCTGGCGCGACGCCGATGACCGACACCCGGGTCGAAGGCTCGTCGCGCGCGTCGGCGACCGCTTCGCCCGCGCGCTCCTCGTCCGCACCTGGGAAGGCAACAACTCCTTCTCCGAGGCCCTCCGCCTCCTGGGCATCCAGAAGATGTCGCACTTCCGCGAGCTGGGCCGCACCCTCGGAGTGCTCTCCTGACCATGGATACACGCCATGCCCGGTAGGCACACCGAAAAAGCCTTCGAGGACGCCGTCGAGGCGGGACTGCTCGAACGCGGGTGGAAACGCGGGTCGGCCGAATTGTACGACCGCGAGAACGCCATCCTCCCCGAGGACTTCCTCGCGTTCTTCCCCCGATCGCAGCCCGAGCTGGCCGCGACCCTCAAGAAACAACACGGGGCCAACCTCGAGGCCGGCGTCCTCGATGCCCTCGTCAAAACCCTCGCCTCCCACGGCACCCTCCACGTCCTCCGCCACGGCTTCAAGTTCTACGGCAAGAAGATCGAAGGCGCCTGGTTCCGCCCGTCCCACAACCTCAACCCCGACATCGTCGCGAAGTACGACGCCAACCGCCTCACCGTCGTTCGCCAGCTCAAGTTCATCCCCGGCCACGACGACTCGGTCGACGTCGCCCTCTTCGTCAACGGCCTCCCCGTCGCCACCGTCGAGCTGAAAAACCCCATCACCGGCCAGGACGTCACCGACGCCGTCGCCCAGTACCAACGCCGCGACCACCGCCACCTCATCTTCCAGTTCAAGAAACGCGCCCTCGTCCACTTCGCCGTCGACCCGAACCTTGCGTACATGACCACGCAGCTCCTTGGCCCCGACACCCGCTTCCTCCCGTTCAACCGCGGCCGCAACGGCGGCGCCGGCAACCCCGATCACCCCAGCGGCTTCCCCGCCGCCTACCTGTGGGAAGAAGTCCTCCAGCGCGACTCGTTCCTCGACATCCTCGGTCGGTTCGTACACCTCGTCACCGAGGAACACGTCGTCGGCGGCAAGAAACAGGAAACCGAGAAGATCATCTTCCCCCGCTACCAGCAGCTCGAGGTCGTGCGGAAACTCGAGGCCGCCGCCCGCAAGGACGGCCCGGGCCACGCGTACCTCGTCCAGCACTCGGCCGGGTCCGGCAAGTCGAACTCCATCGCCTGGCTCGCCCATCGCCTCGCCGGCCTCCACGACGAGCGCGACAAGAAGGTGTTCGACTCGGTCGTCGTCGTCACCGACCGCCGCATCCTCGACAAGCAATTGCAGGACAACATCTACCAGTTCGAGCACAAGCAGGGCGTCGTCACGAAGATCGACCTGGACTCGACCCAATTGGCCGACGCGCTCCGCGGGGGCACCCAGATCACCATCACCACGCTCCAGAAGTTCCCGTTCGTCACCGAGAAGATCGGCACGCTGCCCAACCGCACCTACGCCGTCATCGTCGACGAGGCCCACAGCTCGCAGTCCGGCGAGGCCGCGCGCGAGATGAAGCAGGTCCTCGCCGCGAAGTCGCTCGAGGCCGCCGAGGCCGAGGACGCCGGCGAAGAGGACGACGTCCAGGACCGGTTCGTCCAGGTCATGGCGTCACGACGGCGCCAGAAGAATCTGTCGTTCTTCGCCTTCACCGCGACCCCGAAAGCCAAGACGCTCGAGGTGTTCGGCCACCGCGACACCGAGGGCAAGCCCGTCGCGTTCCACCTGTACTCGATGCGCCAGGCGATCGAGGAAGGCTTCATCCTCGACGTTCTGGCGAACTACGTCAGCTACAAGGCGTTCTACGGCCTGGTGAAGGCGGCGAGCGAGGACCCGAGGGTGCCGCGGCGGCAAGCCGTCGCGCAGCTCGCCCGGTTCATGAGCCTGCACCCGCACAACGTGGCGCAGAAGACCGAGGTGATGGTCGAGCATTTCCGCCTCAACGTGCGCCACCGCATCGGCGGGCGCGCCAAGGCGATGGTCGTCACCAGCTCGCGCCTGCACGCGGTGCGCTACAAGCAGGCGTTCGAGCGGTACATCAAGGAGCGCGGGTACCGCGACATCGCCGTCCTGGTCGCCTTCTCCGGCACGGTCAAGGACCCGGACGGAGGGATGGAGTACACCGAGCCGGGGATGAACATCGACCGCGACGGGAAGCCGATCCGCGAGCGCCAACTGCCCGAGAAACTCGCGGGCGACGATTACCAGGTGCTCCTGGTCGCGAACAAGTACCAGACCGGGTTCGACCAGCCGCTCCTGCACACGATGTACGTCGACAAGCGGCTCTCCGGGGTGCAGGCGGTGCAGACGCTCTCGCGGCTCAACCGCACGCATCCGGGGAAGGAGGAGACGTTCATCCTCGACTTCGTCAACGACCCGGAGGAAATCCGGAGGAGCTTCCAGCCGTACTTCGAAAAAACCTCGGTCGAGGAGACCGCCGACCCGCAGCAGCTCTACGACCTCCAGCGCCGGATCCAGGAGACGCAGCTCATCTGGGATTCGCAGCTCGACGCGTTCGTGAAGGCGCTCTACGGGCCGCGGTCCCGGAAGGCCGGCGGCGATCTCGGCGAGATGAACCGGCAGATCAACCCGAGCATCGACCGGTTCAAGGCGCTCGACGAGGAGAAGCAGGACGCATTTCGCAACATGCTGCGCGGGTTCGTGCGGATGTACTCGTTCCTGTCGCAGATTATGCCGTTCCAGGACGAGGACCTGGAAAAGCTGTTCACGTTCTGCCGGCACCTGGAGCGGGCGCTGCCGCACGACCCGAAGAAGGCGCCGCTGCGACTCGATGGGGACGTGGCGCTGAAGTACTACCGGCTCCAGAAGCTGTCCGAGCTGAGCCTGACGATGAAGGACGGGGACGCGTTGCCGTTGCGGACGCCTAAGGACGTGGGGACGCGGAAGGAGACGGACGAGGCGGCGGCGTTGTCGGAAATCATCGAGGTCCTGAACGAGCGGTTCGGGACGGAGTTCACGAGGGCGGACGAGCTGCTCTTCGACCAATTCGTGGAGGCGGCGAAGCGGGACGCCGAGGTGGTGCAGCGGGCGACGGCGAACCCGCTGGAGAACTTCGCGCTCTCGATGAAGGCGAAGGTCGAGGGCCTGATGATCGACCGCATGGACCAGAACGAGGAGATCGTGACGCGCTACCTCAACGACGCCGACTTCCAGCGCGTGGCCTTCCAGCTCCTGGTGAAGAAGATCTACGACGAGATCCGGGCGAGGGGGATGGTGCCGTATGATCGGCCGTGATGCCGGCGGCGGTGCGGGCACTGGAGCCGCGATGCTCCACTACGGGGCAGGCTACGGCGGCAACGTGTACGCCGCCACCGACCGCCCTACGACCCGAGCTTTCCTTTGCTGCCTGTAGCCAGGGCCTACGCCCTGCCCCGCGCCGCACTTCACCGCTGCGCTTCGCTCTGATCCGTCGGCCGCGGTGGTCGAGGCGGCGCACGAGGCCAGGGACGCAGGAAGAACGCGGTGGCGCCCGCGATCACGCGCAGCGAACGCGCACCTCGGGAGACGGGGGCGGCTCGTCCCGACCCGCCGCGGGTCCGGGTACGGGAAGCGCGTGCCGGGCGAAGTTGATCTCGTCCTCGATCGCGTCCGGGCCGACCATGCTCTCCAGGATGATCGGCACGTCCGCCGGGACGTACTCGGCGATCTGCCGGAACGAAATCGCCGCGGCCTCGGACAACCGATCGTGGTGACTCCGGGTGTCGACCTCGCTGAGGTGCACCTGCCGCAGCCGTCCTCCGAACTCCTTCAGCATGAAGTACGCCTGCCCCATGGTCGGGTCGACCTGACGCGCATGCCCGAGATCGAGGCAGAAGGTCGCATCCGGCAGCGGGGCGAACACCCGCCCCACCTCGGCGACGCCCTGGCCGGACGGCTTCCGCTTGTCCGTGTTCTCGAGGCACAGGCTGCGGCCCAGAACGCGCCAAACCGCGGGTTCCGCGATCAGATCGGCGTGGACGATGATCGGCCAACCGCGATCGCGCAGGGGCAGAAGCAGTTCGACGAGGCCGCGCTCGTCCACCGCACGGAAGCGACTGGGAGCGTGGACGGACACGTAGTCGAAATCGTCCAACGTCCTGCCGTCCAACCATGCGAGGAGCGGCGACAGTTCCTCCTCCCGGAGCGCGGACAACTCCACCTGCCGGATCCCGAGCCCGCGAAGCAGCGCCAAGCCCGCGAGGAAATCGCCTCGCGTGAGAGCACCCGTGGAAAAGCCGATGGGTCGCATCTCAGAACACCCCATACGCCTTCGTCAGTTCTGCCAACGTCGAATCCTCCGCTCCGGGACCCTTCGCGAAGAACAACTTCATCAGGCTTATACCCCAGCCCCGCCCGCCGGGCGATCCTGGCGAGCGGCCGCAGCAGCCGAATGACCTGCGCATCCTTCCGGATGCGTCAGCCGCGTACCGGCCTACAACAGGATCGGCACGAAACCCCGGACGACGATGACGCGGTCGCCGCCGGCCGACCAGCCGTTCCAGGTCGAAAAGAAGAAGTCCCCGGTCCACGGGTCGCGGTAGGCGCCCTCGGCGCCGCGAAGGCCGGTGATGAAGTCGCGGCGGCTCTCCGGGACGGGATCGCCGTGGTCGTCGATCTCGTACGTCGCCACCGCGTTCGCCGTCCACTCGGAAACCAGCATCGAGTCGTTCGGGAAGAGCGGGTTGCCGGCGGCGACGTAGACGAATCCCTCGGGCCCGCCCGGCAAGGTCAGTTCGTGCGTCGCGGGCGACACGTCGTACAGGCCCGCACCGTCGGGCTCGAGTTCCACCGTGTACCACTCGCCGCCGGGCCAGCTCACCAGCTTCATCGCGCCCGCCGTCGGGTAGCCCTCGGGGACGAAGTCCAGACCCCCGGGGGACGAGGCGATGTCGTAGGCGCCGAGCCCGATCACCTTGTCGGTCACCGTGCTCCCCGGCGCAAGCTGCCCCATCTCGTTCTCGGGCCAGCGCGCGAGGAACAACACGCCGCCGGGGCCGAAGGCGACCCCGCCGTCGTTGTACGCCGCCTCGGAGTAGACCGTCGACGTGCCGACCCAGGCGCCGATCTGGCCGTCGGGATCACGGGCCACCTCGATCGCGTAGAGCATCCCCTCCGGGTAGTTCGCGCTGCCGCCGATGAGCAACGTCGTGCTGCACCGCTCCTGGGTCAGCGTCAGGCCGCCGTACTTCTGCGGCGGCACGCCGGGCACCGCGCCCAGGTCCCAGCAGGAGTAGGAGCCCGCGTAGTAGGGGTCCAGCTCGATCCCGAGCGTCGCGCACGGCGTCGGCCCCGGGTCAATCGGCGCGCCCGGGCAGGGAACGTCTTCGCCATCGGCTTCCGGAACCGTGTCGCCGTCGGCGCCTCCGTCCGCCCCCGCATCGGCGTCGGCGTCCGCGCCGCCGTCGTCAGCGCCGGCATCGTCGGCCCGCGACCCGTCGGTCGTATCGTCGGCATCGGGCGAGCATCCCGGCGCCATGGCGGCCAGCGCCGCCGCGATCATCAGCCAGCTACGCATTCCCACCCTCCTCCTCGTCGGCGACAGCGATCGGCGACGTGCGCCAGTCTATCGCGGCGCCGAGCCCGGCGCACATTCGGGCGGCGTGCGCGAGCGGGCAGGGTGGTGGAGCGCGATCGGTAGGACCGTCGCGTAACGCGCGAAATCGGCGTCGGTGGTGAAGATCGGCAGCTTGCGGCGCTGCGCGACAGCGCAGAGCAGGAGGTCGACGGCGCTCCCGGAAATGCCCGCCTGCCGGCAGCGGTTGTTCATCCCGGCCGCCGTCTCGAAGTCGTCGGTGCCCAGCGGCTCGTCCTCGAAGGCGCGCAGACGAAGTCGCAGGCGATCAAACGTCGCCGGGTCCCGCACGCCGGAGAGCACCTCCTGCCGAATGGGCCCGACGATCGCCACACGGTCGTCGGCAATGAGGTCCGTCAACTCCTGCCGGAG
>JACRCX010000059.1 GCA_016218815.1 Deltaproteobacteria bacterium
AGGCCCACAGCGTCACGCTCACCGACGAAGGCGTCGAAGTCGTCGAACGCAAGCTCTCCGTGGACAACCTGTTCGATCCCTCGAACATCGATTTCCTCCACCACGTCAACACCGCCCTCAAGGCCCACGCCCTCTACAAGCGCGACGTCAACTACTCCGTCACCGAAGAGGGCGAGGTCATCATCATCGACGAATTCACCGGCCGCCTGATGCCGGGACGCCGCTGGAGCGACGGCCTGCACCAGGCCGTCGAGGCCAAGGAAAACGTCCTCGTCCGCGCCGAGAACCGCACCCTGGCCACCATCTCCTTCCAGAACTACTTCCGCCTCTACAAGAAGCTCGCCGGCATGACCGGCACCGCCGACACGGAGGCCGAGGAGTTCCAGAAGATCTACAAGCTCGACGTCGTCGTCATCCCCACCAACAAGCCGCTCGTCCGCACCGACGCCCAGGACGTCGTCTTCAAGACCGAACGCGAGAAGTTCACCGCCGTCGTCGAGGAGATCCTCGACTGCAACGCCCGCGGCCAGCCCGTCCTCGTCGGCACCACCTCCGTCGAGAAGTCCGAGGCGATCAGCCGCATCCTGGCCAAGAAGGGCGTCCCGCACAACGTGCTCAACGCCAAGCACCACCGCCAGGAGGCATTCGTCGTCGCCCAGGCCGGCCGCAAGGGCTCCGTCACCGTCGCCACCAACATGGCAGGCCGCGGCACCGACATCGTCCTGGGCGGCAACCCGGAGATGCAGGCCAAGGCCAAGGCCGATCCCGAACAGCAGCCCGAGGAGTACAAGAAGCACCTCGAGGACTTCAAGAAGATCCTCGCCGACGAGCGCCCCCACGTCATCTCCCAGGGCGGCCTGCACATCCTGGGCACCGAACGCCACGAGAGCCGCCGCATCGATAACCAGCTCCGCGGGCGCTCGGGACGCCAGGGCGACCCCGGCACCGCCAGGTTCTACCTCTCGCTCGAGGACGATCTCCTGCGCATCTTCGGCGCCGAACGCATGTCGGCCTGGCTCGACCGCCTCGGCATGGAGGAGGGCGTCCCGATCGAGCACCGCTACCTGACCAAGGCGATCGAGAACGCGCAGAAGAAGGTCGAGGCCCGCAACTTCGACATCCGCAAGAACCTCATCGAGTACGACGACGTCATGAACCAGCAGCGCAAGACCGTCTACACCTTGCGCCGCCAGGTCCTCGATGGGACCTATTTCCCCGTGACCATCTCCGACGAGGATCCGACCTCCAAGCCGAAGCAGCGGGAAGTGCCCTTCGAGGTCAAGCTCGACGAGCGGCTCGCCGCGTGGGTCAAGCCGATCCTCGAGGCCATCGTCCGCGCCTACGGCCGCGGCGCCGCCCCCGGTGAGATCCTCGACGAGAAGGAGATCGAGAAGGGCGCCGGCCCCCTGCCGCTCGACAAGATCAGGTGGCTCGACGTCGCCCGCCTGGAGCAGGAGGTCTACTACCACTTCGGCTGCCGCGTCCCGCTGGAGGACTTCTCCGCCGACCCCCAGGGCGCCCTGGCCAGGCTCCAGGACGCCATCTCCCACTCGCTCTCCGCGCAGCGCGAGCGCCTGCTGGACACCGTCGACCAGATCGTCATGGCCCTCGTGGACGACGCCTGCCCCGTGAAGACCAGCGACGAGGAGTGGGACGTGACGGGCCTGGCGCAGATGGTCAACGAGCATTTCGCGCTCCGCCCCCCCGCGACCGACGCCGAGCTCAGGGCCGCGGGCGATCGGACGTCGATCGAGAAGCTGCTCTACGACCGCGTCGTCGCCGGGATCGAGGCCAAGGAGAAGGAGCTTTCCCCCGGCCTCTTCCTGCGCGTCTTCCGCCTGTTCTACCTGGAGGAGATCGACCGGCAGTGGATCGACCACCTGGAGAGCATGGACCACCTGCGCCACGGCATCGGCCTGCGCGGCTACGGGCACCGCGACCCCAAGCAGGAGTACAAGAAGGAAGGCTACGCCGCGTTCGTGGCGATGATGGGGACCATCCAGACCAACGTGGTGAAGAAGATCTTCCGCGTCCAGATCCAGCGCAAGGAGGACGTGGAGAAGATGGTCCCCAAGGCGCGACGCAAGGTGGTCGAGGGACGCGGCGGCGAGGCGGCGCAGACCGGCGCCGCGCAGCAGGCGCGCGGCGGCACGCTGCGTGCAGGCCCCAAGGTCGGCCGCAACGACCCCTGCCCCTGCGGCTCCGGCAAGAAGTACAAGAAGTGCCACGGCCTCAAGGAAGGCGACGCCGCCGCGGGCTGACCTCCCCAAGCCGGCAACCGCCGTTCCGCTCCGTGCACCCCAGGTTGACGTCGGCCACGAGGCGGACTAAGCTTAGTCCGGTTGATGGGAGACCACGCATGGGAACGGTCAACATCCACGAGGCGAAGACGAATTTCTCGCGGTTGATCGAACGCGTCGAGGCCGGCCAGAAGATCCTCATCGCGCGGGCCGGGAAGCCGGTGGCCATGCTGGTGCCGATCCCGGCCGAGCGCAAGAAGCGGAGGCTGGGCCTCTGTGCGGGGCAGGTGCAGGTCGCCGGCGACTTCGAGGACCTGCCGCCGGACATCGCCGCGGCGTTCGAGGGCGAGTCCCCTTGAGGCTCCTGCTGGACACGCATGTCGTGCTCTGGGCGCTCTCGGAGCCGGACGTCATCGCCGAGGAGGCCCGGGACGCAATTCTGGACCCGGTCCACGAGGTCCTGGTGAGCGCGGTGTCGGCGTGGGAGCTTGCGATCAAGCAGTCGCTGGGGAAGATCCGCCTGCCGCGTCCCGCGGAGACATGGCTTCCGCGGGAGGTCGGGAGAGCCGGGTTCGCCTGGCTGGCGGTGAGCCACCACGACGCTCTCCGGACGCGCGCCCTGCCTTGGCACCACCGGGACCCCTTCGACCGGCTGCTCGTCGCCCAGGCGCTCGGCGGATGCACGCTCGTGAGTCGCGACCGCCGGATGGCGGCCTACGGCGTTCCGCTGCTGGTCGCCTGACGCGGCAGGCGCGCCAGCACCTTCAACGCAGGGTCGGCGATGGCGACGCGGTACACCTACGGCCGCCTGTCCAGCCGGCGCTTGGCCTCGCTCCACGTGACGGTCTTGATGCGCCCCGAGCGGATGCCGCGCAGCACGCGTTCCGCATCCTCGACGTCGATCCGGTCCTCCATCGCTTCGAGCATCCGTTCGATGAGCTGGAGATCCTCGAACGGAACGACGGCAAGGAGGTCCTGCCCCTCATGCCGCAACACGAGACGGTTGCGCCCGCCCGCCACGCGCTTCACCGTCGCGGGCGCGTCCTTCAAAACCTTGCTCGCTTCCACCCGGGTCATGCCGCACCTCCAGCGCAGAGGATGGGCGAGGATACGCCGCCCGTCAACCGCACCGCGGCATTTCACCCTTCGCTGCCGCGGACAAGGCGTTCGCCGAGCCATCGTCCACCACCCCGTGCGCGGCCAGAATCGTGAAGTGCTCGTGCGGCGGCCCGCTGGCCACACTGGCGCGGCGAGAGATCCTCGCGCGACAGCCCGGCATCGACTCGGTCGTGCGCCACGCGGGCGAGGCGGCGCTGGTGGCGCTCGTCGAGCGGCTGGCGGCGGGACGGGTGCCGGACGACGTACCCGGTCTGACCACGCGGCAGGGCGACGGCCGGCCTGCGATCGTGGGCGGTGGCGCGCACAACGGGCTGCGACCGCTGCGGCCCGCGGTGCTGCCGCTTTTTCTCGGCGTGCCGACGGCCCGGCTGCTGGCCTCGCGCGGTTGTCCCGGCCGCTGCCCGTACTGCGGCCCGGCCGCGCTCCAGGACGAGGCGGTTCGCGAAGGACTGGCCGAGGGAATCGCCCTCGAGGAACTGGCCCGCCGGGGAGTGGGAGGCGTCCTGCGGCGGTCGGCCGAGGACGTGGCGGATGAAGTCGCGGAGCTGTACCACCGGCGACGCGCGCGGTTCTTCATCCTGCTGGACGACAATCTCCTCGCCGGCGAACCGGGGGCGGCGGCCGCGTGGCTGCACGACCTGCGCGCCGGGTTGCGGCGGCGGGCGGTGGAGCGGACGGCGTGGAGCCTGCAGCTCGAGGCGCGGACCGTGACGACGGAGGTCGCGAGGGAACTGGGCGAGTTGGGAGCGGTGCGCACGCTGATCGGCGTCGAGGCGTTGACGGCCGGCGGGCTGGAACGGCTCGGACGACCCGCCGACCCCGCCGTCGGCCCGGCCGCGATCGGCCGAATCATGAGCACCGGCTCGGTGGTGAGTGTGAATTTGATCGCCGTGCATCCGGGGACGGACGGGGCGACCATGCGCCAGGAGCTGGATGCGCTGGCCGGATTGCGCGGGGGGCACTTTGACGCGCTGGCGCTGGCCGTCCATCCCGGCACGCGCGCCTGGCGAGCGCTCTGGCACGCGGGAGAGCTGTCGGGCGGCGCGTATGCGTGGCGGCACGAGATCCGCGACCCGGCGGTCGGCCGCTTCCGCTCGCTGCTGGTTCGCATGCGCGTCCAAGGCATGGGACCGTACGGGCCCAACGTCCTGGCGCACGACGTCGCCGTGAACGCCGCGCTCGCGCGCCGCCTGGGACGGGATCCCCGCACGGACGAGCGCGCGGACGTTCTGCGGCGGCTGCTGGACGGGATGAACGAGCGGCGGATCGCGGTCCTCCGCGCGGCGTTGGAGCTATCGCTGGCGGAGCGCACGCGGACGGAGTTCGAGGCGGCCGAGCGCGCGCTGGTCGGACGGTTCCGGCGCGAGATGGCGCCGTTCATCGCGCGGTTCGAGCGCCTGGAATCGGAACTCGAGCGCGCGGGGCGGATCGATCCCGGCCCCCGCCGCCTCTTCTTCCGGTCGGCGCTGGCCGCGTCCTTCATCCTGATCGGCGGCACGACGGCCTGCTACCCGTCGCGCGGGACGGAACCGCGCGACGGTGCGGAGGGCACCACGTCCGACGGCGGCGAGGACGCGGGCGCGGACGGCGCGGACGATGCGAGCCGCGCGGACGAGGCAGCCGTCGCGGAGGACGGTTCGGCAGATGTCGTCGAAGCCGCCGCCGGCGGGTGCAGCGGCGTCGAGGAACGCTGGGCGCAGGAGGATCGGGTGTGCGGGACGGCCGCGGACGCCGGTTGCCCGTCGGACGAGTACCCGGACGGCGGCTACCGGCAATACGGGCTGGTCACGGACTCCGCAGGGCGAGTGGTCGACATCTGCGTCGTGGACGGCGACCCCGCGGTGCCCGAAGAGGTGCGTTCGTGCTACCTGGAGGCGCTGGCGGGCGAGACGTTCCCGTGCTCGGCCCACCAGGAGTGCTGGGCCCTGTGCTACGTGATCCTGATGTGAGCGCGACGGAACACCGGCCGCTACGACCCCTGCCCCTGCGGGTCCGGCAAGAAGTACAAGAAGTGCCACGGGCTCAAGGAAGGCGACGCCGCCGCGGGCTGACCTGCCTCCTGGCGTGCCCCCCACCCGACCGCGTATCATGGTCGCCGGCGACGCCACGAGGCGACCGATGCGGGACGCGGTGAGAGGATCGATCTTCCGTGCAATGGCGATGAACGGACGCCGGCGCCCGGCGCTGTCCTGCCTGGGCCTGCTGGTCGCCGCCTGCGGTTGCTACCAGAGCTACGCCGTCTTGGCCGATGCGAACCCTGACCGGGAGGACCGGCGCGGCGATGCCCCTGACGACGGCTCCGACCTCGAGGCGGACGCGCCGATCGAGGCCGAGGCGGACGTTCGCGAGGACGGGGGCTGCCCGCCGGTGGACGATCGGTGCGCGGAGCGCGAGGTCTGCGGAGACGGGGACGACGACGACTGCGACGGCGAGGCCGACGAGGACTGTCCGTGCGCGCCGGGGTCCGTGCGACCCTGCTTCGCCGGACCGCCGGGCCGCCGGAACGTCGGCGCCTGCACCGACGGCGAACAGATCTGCCTGATGAGCGGCGCCTGGGGCGCGTGCGAGGGCGGGATCGTCCCCCAGGACGACGTCTGCAACGGTCTGGACAACCGGTGCGACGGCTGCTCCCAGATGGCAGATTGCGAGCTCGACTGCCCCGGGCCCGGCGACCCGCGCGTCCCGGACGGGGCTCCGATGACCGACTACCCGCTCGACGGCCGCCTGTTCTACCCGGGCCTGGTCCGCACGTGGCACTGGGACGTCCAGGGCGGACCCTGCGACCTCCTGGCGGCGCGATTCTCGAGCTACGTGCTGCTCGGGCCGGACGACGAATCGGCCACGCTGCAGCCGCTGCTCTCGGGCGACTACACCGTGACCTTGACCATCGTCACGACGGCGGGGACGACGTTGGTCTGCCGGTGGATCGTCCACGTCCGCGGCCCGGGGCTTCGGGTGGAAATGTGCTACCCGGAGAGCGAGTACGAGGATCTCGATCTCTTCGTCAAGCAGCCGGGCGCCACCACGCCCTGGTACCCCCACGCCGGCGAGGTCCACGACCCGAGCCGCGACCAGTGCGGCTGGCACAACTGCGAGGCGAGAATCCGCGTCACCGGTGGTCGGGCGGACTGGGGATACGCACCAAGCGATTTGGCGGAGTGCGTCGGCGGACCGCTCGGCGAGCAGTGGCGCACCCTCGGCTACTGCGCCAACCCGCGCCTCGACGTCGACAACAACCTGTCCGAGGGCATCGGGCTCCCCGAGAACATCAACATCGATGTGCCCCGGGACGGCGAAACCTTCCGCATCATGGTGGAGAACTTCACGGGCGGGGACGCCAATCCGGTGATCAACGTCTACTGCGGAGGCCGGCGGGCGGCGACCTTCGGGGCACCGCCCGACGAGCTGCCGGACTTCTCCGGCCGCAGCCACGGGGACGGCGTGGGCGCGATGTGGCGCGTGGCCGACGTGACGACCCGCGTCGCCGCGGACGGCTCCGTCGCCTGCGAGGTGCTGGGTCTCCACCCGCCCGGAGCGTCGGAGGGCTACGACCTGACCGAGAACGACGTCCGCTACTGAACCGCCGGGCACCGCTCCGTGCACGACGGACTGACGTGGACCGCAAGGCGGACCGCGCCCACGCCCGGCGCCTGCCGATGGCGCGGCCTGCCGCGCGTCAGGCGGTTGCAAGGTCCGGTTCGCGCCGCCACCGCAATCCCCCGCGCACGACCGGACCGACGCGCACCGGTGCCCGACGCCCGAGATCGATGACTTGTGGGGGCTCCGCCCCACCACCACCCCTGGGGCGGGGAATCGCGGGCCACCCGCCATTGACACCCCGCTCCCTCGCCCCCCATCATCCGCCCGGACCGAACACACCGGAGGCACACCATGTCGACCCCTCGCCCATCCACCCCCCGACGCCGGCGGCCCGCTCTCGCTCCCCGAAAACGCCCCGCCGCCCCCCCACGAAAGACACCCCGCCGCACTCCCCCCAAGCCCCGACCCCCGCTCACCGCCATCCTCCCGGTTCATCCGACCATCACACCCCATCCCCTCTCTCCTCCCGCCACTCAACCCAACCCCCACCCCGTCTCCCACCCCGTCTCCCCGCCCCCGCCGCCCCAGCCCTCCCAACCGCCTCAGCCCCCTCAGCCGCCGCCACCCTCGCAGCCTTCCCCCCAGCCCCCCGCCAACCTCGAACGGATCATCGATGACGCCTGCCGCTTCATCCTCGCGCGCAAGCAGACCCATGCCGCCGGCATCGCCTGGGAGGTCGGCGAGTACCTCTTCGAACGCGTCTACCGTGGCGACGTCGAGTACGTCTCCAGCCGCGACTCCAACAAGACCGACTCCCTGCGCGACATCGCCGCTCGCACCGGCATCGGCCCCCTCCGCCTCATGGGCTGGATCCGCGCCTACGTCGCCCGCAAGTACCTCCGCCCCGCAGGCATCGACGTCGATCTCTCCATGTCCGACTTCGAAGCCCTCCGCCCCCTCGCCTTCCATCCCGACGCCGCCCGCGCCGTCCTCGAGCTCCGCGATCGCCATCACCTCACCGGCGACCAGCTCGACGCCCTCGCCGTCGATTGGAAACGCCGCCTCGACGAAGGCGGTCGCCTCGAAGACCTCCTCGCCGCCCCGCTCCCGCCGACCATCTCCCCTCGCCCGAAACCCTCCCACGCACCTCGCCCCCTCGCCGATCCCGATCTCGTCCCCATCCGCCTCACCCAGCTCGTCCTGCGCTGGGTGCGGTCCACCACCCTGGCCCCGACCTCGCGCTCCTCCCTCGCCCGCGAAGTCTCCCGCCTCCGCTCCCTGGTCGCCTCCTCCTCGTCCCCTCCCCCCCCGGACCAACAACTCGCCCCGAGCGCGCAACCAACAACCAACGACAACCAACCTCCTCCGATCGACCTCGTCGCCGCCGCCGTCCGCTTCATCCAGGCCTGCCTCCGGCGCCACGGACTCCAGTTCGCCCTCGAGGTCGGCGAATACCTCTTCCGCAACGTGTACCACGGCGACCGGACGCAGTTCCGTAGCGGAGGCACCGCGTGGCAGCAGGACACGATCAAGCGCATCGCCCGCGATCGCCGAGTCCGCCTCGACGACAGCTTCCTCTACAAGTGCATCCACGTCTTCCTGCTGACCGGCCAGGTCGCCGCCGCCGCGCCCGCCGGCCAGCTCCCCGAGCTCCCCGTCACGACCTGGGACGATCTCTGGGCCCTCGAGGACAACCCTCAGGCCCTGGTCGCCGTCAGCGCCTGGGCCGCGGCCGAACGCGTTCCGACCAAAACCGTCGCCGCCGTCGCCTTCCTCGTTGCACCCTATCTCGCCCAGGGCGGCTCGCTCGACGATCTCCTCGCCGGCTCGCAGCGCCGCCCGCCCGACACCCCCTACCGCCGCATCCGCCGGATTCTCGCCGCCGTCGCCTCGCACCTCGCCCGCCGCCCGCTTTCGTCGGCCGCCCGGCCGCGTCTGGTGGCCGCCCTCGACGCGGTCCTCTCGGCCCTTGACGGCAGCGTCGTCCACCAGGACGACCTCGTCTCCCCCGTCGACGTCGAGTGGTCGGCCGACCGATGATCGTCCTCTGGTAGATCCCCGCGCCGTCACTGCCGCCGCGACGCGACCACCCATGCCAGCGCCGCGACGGCGAGGGCGGCGGCGAGCGGCACCGCCACCACCGCCGCGATCGGCAGCTCCCCCCGTGTCGCCCACACGTGGCTCGCCTGCAGGCCCAGCAGCGAGGCCAGCGCCAGGAGCGCCACCAGCCACCAGCGCCGGCCGCGAAGCCGGATCCGCCGGCACGCCAGCCCCACCGCCGCCGCCGGGAACGCCAGCACCGCCACCGCCGCGCGCAGCGCCAGCTCCGAAAGCACCGGCGCAGCCAGGTGGCCGAACCGCTCGCGCACCGCGGCCGCCTCGAGCAGGTCGGGGAAGGTGAGGAACGCGGGCGGCGCCGCGAGCAGCCCGAGCTCCGCGGCCGTGGGTATCGCGAGACCCGCGCTCGACCCCCCCAACGGCGTCTCCCGCGGCCCGCCGGGCCCGAACTCCAGCGCCCGCGCCGCACGCACGCCGTCCGGGGCGACCTCGATCCGCACCAGCCGCCCACCCGTGCGGACCCAGGTCCATCCCGCGGCCGTCCACTCGGGCACCCCCCCGGACCGCGCCCACGCGGTCGACGGATCCGCGGCCGACTCCCGCTGCGCCCACGGCGCCAGCCACCCGCCCAGCGCCGCGGCCGCCAGCGCCACAACCACGCACGCGCCGGCCAACGCCGCGTCGATCCGCCGCCCACGCACCCCCGCACCTGCCAGCCCCTCGGCCACCGGCTCCGGCACCAGATCCCGCGCCGTCCAGAGCACCGCGAGCAACGCGACCAGCGGCGACGCGAAGAACAGCACCTCCGGCACGCGGGCCAGCGAAGCCAACCACGACGTGTCCGCCGCCCCCGCCGCCGCCGCCCGATTCCCCTCCTCGATCAGCCCGATGATCGTCCCCAGCGTCGCCCCGACCCCCGAAAGGGCCGCGGCGCGCGCCAGGCACCCGAACAGGAGGTGACGGCCCAGCGTTCCCACGACGGCATCCTCGCGCGTGAGGGGCTGAGGTTCAACCCGGGAAGAAGAAACCACCGATGAACACTGATGGACACCGATGGGGAAGCACCCTGGTCCACTACCTTCCGATTCCTTCGCGGCACGCGAAGGAACTGTCGACTCTCGACTCTCGACTGTTGACGCGCGGCCAGGGGCCGCGTTTGGTTGCGGCCCCTGGCCGCGCTATGAGTAGAGGCGAGCGGCCCACCATAGTCCAACGCTTCAGGCTTCGGGCTTCAGTCTTCGGGCGATGAAAGGACGTCGAGCAGGCGCTGGGGTCCGCGGATCAACTCGGCCGGCGCCTTCAGGCGCCGGTCCCGCTCTGTGCCGCCTCGTGCCTGCGCCTCCGCCCAGTGGCGGCACGCTGTCTGTTGCAACGTACCGATATCATGTGATTGTGCCTGCTGGTCTTGGCCGGCGTCTGTTGGCATGTCGCCCGCATCCTGGTGCATCGCGTTCGGGCAGCGATCGAGGTTGGAGGCCAGGCGATGAAGAACGGGAAGCTCAGCATTCGCAAGGTCGGAAGATACCGCAAGGCCCAGTACCCTTCCCGGCACCCGCAGGCCAAACGGACGGGGACGATGGCCGAACGCGTGCTGCGCGGCGCCGCCGTCCCCGCCGTGGCCCTCGGACTCGGCGCCGCCGGCGGCGCGTGCGACGGCGGCCTCAGTCTTGTCGGGACCGAGCCGGACTCGCCGGACGCGACCGATGTCGCCGCGGACGTGGTGTTGCCCGAGACCATCGCCACCGAGGACGCCGGGACCGAAGACGCCGCCCCGGAGGAAGCGGCGCCCGAAGACGTCGTCGAAGACGCCGAGCTTCCCGAAGGGCTCAACGGCGACATGCCCTCGGGCACCTACTACCTCCGCTACCTCTCCGAGGCCGAAGGCCGGGCGCTGATCCAGGAGACGGTCCTGGAAGCCGACGGCGATCCGAGCCCGCCGTGCGACCCGGTCACGCTGGGCGAGCGCCTCAACGACGACCAGCCGTTCGTGCGCGACGGCGAGACGCCGGTCGACATCGGTGTCGACCTCCTCTCCGACCCCTACGTGCCCCCGTGCGCCCGCCCCGGCCTGCCCGCCGTCGGCTTCGAATGGATGACCGAAGAAGCGCGCGACGACGAAGACCTCACCGGCAACCCCGCAGGCGTCAGCGCCGCGGAGGAATCCGCCCTGCGTGCCCTGCGCGAAAGCCGCGAGGCTGTGATTTCCGTGCTCCGCGCCACGGACTACTCCTACAACGTCTGGGAATACGAGGACGGCTGGATCGACGACTCCGATCGCGCCCGCGCCGAAAGCCTCGTGCGCGAAACCGTGCGCGAGATCGTCGACGACCTGCGCCGCCACGGGTTCATCTGAGTGGTGCGTTGGTGCGGTGGAGCGTTGGTGCGGTAGGCTGACCCTGGAGGACCGACGATGAGAAACGGGCAACTCACGGTGAAGCGAGTGCGGAAGTACCGGGCCGCGAAATACCCGTCGCGCCATCGCGACGCGAAGCGGGCCGAGCCGCTCGGACGGCGCATCGTTCGCGCCGCCGCCGTCCCCGCCGCCGCCCTCGGCCTCGGCGCCGCCGGCGGCGCCTGCGACGGAGGCCTCAGCCTCGTCGGCGACGACCACGACGCCACCGACGCCGCCGACTTCTCCGACGATGCCACGGTGGACCCGGAGGTCCTGGCAGATGTCATCGGCGAGGTCCCCGACGACGCCGGCCCCGACGACGACACCGACTCCATGATCGCCGGCGGCCGCCCCGAAGGCGTCCACTACGTCCGCTACCTCACCGAAGCCGAGGGCCGGACGCTGATCGCCGAGACCGTCGTCGCCGAGACCGCCGCCCCCGCCAATCCCTGCGAGGAGCCGGTCCTGGCCGAGCGCGTCGTGGAGGACCAGTCGTTCTTCATGCGCGACGGCGCCTCCACCTCCGGCGTCTCGGCCGAGGTCGACCTCCTGGCCCCCGCGGTCGCCGTCGAGGAGACACCCGAGTGCCCCGGCGGCCTGCGCCCCGCGGTCGGCTTCGAGTTCGCGACCGAAGAGGCCGGCGACGACGAGGACCTCTCGGGCGACCCCGACGGCCTGACCGATACCGAAGAAGCGTACCTGACCCGCCTGCGCGACGACGCGCGCGCCGCGATCTCCGTGCTGCGCGCGGCAGACCACCCCTACGACGTCTGGGACTACGACGGCTACATCGAGGACTACGATCGAGCGCGGGCCGAGGAAGAGGTCCGACAGGCCGTGCGCGATCTGCTTGACGGGCTGCGCCGCGACGGTCTCATCTAGCGTTCATGAAGGCCGTCCTGCACGTCACCGGCGGCTGCAACCTGCGTTGCCGCTACTGCTACGTCGGAGAAAAGTCCGCCGCGCGCATGACCCCCGACGTCGCTCGCGCCGCCGTCGACCTCGTCGCCGACAATGCCGACCCCCGCTTCACCGTCTCCTTCATGGGCGGCGAACCCCTCCTCGAATACGACCTCGTCCGGGAAACCGTCGAGTACTCCGAACAGGTCGCCAAGGCCCGCGGCAAGGCCGTCTCCTTCCGCATGACCACCAACGGCCTGCTCTTCGACGACCAGCGCCTCGAGTGGTGCCGCCGCCACAAGGTCCTCTTCGCCCTCTCGCTCGACGGCGACGCGAAAAGCCACGACGCCAACCGCGTCACCACCGCCGGTCGCGGCTCCCACGCCGCGCTCGTCGAACGCCTCGACGCCATCCGTAGCCGCTCCCTCGTGCTCATCGTCATCGCCGTCGTCACCCCCGCCACCGCCGACAACCTCGGCCCCGCCATGGCCTGGCTCTTCGCGCACGGCATCGACAAGGTCATCCTCTCCCCCGACTTCGGCGGCGAATGGGACCGCGCGACGCTGCGCAAGCTCGAGCGCGGCTACCGCCAGGTCGCCAAGGACTACCTCGCGCGGCATCGTCGGGGCGAGGAGCTCTACTTCTCCACCTTCGACGAGAAGATCCGTACCCACGCCCTGGGGCCCGTCCGCCGCGGCGTCGTCTGCGACATGGGCGCCACCTCCTTCTCCGTCGCCCCCTCCGGCGAGATCTACCCCTGCGTCCAGTTCGTCCGCCCCGAGACCGACCTGCGCTTCCGCATCGGCGACGTCCGCTCGGGCTTCGACTCCACGAAACGCTGGGAGCTGGTCGAGCTCAACCGCAAGCCGCGGCCCAAGTGCGAAGGCTGCGACCTCGACGGCCGCTGCTCCAACTGGTGCGGCTGCGTCAACCACCGCACCACCGGCGACGTCTGCGAGGTCCCCCCGTTCCTCTGCGAGCACGAGCGGATGGTCCTCCCGATCGCCGACCACGTCGGCAACGTCCTCCACGCCGAACACAACGAGATCTTCCACCGCAAGTTCTACCAGGACCACCTCGAGCCGCACTGACCCGGCGCCTGACCGCCCGCTCGCGCCCCCCCTTCCGAACCGCGGGCTTCAGCCCGCGGCTGCCTTCCCGGCGGAGCCGCGCCCTGAAGGGCGCGGTTCGGTTCCGGTCAGTTGGCGGGCCGTTGCTCCTCATCGGTGTTCATCTGTGTCCATCGGTGGTTTCTTTCTTCCCCCCCCGGAAACTTGGTCGATCACCATCCACGCGCGGACCCTCGACCCCGTGCGTACCGTGGTCCGCTCCCTGGGCTTCCTCCGCCGCACGGCGCGGGCGCAGCTCGCCTTCCTCTTCGCCGGCGCCTTCGCCGGCCTGATCGCCGCCGGCTCCTTCCGCCCGGCGGGGCGCGTCCTGCCCTGGACCTCGCTCGCCGCGCTCGTCGTCTGGGGCCTGTTCTTCACCCGTGCGGCGTGGCACCGCTTCCGCGAGGACCGCGACGCGGCCGACGTCGCACCCGCGGCGTCCGAGCGCACCCTGCGCTTCCTGTTCCTCCCGCGCCTGCGGCTCGACCTGGAGCTGGGCGCCCTCCTCCTCGTCCTCACCTTGGCCATCGTCGAGTTCACCGGCGGGGCGCGCTCGGCCCTGCACCCGCTGCTCTACGTGGTCGTCGCCTTCTTCGTCTCGTTCTACCCCCGGATGCTCGGCATCGCCCTCACGCTCGCCGCCGCCGCGCTGGACGCCGTCCTGATCCTCGTGCGCTACGGCCCCGACCGCGACCTGCTCGTGGTCCACGGCGTGTTCATCGGCTTCTTCGCCCTCTTGAACCTCGTCTTCACCCACACCGAGATCTTCCGCCTCCGCCATCGCGGCGAGATGCGCCTGCGCCACGCCCTGGCCCGCGTGCGCGAGGCGGCACGCGACTTCCGGTTGACGGAAGCGCCGGCGCCGGCGTCCGACGGGTCGCTCCCGCCCGAGGACGGCACGAGCGCCGAGCGCCGCCTGCGCGATCCGCTCTCGGGCACCGTCGCGGCGGTGCACCAGATCCAGGAAACCTTGTTCGATACGCTCGACCTGCTGCGCCAGAGCCTGTCGCTGCACTCCTGCGCCGTGCTGCTCGTCGACCGCGACCGCGCGTCGCTCAAGCTGGCCGAGATCGCGACCGAGGCGGAGGAGATCGAGTGCGGGCCGTTCGGCGTCGGCGACGGCGTGGCCGGCGCCGCGATGCGCACGGGCGGCGCCCTGACCCTCGGCAACCTGCGCCCCGACTATCGCGGCCTGCCCTACTACCGCGGCCCGATCCGCGTCGGCTCCTTCCTCGCCGTCCCCTTCCGCGACGGCGAGGACTGGCGCGGCGTGCTGGTGGTCGACCGCCTCGAGCCGGACGCGTTCGGCGGGCGCGAGCAGAAAATCATCGTGCGCGCGGCCGAGCGCGTGGCGCGGACGATCCAGAACGAGCGCGCCTTCCTGCAGCTCGAGCGCACCAAGCGCGAGCAGGGACAGCTCCTGGAGGCTTCCGAGCGGCTCTCCAACACGATCCGCGAGGACGACGTCGAGACGGGAGCGATCGAGGCGGCACGGGCGATCGTCGACTTCGATTTCGCCGCCCTGGTCACCTTCGACGAGCGCACCGGCCGGCACCAGGTACGGCGCGCCGCCGGCCACGCCGCAGCGGACGTGGCCCAGCTCGCCTTCGACGACAACCAGTCGCTCGTCGCCATCGCCGTGCGCACGCGCCACTACCTGCCGTACCGCGGAGACTTCGACGACCGCGGGCAGGTGGTGTTCGTGCGGCGCGGCGAGCTGCCCGGCATGAACTCGCTGCTCGTCCTGCCCCTCGTCGTCGGCGAGTCCGCGCTCGGGGCCCTCGTGCTGGCCGCACGCCGCAACGGCGCCTTCCGCGACGACGTCCGCCCGCTGCTCCAGGTGCTGGCCAACCAGGTCGCCAGCAGCCTGCTCAACGCGCGCATGGTCCGGCGCCTGGCCGAGCTGGCGACGACGGACCAGCTCACGGGTTTGGCCAACCGGCGCACCTTCGACGGCGAGCTGGAGCGCCAGACGAAGTCGGCCGAGCGCTACCGCAAGCCGCTGTCCCTCATCATGTGCGACGTCGACCACTTCAAGAAGGTCAACGACACCTACGGCCACAGCGTCGGCGACGTCGTCTTGAAGGCGTTCGGACAGGTGCTCCTGGGCTGCAAGCGCGACCTGGACGTCGTGGCCCGCTACGGCGGCGAGGAGTTCGTCGTCCTGTGCGAGGAGACCGACACCGCCGGCGCGAAGCTCCTGGCCGAGCGCATCCGCAAGGACCTGGCCGCCCGCACCTTCGCCGCCGAGCAGGGCCCCTTCCACGTCACCTGCTCGCTCGGCGTCGCCACCTTCCCGCTGCACGCCTCCGACAAGGCCCGCCTCGTCCAGGTCGCCGACGAGCTGCTCTACAAGGCCAAGCAGGCCGGCAGGAACCGCACCGTCGCCGCGTAAGGATTCATGGGTCGCGTGTCGTGTCCGGATCCGAACCGCGCCCTTCAGGGCGCGGCTGTGTCGGCGGGGCCAGCCGCGGGCTGAAGCCCGCGGTTCGGATACTCACAGCTCACAGCTCACTCCCCCCATCCTCACCACCCCGTCCCCGTCCGCGTCCACCCACACCGGCGCGCTCAACGCCCAGGGACGGATGGGCGAAGATGCGGGAAGGGTCGGCAGCGCGTCGTCCCCGTCGACCTCGACCCAGATCGCCGCGTCGCTTGGAACCGCCAACGGCTCCTGCACCTCCAGCCGCACCACCTCCGGCATCCGCGCCGTCGGCGTCAGCGACAACACCTCGGCCCCGTTCTGCAGCACCCGCACCCGCCGCACGTCCACCCACGGCGCCGCCTCGACGCGCACCTGCACCAGGATGCCGCGCTCCTTCGGCACCGCCGTCCCCCCCGCCGGCACGTCGTCCACCCGCAGCACGACGAACGGCCCCGTCGAGACGACCGCCCGGCCCGAACGGAACGCGTTCGCGAAAAACTCGGGCGTCGTGCCCTCCGGCCGGTCGCGGCCCGCGAAGACCCAGGTGCGCGGCGTGCCGCAGAACGAGTCGTCCATCGCGTGGGCGTCCGAGCCGCCCGTGGGAACGATCCGCCGGCCGCACCGCGCCAGCCGCGCCCAGTCCGCGGCCGCCTGGAACGTGCCGGCCCACCCCAGCCCGTTCGCCACCTCCAGCAGGTCGCAGTCCAGTCCGAGCGAGGCGGGCGGCGCGTCGTCGGCGGTGCCCACGCCCAGGAGCGCGTACGTCCCGTTGAACGGCGAGCGCGGGTGGTTGATCTGCACCAGCACGCCGGGAAGACGCCGCGCGCCGGCGACGAGGTCCGCGAAGTCGAGGTCGAGCCAGGGCAACGCGGCGGCATACGCCGGCCGCAGCGGGTCGACGGCCAGGGGGAAGAGATTCAGGTGGCCGATCGGCGCGCGCGACAGATCGGTCGTGACCTCGGTCCCCGGCACGCCCAGGATCCACCGCGACAGACCAAGGTCCGCGACGTCGGGCGCCGGATCGGTCACCACGTTGTGGTCGGTCGCGATCACGACCTCCACCCCTTCGCCCGCGCAGCCCAGCACGCGGCTCCGCCCCGAGACCCCGCTGTCGACGCTGGCCCACGTGTGCACGTGCGGATCGACGGCCAGCCAGCCCGGCGTCTCCAGCCGCCGGACGAGCGTGCCGTGCACCGACGCGGATCCGCCCGGCGCCACATCGACCGCCTGCTGCACCAGATCGTACTCCGGCCCGCGCGTGACCAGCACCTCGTAGGAGCCCGGCGGCAGGGCGCGGGAGCCCCGGCCGTCCGCCAGGACGAACGAGCGGCCGAAGCCGCCCGCGTCGAACGGCCCGCCGAAGACCGGGTCCGGCGTCGGCGGCACGCCGCGGACACCGACGCGCACCGGCGCCCGCTCCCCCTCCTCGCCCTCCGCCTCCGCCGCCAGGACGTCCACGTCCAGCCTCCCCGCCGCCGTCAGCGGCAGCTCGACCGCCCCCGCGGCAGGAACGCGAAGCTCGGCGACGCCCGCCCCGGCCCGCCCGGGCGCCTCCGCCGCGGCACGCCACTTCCCCCGGGGCAGGAACGTCACCGCCCGCCCCGCCGCGTCCGTGGCCAGCGTCTCCGGCGGCCCCTCCGTGCCGCGCGTGAACCGCACCGTCGCCGACGCCACGGGCTCGTCGCCGGGCCCCAGCGCCACGACCGCCACCCGCTCCAGCACGTCGCCGCGCGCCTCCATCGCCTCCGCCACCGCGCTCGACGTGTCCGCCCGCTCCCCGACCGCCAGCCACCGCACCACCGTCGCCCCGCGCTCGCCCGCCCCGTCCCCGGGCTCCAGCACGAACGTCCCCAGCACCGTGTTGGCCCAGGCCGACGAGTCGTCGCAGGCGAAGCCCCCGGGATCCGCACCCAGGTACGCGTACGAGCCGTGCTTGCCGACCGCCGCCAGGCGAAGCAGGCGCTCCCCGGTTTCTCCCGCGGGACACCCGGGCTGCCCCCCGGCCCGCGGATCCGCCGCGCCCCACTCCAGTGCGTCGCCAATTTCGTACCCGGAAATGGCCGCGGAACCGTGGTTGCGCACCACCGTCGTCAGCCGCAACGCGCGCGACCCGGGCACCAGCGTGTAGACCGTCTCGATCCCCACCGAGGAATCGCGCGAGTCGACACCCCGCGCCAGCACCGTGGCCTCCCCCGGCTCGCCGACCAGGATCGCCAGCTCCTGCACCACCGCCTGCCGCGGGAAATCGCGATCGAGCAGCACGAACGCCTGGGCCAGCTCGTCGCGCCCGTCCGGCAGCGCCGCGGCGTCGACCAGGTTGCCCCCGCCCAGCGCGAAGCCGAACGGCTCGCCGCCGGCGGCCTGCACCACGAACGCCGCGCGCTCGTTGTCCAGCCGCACGTCGCCGATCGCTCCCGAAGCCAGCGGCCCCCGCAGCAGGTCCGCGCCCTCCACGATCAGGAACGCCCGCGCCGGCGGCCCCGCCGGACCTCGCCCCGCGTCCGCCGGCGGAACCCACGCCGCGTCGCTCCGCGCATCGCGATCGACCGGCCGCGGCGGCCGCTGGCACGCTCCCCACAGCGCGACGCAGGCCAGCAGCACGACCCGGTCGCCCCTCCAGGCTCTCGCCAAAGTCCGTACTGCCCTCTCTGCGTCTCTGCGACTCTGCGCGAGATTCGGCGCGCGGCTCCTCGTGGCGCCCGCGCGACACACCGCGGTGACGGGAATGGAGAAGCCCCGGCCGACCCCCCTCCCCACCTCTCCAGCCGTCCTCTCCACCTCTCCTCAGAGCTTGCGCTCGGCGATCCAGCGGTTGGTGAACGCGGCGCCGACGTCGTAGTTGGACCGGATCTCGCCCGCGAGGAACTTCTCGATCGAGCCGCCGACGAGCATCACGTCCACGACGACCTCCATGTCCGCATGACGCACGATCTTCCCGCCCGCCGCGGGCTCCACGCGGACCGTGCCCGAGATCTTGATCTTGTCGGTCATCGTCGAGGTGATCGTGCGGAAACGGTAGGCGCCGTCCGACGCCGTCCAGGCCCCGATCTCGTCGTACGACATCGTGCCCTTGATGAACTTGCGGACGATGTCGGGTCCCTTCTGCGGCGGCGTCACCCGCACCTTGCGGTCGACCCGCTCCGGCGTCTCCCGCAGCTCGAGCACCTCGTAGGCCGGGAACTTCATCTCGCCCACGAAGAGCGCATGGTTGTACTCCCGGTCGAAGAAGATCCTCTTCCAGAAGGTCTCGGCGGTGCAGTCCAGCGTGTGGCTGACGGTCACCTTCATCGGGCCAACTCCTTCCGTGCGGGTCGCGTGGATCGGACGCCGTCCGCGCCGCCGCGCGGGCCGCGCCGGCTATCCTGTGGTGGGCGGCGCCTCGCCCTCGGCCTTGGGCGGCGTCGTCGTCCGGCTGTTGCGGTTCGTGCGCGGCGCCAGACCCTTGACCCGCGCCAGCACGATCGTGACGTTGTCCTCGCCGCCGGCCTCGAGCGCGCTGGTGACGAGCGCCTTGAGCGAGCGCTCGGACTCGTAGCCGTTCTCGGCCAGCGCGGCCAGGATGCGGTTGTCGGGGACCATCGTCGACAGGCCGTCGGAGCAGAGCAGGTAGATGTCCCCGACCTGCGCCTCGACCTGCTTCAGGTCGACCCGGACCTCCTCCTGCATGCCCAGCGCGCGGGTGATCACGTTGCGGGGCAACGCGGCCAGGCGCTCCTCGCCCAGCTCCGGCATGGTCTGCGCGTACTCGTTGTACAGCGAGTGATCGACCGTGAGCTGCTCGATCGACTCGTTGCGGATGCGGTAGCAGCGCGAGTCGCCGACGTGGGCGATGAACAGGCGGCTCTTGGAGCGCGACGCGATCATCGCCACGATCGTCGTGCCCATCCCCTGCTGCTGGCTCTGGCTCCGCGCCTGCCGCAGGATCGCCGCGTTGGCGAGCTGGATCGCCGTGAGCAGCCGGTTCTCCTCGAACGTGATCGTCGGGTCGAAGCGGTAGGGCCAGGTCGAATCGCCGCTCTCCGAGGCGCGGAAGAACTCGGCGATCGTCGCCACCGCCAGGCCGCTCGCGACGTCTCCCGCCCGGTGGCCGCCCATCCCGTCGGCCACGAGGCACAGATCCGCCTCCGGCATCAGCAGGTAGGCGTCTTCGTTGTGCTCACGCTCGAGTCCGACATCCGTGATGCCGAACACCTCGAGTTCCATGGGACTGCTCCTCCGCCCCTCGGCGGCGGAGGGCAGTCTAGCCCGAGCGGACGCGCGGTGGCAACAGACATGCGCACCGCCGGCACGGAAGAATCGGCCGCGGTCCCGGCGTCCGGGCGGGCCCCCGCCCCACCGGACTCCTCGCTCCAGCGCGGCCCGATGTCGTGCACGCGCGTCGTGGCCAGGAGGGTGCCGTAGACGCCGACCAGCAGCGCCAGCGACGCGGCCTGGGCGAAGACCACCAGCCGATCGCGACGACGACGCAGCTCCACGACCTGCGCCTCGCGCGCCGCCTTCGCCATCCGCGCCAGCACCCGTTCGGCGAACCCGTCCGGGGCCTGCGACGGCCCCGCGCGGCGCAACGCCGCCCGCACCAGGCGCATGCGCTCCAGGACCGCCCGCTCCCGCGGATCCTCCGGGGCTCGCTCGGCCTCCTCGTCCACCTTCGCCGCGATCTGCTCCAACCGATCCATCGCTTTCTTCTCCGTCACGCCCGTTCCGTCGCCCCGCCCTGCTCGTTCGTTCATCGCCTTCGGCTCCCCGGCGGGGGTTCGCGCGGCGGCAGGCTTCGGACAGCCGCCGGACGGTTTCGTTCCCGCAGGCGGTCCGTCACGGCCCCTCCTCCCCGCCCTCCTCCAGCTCGGTCCCGAAGACGATCCGGTGCAGCGCCGCTCGCGCCCGGTGGATCCGGCTCTTCACCGTCCCCTCCGGAACCCCCGTGATCTCCGCGATCTGGTCGTACGACAGCCCCTCGATCTCCCGCAGCACCAGCGCCTCGCGAAACTCCTCCTCGAGCTCCCCCAGCGCGGCCAAGGCCTTGGCCGCCAGCTCCCGCGCCGAGGTCTCCTGGTCCGGCCGGTCGATCCGCCCGACGGTCGGGAAGTGACCGTCGTCCGCGGCCTGCGGCTCCCAGCCCTCGTGCGCGTCCCAGGCCACCTTGAGCTGCTGCCGCCGCCGCCGCAGGTACTTGACGTGGTTCTTGACGTGGTTGACCGCCACCCGGAACAGCCACGTGGAGAACTGCGACTCGCCGCGGAAGGAGTGGATCGAGCGGATCAGGCTCACGAACACGTCCTGCGCGACGTCCTCGGCCTCCTGCCGGTTCCCCAGCATCCGGAAGGCGATCGTGAACACCCGGTGCTCGTACTCCCGCACCAGCTCGCGATAGGCCGCCGCATCGCCGCGCCGCAGCCCCTCGACCAGCTCCCGATCCGTCTCGTGCACGCTCGTCCGCCCCGTCGCCCCCCGCGACCCTTGTCTTGCGGGCGCCATCTTCGCATATACTCGCCGCCGCGGGGAACAGGAAGGGGCGTTCGCGCAAAGGTCGCAAAGGGACGCCAAGGTCGCAAAGGGAACAGGGAAGGGGATGGGGGAAACCCCCTGGTGAGCGGACATGAGAAGAAGTGACGCAAGAGGTGCCGCCTGGCTCGCCACGCTGGCGCTGCTGCTGGCCGTCCTTCCCGCGTGCCGGAAGGGGGCGGAGCTGCCGGCGGTGGCGGGGGCGAAGACCGTCGTCCCGTTCTCCGCGGTGGTGCTGTTCCGGGAGATGCCGGTCTCCAGCCGCGAGTTCGACGCGCCCGAGCGGCGCTGGACCGCGTCCTCCTCGCCGCGCTTCGATGACGGCAGGCTGCGGTCGCACCCCGGCGCCGACGGCGGGACCGTCTTCGTCGAGATCCCGCCCACGATGGCCTTCAAGAACCGCGGCGCCGACTGCGGGTCGGTCGACGACCGTCGCGTCTGCGCCTTGCCCTGGGACCAGGCCGAGCTCACCCTCTGCGGCCGGCCCTTCGAAGGCCACCTGGAGATCACCAACGAGCACCTCGCCGATTCGACGCTCTTCGTCTGCCGCGTCGTGACGCCCGCGCACGGGGAAGCCGACGGCGGCTGGGCCTATGCCGAGCGCGACTGCACGCGGGCCGAGCGCATCCGGCTGCGCACGATCGATCCGGCCGACCTCCAGTTCCGGATCGGTGACCTCGCGCTGGTCGCGGATCCCGGCGCGACGACGGACCGGAAGGTGTGCGAACGCGTGGCCAAGGCGAGCCAGAAACCCGCCCCGTGAGGGAGGGCGCCCGCGAGGAGTGAATCGATGACGGAACGCATTCTCGGGGTCGTGGGCGGGTCCGGTTTCTACGACATGCCGGGCCTGACCCACCTCGGCGAAGAGCGCGTGGAAACGCCGTTCGGGCCGCCGTCGGACGCGATCGTCCGGGGGCGGCTGGGCGACCTGACGCTCCTGTTCCTCCCGCGCCACGGCCGCGGGCATCGCTTGACGCCGTCGCAGATCAACTACCGGGCCAACGTCTTCGCGCTGAAGAAGCTCGGCGCCCAGGGCATCATCTCGGTCTCGGCCTGCGGCTCGATGAAGGAGGAGATCGCGGTCGGGCAGATCGTGATCGTCGACCAGTTCTTCGACCGCACGCGCGGGCGCAAGGACACCTACTTCGACTGCGGCGTGGCGGCGCACGTGCAGTTCGCGGACCCCGTGTGCCCCGACCTGGCCGGGACGCTGTACGACGCGGCGGTGCGGCTCGGCCTCCCCGCGCGAAAAGGCGGGACCTACGTCTGCATGGAAGGGCCGGCCTTCTCGACCCGGGCCGAGTCCCGCATCTACCGGCAGTGGGGGGTCGACGTGATCGGGATGACGAACATCCCCGAGGCGAAGCTCGCGCGCGAGGCGGAGCTGTGCTACGCGACGATCGCCATCCCCACCGACTACGACTGCTGGCGCTCGGAGAACGCCGACATCGACGTCGCCACGATCATCCAGGCCCTGCTCGCCAACGTCCAGCGCGCGCAGGACCTGATCCGCGAGGCCGCGCCGCGTTTCACCCTCCCGCGCAAGTGCTCCTGCTCCACGGCGCTCGACACCGCGCTCATCACGGACCGCGGCGCGATCGGCGACGACGTGCGCGAAAAGCTGCGCCCGATCCTCGGCCGCGTCCTCGGCCTGTGACGACGCCCGCCACCCCGGTCGACTCATGACTCACGACTCACGACTCACGACTTCCCCCGGAGGCCCCCCATGAGCATCCTCGTCGTCGGCTCCATGGCGCTCGACGACCTCGAGCTGCCCTCGGGCAGGTTTCGCAATGTGCTCGGCGGCTCGGCGACGCACTTCTCCTTCGCCGCCTCGTCCCTGGCGCGCTGCCGCGTCGTCGCCATCGTCGGACGGGACTTCCCGAAACGCGCGCTGAAGCGCCTGTGCGCGCGTGGCGTCGCGCTCGACGGCCTCGCGCACTGCGACGGTCCCACCTTCCGCTGGGGCGGCCGCTACCTGCCCGGCTTCCGCGGGCGCGAGACGAAGTTCACCCGCCTCGGCGTCTTCGCCAGGTTCTCGCCGGACATCCCCGAGGCCTGGCGCAAGAGCCCGACGGTCTTCCTGGGCAATATCTCGCCCGTCCTCCAGGCCCGCGTGCTGGATCAGGTGCGGCGGCCCAGGTTCACCGCCATCGATACGATGAACTTCTGGATCACCGGCCAGCGCCCCGCGCTCGAGGCCGTCGTCCGCCGCGTGGACGCCGTCTTCGTCAACGACGAGGAGGTCCTGGAGTGGACGGGGGCGGCGAGCATCTTCGACGGCATCGACCGCCTGCACCAGAAGGGCCCGTGGGTCGTGCTGGTCAAGTGCGGCGAGCACGGCGCGTACCTCTCGTGCCGCGGCGAGCTGACCTTCGTGCCGGCGGTGCCCGTGCGCAAGGTGGTCGATCCCACCGGCGCGGGCGACGCCTTCGCCGGGGGCTTCATGGCCGCCGTGGATCGCTCCCGCCGCATCGACGGCCACGCCCTCCGCTCCGCCCTCCGCACCGCCGCCGCCGTCGCCAGCTTCGCCGTCGAGGGCGTCGGTGCCGACGCCCTCGCCCGCCTCGACCGCCCCGCCATCGCCGCCCGCCGCCGGACGCTGGCCCGCCTGGTCCAAGTCGGTTGAAGCCCTCCCCCCCCTGGACGCTACGTCGTTTCCGGTGCATACTCACCCGACTTTTCGCGGCGGCGCCGACCCGAAGGGGGGTGTGGCGCGATGACAACGTGAAAGAGGAGGACGGAGAAGCTATGAACCGGAAGATCTTGTGGTGCGTGGCGATCGTGGGCGCGATGGCGACCGTGCTGTCGGGCATCTCGTGCGGCGACGACGACGTCAACCCGTCGGACGGCGGCGACGTGCGCGACGAAGGCGGCGGCGGAGATGTCGCGGACGTGGTCGACGAAGGGGGCGGCGGCGCGTGCCCGCCCACCGCGATCTCCGGCGGCATCTCCACGATGCGCTTGCGGCGTTTGAACGTTACGCTCCCGGAGGCCATGCAGGGTGCGGTCATCAAGCAGCTCATCAACGGCTCGATGGATGATGGAAGTTTCATCTGGCTGCTGCGGTTCGAGGGCATCGGTACAGGCGAGATCGTGCTGGAGACCGGTTCTGGACAGGCCACGGGCGCGGCCGACACGTACTCCTTCCTGCCCGACCCGTTCCTGCCGGACACCATGACGATGGCCGAGGATGTGCTCGACTTCTCGCTGACGGGCGATCCGATCGCCGAGCTCAACGTTCCGATGTGGGAGGAGTCGACGTCCTACCCCGCTCCCCCGCTCCTCACGCTGCCCCTGCGGGAGTTGCAGATCTCGGGGACCTTCAGCGACGACCACCTGAACATCGGCGTGTACGACGAGACGGCCGGGGATTGGATCGATGGCGGCTTCCTCGAGGGCAAGGTAACGACCGCCGACGCCCAGGCGACCGTCATTGACCTTCTCGGCATGACCCTGTGCGGCCTTGTCTCCGGCGACGTCGGCCTGTCCGGCGATCCGTCGGACGACTGCAGCGAGGCCCGCCATCCGTGGCCCCAGGAGCCCGACACCACGGTCGGGACCGATCCGGCGTACAACTTCACCGGCACGATCGCCGCCTCCCCCGTCTGCATCGAGTAGCTCGTTTCCACGCGGCCCCGCGGGACCCCCCCGCACCTCCGGACCAACAACTGGACCCGGACGATCCACCAACAACCAAAATCCCTCTCGCCTCCCCGCCCCTCACGTTGTAAGCTACGCGCCCAACGACGGCATCCGGGTTCCGTCGGGGGAAGGAGGAGACGCGATGAACACCCGCGTTTCGCTTGCCATTTGGGTCGCACTGGGGGCGCTCGCCTGGCCCGCCGGCTGCGGAGATGATTCGTCGACGGGGGACGCCGACGTGCTCGAGGAAACCGGCGACGACGCCGGCGACGCGTCCGACGCGGACGCGCCGGACGTCGAGGACGGGGAGGTCCCGGAAACGACGGAGACGGACACGGAGGCCGACACCGAGACGGACGCCGGGGACGACGGCGACGCCGGGGACGCCGAAGTCCCGTTCTGCGCGGCCAACCCGGACGGCACGCCGTGCGACGACGGCGACCTGTGCACCACCGGCGAGACCTGCTCCGGCGGAGCGTGCACCGGCGGCGATGCCGTCACCTGCGACGACACCGACCTCTGCACCGATGACGCGTGCGACCCGGCGACCGGGGACTGCGCCTTCACCCCGAACACCGCCCCCTGCGACGACGGCGATCCGTGCACCCTGGACGACGCCTGCGACGCCGGCGATTGCGCGTCGGGGCCGCCCCGCGATTGCACCGCCTTCGACGACGACTGCAACGTCGGCCGCTGCAACTCCCTCGCCGGGACCTGCTATGCCGACCCCGTCGTCGACGATACCCCGTGCGACGATCTCGACGCCTGCACCACCGGCGAGCTGTGCGCCGGCGGCATCTGCGGCGGCGGGACCACGACCGACTGCACCGCCCTCGACGATCAGTGCAACGTCGGCGTCTGCCTCCCGGCCGACGGCACCTGCGCCGCGGAGCCGGTGGCCGCCGATACGCCCTGCGACGACCTGGAGACCTGCACCACCGGCGACCTGTGCCTCGCCGGCGCCTGCCTCGGCCAGAAACCGGACGTCGACGGCGACGGCTACACCGCCCTCGGATGTCTCGACGGCGACGACTGCGAGGACACCCTCTGGGACGTCAACCCCGGCGCCGTCGAGGGCCCGGTGGGGCGCGCCACCTGCTTCGACCGCCTGGACGACGACTGCGACGGCTTCTCCGACTTCGCCGACACCGCCTGCGACGGGCTCGACTTCGGCGCGCTCGACTCCCCGGCGACCGCCGAGGTCAACGCCGGGGCGACGTCGCCGCTCATCCGCTGCCGGGTCTTCGAGCCGGGCGAGACCGAGACGCCGGGGCCGATGACCGGCCTGACCGCCGAGGTCGGCGTCGGTCCCTACCGCACCGACCCGACCGACAACGCCACCTGGACCTGGGCGGCGATCGACTACCTGGGCCAGGGCGGCCCCAGCAGCTTCTCCGACGTCTTCGCCGGGTCGTTCGCGGCCCCCGCGCCGGGCCAGTACAGCTACGCCTGCCGCTTCTCCACCGACTCCGGCGCCACGTGGCTCTACGCGGACACCGACGGCAACGGCGCCGCCTCCCCGGCCAACGGCATCCAGGTCGATCGACTCGGCACCGTCACCGTCATCGTCAACAACCACCTGCTCCTGACCGAGGTCTGCGTGGTCTCGACCGGTCGCGAGTTCGTCGAGATCCACAACCCCACGGCCAGCCCCGTCGACCTGACCAACTACTACCTCACCGACACGGCCGACTCCATGACGACCTGGCGGTACTGGGACCTCGTCGCCGGTACCGGCACGACCCGCTCCTGGGACTTCGTCGTCCACTTCCCGACCGGCTCGACGATCCCCGCCGGCGGGCGCATCACCATCGCCATGGGCAGCGCCGTCAATTTCAACCTCAACTTCAGCGCCGACCCCGACTACGAAATGTGCCCGGGTACGCCCGACGACGGTTCGGTGCCCAACATGGTCCCCGCCTGGGCCGGCGCCGCCTGCGCTTCCACGGGGCCGCTCAACAACTCCGCCGAGACCCTCGTCCTCTTCTACTGGAACGGCACGACCGACCTGGTGCAGGACGTCGACATGTTCCAGTGGGGCAACACGGACGAGGCGGTCGTGAAGACCGGCATCTCGCGCGATGGACCCGACGCCGGCACCGCCACGACCCCGTACCTGGCCGATACCGCGGTCGCGTCCCAGTTCGCCTTTACCCCGACCCCGCACTCGACGACCACCTCCTTCGAACGCTTCGAGCTGGGCGAGGGAACCGAGACCTTCTCGGCAGGCAACGGCATCACCGGCCACAACGAGACCAGCGAGGACTACACCACCACCTGGCGCACCTCCTCCGCCGCCAACCCGGGCACGTAGAGGAGCGAGTGGCGTCCCCGGACCGCCGCGAGGTTCGCGCGTGTCGACCGGTCCGGAAACCGTCCACCGTTCCACCCGGCGGCGGGAAAGTCCGTGGCGCGGCGCCTCGCCGCGCCGCGGGCATCCGAATCCGGAACCGGCGGCCCGGCAGGTCTTCCGCGCCCGGTCCCCTCTTCTCAGCGCCCCTCTCGGCGCCCTCAGCGTCTCAGCGGTGAGTTCCCCTCCGTGACCTCCCCCCTCCTCAGCGCCCTCCTCTTCCGGAGAGCCGCCGCCGCCACCCTCGCCACCGCCGCGGCACTCGCCCTCGTGGCGTGGGCGCTGCAGGTCGTGCGGGTGGCGCCCGAGGTCCTGACGTCGACCACGCCGGGCGCCCTCGCCGCACAGGTCGTCCTCCTGCCGCTCGTCCCCATCGTCTCGTTCGTCCTCCCCGTCGCGCTCGCGGCCGGAATCCTCGTCGCCGGCAGGCGCCTCCGGGCCGAGGGCACCCTCGATGCGCTCGCGGCTGCCGGGATCGCGCCGCGCCGGATCTGCCGGCCGTTCCTCGCGCTCGTCCTCTTCGCCGCCGCCGCCGGCGGCGCCGCGGCCCTGGTCGGCGAACCGCTCGCGCTCGGCGCCCTGCGCGACGCCGCCCCCGCGCTCGCCGCGGCGACCTTCGCCGGCCGTGCCGTGCCCGGCTCCTTCGCCCCCGCCGGACCCGGCGCCGACGTGTACGTCGAAGGACGCGCGCGGGACGCCTGGCGCAACGCCTTGCTCGTCCGCCGCGGCGCGCCCGGAGAAGTCACCGAGCTCGCGGCCCGGGACCTCCGCCTGGCAGACGCGCCGGGAGGCGGGATGGCCCTGGAGCTGCGCGACGGGACGATGCGGGCCGCCACGCGCGACGGCGTCGTCACGGCTTCGTTCGCGCACCTGCGCCTGCCGTTCGACGTGGCCGCGCTGCGCGCGCGCATCGAGTCGATGCTCCCGGCGGGCCTGGCGGCCCCGCCGTCCGCCGTCTTCGACGCCGAAACCCTCGCCACGGCTTCGCCCCGCGATCGCTACCTCGTCCTGCGGCGCTGGGCCTCGCCCTTGCAGGCGCTGCTCTTCGGCCTGTTGGCCGCAGGCCTGGCTCTCCGGCCGGTCGGACCCGTGCGCGGCGCCCTGGTCCTGATCGCCGTCGCGGTCGTCACCCACGCCCTCTTGCGCCTGCTGGAGCCGGCGGCGGGCGGCGGGCAGGCGCCGAGTTGGGCGGCGGTGCTGGCGCCCCACGCCCCCGCCGCGCTCGCCGCCGCGCTCGCCACGACTCGCCTTTACTTGGCCAAACCCGTTTGATACGCTGCGCGCGGCCGAGTGCCGACCGGATCGTGAATCGAGGAGCCCGATGACCAGGTGCCCCCACTGCGGACAAACCCACGGCCCCGATAACCATTTCTGCGGCGTTACGGGCCAGCCGCTCGATCTGGGCCCACGGCTCCTGGGACAGGTGTTGCTCGACCGCTTCGAGGTCACGAGCCTGGTGGGCGAAGGGCCGCTCGCCGTCGTCCTGCGCGCGTCCGATCGGTCCCAGGGCAACCGCGACGTCGCGGTCAAGATGCTCCACCCGCGCTACGCGCGCGACGCGGCCGCGACCGACCGCTTCCTGGCCGAGGCGCGCAAGGCCGGCGAGCTGGGCCATCCCAACCTGGTGCCCGTGCTCGCCGTCGGTCGCGACCCCGGCGGAGCGCCGCTGGTCGTCCGCGAGTTCCTCGACGGCCTGTGCGCGGCCCGCTTCGTGCGCGAGCGCGGCGCGATGCCGATCGAGCTGGCCGCGTGGGTCGTCGCCGGCGTCCTGGCCGCGCTGCGCGCGGCGCACGAGGCCGGGCTCTACGACGGCGATCTGACCGCCGATGACGTCTTCCTCCTGCGCGGACCCGGCGACGCCGTCATCGTCAAGGTGCTCGACTTCGGCGAGTGCCACCTGAAGCGCGCGGCGTTGGCGGCGGGGGCCGTCGGCCCCGAGCTCCAGCGGTCGTGGGCGCCCGAGCAGGTGCGCTCCGGGGTCGTCAACGAGCGCTCCGACATCTTCGCGGTGGGCTCGATCCTCTACCTGCTGGTCACCGGCAAGGCGCCGTACCCCGACGGCATCCCGCCCGCGCCGCAGGTGATCCCGCTTCCGCCCACCCCCTCCACCCTCCAGCCGGGACTCAACCGCAAGCTCGACCTGCTGGTACGACGGGCGATGTCGCTCCTGCCGACCGATCGCTACGCGAGCGCGGCGGCCTTCCAGGAAGCCCTGGCCGCGTTCGTCCCGGCGGCGTCGCCGAGGATCGATTGGGCCGGCAAGTCCGCGGCGCCCGCCTCCGGCTTCGTCGTCGTCGCGCCGGCGCCGCCCGCGCCGGCTCCCGCCGCCCCCAAGGCGGCCCCGGTCGCCGCGCGCGGAATGCACAAGGCGACGCTCATGGGCGCTCCGATCGCGCTCCCGGCGAGCCTGGCGACCCCTTCCGCGGCGGCCGCGCCGGTCGCCGCCGCCCCCGCTCCGAAGCCCGTGCCGTCCGGGTTCGTGCCCGGCGCCGCTGCTCCGGCCGGGCCCGCTCCGGCGCTCGGCCCCTCCACCGCCCGCATGCCGGTCGGTGCGGCGGCCGCCGCGCACGCCGCCGGCGCGATGTCCCCCCCGGCCTCGCCGCTTGGCGCCGCCGGTATCGCTTCGGCCGACGCCACCGCGCCGACGATGCAGATGCCGGTGATGGACGCCGCCGCGCCCCCGCCGGGGGCGCCCCTGCCGACGTTCGAACAGGCTGCGGCGACGCCGCCGTTACAAATGTCCGGGATGGCGCTCGGTCATGCCGCGGCTGCGCCTGCGATGGCGCCCGGGACCGCGTTCGGACAGGCTGCGGCAGCGTCGCCGTTGCAAATGTCCGGGATGGCGCTCGGTCATGCCGCGGCTGCGCCTGCGATGGCGCCCGGGACCGCGTTCGAACAGGCTGCGGCGACGCCGCCGTTGCAAATGGGCGGCAAGGCGAAGTGGATCGTACTGGCTGTCGGCCTCGTGGCCGCCGCCGTCGTCGGGATCGTGATCTTCGCGACGGGCGGCGGCGATGAGGGCGCCAGGCCGCCCGGAACGGCGCCCGGTGCGGTCGACGTCGCGGCTAGCCCGGCCGCCGATGCGGGCGCGGCGCCCGCCGCGGCCGATGCGGGAGCCGTCGAAGCGGCCGCGCCGGCGCCGGTCGACGCGGGGGCGGCCGAGGAAGTCGGGCCGGTCGAGGAGGACGCGGGGACGGCCGAGGGAATCGGGCCCGACGTCGAGGAGGCTGTGTTCGAGGCGGAACCCGGGGAAGCGGATGCCGCCGACGCGGAAGCGGAACCGGACGTCGTGGACGAGGGGCCGGATGCCGGGGAGGCCGAGGCCGAAGCGGAGGCCGAAGCGGAGGCCGAGGCGGAAGCCGAGGCGGTCGATGCCGGCGTCGCGGAAGAAGCGGCCGCGCCCGACGCGCGGGTGCGCGAGGCGGCGGCGCCGGATGCCGCGCCCGCCCGCGACACCGCCGCGCGTGATGCCGCGAGCCGCGAGGCCGCGGCACGGGACGCTGGGAGCCGCGAGGCGGCGCCCAGGGACACGGCGGCGCGGGACGCCGGTTCCACGACGACCGATCGCGGCCGGCCGCGCGATGCCGGGGCGCAGCGCGAGGGCCGGACGGGCATCATCCGCGACATCGGACTGTGAGCGCCCGGCGCCGCGCGGACGGATAGCGGGCGAGGGCGGCGGGGGATTCGGGGAACGGCAACGCGGCGCCTGCCGACACGGGGCGCCAGGAAGGCGGTGGCGACGATGATGCACCACATCAGGCTTCGCGGCGCGATGGTCCTCGTGCTCGGACTCGCCCTGATCGTTCCGGCGGCGGCGGGCGCCCAGCAGCTCGACGAACAGACGCGGGCGCACGCCCGCGAGGTCTGGGCCCAGGCCAGCGACGACTACGACGCCGGTCGCTACGAGGAAGCGCTGGTCGGCTTCCGCGAGGTCTACGACCTCACGAACAAGGCCGAGGCGCTGCTCAACATGGCCCAGTGCTACTTCTTCCTCATGGATCCCGTAAACGCCATGACCTACTTCCGCAGGGCACAGGCGGCGCTGGGTACCGACATCGACCCGGAGACCCTGGCGGACATCGAGAACAAGATGGGTCGCCTGCGGGACAAGGTGGGCATCCTGCTCATCGACGTGAACGTCGACGACGCCACGATCCAGGTGGAAGGCGAGCGCGTCGGCCGCTCGCCGATCCTCGATCCCGTCTACGTGCTGCCCGGCCACGTCACCGTCCGCGCCTCGACCAGCTCGGGCGCCTCAGCCGAGCAGCAGGTCGTCGTCGACGGCGGACGCGAGACCCATGTCTCTCTCGAGCTGACGACCATGGGCGAGGGTCCGGGCGAGGGTCCCGGCGAGGGTCCGGGCGAAGGTCCGGGCGAGGGTCCCGGCGAGGGCCCCGGTGAGGGCCCCGTGGAACCGCCGCCCCCGCCGCCGCCCCCGCCGCCGCCGAGCGGACCGGGCCGGCTGGTGGTCGAGTGCGACGTCCAGGACGCGACCGTCATCGTGAACGGCGAGCGAGTGGGTCGCGCCCCGATCGAGGACGAGCTGGAATCCGGGGTGTACAGCGTCGAGGTTTCGGCGGACGGCTACGAGGGCTATGCGGAGACGATCACGATCTACCCCGACCAGGAGACGAACCTCCGGGTGAGCCTGATGACGGCCACGCCCGAGGGCTTGGACCCCATGTGGTTCTGGATCGGGGTCGGCGCCACCGGCGCGCTGGCCGCGGCCACCATCGGCACGGGCGTCGGGGCGGCGATGTACAACGGCGACGCGGACGACTACCTCGTGCAGATCCGCCAGCAGACCATCAACGGCCTGCAGCCGCGACCGCCGGCCGGCATCGGCTGCGGGGGCGCCAGCCCCGCGGACGACCCGGATTGCTGGGCGCCGTTCACCGCGCGCAGCGAGCGCCTCCAGCAGTTGCACGGCGAAGCCATCGACACGGCCGACAGCCTCGAGATCGCGACCTGGGTCCTGCTGGGCCTGACCGCCGCGGCCGCGGGCGGGACCGTCTACCTCTTCCTCGAAAGCGCGCCGCTGTTCGGCGGCTCCGAGGCCGACATCACCTTCGCTCCGATCGCGACCGAAGGCGGCATGGGCCTCGGCGCCTGGGGCACTTTCTGAACACGGCGCGCCGCCCGACACGGTCCACCCCGTCGTCGTGGTCGTGGTCGTCGTGGTCATCGTTGTGGTCATCGTCGTCGGGCTCCATCCGAACCGCGGGCTTCAGCCCGCGGCTGCCCCCCCTCGCCACTTGGCCGCTGCTCGCCCCGCTGCTCGCGGCCTCACCGGCCCTCGCGCAGGAGGAGGTCGTGGAACGGGCCGACCCCGACACCGGGGCGGTCGCGCTGCCCGATCCCGGACCTCGGCCCGGATACCCGCAAGCCCAGCTCTGGCGCCCGCTGGCGCTCGAGCAATGGCAGGTGGAGCTCGCGGCCGACGGGCGCCTGGGGCTGGACGCGGGCGCCGCCCTGGAGCCGTCCGACGTCGTTTTCGGCGGCTCGCTCGGGGTGCTCGACGAGCTCCAGGCGGGCGTGATGCTGGATCTACGCGCCGCGCCCGAGCCCGGGGCTCCGGAGCGGGTGGCGCATGCGCTCGAGATGGAGGCGACCTACGCGGTCTTCACCTCCGGGCCGCAGAACCTCGCCCTGGCCGGCTCGATCTGGCTGTGGCTCACGCTGCGCGAGGACCCGGCGCTCGTCCTGGCGCCGACGGTGTTCGGGGTGTGGCGCGTCGCCGGGTGGTTCGGGCTGCGCGCCGCGTTGTCGGTGCCCGTACGCCTGCAGATCAAGAAGAACGAGGAGATCTGGGTCGACGTTCCCGGGGCGCTCTCGACGGCGCTGCGTTTCGACGACGGAGCGGACACCGCGCTCCTGTTCGTGCTCCGGCCCCAGTTCCAGCCGCTGGACTGGCTGTGGGTGGCGGTCGGCGCGGGCGTCGCCGCGCGCGGCACCGACGACGTCGTCGTGCCGCTCGACTTCGAGCTGGGCCTCACTCCCTGGGGCCCCATCGACATCTTCGCCAACTTCGCCTTCCCCGATCTCCAGAGCATCGGCATCGACAAGCGCACCCTCACCGTGGGGCTTCGCGGGCGCATCTGATCGGATGCCGTGCGAAGGCTGCGAAACGGGGGGGAAAGAAACCACCGATGGACACCGATGGACACAGATGACGGGGAGGGGGCGGGTTCACCGCACTCTCCTCCGCGCCCGCGTCCGGTGATCGTTCACGACCGGAGAGCTGACTCGCCGCACGATGGGCAAACGGCCGAGGCGCGCCTTCCCTCGGCAACGTATCGCGCGAACACGGGATGGCCACAAGCCGGGCACTTCGCCGGCGAATCGGCATCCAGGAGCGCCACGCACTCGAGCCGCACACCCGCGGCGGCCAGTTCTCGCGCCGGGACCTCGGCGGCAGGAGACAGGTACAGCCGCAGTCCGGTTTCGTCGGCATGGGCCGCGGCAAGCCCGCACCGGTTCCAGAACCCCTTGTCCACGAGCAGCCGGCGCCCCGTCGCCGTGCGATCCACCCGATGCCGCACCGCAGGACGCAGCCCATCCACGATCTTCCGCAGCACCGCGAAATGGTCCGGGTCCGCGACGAAAGCCTCGAACCACGGTCGTGCGGGCACCTCCCGAAGCAGCGCGACCGGCCGGGCAGGTACGGCGAGCGCCGCCGGCGCATCGGCCGCCCCTCCCGCCGCGGACCGCTTCCACGGCCGCTCCCCCACCAATTCAGGTTCGAATGACGCGGCGAATTCCGCCACCACGACCCTCAACCCGCTCGTCCCGCCCACGCCCACCACCGACCCGATCCCCGCGAACGCCAGCGTCGCCGCTTCGTCCCGCAGGAACCACTCGCGCAGCGCGCCCCGCGCCAACGTCACCGCCGGCGCCTCCGCCGCCCCCGCCTCCACCCGGAACGACAACGCCCGCCGCGCCCGCTCCGCGAACGAATCGGGGACTTCAAGGGCGCCAAGTCCCTGGCCCTTGAACGGTGTGTTGTCTTCGGTCCCTTTTCTGCGTCTCTGCGTCTCTGCGCGAGAATTCCCTATCCCTTCCCTTTCCCCTTCACCTTCCCCTTCCAGCCCCGCACCCGCCCGTTCGTACTCCCGTCGCAGCACCCGCCGCGACACTCCCAGATCCAGATCGTCCCAGGGACACACCGCGTTCGCCGGAAGCTCTGCGGCCAGCGCTTCGACGTCGAGGCCGTCCATCTCGAGGCGGCGCACCACGCGGTCCGCGTCGCCTCGGCGCAGCTCGCCGTCGTAGGCGATCCGGTCCTCGATCGAGGCGCGGACCAGCGCCGGCGTTCCCGCACGCCCCGCCCGGCAGAGCAGGGTCGCCGCCCGGATCTCCTCGGGCGACGCCGAAATGCGGAACTCCGCACCCGCGCTCCGCGCCACCTCCTCCAGCCGCCGCAACGGCGCGCGCACGTCCCGCAACGGCGCGAAGGCCAGCGGCGTCCCAGGCGCTGGGAACAGCGGCATGGCGCTGACAAGCAGGCGGAGGCGCGGCGCCGCCCGCGCGATCGCTCCGAACAGCGCGGACGCCTCGTCCAGGTCCGCATCGGTCTCCAGCCCCGTCGCGATGAAGAACAGCTTCGCCTGACGCAGCCCGGCCCGGTGCATCGGGCCCAGCAGGCCGGGCAGCAGGCCGGCGTCGAACCGCTTTCCCAGCCACCCGCGGAGCCGGGCGCTCATCCCCTCGACCCCGATCGTCAGCTCCCGCTTCCCCAGCCGCGGCAGCAGCGCGGCAAGCTCGGGCAATCGCACGAACGAGATCCCGGCCAGGCTCTTGGCGGACAGCCGCGGGTAGATCTGCAGCAGGCGGCGCAGCAGGTCGAACAGGCCGCGCTGGCAGCCGAGGTCCGGGGAAAGAAGGTTCAGGTCCGTCGCGGCGAGCGCGGCCTTCATCCGCGTCGCAACCTCCACCACGAGGTCCGGGCTCGTCTGGCGGTGCGGCCCCAGCGCCCAGCCGTCGCGGCAGAAGCGGCAGCGATGCGGGCAGCCGAACGCGACCGGCAACGTCTCCTCGCCCGCCTCCCCCGTCCAGGGCAGGAACGCGCCGTCGTAGCCGCGCCACGCCTCCGGCGGATCGTTCCGGCGCCTCACCGGCATGGGCAGTCCGTCGTGGCGCGCACGGATCCGCTCCAGCCGATTCTTGCCCCGGAAATGCTCGTAGAACGCGGGGACGCAGATCCCGGAAACGCGCCGCGCCAGCTCCTCCAGCATCTCCGCGCGCGACGCGCCGCGGGTGCGGCACTCGGCCACGATCGAAAGTGCTTCGGGGAGCGCGGTCAGGCCGTCGCCCACGACGACCGCGTCGACCAGGCCCTCGTCCCTTCCGCCGTCGACCGGACCATGGAGGAACGAGGCGACCGGCGCGGAATGGCCGCCCAGCAGGACGAGCGGGCACGAGGGGTCCGCGGCGCGCGCGGCCGCCCCGAGCGGGATTCCGGACGCGCGGAGCAGCCGCGGGAGGTTGAGCGCCTCCTGCGCGACGGTGAGCGTTATCCCCAGGACGTCGAAGCGGCGCGCCGGCTCGCCCGACGCGGACGCAAGCCAGCCCTGAGGCTCGCCCAAGGCCCGCGGCTCGTGCGGCGGGCGGTAGGCGACCTCGCCGTGCACGCCCGGCACGCGCCGGGCCGCCCACAGCAGCGCCCGGTGCGTCACGGACGTCTGCACCTGGTCCGCGGTCGAGAGCCGGCAGAGCAGCAGGCGCAGCGCCGATCGCTCGAAGCCGGATGGCTCCGGGCCGCCGGGCTCGGGTCCGCCGGGTGACCCGCTAGGTTGTCGGACTTTCGCATCCGAACCGCGGGCTTCAGCCCGCGGCTGGTCCGGCCGACCCAGCCGCGCCCTGACGGGCGCGGTTCGGTTTCGGCCAGCTCGCGGGTGGTTGAGTCCGCTCACTTCTCGGGGGTGATGCCCAGGAGCTTGTCCATCGATGCCTGATCGGCGGGCGTGAACGTGTACTCCGGAAACTCGGCCGAGGTGACCCAGCGCCAATCGGCGATGCGCAGCTTCTGCAGGTTGTCGTCCAGGAGCGTGCACTCGTACAGGTACAGCTCGACCTCGTAGTGCTCGTACGGATGCCGCACGAAGGACAGGAGATTGCCGACCTTCACCTGGACGCCGAGGCGTTCGAGGATCTCGCGGCGCAGCGCGGCAGGGTCGCTCTCCCCGGGCTCCACCTTCCCGCCGCAGAACTCCCAGAGATCGGGCAGCACGCCGGATGCCCGACGCTGCGTGATCAGGTAGCGGCCGCCCCGTTCGATGACGGCGGCCACGACGCGGATGGTCTTCTTGGCCGTCATGATCTAGCGCACCCGGATCGCGACGTCGTCGACGAACCAGCCGTCGGCCGTGTCCGCGGCGTCGCTGCCGAAAACGAAGCGGAAGGCGAATTGCGACGTGAGGTACTCGAACGGCACCGGAATCGTCTCCTGCACCCAGCCGCCGGAGGCGCCGAGGAAACCGTCGAGCCCGTCGACGTAGATCGAACCTTCGCAGCTCGCCGCGTCCATCACGATGGCGCCGTCCCAACCGCCGGTCGGAGCCAGCTCGGTCCACGATTCCCCGCCGTCGCCCGTCACCTCGACCAGCCCGCCGTCCGAGGAGCCCGCGGCCTGCGCGAACTGGTGCCACTGCCAGAAGACGATATCGACGCGATACGGGTCCATCGCGCACGGCGCGAGATCCAGGGTCGGCGAGAGCAGCCCGCCGCGCTGGCAGTCCGGATAGTTTCCCGAGAGCCCCGTGGTCCAGCACTCGTTCGTCGTCGCGGTGCCGTGGCATCCCGCCGGACCCGTTGTCGGCGTGCCCAGCTCCCACGGATCCCACGCACCCGTCGCCGGAGCGTCGACCGCCGCGTGCGTCCACCCGGCCTCGCCCCCGTTGAACGTCCAGGCTTCGGCCAGCTCCGTGCAGCGCGGCCCCGCGTCCTCGCGCGGCGCATCCTCATGCGCCTCCTCGGCAGCGTCGCCGTCGTCCAGCGTCTCGCCGTCGCCCCCCTCGGTCGCGTCCTCGCGCCCGTCCTCGCGTCCGTCTTCGCGTCCGTCGTCGACCGTCTCGCCGTCCCCGCCGTCCCCTTCCCCATCGACGTCCCCGCCGTCCGCGTCGGCGCCCGGTTCGTTGCAGATGCACAGGTTGCCGTCGCAGATGCCGCCCGGCAGGCTGCGCTCCAGACACGAGGAGAAACAGGTCTCGAACGTGCAGCCGGTCACCGTGTCCGGCTGCGAATCGTCGTTGCCCGCGCAGGCGAGGTACCCGGCGGTTCCCGCGGCCGCGAGCAGCAGCGCGCCTCGGATGAGCATCCGTCGAAGATCGATCCCGTCTGATCCGGTCGTCATCGGCTTGACCTCCGCCGCGCAAGTATGACAATCCTGCGCCCCGAGGTCCAGGCCCGTGTTGCAGCGCGTCATCACAGCAGTTCTCGTCGCGACGGCCCTCACGTCCTGTCGGGCCAAGAACGCCGCGCCGCCCGCCGCCGACGTCGCCGCCCCGCCGACGGCCGCTCCGGCCGATGCCGCGGGCGGCCGGGAGACCGAGGCCCCGGTCGACGCCGGCGCCGACAGGGCCGCCTCCGGCGGATTCGTCCCGTGCCGCACGACATGGCTCCTCCCCGCCGGCCCCGAGCTGCGGCTCCTGGGCGGCGCGCTGGCCGGCGGCATCGCCGGACTCCTGTTCGAACGCTCCGGCGCCCCGATCTTCCTGCTCGTCGGCGGCGAAGCGGCTCGGACCACCTCCGTCGCCCTGCCCGAAGACCCCGAGGGCGAGCGGGACGCGGGCGCTTGCGGGCCGCTGCAGGGCGGCGTCGTCTCGTACGGCGACCGCTACCTCGTCGCCTACGGGCGCGTCGAGTCGGGGACCTTGTCGCTGCGCGTGCGTGCGGTCACGCCCGAGGCCCGCCTGCTCCCGGTCGACCGGCCCGGGCGGCCGGGCGCGGCAGGCGAGCCGATCTTCACGGCGCCCGCGTCGGGCGACGATATCGCCATCCGCCTCGACGCCTACCCGGCGGGGGTGATCCTGGCGGTCTCCGGTCCCGGCGTCTCGCGGAGCCTGACGGTCAGCCCGACCGGGGCTCCGCTCGACACCGACAAGCTCGGCTGGTCGCTGGTGGCCGCACCCTCCGGGTCCGCGGCGCCTTGGCTGCTCCCGCCGCCGCTGGCGGACAGCATGGCGGTGCGCTACGTCGGGCCGTTCGGCGACGCCGCCCTGACCGTCGAGGACGATCAGGCGCTCGTGATGCTCGTGCGCCGCGCGGCGGGCCCCGAGCCGTTCCGCTTCGAGGACGGCTGGGTGCCGGCCGCCGGCGAGCCGGCCTGGTTCGCGCCGGGCCGGGTCCTGCGCATGCTGCCCGGGCCCGGGCCGGTACGCGGCCTGGCCTACGACGGCAAGGGCCGGGTCGACGCGCGACTCCAGCTCCCCGCCGGCGTCGCGCCGCTCGCGGTGTCGCGCAACGGCCGGACGGTGCTGTTCGTCGAGCCCACGGGCGCGATCGGCTCGTGCGGCGTCGACGCTCCCGTGCGCCTGCCGCTCACGGTCGACGCCGGCGCGGCGCTGGCCAGTCCCGGCACGGGGGCGTCGACCTGCGGGCGCGAGCGCTGACGTGGGCGCGCTGCACGCCGGCGAGCTGTACTCGGTCGCCTGCGCCGCGCTGTGGGCCGTGGCCACGATCCTGTTCCGCAAGAGCGGCGAGCAGGTCCCGCCGGTGGCGCTGAACCTCTTCAAGAACGCGGTGTCGCTCGTCCTGTTCGTCGCCAGCCTCGCGCTGCGCTCCGACCGGTTCTTCCCGGCCGAGGTGTCCGGCCAGGACTGGGCCGTGCTGCTGATCAGCGGCGCCGTGGGCATCGGGATCGCGGACTCGCTGTTCTTCGCCGCGCTCAACCGGCTGGGCGCGGGCGCGAACGCCATCGTGAGCTGCCTCTACGCCCCGCTCGCCGTGCTCGCGGCCTTCGCGTATCTGCACGAGTCGATCGGGCTTTCGCTCCTCGCCGCGACCGCCCTCATGGTGGCGGCGATCCTGCTCGGCACGCGGGCACCCTCGGCGTCGGCCGCCGGAGTCGACGCGCGCCGAACGCTCGCCGGCGTCGCCCTCGGCTCGGCCTCGATGCTCCTCATGGCCATCGCCATCGTCTTCGCCAAGCCGGTCCTCGACCGCACCGATCCCTGGTGGGCGACGACGGTGCGCGTCGCCGGCGGCATCGTCTTCCTCGGCGTACAGGGCCTCCTGCCGCGGCACCGCCGCGACGTCGCACGGGCCTTCCGGCCCGGCCGGGCCTGGACCCTGATGGTGCCGGCCGCCGTGATCGGCTCCTACCTCGCCATGATCGCCTGGATCGTCGGCATGAAGTACGCCCACGCCAGCACCGCCGCCGTGCTCAACCAGACCAGCACCCTGTTCACCGTGGTGCTGGGCTGGCTGTTCCTGCGCGAGGCCGTCACCACGCGCAAGGTCGTCGCCGTCGTCTTCGCCATGGCCGGCGCCGTGATCGCCGTCACGTAGTCCGGCGGCGGCGCCACGCCGCCACCGCGGCCTGGCCCAGCGCCAACCCGCCGTCGTTCGCCGGTCCCAGCATCGGCACGTGCACCCGCAGGCCCGCGCGCTCCAGCCGCCCGTGCAGCAGCTCCAGCAGCAGGCGGTTCTGCATCGCCCCGCCCGAAAGGACCACGTCCCGCAAGCCCGCCGTCGCCGCCGCCTCCTCGGCCGTCCGCGCGAAGGCCGCAGCCAGGGCGCGGTGGAATTCGAGCGCCAGGCGCGCGCGCCCGTCGTCGTCGAGGCCCCCGGCCAGCGCGCGTGCCGCCGCCCGCAGGAACTTGGCCGGGTCCGGCTCGAGCGTCCCGTCCCCGCTCCGGACGATCGCGAACGGAACCCTCGCGTCGCCGCCCGGGTCCGTCCCGCCGCCCAGCGCCCGCCGCGCCGTCACCTCCAGCCCCATCGCGACCTCGCCCTCGAAGGTCGCCGCGCCCGGACCGCCCAACAGCACCCCCACCGCGTCGAAGAGTCGGCCCGCGGACGACGTGCGCAGGACGCGCGGCGCCCGCACCGCCGCGCGCACGGTCGAGGCCAGCGCCGGGTCGCACGCGGCGAAGGCCGGCACGCGGTCGGAGGGGACGCCGATTCCCAGGGCAGCCGTGTAGGCCAGCGCCGCGCGCACGGGCTCCCGGATCGCCGCGTCGCCGCCCGGAAGGGGCAGGGGGCGCAGCCGCGCGGTGCGACGGAAGCCGCCGTAGTCGCAGACGAGCGTCTCACCGCCCCAGATCGTCCCGTCCTCGCCGAAACCCGTTCCGTCCAGCGCCACGCCGACCGCAGGCCCCGACAGGCCCGCCTCGACCATCCCCGCCGCCACGTGCGCGTGGTGGTGCTGCACCGGCTCGACCGGCAGACCGGAACGCCGCGCCAGCGCCGAGACGGCGTATCCCGGGTGCGGGTCGCAGCCGACGACCTCGGGCTCGAGGCGCAGCCAGCGCGAGAGGTTGGTGCGGACCTCCTCGAGGAATTCGAGCGTCTCCACGGCGTCGGTGTCGCCGAGGTGCTGGCCGAGCACCGCGCGGCGCCCCTGGACCAGGCAGATGGCGCCCTTGAACAGCCCGCCGATGCCCAGCGCCGGCACGGCGTCGAACGGCAGCTCCGTCGCGATCGGCACGTAGCCGCGGGCACGACGGACGAGCGACAGGCGCGCGCGGTGGACGAAGCCCACGGAGTCGTCGCAGCGGTTCCAAATCGGGCGATCGTGGTCGAGGTACAGGTCCGCGATCCCCTCCAGCCGATCGAACGCCTCCTCGCCGGTGCAGATCGGCTCGTCCCGCCGGTTGCCGCTGGTCATCACCAGCAGCCGCGGAGCCCCCTTGGCGAACAGCAGGTGGTGCAGCGGCGAGTAGGGGAGCATGACGCCGAGGTGGTCCTGGCCCGGCGCAACCGCCGCGGCGACTCCGGAGCCGGCTCGCCGGGGCAGGAGGAGGATCGGCGCCGCGGGGCTCGTGAGGAAGCCCTCCGCGGCCGCATCGATGGTGCAGGCCGCGCGAGCCACTTCGAGCGACGCCGCCATCAGCGCGAATGGCTTGTTGCCGCGGCGCTTGCGCGCCCGCAAACGCCCCACCGCCCCCTCGTCGGCCGCGTCGCAGGCCAGGAGGTAGCCCCCGATCCCCTTGAGGGCCACCACCTGACCCTCGCCCAGCGCCCGGACGGCCTCGCCCAGCGGGTCGGCCGAGGCGATCGCCACGCCTCGCGGGTCGCGCAGGCGCACGCGCGGGCCGCAGGCCGGACACGCGATCGGCTCGGCGTGGTAGCGCCGGTCGAGCGGATCCTCGTACTCGCGGCGGCAGTCGGCGCAGAGGACGAACTCCGCCATCGTCGTCGCCGGCCGGTCGTAGGGCACGTCGCGCACGATCGTGAACCGCGGCCCGCACGCCGTGCAATTGGTGAAGGGGTACCCCAGGCGCCGGCCCGCCAGCCGAAGCGTCTCCTCGACGCATTCGGGGCACGTCGCCAGATCCGCGGGCAGCAGCGAGCCCGCACCCGGAACGTCGACGCTCGGCTCGATCGTGAAGCGTTCCTCGCCCGCCACGACGTCGACCGATTCCACCCGGACCTCATCGATGCGCATCGGCGGGCGCGCGGATTCCCGCAGCCGGCCGGGGAATCCCCGCACCGCCTCGCCGGGGCCTTGCACCTCGATCACCACCCCCGCCGTCGTGTTGGCCACGCGCCCGACGAGCCCCTCCGCCACCGCCGTACGCAGCACGTGCGGCCGGAACCCCACCCCCTGCACCACGCCCCGCACCAGCAGCCGGATCCGCTCGATCGGCGGTGTTCCCTTCGTCACGCCCCCATCCTACCGGCCGCCCCGCCCCGCGCAAGCGCCCGACCCCCCCTTCCCAACCATTTCCTGCCCTCTCAGCGTCCCTCTCAGCGCCCTCAGCGCCTCAGCGGTAAGTCGGATCTCCGCGCCCCCCTCTCCCCTCCCCCCTCTCCCCCCCTCCCTCCCCCGCGAGCGTCTCGCGAATCAACCTTCGCACCTGCCCCACCATGTAGAGCGGGAGGGACAGCAGGCGGAACGGGACCTTCTTCCCGTCGGCGAGGGCGGTTTCTGCTCGCAGGAGGGAGGGCGGACCACTGTTGAGCCGCACACCGAGGCTGCGGCGCTTCTCGCGCAGGAACAGGTGCAGGGACTTCAACGTGCCCGTCTTGCCGGCCTTCACCTCCACCGGGACGACGTGCGCGCCCTCGGCGACCAGGTAGTCGACCTCGGCCGCCGCGTTGGCCTTCTCGCGCACCCAGAAGAAGAGCTCCGGCTCGTGGTACGGCGGCGCGGAGTGCAGCAGGTGCTGGCCCACCGCCTGCTCGCAGGTCGCCCCCGAGTTGACGAGCAGGATGTCGGCCGCCTGCTCGAAGTCGAGAATGGTGAGTCCGGTGGCCGTGGTCACGAGTCCTGCGTCGAGGAACAGCAGCTTGAAGATCCTGTCGTTCGCCTCCGCACCAAGCGGCACGCCGTTCGCCGAACTGTGGCGCACCCTGGAAGCGACGCGCGCCATGCACAGCAGGTCGAGGGCCCTCGCGAGGGCTCGTGCCGGCTCCGCGCGATCCACGTGCGCGTACTTGAATCCCCGGCCGATCAGGGCGGGGATCCTGCCGAAGAGCGAGTGCAGGCGCGTGTGGGGAACGCGGCCGGCGTACTTCCCGAAATCCTCCTTGTACGTGGAGAGGATCGAGTGCTTGACCTCCTCGGCCTCGCGGAAATTGTTCCGGACCAGATACGCCGCAACGGCTTCCGGCATGCCGCCGACCACGACGAAGGTGCGAAACAGGTCGAGCAGCTTCGCATGAATCGCCTCCGGAACCTCCTCGCCGGGCGCGAGCCCGCCCAGGAACCCGACCAGCCGCTCGTGGCCCGCGGCCCGCAGGAATTCCTCGAACTGCATCGGCCCCAGGTGCAGGTACTCGATGCGCCCGACCGGCATGGCTCGCGGCAGATCCGAGAGGACCATCTCCAGCAGCGACCCGGCTGCGGCGACGTGCAGCTCCGGCATCTGCTCCAGGAAGTATCGCAGCGCGGCGATCGTGGAGGGGGCCGCCTGGATTTCGTCCAGGAAGAGAAGCGTCTCGCCGGGCCGGATCGCGGTGTCGAGCCGCAGCTCGAGGAGCTGGACGATCTTGGAGGGCGAGTTCGAAGTGAACAGGGTCGCAATGTCGGGGTCGCGTTCGAAGTTGATCTCGACGAACCGCTTGAAGTTCTCGCGCGCGAACTCCCTTACAAGATAGGATTTCCCGACCTGCCTGGCCCCTCGAAGGACGATGGGCTTGCGGCCTGCCTTGCTCTTCCAGGCCACCAGATGCTCTTCAGCGATTCGATGCACGTGTCAGATTCTCCACATCATGAATATTATCATGGGTTCTTTTGGCGTCGCAATACACTTTTCAATGGGTTATTACGTGCGAGAAATCGTCGCGTGCCGCAGCGGGCAGAGCGGCAGGAAGCTCCCAGTCGGGGGCGATGCGCCCGCGATCCTCTGCGCATTTGACAGATCGCCTTCCGCGCGGAACGATTCCGGGACGGGCGGCCCGGGCTCGCGAGGTCGGCCGCCCAGGAGGCTGACATGGAGAAGCGGCTCTTCGGATGGCTATTCGCTTGCGTCGCGGTCGCCGCGGCCGGCTGCGGAGACGATTCCACGACGCCCGGGGACACCGGCGACGCCGACACGGCCGGCGAGGCCGAGGGCGACGCGGCGGCGGACGCGGACGCGGAAGTCGAGGAGGAGGTCGAGCCCGACGCGGCGGACGCGGACGGTGACGGCGAGGTCGAAGAGGATGTCCCGCCGGATGCCGCGGATGCGGACGCGGACGGTGACGCCGACGTTACCCCGTCGGCCTGCGACCTGTACTGCGAGCCCGTCGTGGATGCCGCCTGCTCGGCCGGTCCGCCGACGATCGCCGCGTGCGTGACGGGGTGTGAAGCCCTGATCGCGTCGTGCGGGACCGAGTTTGACACCCTCGCCGCGTGCGCCGGCGACACGCCCACCATCGCGTGCGACGCCTCGGGCATGCCCATCGTCGCCGGCTGCGAGACCGAGCATGCAGCGCTCCTGGGCTGCATGGCCGGCGGGCCGTGCGGAACCTACTGCGCCCAGGCGGTCGTGGAAGGGTGCGCCATGGGCCCGGACACCTTCGCCGAGTGCTCCGCCAACTGCCACGGTTCGCAGCTCGCCTGCCCTACCGAGTTCGGTGCGCTCTCGACCTGCTCCGGCGACTCGTTCACCGTCGAGTGCGACACGACTGGGCAGGTGTCGATCACCGGCTGCGGCACCGAGTTCGACGCGCTCATGCAGTGCAGCTACATCGCCCCCTGCACCGCGATGTGCCCGACCGTGGTCGCCGCCGGCTGCTCGGCCGGTCCGCCGGACGAGGCGACGTGCATCAACGGATGCGTCGAGTTCGCCGGCAACGGCTGCGTCAGCGAGCTGACCGCCCTGGTGGACTGCGCCGGCACCGCGTTCAGCGTGACCTGCATCTCCGACGCGCCGGTGGTCACCGGCTGCGAATCGGAGAACCTCGCCTTCGCCGTCTGCGGCGGCGGGTAGCCCCCCTTTCCCCCACTTTCTGTCTGCGTCTCTGCGTCTCTGCGCGAGAATTCCCATCCCCTTCCCCATCGGTGTCCATCGGTGGTTCCTTCCCCCCCCGGACCGTCACGGCGCCGCCACGCGCGTCGTCTCCCCCTGCCGCACCAGCTCCCCCAGCAGCGGATCCCGTGATAGCCCGTCGGCGTCGCCGAACACGATCAGCTTCGACCGCGCCCGCGTCAGCGTCACGTTGATCCGGTTGGGGTGCGCCAAATGCCCCGTCGGCCGACCACCGACCATCGAAACGAGGATCGCGTCCCGCTCGTCTCCCTGGAACCGCTCGACCGTATCCACCGGGACCCCGCGTAACGCCTCGTCCGTCGCGAACATCCGCCGGATCAACGCCACCTGCGCCCGGTACGGGGTCACCACGCCCATCCGCGCCGCATCCAGCCCCGCGCGCCGCAGGGCCGCCGCCGTTTCGGCCACCAGGCGCGCCTCGCGCTCGTTGAGCCGGTCGTCCGAGCCGCCCGGGACGTCGACCAGGACCAGCGGCTCGTCTGGACGGATCGCCGTCGCCAGCCAGCCGGGGAGGGCGCCGGCCCGGCCCGGCTCGATGTCGAGCAGCCGCTCCTTCGCCTCCGGGGCGGCCTCGAGCGCCCCGCCGTAGAACGCCCGGTTCGGCAGCGCCATGATCCGCTCGTGCATCCGGTGCTGGCGCCGGAGCATTGTGGAAGTACCCAGCGCGCAGAGCCGCTCGTGCAGGCTGCGGGCGAGGCTGCCCAGCCCCGCGTCCCGCCACCGCGGGTCGCCTGGCGCCTCCGGCGGCCATTCGGATTCGGCCGGCTCGACGCACGAGAGCTGCATCGGGTCGCCGACCAGCACCGCCCGCCGCGCCAGCGCGAGCACCGCCAGCGCGGCCGGTTCCTGGATCTGCGTCGCCTCGTCCAGCACGGCGACGTCGAACGGCGGCGTCCCTCCCGAGGAGAACTCACCGCGGAAGGGCAGCCGGCCGAGCCGGTTGCACGTGGCGACGATCACCGGCGCCGTCGTCAGCCGGCGCCGCGCCTCCGGTGCGCCCCGCGCCTTGTGCGCGAACTCCTCGAAAAACACCATCGTCGGGTCGAGGCCCGCCTCGACCGACGCCGCATGGAGCAGCGACCCGCTCCGGGCGCCGATGCGCAAGAGGTCGCGCACGCCCGCGGACAGGATGCGACGAGCCGCCTGGTCCGCCGCGTTGTGCGTCAGGGCGCCGACGACGACCCGCCGCCCGGCGCGCACGAGTGCCGCGACCAGCGCGCCGACGAAGACGGTCTTGCCGGTCCCCGGCGGCCCCTGGATCGGCTCGATCGCGCCGCCCGAAAACCCCCGGCGCAGCGCCTCGAGCTGGCTCTCGTGCCACGCCCCGCCGCCGGGCGGAGCCGGCATCGGCGCCGGCGCGACCTCGACCGCGGGCTCCGCCGCCCGCGCGCCCGCCAGCGCCGCCACGAGGCCGTCGTCGCACCGGTGCGCCATCCGCGCCAGTCCCTCGAAACCCTCCCGCTCGTTGTCGAAGCCCCGCGCCTCCTCCACCTTCCAGCCGGGGCCATCGACCAGCCACGGCGGGCGCGGCCACGAGAGCCGCAGCCGGTACGCCGACGGCTCCGCCCGCTCGATGTGCGCCTCGAACGCCTCGAGCGCTCCCGGATCGCCGCGGTGCGCGAGCATCGGACGGTCCTCCTCCGGCCGCAACGCGCCGCGGACCGGGCCGACCAGTGCCGCCGCGCGCGGCGACCGCCCGTCCAGGCGCAGCGTGAGCCCCTCCTCCGCCGTCAGCGCCGCGACGCGGGCCGGCCGCGCGCTCGGCTCGAACTGCTCGCGCCGGAGCCCCTGCGCGTGCCACACCGACCGCAGCAGCAGGCGCGTGAAGTGCTTCGCGTACGCGTCGCCGCCGGCGCTCGCCCCGTTCCGTTCCGCCGGACGAGCCCCGGCCGCCGGGCGCGGGCACGAGGCACGCTGGAAGCAGCGGTCGCAGGCCGCCATCGGCGGCGCGGGCGGCAGCGGCTCGCCTTCGGCGGCGCGGCGGAACGCGTCGAGCATCGCGTTGCGAGAGGCGAGGATGCGGCTGACGTCGGCGGGCGCCGGGCCCAGCCGGTAGGCGTCGTCGGAGCCCGCGTAGAACAGCTCGACCCCGACCGGCTTCGGCGCTGCCGCGGGGTCGGTGGGCCGCGACGCCATCCACGCGTCGCTCCAGATGAGGCCGTACAGCCGGGCCTGCGCGGCATGCGCGCCGCGCAAGGCCGTGATTCCGGCGTCGGCGGGCCCGGCGTCGTACCGCCGGGCCGACCCGCTCTTCAGCTCGCCGATCGCCGGCGCCTCCGCACCGCGCGGGAGGATCAGGTCCGAGCGTCCCGAGAGGCCGAAGTGGACCGAGAGCTTCGAAACCTCGTTCATCGCGTCCGGCCCGGCGGCGCGCCGCTCGAGCCAGGCCCGCAGCCGCGGCACCAGATTGCGCAACGAGCCCTCGAGGCGCTCGGCCGCCGCCTCGCCGTGCAGCCACGCCTCGTCCGCCCGGACCGCTCGCAGCGCCTCGCCGGCGATCGTCGAGTCGGGCCGCCCCGGCCGCTCCAGGAGCCCGCGTAGCGCCGCATCCGCCAGCCGTCCCAGCAGGAGCGGCCCGCCCAGCGTGCCGGTGCCTTCCGCGAGCTGGGCCAGGAAGTGCAGCGGACAACCGGTGTCGAATGTCGCCGCGACGGCCGTCACCTCGAACAGACGCAGCGGCTCCAGCACCAGCACCGTCTCCGCCCGCAACGCGAACACCAGCGTGTCGGCGGTCGAGGAGGCATCGGCGGGTGGAAGACCGTGCGCCGCCAGCCCCGCGCCCGGCCACAGACAGCGCAACGTCCGCGCATGGTGGGCCGTCGCACCATCCTCGGGGTCGACCGTGAGCACGACCTGCCCCGGCCTGCCGTCCGGCAGCCGGACGGCGCACCACACCGCGTCGCGGATGCCGCTGCGTCCGCGTGCGCCGAGCTGCACGCGGCGGACGACGCCGGCCGGCATCGCGCCGCCGGGCAGGCAACCGACGAGCGGCCGGGCGCCGGGGCCCGTGCGGAGCGCCGCATCCTCCTCGGTGATGTGCAGGACGTTCCACAGCGCCTCGCGCAAGGCGCTCCACGTACGCAGCGGCCGGGGCGTGCCCTCGAGCGTCGCACAGGCGACCAGCGGCCGCGCGGCGGCCGCACCCGTCGCGCCCTGCGATCCGTCGAGGGAGTTGCCGCCGAGCAGCGCGGCGAAGATCCTCGCCACCGCCTGCACGCCCGCCGGCGCCGCTCCCGTTGCCCCACCGGACGTCGACGCCGACCCGGCGAACGAAACGCGCCGCTCGCCGGGCCGCGCCCCCTCCGCCACGAGCACCCCGGCCGGGTCGAAAGCGGCGGGCGCCTCCCACGATGCCCACCGTTCCTCGCACGCCGCCAGCAGGTCCAGGGCGAGCCGGGTCGCGTCGCGCAGCGGCAACGGGCCCCGCGCCAGGAGCTCCGCCAACGTCGTGCGCCCCGCTTCGTCCACGGCGGCGTACAATGCCACAGGACGACGAGCGAATCGAACGGCGGCGGGACGGCCGACCACTAACCGCCCGACTCGCAAGCTCGAACCGACGGGAGGAAGAGATGAACCGCACCCTGCTGACCTTGTCCATCGTGACCGGCGCCTTCTGGGGCGCCTGCGACGACGGCCGCGGCACCCCCGCCGACGGCGCGGATGTGCCCGGCGACGGAGCGGACGTTCCCAGCGATGGAGCGGACCTGCCCGCCGAAGCGGATGCGGAGGCGGGCGCGGATGCCGATGCGGACGCGGACGCCGACGAATGCGTCCCGCCCTGCGGACCGGGGTACGAGTGCTACTACGGCGTCTGCGTGCCCTACGGCGCCGACGGCGACGCGGACGCCGACGCCGATGCCGACGTCCCGGCGACCTGCGAGCCGTCGTCCACCCTCGGACTGTCCCTCCTGCGCGGCGGCGGGTGGACGGCCGAGCACGTCGTGGACGAGGCGCATGACGTGCTGCTCGAGTTCCCCTCCTACATCGGCCCGACCACCGACCACCTCGGAGGCGCGTCGCTCGAGCCCGGCGCGGAACAGCCCGTCTCGCTGACCGTGAGCGGCGACCCGCCGCCGCTCTACGTCGTCGGCGCGACCTACGACCCGGGCCCCGACCGCACCGTGCTCCTCGGCTACGCCATGCGCCGCCCCGGCGACGGCGGGATCGGCGATCACATGGAATTGGTTTCCGTGGCGCTCGACGACGCCGGCGGCGCGACCATGACGCGGCTCGCGCCGACCTCGCCGCCTCCCGCCGACGGTGTCATGTTCTCGTGGATCTACCCCGAGGGCGACGGCACCCACTACCGCGCGTTCCGCTTCGCCCAGGCCTCCGACCGGGCCGCCATTGCGGGCGACGCGGTGTCGTGGGAGCCCGAGGCCGAGGTGACCATCGACTCGCCCGGCGGCTTCGACCAGAACTACGTCTCCTACGACCCGACCGGACACCGGCTGCTCGGCTACGGCGAGCTCGTCGTCGAGGGCGCGCCGCCCGACTTCACCATCTACCTGGACGCGGTCTTCTACGAGCTGCGCCTGGGCGGCGGGACCACCTGGTCGCGTCTGCCGCCGATGGGCTCGGGACCGGCGCGCCAGGAGAGCATGTTCGGGATCATCCCGGCGCAGGCGATGTACGACGATACCGGCCGCCGCGTCGTCGTCCTCCAGGACCACCCCTACATCGATCCGTGGATGGGCGAGATGATGGTCACCGGCGCCTGGGCCTTCTCCGACGCCGGGATGTGGAGCACGATCAACGACAACCTCGGCCGCTGCTGCGCCAGCGCCGGCTGGAACGGCGCGGACGATCGCGAACGCCGGCGCTCGCTGACCCTCCAGGGCGGCGGCGTCGGCGGGGTCGACCTGCGCCCGGGACACGAGGGCGAGAGCGTCGCCGTCGACGCCGGCATCGTCGGCCTCGACCCCATCGCCTCCACCTTCGACACGACCCGCGGGGAGATCCTGGCCGCGTCCGAAGGCGGCCTGGCCGCGATGGCGGTGCGGGCCGGCGAGTACGTCTGGCAGGATGCGGACGGCGCGCCGACCTGGCCGTCGTCCACGCCGCCCGGGCACAGCCTGGCCTACGACGCCGCAGGCGACCGCGTCGTGCGCTTCGCCGGCTCCGACCCCGCGACGGGCGGCGAAACCGCCGGCGTCTGGGTGCTCGACCGCGCCGATCCCACCCCGGCCTGGACCGAAGCCGTGGTGGGAGGACCCCCCCCCGCCGCGCGGACGTGGCACTCGACGATCGTCGATCCCGCCTCGCGCACGATGTACGTCGTCGGCGGGTACCGGCTCGAGGGCGGCAGCACCGTCGTCGACCTCGCCGACGTCGCCGCGCTCGACCTGGCCTCCCTGACGTGGCGCACCGTCGCCACCCTGCCGCTCGCCCGCTCCGCTCCGCTCCTGCGCCTGGCGAACGGCGGCGCCGATCTCTACGTCATCTTCGGCGAGCGGCACCCGTCGCCGGGCGATCCGTTCACGACCACGAACCTGCACGACGCCTACCGGATCGCGACGGCGACGGGCACCGTCGAGACCCTCTCGGTCACCGGCGACCTGCCGACGATTTCCTGCCGCGCGCTCAGCGGCCTCGATCTGCCCGACGGGTACGTCATCGTCTCGCCGGAGCCGTACGGCGTCGACGAATTCGCGGCGACGTTCGCTTCCGGGACGCTGTCCTTCGCCCGTTCCGCCACCTGCGAGGAGCCGCGCGGCTTCGGCTGGGGCGCCGGCCTCGTCGACCCCTCCACCGGCCGCGGCTACGTCGTCGGCGACAGCGTGTGGGAGGTTTCCCCGTAGCGGCGAGACGCAGCCGGCGCCTTCCTCCCCGGTGCGTCATCCACAGCCGCGCCCCAGGTCCTTCACCACGAACACGATCGAGCCGAACTGACTTGCCAGGGAAGATTATCCGGATAAACCGCCTTCATGGAGGCGATTGTCCAGCGGCTGTTCCTGCGGGAGTGCGTTTGAACCTCAGCCCACCGGCCCGACACGCAAGTCCGCCACCAGGTCCGACTCCGACGTGCGCGTGATGCGGGCGGCGACGAACTTGCCCGCAGGAGGCAACCCGCCCGTCAGGTACGTCACCCCGTCGATCTCCGGAGCCTGCGCGGCCGTGCGGCCGACCCGCAGCCACTCGCTCTCCGGCGCGGGACCGTCCACCAGTACCTCGACGACCCGGCCGCGCAGCAGGCGCTGCTTCTCTCGCATCGCCGCCCGCGCGGCCGCCCGCAACGTGCGGAACCGCGCCCAGCCCGTCCCCCGCGACACCTTGTCCGCCATCCCGAACGCCGCCGTCCCCTCCTCGTCGCTGTAGCGGAAGAGGCCGATGCGGTCGAGGCCCGCCGTGCGCGCGAAGCGCAGCAGCACCCGGAAATCGGCCGCCGTCTCGCCCGGATGCCCGACGATGAACGTCGAGCGGATCGTCGGCTCGGCGAACGTCGCGCGGATCCGATCCAGCAGCGCATCGATGTTGCGGCGGCGCGTGCCCCGCCGCATCCGGCGCAGCATCGCGTCGCTCACGTGCTGCAGCGGCACGTCGAAGTACGGCACGACCTTGGGCGTCTCGCGCAGCCCGCGCAGGAACGCGGCGTCCAGCGCGTCCGGATAAAGGTAGAGCAGCCGCAGCCGACGCAAGGCCGGCAAGCGGCCGAGACGCTCCAGCAGTCGCAACAGCGGCGGACCCGCGCGGTCGCCAAGGCGGTCCGCACCGTAGCGGCTCACGTCCTGCGCCACGAGAACCAGCTCGACCGCGCCGTCGCCGACCATCCGGCGCGCCTCCTCCACGAGCGTAGCCTGCGGCCGGCTGCGAGCGGGCCCGCGAATCGCGGGGATGGCGCAGAAGGCGCACCGTCGCGAGCAGCCCTCGGAAACCTTGAGATAGCGGACGTGGCGGAGCTGCGAGGCATGCGAGGCCAGCGGCTCCATTTCCTGCGCCCCGGGTCGCTGCGACAGCAGCACGCGCTCGGTCCCCAGCGCCGCGTCGGCGACGCGGGCCAGATCGTTGCAGCCGACCACGGCATCCACCTCGGGCAGCATCCGCAGGAGGTCCTCGCCGTAGCGCTGCGGCAGGCACCCGACCGCCACCAGCCGCGGGCGCCGGCCCCGGCGCGTTGCGGCCAACTCCAGCAGCACGTCCACGCTCTCCTTGCGCGCATCCTCGACGAAAGCGCAGGTGTGGACCACCAGGACGTCGGCCTTGCCCGGGTCGTCGGTCGGCCGCAGGCCCCGCGCGAGCAGCGCCGCCAGCGTCGCCTCGGCCTCCACGCGGGCCTTGGGGCAGCCGAGAGCTACGAGGTGGAAGCGGCGGGGAGTCTTGAGTCTTGAGTCTTGAGTCATGAGTCCCGGACGGGCACCTCAACGCGTGCGTCGGTGGTTGCCGGGCTCACCACCGTCGACTCACGACTCTTGACTCACGACTGCCGACTCGTTCACCTGATCGCCCTGCCCAGGAACCGCTCGAGCGCCATGTGCGAGCGGGCCGCGATCTCGGCGTGCAGCGAGGCGCCCGAAGCGTCCATCGTCACCACCGTCGGGAAACCCTCGACCTCGAACACCCAGAATGCTTCGGGCATGCCGAACTCGTCGAGCTTGAGCACGTCGCGGACGTGGACGACGCGCTGGGCCAGCGACACCGCCGCGCCGCCGACGGCGTGCAGATAGACCGCGCCGAAGCGGCGGCAGGCCTCGAGCGTGCGGGGTCCCATGCCGCCCTTGCCGACGATCGCGCGCACGCGGTACGACTGGATCACGTCGGCGGTGAAGGGCTCCTCCCGCGCGGACGTCGTGGGGCCGGCGGAGACGGCCTTCCAGGCCGAGCGCTCCTTCTTCATCACGGGGCCGCAGTGGTAGATGGCGGAACCGCGCAGCAGCGGTCGCAGGAAGGTCGGCTTCTTCTCCACCATGAACTTGTGGGCCACGTCGCGGGCCGTGACCATGAGCCCGGAGAGGAACACCTCGTCGCCGACCCGCAGCGAGCGGACCGTCGTCTCGTCGAGGGGCGTCTGGATTTCGCGCACGGTCATCTTCGCCTCCCTCCGCCCGCCCGCCTACACGGCGGGGCGGCGCGGCCGTCCCGCCAGCGCGTTCTGCGAGAACCGGACGTTCCGGCCCTCGAGCGCCACCGATGCCCGGCGGCAGGCCCAGCACATGTAGCCGACGGTGACGAAGAACGAGGCCGGCAGCCGGTGCAACCCGGCGATCTTCACGGCCAGGAGCGTCGTCCGGCCGCCGAAGCCCATCGGCCCGATCCCCAGCCGGTTGGCGCAGGACAAGACGTCGTTCTCCAGCGCGCCCAGCCGCGGATCGGGGTTCACGTCCTGGATCGGCCGGAAGAACTGCTCCTTGGCCGTCGCGTAGCCGGTCGTCCGGTCACCTCCGATCGCGACTCCCAGGACGCCCGGCGCGCAGCCGCGCCCCTGGGAGCGGTGCACGGCGTCCAGCAGGCAGGCGCGGACCCCGGCCAGGTCGCGCCCCGCACCCAGCCGCTGCTCGGGCAGGGAATACTGCATCGAACAGTTCTCGCAGCCGCCGCCCTTGAGCAGGACGTCGACGTGCATCCCACTCCTGTTCCACGGCACGAAATGGACGCCGGGATGGCCCACGCCGAGGTTGTCGCCCGAATTCTTGCCGGACAGCGAGTCCATCTGGTTCGGACGCAGGTACGACTTCCGCGTCGCCACGACCGTCGCGGCGCGGATCGCCTTGAGGATCGGCTCGGTCTTCGCCCCGTCCGGCAGGTACACGCTCCACGTGTGGGTGCCCGTGTCCTGGCACAGCGGGGCGGAGGCCTCGCGGGCCGCAACGGCGTTCTGCAGGATGATGCTGAGGGCAGAGTGCGCGGCGGTGCCGCGACGCTCCTCGTTCTGCGCCCGAGTCAGGGCATCCTCCACGTCGTGCGGCAGATCGGTGGCGGCCCTTCGCAGCAGCTCGACAAAGGTTTCTTGCAGGTTTTTCATGGCTCCATCCCCGCCCGCTGCCTATAGTCGATCCCGATGCGGTTGGGAACCGGGAATCCGTGCCGGGCGGGGCGTTGACAGCCCCGCCGCCGATCCTTACAGGTTTCGCGTAGGTGGGGGGAGGGACGGCGCCCAAGGGGAGAGGGAGTTGCCAGCATGGAGCAGCAGACGACGCAGACCGTCGACAAGGTCGAGTACCCGTGTGCGGCCTGCGGCACGCGCAACCGCTTCCCGCGCGCCCGGGCCAAGGACGATCCGAAGTGCGGCAAGTGCGGCGAAAAGATCTTTCCGCGCCGGGTCGTGGACGTGGTCGATGCGACCTACCGCCCGGAGGTCGAGGACTGCCCGATTCCCGTGCTGGTCGACTTCTGGGCACCGTGGTGCGGGCCCTGCAAGATCAGCGGCCCCATCCTGGAGCGAATCGCGGCCGAACGCGCCGGGAAGCTGAAGATCGTCCGGATCAACGTCGACGAGAACCCCCGCTCGGCCGCCCGCTTCGGCGTGCAGTCGATCCCCACGATGATCGTCTGCCGGGGACCGCTGCAGATCGACGAGGTCCGCGGCGCCATCCCCAAGGCGGCCCTCGACGCCCGCCTCGATCGCGTCCTCTAGCCCGGCGGCCCTACATCGCCTCGAGCCCGGCGACGGAGAAGCGCGGGTCGCGCAGGCGGTTGAAGATCTCCAGCAGCGCGAGCGTGGACAGCAGCATCGCCGTCTTGTCGGCGTAGAAGTTCTCCAACGAACCCTTGTGCTCGGACCGGCGCATCATCAGCAGGGAGAGGCCGTCGGGGCCCGACTGATCGGGCCGCGGCGGCGTGATGCGCGTGATGTCGGGCGAACGGCAGTAGCGCGCGTGCTGCTCCAGGAGCCGTGCTCTCTCGCCCTCCTCGACGTGGTAGCGGATGAGGTGGATCGCGATGCGCAGGCACTCGCGCTGCCCGGCACGCCGGCAGGCGTCCTCCCCCGCGAACGGCGAGAGCGCCGCACGATGCGCCAGGTTGATCAGCGAAAAACACTTCCAGGTCGCGTACAACCGCGCCTCGCCTCGGATCCGCGGCGTCGGCGGATGCTGTTCCCGCACCATCGGCGAAACCGCCGCCTGCGCGAACGCCTGACGCAGGTCGACCTCGTCCGCCACGCTCTCCGGAGCCGCACGCAGGTCGAGCAGATTGTCGATCGCGTCGGCCGCCTTGAGCACGATCGCCGTCCGATCCGTGCACACCCGGGAAATGTGCGCCACGTAGCTCTCATCCCCGCGCCGCGTCAGGTGATCGACCCAGCGCGCCACTTCCTTCGCGTTCGGGAGGCCCAGCCCGGCGAAGAACGCCTCGTCCGCCGCCCCCGCCGTGTCCTCCACGTAGTCGTGGAACAACGCCGCCGCCGCCGCCCCGGGCGGCGCCGGCACCGCGATCTCCCGCACCACCATCGACGCCCGCAACGGGTGCAGGAGCGCCGGCGCCTGCATCACCTTGCGCTTCCGCCCGCGATACACCCCGAGGAGGAACTCCACCCCCTTCGTCAGGTCCTCCGGCAACTGCGACTTGCGGATGACCGCCCGCGCGTCCTCCGCCGCGATCGACTCCGCCAGCAGCCGCGAGCGCGCCGCGAAGGCCGCCAGGTCCAGCAGCTCCGTGGTCGAGCGGCCCGTCGGGGGGCGTGACGGCCGCAGCCAACTCGCCTCGCTGAAGTCCATCCCCGGTCCTCCACCGCCCCGTCCCCGCGCGGCATCGTATGCGAGATTCCTGCCGTGCGCTACCGCCCGGACCCACAGCCCCTCGGCGTCCGATTCCACCCTCTCCCCATTCCCAATTCGCAACACCGCCTTTCATGTACGTGGGCCCGCCCCTGCCAGCCACCAGCCACCAGCCACCAGCCACCAGCCGCTCGCCCCACCTTGGCGTGCTTTGCGGTCCTTTGCGCTCTTTGCGCGAACTCCGGTTGGTGTCCCGCGCGGTACTGGCGTAGCGTAACGGGCGATGGCCTGGGCTCTGTCTGCGTGGCGATCGCTCCAGGGTTTTCCCCTGCGGATCGCAGGATGGACCCTCGCGCACGGCGTGACACTCGCCGGGAACGTCCCGGTCCTGGCGGGCTTGGCGTGGTGGTTCTTCCCCTTCGAGGACAAGCCGCTTCGGGCGTTCTGGATCGTCCCCGCGCTGTTCCTGCTCGGCGCGGCCCTGCTCCACCGGGTCTTCCGGCGTCCCAGGTCCGCGGCCGCGTCGATCGCCGCGCTGATCCTCCTCGGCTACGCGACCCAGATGGGGATGGGCTGGGCCGAAGGCCGCGGGCTGGACGGCATCCGCGATCGCATCCGGACCTCCGGCCACGCGGAGTTCGCCCGCGTCGCCGTCCGCGTCCGGGACGTCGGGAACGTCCTGTCGCACTACGAGGAGTTGGCGCGCGACGGTTGGATGGGCGACTACTGCCGGACCAAGCCGCCCGGACAGCTCCTGCTCTACGTGGCCACGGCCCGCGCGGCGAACTGGGTCAACCCCCTTCCCCCCGAGAAACGTCTGCGATGGCTGGAGACCTTCGCCGCCTTGACGTGGCCCTTCGTGACCTTTCTCGTCCTGTGGCCGATGTATCGCCTCGGCAGATGGTACGGCGGACATCACGCGGCCCTGGTCGCCTGCGCGCTCTACGCGCTCGTGCCGTCCGTCTCCCTCATCACCCTGCACACCGACGGGGTCTTCTTCCCGCTGCTCGCGGCGACGGCCGCGCTGCTGGCCCTGACCGCGGCCCGCAGGAGAAGCGCCCTTCGCGCCTGCCTGGCCGGTGCCTGGATGAACGTGGCCCTCTTCTTCTCCTTCAGCCTCGTCTGCCTCCTCCCGGCGCTGCTGCTGGCGCCCGTCGCGTTCACCGATGCCGCGTCCGGATGGAGGGTCCGGCTCCGCTCCGCCTTCCGTGTCTCGGCCGGTTTCGTCGCCGGCTTCGTCCTGGCCGGCCTCCTGCTGCTGGTCCTGTTGCACTACGATCCGATCCGGCGCTGGCAGGCCGCGATGAGCTTCCACGCCCACTGGAAAAGCTGGGACTGGTCGGCTCGCGACGTCCTCAACTCCGGAATCACCAACCTCGCCGAGTTCGGCTCGTGGCTCGGCGTGCCCGTCCTCGGCCTCTACCTCGTCGATCTGCGCAGGGTCGCGACGCTCCGGGACCTGCGGCGCATCGCCGGCCCCGCCGTCTTCACGCTCGCCTTGCTCGCCGCGATCCTCGCCGCTGCCTTCCTCGGCAGCACCCGCGGAGAGACGGCCCGGATGTGGTTGTTCCTCGTCCCGTTCATCTGCCTGTCGGCCGGCCGGGCGATCTCCGGCCTCGAATTCGAGCGGCGGCGCTGGGTGCTGGGCCTGATGCTGGTCCTGGAAGCCGCCACCACGGTCCTGATCAAGCGCTACCAGGACTTCTGGTAGCCGCCCCTCCTCTTTGCGTCCTTTGCGCTTCTTTGCGCCCTTTGCGCGAACTTCCGGAACCCCCCATTCGAAGGAAGGCCCTTCGCCGCTTTTTTGACCCCCGGGCCGCCGTGCCGTACACCGTCACCAGAAGGCGGAACCATGCGCACCCGCAAACGGATCCCAAAGTCCCTCGTCATCGGCGGCGTCCTCTTCGCGACGGGCGCCGCCCTGGCAGCCTTCCTGCGCACCGGCGCCCCGGCCCCGGACGCCCCGCCGCCCCCCGCGGCGCCCGCGACCCCGGCGGTCCACGAGGCCGCGCCGGCCCCGCCGCCCGTCGCCGCGGAGCCGGCCGAGGAGGCTCCCGTCCCGAGCGGTCCGGTGGACATCGAGCGCGTACGCCTGATGATCGACCCGGGCCAGGCCGTGGTCGAAGGCGACAAGATGGTCCAGCACCTGCCGGACGGCTCGACCGCCGTGCTCTCGCTGCGGCCCGACGTGCAGCAGGCGATCCTGGACCTGTTCGAGAAATACGACGTGCCGGTCGCGGCCGCCGTGGCCATCGAGGTCGAGACGGGCCGCGTGGTCGTCTTCGCCGGCCGGTCCCGCGCGCCCACCGAGCGCCCGACGCCGCTGGACGCGTCGTTTCCCGCCGCCTCCGTCTTCAAGCTCGTGACTAGCGCCGCGCTGATCGAGGACGCCAAGGTTGCCCCGACCGAGTCGACCTGCTACCGCGCGGCCTCGGGCGTCCGCAAGCTCACGAACAAGGACATCGAAGGAACCTTCGCCGACGGCGAAACCGGCGTCGCGTGCGCCACCCTCGCCGACGGCCTGGCCAAGAGCATCAACCCCGTCCTGGCGCGCCTGGCCGACGGGAACCTGTCCCCGCGCGTCCTCCTGCGCTACGCGGAACGCTTCGCCTTCGGCCGCGCGGTCCCGTTCGACATGGCGCTCGACGTCAGCCCCGTGGAGATCCCGCAGGAGCGCTTCGAGTTCGCGCGCACCGCCGCGGGCTTCTGGCACGTCGGCCTCTCGCCGCTGCACGGCGCCGTGCTCGCCGCCACCATCGCCCGCGGCGGCCGCATGCCGCAGCCGACCCTGATTGATGCCGTCCTCGCCTCCGACGGGACGGAGGCCTGGCACGTCGAGCCGCGCTCGCTGCGGCGCGTCATCCAGGAAAAAACCGCCGCGACGCTGGCGCAGATGATGATCCAGACGGTCGACTCGGGCACCGGCCAACGCGACTTCACCGATCGCCAGGGCCGGCCGTTCATCACCTTCCCCGTCGCCGGCAAGACCGGGTCCCTCTCCAACCCCAATCCCTTCATGGCCTACTCCTGGTTCGTCGGCTTCGCACCCGCCGGCACCCCCACCCCGGGCGTTCCGACCTACGCCGTCGCCGCCCTCGTCGTGAACGAAGAGCGCTGGCGCATCAAGGGCCCGCTCGTCGCGCGCGAGATGCTCCGCCTGCTGCTTCCCAAATAGGGGCGCCACGCAGCCCTGAGCGAGCGAAGCGAGTCGAAGGGTGAGCGCGCGTTCCCCCCGGCTTGCCGCCCCCTTCAGTCCCGACTAGCCTTGCCCGTCATGCGAACCGGATCCCTCCTGCGGATGGTCCTGCTCAGTGCAACTCTTCTCCTGCCGCTCGGCTGCGGCGACGACGGCTCCGGCGGCGACGCCGGGCCGGATGTCGTCCCCGACGCGGACGCGGAATCCGACGCCGACGGCGACGCGTCTGACGCCGGCGATGACGGCGGGGACAGCGACATCCCTCCGCTCTGGCGGCCCTGCACGACCACCGTCGGCGCCGGCGCCGGCCTCACCCTCCGCGGCACCGTCCTCACCCCCGACGACGCCATCCCCGACGGCGAGGTGCTGCTGGACACCGCCACGGGACGTATCATCTGCGTCGCCGAGGACTGCTCGACCCGGCCCGAGGCCTCCGGCGGCACCCTCCTGTGCACCGCCGGCGTCATCCTGCCCGGCCTGATCGACGCCCACGACCATATCGCCTACGGCATCCAGCCCCGCTGGAACCACGGCACGCGGCTCTACCTCTCCCGCTACGACTGGCAGGGCACTCCCGAATACTGGTCCTTCGGCCGGCCGTACGACGAGCTGCAAGGCTCGCTCCAGTGCCAGATGGACAAGTACGGCGAGGCGCGCATGGCGCTCGGCGGCGCCACCTCCGTCCAGGGCTCCGCCGGCGCCGCCGCCTGCGCCGACCCGATCCTGCGCAACCTCGACATGCGCGGCGTGAACGGCTTCTCCGGCTGGACCATGGAGGAGCGCGTCTCGCGCATCTCCGGCCTCAGCGCCTCGAACGCCGCGGACATCGTCGCCGGCCTCGCCGACGGCTCGATCGATGCCTTCGTGCCGCACATCGGCGAAGGGCTCGACGAGGCGTCGCGCGCCGAGTTCGACACCCTGGCGGACCTCGGCCTCATCCTCCCGGGCACGGCCGTGATCCACGGCACCGGCGCCGGGACCATCGAGCTGGCCCGGCTGGCAGCCGCCGGCGCGGGGCTCATCTGGTCGCCCCGCTCCAACGTCGACCTCTACGGCCTCACCACCGACATCCCCGTCGCCCGCAACCTCGGCGTGCGCGTCGCCCTCGGTCCCGACTGGCTGCCCTCCGGGAGCGCAAGCGTCCTGGACGAGCTGAAGTGCGTCGACGACCTCGACGCGGTCTACTACGACGACGCCTGGACCGACCGGCAGCTCGTCGAGGCCGTGACCAGCGTTGCCGCCGAGGTCCTGCACATCGATGCCTTCGTCGGGCGACTCCAGGAAGGCTTGCTCGCCGACGTCACCGTCATCCACGGCGACCGTCTCGACCCCTACCGTGCGGTGATCGCCGCCGCGCCGCAGGACGTCGCGCTCGTCCTGCGCGGCGGCCGCCTGCTCGCCGGCGACGAGGACCTCGCCGCGCCGCTCGCGACGCCATTCTGCGAGCCGGTCGACGCCTGCGGCACCCCCAAGACAATCTGCGTCAAGACCACCGACTCTCCGACCGACGGCCGCAACGAGACCCTCGCCGAGCTCACGGCGCGCCTCCGCACCGCGCTCGAGGCCGCCCGGCTCACCGACGACGACTACGACCCCGCCGACCTCTCCACGACCTGCCAGTATGACCTGGCGCCCCTGTTCGCCTGCACGCCTCCCCCCGCCTGCCGCTTCGGCCGCGGCGACATCACCGGGACGCCGACCGCGGACGACGGGGACGGGGACGGTGCGGACGACGCCGCGGACGACTGCCCCGCCGTCTTCAATCCCGCCCAGTCCGACTTCGACGGCGACGGCGCCGGCGACGCCTGCGACCCGTGCCCGCTCGACCCCGGCTCGCTCGCCTGCCCGCCGCCCGACCCCACGGACGTCGACCGCGACGGCGTGGCCGACGTCATCGATAACTGCCCGCGCGTCCAGAACCCGTCGCAGGCCGACGCCGACGGGGACGGCACGGGCGACGCGTGCGAAAGGACGGCGCTCACGATCTACGACGTCCAGGACGCCGCCCGGCCGCTTCATCCCGCGGAGGGCTCCACCGTCTTCTTCGAGGACGTGGTCGTCACGGCGGTCTTCGCCGACGGCGCCTTTGTCCAGGAACCGGGCGGCGGCCCGTACGGCGGCATCCTGGTCTACGCCGGCAGCGCGCCCGCCGTCGCCGTCGGCGATCGGGTCGACGTCAGCGGCACCTACGAGGAATACGCGGGCGAGTCCGAAATATCCTCGCCGGTGCTCACGCGACGGGGTGCCGGGACTCCGGCCGTGCCCGAGGTCGTCCTGCCCGCCGACGTCGCCACCGGCGGCTCGCTGGCCGAATCCTACGAAGGCGTTCTGGTCGTGGTGGAAAGCGTGGCGGTGACCGATGCCAATCCCGACGCGCCGGCCGACTACAACGAGTTCGAGGTGGACGGCGCGTTGCGCGTGGACGACGCTTTCTACCGCATCCTCCCCGACCCGGTCCCCGGCAACACCTTCTCGCGTCTCGCCGGCGTCCTGCGCTTCACGCACGCGGACTTCAAGCTCGAGCCCCGCGGCGCCGGCGACGTCGTGCCATAGTACTGGTCGGCCCTGCTACCGTACGAAGACCAGGACGACAATTCCCAGCACGGCAAGATACGGGGCGAACCAGTGGAGTGCCCGGCGGCGCACGAGGGCCACGAGCGTCCAGAGCGCGAAGAATCCGACGAGCGCCGCCACGACGGCACCCGCGACGTGCTGCCACGCCGGGATCGCCGCGCCCGAAAGGTGGCCCAGCGCACCGGCGACCTCGGCCCCGAGGATGGCCGGGACGGCGATGAGGAAGGCGAAGCGCGCCGCCGCCTGCGGCTCGATCCCGAGGAACAGGGCCGCCGCGATGGTCAGGCCCGAGCGCGAGATTCCGGGAAGGACCGCGACCGCCTGCGCCACGCCGATCAGCGCGGCCCGACCGAGCGTCACCGCCCCGGTTCCCCGCGGAGCCCACCGCGTGGCGCCCAGCAGCAGGCCGCCGGTGAGGAACAGGACGCCGAGCGCCATCGGACTCCCGGTCGCCCGCTCGACGGTTCCCGTGAACGGCAAGGCGAGCGCCCCGGTCACGACGGTGGCCAGCACGACGCCCAGCGCTTCGGTCTCGCGCTCATCGGCGGGGGAGAACGAGCGCCATGACCCCTCGCTCCTCCACGGCCGCACGAACCAACGCCAGCCCGCCCTGCACGCCGCCCACGCCTCGCGACGGTACAGGGCGAGGATCGCGAACAGAGTGCCCACGTGCAGCGACACGTTGAACAGCACGGGCGGCTCCGAGAAGCCCAGCAGTCGCTGAACCAGCGCGAGATGGCCCGACGACGAAACCGGCAGGAACTCGCAAAGACCCTGCACCGCGGCCAGGAACAGCAGCACCGCGACCGTCACGCCGGCGGAGCCTACGGGACGCGCCCCCCCCCCACAAGTCCCTTCCCCGCCCGTTGTCGGTCGCCGGTCGCCGGGCGTCTGTCGCCTGTTCCCTTCCCCCGCTTTGCGTGCTTCGCCCCTTTGCGCCCTTTGCGCGAAATCCGGCGCGTGCTACCCTTCCTTCGGCGACGAGGCAGGAGCAGGCGGAAGAGGAGGTTTTCATGAGGACAAGGACGCGGGTCTTGGGGTGGACGACGTTGCTGCTGGCCGCCCTCGCGGCCGGGTGCTCGCCTTCGGACAGCGACGGGAATCCGGACGTGCGGCGGGACGACGGCGGGACCGGCGAGGTCGTCGATGACGACGGCGGGGGCGGCGGCGACGCCGATGTGACGTCCGACGAACCGGGGGCGGAGGACTTCGTCACCCCGGAGATCCCCGACATCACGCCCGAGGTCTGCGATGAAGCGGATTTCGACATCGCTCGCGTCATCCCCGACATGCTGATCGTCCTGGACCGCTCGAACTCCATGTTCGACGACGGCTACTGGAACCCCGCGCGCGACGCGATCTACGCCGTGACCGGCGCGATGGACTTCGAGATCTGGTTCGGCCTCATGATCTTCCCCAACGTCACCGGCTCGGCCGTCTGCTCCGGCCTCTCCAACCAGTGCGAGCCCGGGCACGAGCCGGTCGTCCCGGTCGCCGAGGGCAACGCCATCAACATCCTGGACAGCCTCGGCAGCATGGTCACCTGCGGCGGCACGCCGATCGCCGTCACCCTCCAGAACGCCCGCGCCTACCTCGACACCCTCGCCGCCGATGACCATCCCAAGTTCGTCCTCCTCGTCACCGACGGCGCCCCCAACTGCAACGATGCCCTCGACGGCTCCTCCTGCACCTGCACCAACCCGCTCGGCGGCTGCATCCTCAACCCCGGCAACTGCCTCGACGACGCCCGCACGATTTCCATCATCGACGACATGCGTCTGGCCGGCCTGCAGGTCTTCGTCATGGGCATCGGCACCAGCGCCTGGATGGGCACGCTCGACGCCATGGCCTCCGCCGGCGGCACCGGCATGGCGTTCCTCGCCGAGGACACGGCCGCGATCCGCACGACCTTCGAGGAGATCGCAGGCTCGGTCGCGACCTGCGAGTTCGACATGCACTCGCCGGACCCCTCGGCCGACCCGAACCTCGTCAACTTCTACTTCGACGACGTCGTCGTCCCCGGCGACACCGACGGCACCTGCGACAACGGCTGGTCGTGGATGGACGCCGAGCACACCCGCGTGCAGTTCTGCGGCGCCTACTGCGACAGCATCATGACCCACACCGTCACCGACATCTCCGCGACCTGGGGCTGTCCCACGATCTTCGGATGACACCCCGGGATTGCCTGCCTTCCGGATCCGAACCGCGGGCTTCAGCCCGCGGCCGATGCCCTGCCGCAGCCGCGCCCTGAAGGGCGCGGTTCGGTTCCGGCCGGGTCGACTCACGACTCATGACTGATGACTCCTGACTCGCTCCCCCCCCCCGCAGATCCCCCGCCCGTCCTGGCCCGTAGGAAAGGCCCGTGACGCGCTTCTTCCCAACCCCGCTTGCTCCCTCGACCCGTTCTGCGCTACACGAACCGCACGGGGCGGGATGCGGGCGTGGCGCTCACGATGACGGCCAGCAAGGGTGCGCAAGGGGCGGAAGCCCGCGAGGAATCCTCGCCCGGCGCGGAACGGACCCCCACGGCCCGGCCGGCCGAAACCCCGCGGGACGAGGACGGCCGCCTCATGGAGCGGTACCGGGACGGGGAGACGGCCTGCTTCACCCCCTTGGTCCAACGACACCAGGGTCCCGTCTTCCGCTTCTTCCTGCGACATGTCGGCGACGTCGAGACGGCGGAGGATCTGACCCAGGAGACCTTCATCCGCGTGGTCCACAACCGCGCCGCGTTCCGTACGGGGGCGAAGTTCACGACCTGGATCTACACCATCGCCCGGAACCTCTCCGTGGACGAGATGCGCAAGCGGCGCTACCGGCGGCACCGGTCGCTGGACGAGCCGCTCGGGAGCCGCGACGGAGACCCGGGCCGGACGCTGGGCGACCTGGTGGGCGACCCGCAGGCGAAGACGGACATGCAAGCCGGCGACCTGGAGATGCGGACCGTGCTCGAAGCGGCCATCGGCAAGCTGCCCAAGGAGCAGCGCGAGGTGTTCGCCCTGCGCGAGATGAGCGGACTGTCGTTCCAGGAGATCGCCGAGGTCGTCGGCTGCAACGAGAACACGGTCAAGAGCCGCATGCGCTACGCGCTGGAGCGGCTGCACGCGGCCCTGCGCGGTCGCGTCGAGGAAACCGGGGAGTGACGGCGTAGCATGAGCGAGCGACTGCCGGACGCGTGCGAGGAGAGGAAGGACGATCTCGTCGCCCTCGCCCTCGGCGAGCCTCTCGAGGCCCGCGAGGCCGCGCTCCGCTCCCATCTCGAGACGTGCGACGGGTGCAAGGCGTACTTCGCCGCCATGACCGGCACCGTCGGCGCCGTCCGCGCGCTGCCCGTTCCCGAGCCTTCCGCCGCGTTGACCGAGCGGATCCTCGCCGCCGCACGCGCCGACGCCGATGCGGCGAAGGCGTCCGACGGCGAGCGGGCGGGGATGCTCGAGCGCTGGCTCGACACGATCCGGGCGGTCTTTCGCCGTCCTCTTCTCGCCTCCGCCGTTGCCTCCGGCGTCGTCGCCGTCGTCGCCGTCGTCATCCTGCTCCTGTCGGGGCGGGAAGACGGATCGCGGGCGGGGGGCGCGGGCCGTCCGATCGTCGCACGCCTGGAAAACCCGACCGCGTCGCCCACCCCCGGCGCTCCCTCCGCCGGCGAGCCCACGGCCGGGGCGCCTCCGGCCGCGATCGCTCGCTGGGAGTCCGTTCCGGAGCCGAGCACCGACAGCGCGTCCCTCGGCGAGGATCGCAACCGCGAGATCGCCCCGTCCCGCCCGACCCGCGAGGCGGACGCGCCGGCCGAGACCCCGATCATGGCCGTCGTCACCGGCGCCCCCGCGGCCGGCGCATCGCCCGACGAGTCCGAGCGCGCCCGCGGGCCCGGTGAAGGTCCGGTCCATGTCGCGTTGGCCCAGCCGTCGCTTCCGGCCGTGACCGGGGAAGAGCAGGCGGTGCGGCGTGGCGGCCAGGCGACCACGCCGACCACGGCGCCCCAAGCCGCTCCGACCGGCGCCGCCGCCGGCCGCAGCGAGGGCGAGGCGGACGGCGATTCCTCGACCCGTTTCGTCACCGGCGTCGAAGTCTCGACCGAAGGCGCGGAGGCCCGGGCGGACGCGTCCGCCCGGGGCGCGGGCGACACCACGACCGGCGCCACGAGCGCACCGGTCGACGCTTCGCCGGTCACCGTGGTCGCCGTCGCGGACGCCAGCGACGATCGCCGGGAACAGCAGCAGACGGCCGCCGCCGAGAACGGATACCGCTACCCGGAGCGTGCGGCGTCGGCGGGCAGCGAGACCCCCGCGTCCCCGCCCTCGGCATCTCCCCCGCCTCCGGCCATCTCCGAGCCCGCCCAGCCCGCGGCGGTCGCGTACGGCGGCGTCGCGGAGGGAGGGGTCGCCGGCGACGCCGAAACGGGCGGCCGCGACTACTACGCCGACGAGTATGCCGGCGTGAGCGTCGCCTCGACCGTCAGCATCCCGCCCGCCGCGGGGTGGGGCGGCTCGGCCGGCGCGCCCGCGACCCCGTCGCCTCCTCCTCCGCCCCCTCCCCCCGCCGATGACGTGGAGACGGCACGCCAGCGGCTGGCCGAAGGCCAGGCGGCCGAGGCCGAAGAGATCCTGGAGGACGCCCTGCGCGGGCAGGTGACGCGCGGCGCGGATACCACCTACCTCCTGGCCGAGGCCTATGTGCGGCAGGGCAAGTGGTCCGACGCGGCACGGACCTACGAGCTGTTCCTGGCCCGATATCTCGACGACGCAAGGGCCGACGAAGCGCGTTGGCGCGCTGCGGACGCGTACCGCCGCAGCGGCGCCACCACTCGCGCCGCCGCCCTGCTCGAGCAGCTTGTCGGCGTCCCCGGCTACGACTCCCGCGCCCGCACGGTGCTGGACGAAATGGCGGTCGGCGACGTCGGCCGCGCCTCCGCCGAGACGACCGCCGGCCAGACCACCGCGACCGAAGCCCCCGCCGCTCCCCCCGCCCAACCTTCCGAGCCCGCCGGCCCCGGCCCCTGATCCCCCCGTCCGGACCAACAACTCGACCGGGACGACCCACCAAGAACCAACAACTCCCCACCGCTCGTCCGCTCGCCCCCAACGACCGCTCGTCCGCTCGCCTCCCTACGTCCGCTCGCCACCCTACGTCCGCTCGCTTCCCTACGTCCGCTCGACCGCTCGCCACCGATCGTGCATCCACACCCACTGCGCCGGCTCGTCGCGAATCGCCCGCTCCAGCGTCGCGCTCCACGAAGCGATCCACGCCCGGACGTCGCCCGTCGCGGGACTCTCGACGATCTCGACGACGTGCACGCCGTCCGGGCGGCGGTGCATCCAGCCCACGACCACCGGGATGCCGCGCGCCTGCGCCAGGCGCGCCGGGCCGACGACCGTTCGCGCCGGTCGTCCGAAGAACGGGACCTCGACCGACGGCAGATCGACCGCCTGGTCGATCAGGATCCCCACCGAGACACCCCCCTCGATCGCCCCCACGATCTCGTCCGCGATCCGCGGGCTCTCCCGCCACAGCGTCGTCGCTCCCCACCGCCGCCGCCACGACTCCATCAGCTCCGTCAGCCCCGGATCGTAGCTCCTGCGGCCCACCGGTGACGACGGGAACCCCGCCAGCCGGATCGCCCACGCCAGAAGCTCCCAGTTGCCCAAATGCCCCGTGACGAACATCACCCCGCGACCGCCGGCCGTGAGGCGCCGCATCGTCTCCAGCGCGCCGGGCCGGAAGCGCACCAGCTCGCGGACCCGCTCGGCCGAGCGCCACGCCCACGCCAGCTCTCCCGCCGAGCGGCCGAGATGCTCGAACACCGCCAGCGAAAGCCGCCGCGCCTCCGGCGAGTCGTTCTCCAGCCCCAGCGCCGTGCAAAGATGCCGTTCCGTCCGGCGCCGCTCGTGAGTCGCAATCCTTCCGGCCAGCCGTCCCAGCCGCGCACCGAACCCGACCGCTGCACGTCCGGGCAGCCCCGTGGCCAGCTCCAGCGTCCCTCGCGCCGCCGCCGCGATCACCCGGTTCTTCGCCCGCCGTCCCGCCGAGAGCGAGTCCCACCGTTCCGGCAGCCCCACCCCAACCAGCCCCGACATCCCCTTCGCGTCCTTTGCCTCCCTCGCCGGAGGCGCCCTGAGCTCGTCGAAGGGTTGCGCCCTCTGCGCGAAACCCCTAGAGCAGCTGCAGCCCGAGCTCTTCCTCGATCGCCCGCCGCAACGCGTTCTGGTCGAACCCCTGGATGACGCGCTTGCCGACCTGGAAGACCGGGACCGCGGTCGCCCCCGTGTTCTCCATCACCCACCGGGCCGCCGCGGGATCATCCTCGATGTCCCGCTCGACGAACGGAACCCCCGCCCGGGTCATCCATTCCTTGGCCCTGCGGCAGTGCGGGCAGCCCTGCGTGAGGTAGATCACCACCTGCTTCGTCTCGACCAGCGGCGCCTGACCGGACGGGCTGCCCGCAACCGCGGAGCCGGTCGAGGCCGGCTCTTGCTCGGGATGGCTCGCGCGCATCCGCGCCCGCACCTCGTCGCTGTACGCCTCCCGCGTCACGACCTGCACGGCGTACTTCCCGTCGCCGCCGGGCTTGCGCAGGTCGGCGATGAACGCCCAGGCGCCGGACGACTCGCGGGCGTCGAGCGGCTGGACGAGCACCCGGTCGCGGGCCTCCAGCGGCACGTCGCCCACGCTCTCCACCCGGTGCACCGCCCCCGTCGAGTCGAACCAGAACAGCGCCAGGTCCTTGCTGTCCTCCCGCACCACCGGCGCCGCCGGCCTCGAAGGACCGCCCGACCCGCGCCCGCACCCCGCGCCCAGCACCGCCGCCAGAACGACCGCCAAGGCACGAACTGCGACCATCCCTGTCACTCTCCGGTCCTCCCCCCTTTGCGTCCTCTGCGTCTTCCCCCCCTTGGCGTCCTTTGCGCGAACTTCCCCCCGGGCGAAGCTCGCGGCCTTCACTTCAACCCCCCATCCGCTCCAAAGCTTCCCCGGACTCGATCCACTCCTGCGTCTGCCGCTCGATTTCGGCTCTGGTCCGCCCGCGCCACTGCTCCAGGTCGACCAGCTTCTGCCAGTCGCTCGAGCTGAGCGTCGCCATCTGCTTCTCGACCGCGCGCAGATCCTCTTCCAGCTTGCGGATCGCCTCCTCCGCCGTCCGATGGCGCCGCGTCAGCCGCTCCCGCTCCCGCTGCTCCGCCTTCCTGACCGCATGCTCGTTCGCGGTATCGTTCCGGGCCGGACCGCCCTGCATTCCCGGTTCCTTGATCCTTGATCCTTGATCCTTGATCCCTGTCCCTTGCTCCCTGTTCCCTGCTCCCTGTTCCCTGTCCCCTGTTCGCCGGTTCCCGCTCCCCTGCCTCGCCGAAGGCGCAACGGAAGGACGGCGCACCGCCGGCGCCGGGGCGGCGGCGCGTTGCCGGCGCTCCACGAACTCGGCGTAACCGCCCCACTGCAGGTCGAGGCTCTCGCGGTCGATGTGCAGGATGCGGGTCGTCGTCCGCTCGAGGAACGTCCGGTCGTGGGAGACCAGGAGGGCGGCGCCGGAGAACTCGACCAGCGCGCTCTCCAGGATCTCGCGCGAGGGGATGTCCAGGTGGTTCGTCGGCTCGTCGAGCAGCAGGAGATTGCGGGGCATGAGCAGCAGGCGGGCCAGCGCCAGGCGCGCCTTCTCGCCGCCGGACAGCGAGGCGATCTCGCGGCCCGTGTGCTCGTCGTGGAACTGGAACTTGCCGAGGTACTCGCGCGCCGCGTCGTCCGGCAGCTCGCCGCGGATCTCGCGCACCGATTCGATCAGGGTCTTGGACGGGTCGAGGTCCGCGAGGGTCTGGTCGGTGTAGCCGGCGGCGACATTGTAGCCCAGCCGCGCCTCGCCCTCGACGATCGCCACGCGCCCGGAGTCCGCGACGCGCCGGTCGAACGCCGAGGCGATCGCCCACAGCAGCGTCGACTTGCCCGTGCCGTTGGGGCCGATCACGCCGATCCGTTCGCCCGCCTGCAGGTTGAAGCTGAGGCCGCGGTGCAGCACGCGGCCCGGCGGACCCCAGCCCAGGTTCTCGACGGAGAGCAGCACGCGGCCCGGCCGCGCCGCCTCCGGAAAGCGCAGCTTGCGCGCCGTCGGCGGCCCCCAGATGTCGCGCGGCCGATCCAGCTTCGAGATGCGCAGGAGCGACCGCTCGCGGCTCTTGGCCTGCTTGGCCTTCTGCGCCGCGAAGTTCTTGCGGATGAACTCCTCCTGCCGCTGGATCTCGGCGCACTGCAGGTCGTACGCCTTCCACTCGTGCTCCAGCCGCACGCGCCGCTCCTCGCCGTAGCGGTCGAAGCCGTGCGGATAGGAGGTGATCCCGCGGTCGGTCAGCTCGTCCACGCGCGTCGCCATGCGCGAGAGGAACGTCCGGTCGTGGCTGACCAGGACGATCCCGCCCTTGTACGCCCGCAGCCGCTCTTCCAGCCGCTCCATCTGCCGGATGTCCAGGTGGTTGGTCGGCTCGTCGAGCAGCATCACCGACGGAGCGCGGAGCAGGAGCTGCGCCAGTGCCAGCCGGCGCCGCTCGCCCCCCGACAGCGTGCCCAGCGTCCGCGGGAAGTCCGCCTCGAAGAACCCGACGTCCTCGCCCAGCGCCGCGATGCGGTGCCCGACCGAGAACCCGTCGTCCAGCTCCAGCTCGCCCAGCACCCGCGCGTAGTCGTGCCACGCCTGCCGGTCGCCCTGCGCGACCTTCTCGGCCAGCGTCACGGCGTCCTGCGAGCGTTCGAGCTGCCGGGCGAAGGGCAGGGCGAGCGCCTGGCCCACGGTCGCCGCCTCGGCCAGCTCGCGCTCCTGGTCGAGCATGCCGATCGTCACGTCCTTCGCCGTCGCCACCCGCCCCTCGTCGGGCTCGACGCGGCCGCGCAGGATGCGCAAGAGCGTCGTCTTGCCCGCGCCGTTGGGCGCGACCAGCGCGATGCGCTCGCCTTCCTGGACCGCCATCGTCACGTGCTCGAACAGGTCGTGGCCCGGGAAGCCGAAGGAGACATCGTCGGCGGAGAGCAGAATCACGGCGCGGGAACCTAGCGGCGCGGGGTGCGGGCGTCAACCGCCTGCTTGCGCTTGCGCGGCTCCGGGCGGCGTGATAGACGACGGCCGCCCGGCACGGGGATTCGCCGTACTTGGGATTCGGCGCAAGCTGCCGGGGGAGGGCGCAAATGGCAAAGCAGGTCGGATGGATCCGGGCGGGGTTCGTGCTCTTGGCGGCGGCGATCGGCGCGTGCTATACGGTGCCGGCCCCGCAGCCCACACAGCCCACGGTCACGACGCCGGTGACGGAGCCGACGCGCGTGGTCCACATGAACGGCCAGAACGAGGGGCCGACGGAGCCCGTGCCGCCGCCCGAGCCGGCGCGCAACCCGGAGCTGGACTCGGCCGCCTACCGCGCGCGCGCCCTCGAGGCCCAGCAGGTCCTGAACTTCAACGAGGACGCGAACTTCGGCGGCGGCGAGCTGGTCTCGGGCTTCGAACCCGATCCCTGGGCCTTCCCCCTCACCGCCGGCGGCGGACGCGACTTCATCGACATCAAGACCCTGGGCCTCATCGACGAGGAATCCGGCGAGCCGTGCGGCCAGGCCTACGTCACCCGCAAGCCCGACTTCCACTTCACCTTGACCGATGCCGGCCAGTACCCGCTCGTCCGCTTCTGGGTCGTCACCGACAACGAGGCCGACGCGACCCTGCTGATCAACGACCCCTCGGGCCGCTGGCGCTGCAACGACGACCACGGACATGCGGACTGGGGTGTGGAACGCGCCCCGGCGGTCGACTTCTACGCCCCCGAAAGCGGCCGCTACGACATCTGGGTCGGCACGTACGAGCAGTCCGCGCACAACCCCGCCAATCTGTACGTCACCGAGCTCGAGTCGAACCACCCCTAGGCCTACGATCCCCCCTACCACTTCCGAACCGCGCCCTTCAGGGCGCGGCCACTGCCGCGGGCTGAAGCCCGCGGTTCGGATAACCGGCGTACAAGTCGCCGGCCTACAGCTCCAGGATCAACGGCGTGACCGCCGCGACCGTCTCCCACTGCGTGTCGTCGTCCGCGCGCAGGCGGTAGATCGCGAACGAGCCCTCGACCACCCCCGTCCCCAGCAGCTCGGCCTCGTCCACGATCGAGGGCAGCGCGGGGACGACGATGCTCGTCCCGTCCATCGGGCCGCGGATCGTCCAGACGCGGCCGATGTCGTCCTCCAGGATCAACAGCGGGTAGACGTCGTTGTCCCACGCCTCCCACTCGACCGGGTCGTGCAGCGGGTACGGCGTCACCCCGGTCGGGTGGGTCATCTGCGGCAGGTCGAGCAGCGTCACCGACTGCACCCCCGCGCCGGGATAACCGTCCTCGATCGCGCACGAGTAGTCGTCGTTCTGGACCAGGCAGTACTGCGTGCGGACGTCCTCCACCGCGACGCCGGGCGGCTCCACGTACTCCACCGTGTACACCACCGAGTTCCAGTCGCTCGACGGGTCGGTGGCCGTCGGGTACCCCACCGTCGCCGAGCCGACCGTCAGGTACGTGGTGATCCAACCCAGGCCGCTCGTGCGCAGGCGGCTCTCCACCCGCGCCGGCATCGGGAACGAGCCCTCCACGACCGTCGGCGTCGCCCCCGTCGCGAAATCGAGATCGAAAGTCGTCGCGCCCGTTATCGCCGCGTGGTCCACCAGCAGCCAGTGATCGACCGTCATCTCCAGGTGCTGCCCCGTCGAGCCCGCCCCGCTGTGCCGCTCCGCCGCGACGATCGTGAACGCCGCCCCGGGCTCCACCTGGATCGACCAGTCCGGACCGCTCGACCAGTACGACTCGCCGTGCACGGTCGTCCCGACGCTCAGGGTGTTGGCGTCCGCGGCCATCCCGGTCACCGTCCCGGACAGCTCCACGAGGTCCGGCGACGGCCCGCGCCGCCCCACGCCCAGCTCGACCTCCCCGTCCGCCTCGACCACGCCTGTCCGGCTGTTGACGACGTAGCCCTCGAGGGCCGCGGTGACGGCGGCCTCGCCGAGCGACCAGTCGATCGCGTCGAACGTCGCCCGCCCGTCCGCCTCGGTAGTCTCCTCGACCCGCTCCCCGCCCGGCTTGTCGAGCGCCACGGTCGCGCCTTCGGCCGGGTGTCCGTCCGGATCGTACCACTCGTACGCCGTCACCAGCACCGAGAGCGTGCCCGTCGCCGCGTCCCCCTCGCCCCCGCCGTCGCCCTCCGCGTCCGGCTCGGCGTCCCCGTTCGCATCGGCGTCCGCCGCGCCGTCCTCGCGCACGACGTCGTCGCGCCCCCCGTCATCGACCGCGGAGTCGTCGTCCCCGCATCCCGCCGCCGCGGCGCAAGCCAGCCCGATCATGGTCATCCAGCTCAAGAATCGAGAGCCCATGGTCCCTCCTCCTTCCTTCGCAACGATCGTCTGCGCGGAAGGGTAGCACCGCGCGGAAGGGGGCGTCCAGCAGGACGGAAGGCTCGAAACCTACGCCGCCGGCCGCAGGTGCGCCTCGATGATGCGCTTCGCGTAGGTCGTGTAGGGGGGGCAGACGATTCCGAGCGGGTCGAGCGCCTCGCGGGCGCGGGCGTCGTCGTGACGGTTGCGGCCCAGCAGCAGGCGCAGCGAGCGCAGCGGGACGCCCAGCGCGTCGCCGGCGCGCGCGACCGCCGGCAGGACGCCGGGCAGCGACAGGAGGTGCCGCTGCACGACGGGATTGGCGAAGAGCCGCGGGTGCGCCAAGCCGATCCGATCCGACAGGTCGTCCATCAGCTCGCGCAACGTCGGCGACTGCGGGTCGACCAGCGCGTAGGCGTGACCGCGGAACGCGCGCATCGAGGCCAGCGCCACGATCGCCTTCACCACGTAGTCCGCCGGCGACAGCGGCACGATGCACTTCCCGCCCTCGGGCGCCGGCCAGGGCAGCCAGGCCGGCCAGCCCCGACCCATCCGCAACAGGCGGACCAGCGGCCCCAACCCGTGCCCGCGGTCGATCTCCCCCGTCTCCGCGTCCCCCACCACCAGGCCCGGTCGCACGCAAACCAACGGCAGCGTCCGCCGCGCGTCCCGCGCCCGCGCCTCCATCTCGAAGACCGAGCGATCCAGCCCGTCGATGAAATGCTGCCCGACGTCGAACCAGTCCTCGTAGAACGTCCCCGGATAGTCGCCGCTCACCTCGGTCGAGGACACCAGCAGGAACGACTCGAGCGCCCGCGAACGGTGGGCGAAGGCCAGCACGCTCTCCAGCGCCCGCACGTTGTCCATCGCCGCCCGCTCGGCCGTCCGTCGCGGTCCCGGCCCGAACGACAGCGCGTGCACGAACACCGTCGCCTCTCCCAGTACCCGCTCCGCCGTCTCCCCCGGCAGGTCGAGGCCCGGCTCCAGCGCGTCGCCGGCGAAGAGCAGGACCGAGCCGCGCGGGCTGGGGTAGCGGCGCGTGACCCGCGCCACCGCCGCGTGCGCCCGCGGCAGCTCGTCGGGCTGCGCCAGCACGAACGCCGGCCGCCCCGTGCGCACCAGCTCCAGCAGCAGGCGCCGCCCCAGGAAGCTCGTCCCCCCCGTCAGGAACACCGCGCCGGTCCGTGCGTCGCCCATCGCGGGTGAGCGTGCCACGATCCATGCGCGGTCGTCCACCTTCCGCTCGCCGGAACCGGACCAGGATTTCGCGCAAAGCTCGCCAAGGACCGCAAAGGACGCAAAGAGGAAGGGCAGGTCCGGTCCCGGAGCCACCCCCCTTCGGTGTTCATCGGTGGTTCCTTTCCCCCCCGACTGGTGTATATCCGTGGTTCCTCGGGAGGTGGATCCGATGCCTGTTCCCCTGCTCCGCGCCGCGTCGCTGCTCGCCCTGATCGGTGGTTCCTCCGCCTGCGACGAGGGCTCCGCGCCGCTCGACCCGACCTGCTGCGGAGACGTTTACCCGGTGTGGTGCGCGCGCTACGCCGAGTGCGATCCGGTCACGTTTTCGCTGTCGTGGAGCGATCCGGCCAACTGCTCGGCGGAACAGGTCCCGACCTGCCAGGGCGGCCATGACGCCGAGCGGCTGTGCGCGGCGCGGACGGCGTCGCAGACCGACGCCTGCGTCGCGGCGCTCGTCGCTGCTGGCTGCGATGATCTGTTCGGGTCAACTCCGTTGCCGCGCGCTTGCATGTAGAGGTTTCGCGCAAAGGGCGCAAAGAGGCAAAGGACGCAAAGAGGGAAGGGAACATGCCGAAACTGTCGAGTCGCAACGATGCCGTGAAACCTTCGCCGACGCTGGCCATTACCGCACGCGCCAACGCGATGCGCGCCCAGGGCGCGGACGTCGTGGGGTTCGGGGCGGGGGAGCCCGACTTCGAGACGCCCGCGCACATCTCCGACGCGGCCGTGGCCGCCTTGCGCGCCGGCTTCACGCGCTACACGCCGGAGGCGGGCATCCCCGAGCTGCGGATCGCGATCGCCGCCCGCGCCTCGCGCGACCTCGGCCTCACCTTCACCAGGGACAACGTCGCCGTCACCGTCGGCGGCAAGCAGGGGATCTACGAGTTCTTCCTCGCCGCGCTCGAGCCCGGCGACGAGGTCCTCATCCCGACCCCGTGCTGGGTCTCCTACCCCGACCAGGTGACCATCGCCGGCGGCAAGCCGGTGTTCGTCGAGGGGACGGCCGAACGCGGCTTCGTCCCGTCCTCGACCCAGCTCGCCGCGGCCGTCACGCCCCGCACCCGCGCGCTCGTGATCTGCTCCCCGTCCAACCCGACCGGGGCGGTGTGGACCGAGGCGGACCTGGGCGCGGCGGCGGAGCTGGCGCGCGAGCACGACCTGTGGATCCTGTCGGACGAGATCTACTCCGAGCTGGTCTACGAAGGCCGCCACCGCTCGGTCCTCCACGTCGCCCCGGGCGCGGCGTCCCGCGTCTGCGTCGCCAGCGGCGCCAGCAAGACCTACGCGATGACCGGCTGGCGCGTGGGCTGGGTCGTCGCCCCGCCGGCCCTGGCCAAGGCCATCGCCGTGTACACGGGCCACACCGTCTCCGCGCCGACCTCGTTCGCCCAGAAGGGCGCCGTCGCGGCCCTGACCGGGTCCCAGGACGACATTCCGAAGTGGCGCAGCACGTTCCGCCAGCGCCGCGACCGCATCGTCGAGCTGTGCGGGGCGATTCCCGGCTGCAAGCCGTTCGTGCCCACCGGCGCCTTCTACCTGTGGGTCGACGTGCGCGAGGTCCTCGGGCGCGGAGCCCCCGGCCTGGGCACCTCGGACGAGCTGGCCGCCCGGCTCCTCGAGAACGCCAAGGTGGCGCTCGTCCCCGGCAGCGCCTTCTGCGCCGAGGGCTTCGTCCGCCTCTCCTTCGCGACGTCCATGGAGCGCATCGAGGAAGGCTGCCGCCGCATCCGCAAGTTCGTGGAAGGGATCTGAACCGCGGGCTTCAGCCCGCGGCTGGTCTCCTGCCGGAGCCGCGCCCTGAAGGGCGCGGTTCGGTGATGGAACGCCGTCCCGGTCCTCCGGGGCGCGGCTTCGCCGCCTTCTCGGCCTCCTCCAACGACAGGATCCGCAGTCCCAGGCGCTTCGCGATGCGGAAGATGCGCTCCTCGCGGTAGAACTCGTCGTAGACGATCGTCGTGATCCCGGCGTTCGCGCAGAGCTTGAAGCAGTTCCAGCACGGACTCGCCGTCGTGTACAGCGTCGCCTCATCGATGCGGATGCCGTTGCGCGCGGCCTGCAGGATCGCATTGGCCTCGGCGTGGATCGTCGCCACGCAGTGCCCGCCTTCCATCATGTGCCCGATCTCGTCGCAGTGCGGCAGTCCGCGGATCGACCCGTTGTAGCCCGTGGAAAGGATCATCCGGTCGCGCACGACCACCGCGCCGACGTTCTTGCGGTCGCACGTCGACCGCCGCTTCGCCTCGTGCGCGATGTTCATGAAATACCGATCCCACGAAACCCGCCCCCCGTCCCTCTCCCGCTTCATCGCCTGTTCCTCGGACGTCCACGACTGGGTACTGAAAACTGAAAACCGAAAACTGAAAACTGAAAACCTGGAGCCCCCCCTCCCTAATCCCTCCCCCCGTCGCCCACGTCCACGTTCGGCTCCTCCGTCCCCTCGGGCGCCTCGCGCGGCGGGTTGCAGGGATGGGCCACCGACACGTGCGTGCGGTCGGCCACGAGGGTGAGGTTCACCAGGACGATCGGCCGGCGCCCGACCGCCTCGTCGAAGAACCGCCGGGTCGCGCGCCGGCAGCGCTCGCGCAGCTCGTCCGGCTGCGAGCGCACCCCCTCCGGCGCGCCGTCGATCTCCTCGCGCAGGCGCCGCGAGGCCGCGGGCATCACGACCTCCAGGTCGTCCTCCGGCAGCACCCCGCAGCAGATCACCCGCGGGTCCGCCAGAAGGCGGAAGTCGCCGTCGAGCACGATGAACACGTTGACCAGGCCGCCGTCGGCCAGCGCGCGCCGCTGCCGCAGCACCTCGGGGTTCACCCCCGCCAGCCCGTCCCGGTGCACCCGCTCCACCGCCACGCTCTCCCCGCGCGACATGCCGTCCTCGTCGATGATCGCGACCTGTCCGTCCTCGATCAGCATCGTCGCCGAGATCCCCATCTCCCGGGCCAGTCGCGCATGGTCGAAGAGATGCTGGTACGTGCCGTGCACGGGGATGAAGAACCGCGGGCGCACGAGCTGGATCATCAGCTTCTGCTCCTCGCGGTGGGCATGTCCCGAGGCGTGGATGAGCGGACGGTTGCCGACGTGCACGACGCGGGCGCCGAGGCGCGCGAGGTTGTCGATCATCCGCGCGATGGCCATCTCGTTGCCGGGAATGTGCCGGCTGGTCAGCACCACCAGGTCCCCCGGCTCGACACGCAGATGGCGATGCTCGCCCAGCGACAGGCGCGGCAGGCCGGACCGCGGCTCGCCCTGCGTGCCCGAGACGATCACCAGGAGCCGCTCGCGTGGCACCTCCCCCGAACGCTCCGGCGCCACCAGGCGCTCGGCCGGCAGGCGGAACAGCCCGAGCCCCGTGGCGGCGGCGATGTGGCGCCAGACCGACCGGCCGGCGAGCACGATGTTCCGCCCGTGCCGCTCGGCGCACTCCACCACCGTCTGCAGCCGCTGGACGTTGGACGAGAACGCCGCCACGAACACCCGTCCCTGCCCGGCCTCCTGGATCGCGCGGTCCAGCTCGTCCGCCACCGCCCGCTCCCCCCGCGTGATGCCCTCCAGGCCGATGTTCGTCGAGTCGGAGAGCAGCAGCGTGACGCCCGCCGCGCCGTACTCCGACAGGCGCTGCAGGTCGAAGTGGCGGCCGTCGGGTGGGTTGAGGTCGACCTTGAAGTCGCCGGTGTGCACCACGGTGCCGATCGAGGTGCGGATGGCCAGCGACACCGCGTCGGGGATGGAGTGCGTGACGCGGATCGGCTCGATCTCGAGCGATCCGGCGAAGAACGGCTCGCGCGGCTTGATCACGCGCAGGTCGGGCACGAAACCCAGCGAGTGCTCCGCCAGCCGCGCCCGCACCAGCTCCAGCGCGAACGCCGGGCCGTACACCGGCACCCTCGTCCGCGCCAGGAGGAAGGGGATCGCCCCGATGTGGTCCTCGTGCCCGTGCGTCAGGACCACCGCGCGTAGCCGCTGCCCCAGCCCCACGGCATAGGAGAAGTCGGCGTGCACCACGTCGATGCCGACCTCCTCCTCCGGGAACATGATGCCGCAGTCGATGAGGATGGCGTCGTCCCCGTCCTCCAGGACGAGCGCGTTCATCCCGACTTCGCCAAGGCCCCCCAGGGGCACCAAGCGTATCGCCACGACCCGAAACGATAGTCCCGTCCAGCCCGGCCGTCACGCGGAAAATGCCCCCCCCTTGCGCCCTTTGCCTCTTTGCGCCCCTTGCGTGAAATTCCCGCTTCGTGCAGGATGCCCCTCCGGGCGGGGTCCGAGGGGGACCGCGCAGACCAACCAAGCGGTGGAGGTGCCACGTGGCAACGAGCAATCCCTTCCACGTCGACGAGAGCAAGCCCTGGCTTCAGAAGGCGGCGGGTTGGCCCGACGAGGTCCCGCGGAACATGGAGTTCCCGGCCAAGACCCTGCGCCAGATGTACAAGGAGGCCGTCGCCCAGTACCCGGATCACAACGCGGCCTGGTTCCTCGGCGCCTTCATGACCTACCGCGAGCTGGACGACAAGATCGACCGCTTCGCCACTGCCCTGCACAAGCTCGGCGTCAAGAAGGGCGACGTCGTCTCCCTGCTCCTCCCCAACTCCTTCCAGTACATCGTCGCCTACTACGGCGCCGCCTCCATCGGCGCCATCCCCTCCGGCATCAACCCGACCTACAAGCCGATGGAGATCCTCCACCAGCTCAAGACCGTCAACGCCAAGACGCTCGTCGTGCTCGACGCGCTGTACGAGGGCCAGGTCGCCCCGATCCGCGACAAGTCCCCCGTGCGCACCGTCATCGCCACCAACATCGTGGACCTCGCCGGGCTCTCGCCGATCAAGAAGTTCCTCGGCAAGCTGTTGAAGAAGATCCCCACCGGCCCCGTCCCCGCCGACGCGCTCCAGCTCACCGACCTCTTGAAGACCGAGAAGAACGTCCCGGAGGTCGACATCAACCCCATGGAGGACGCGGCCACGTACATCATGACCGGCGGCACCACCGGCGTGCCCAAGGCCGCCGTGCTCACCCACTTCAACGTCGTCTCCAACGCCGCCCAGGCCCGCGCCTGGCTCTTCAAGGTCAAGGCCGGCGCCTGCTCCGTCGGCGTCCTCCCCCTGTTCCACTCCTTCGCCATGACCTGCGTCATGAACATCTCGTTCAGCTACGGCGGCTGGATGATGCTCTTCCCCAAGCCCCCGCCCATGGGCGAGCTGCTCGACACGATCGTCAAGCTCGGCACCCCCGGCGCCACCTACTTCTGCGGCGCCGAAATCCTGTTCAAGAAGATCACCGACTACTTCGAGAGCCTCCCCGAGGCGGAACGGCCGAAAATCACCGGCAAGCTCGATCTCTGCGTCTCCGGCGCCGGACCGCTGCACCGCCCGGTGCAGGAGGCGTTCGAGCGCATCACCGGCGCGAAGCTCGTCGAGGGCTTCGGCCTCACCGAGACCTCGCCCGTCGTCTCCGGCGGCATCTTCTGGGGCGAGCGGCGGCTCGGCGTCATCGGCTACCCCTTCCCCGGCACCGACTGGCGCATCTACGACACCGAGACCGGCACCAAGCTGATGGGCGTCGGCCCCGATCAGGCCGGCGAGCTGATCGTCGCGGGTCCACAGATCATGAAGGGCTACCTGAACCAGCCCGAGGAAACCAAGGACCACATCCGCGAGATCGACGGCAAGAAGTGGATGTTCACCGGCGACATCGGCTACTTCGACGAGCACGGCCTGGTCACGATCTGCGACCGCAAGAAGCAGCTCATCAAGTACAAGGGCTACTCGGTCTTCCCCAAGGAGGTCGAGGAGCTGGTCGGCGGGCACGAGGCGGCCAGCGAGGTCGCCGTCGCCGGCATCCCCGATCCGGAGACCGGCGAGATCATCAAGGCCTGGGTCGTCCTGCGCCCCGAGTTCAAGGGCAAGATCACCCCCGAAGAGATGATCGCCTGGTGTCAGAAGAACCTCACCCACTACAAGCAGCCCAAGCTGATCGAGTTCAAGGACGAGCTGCCCAAGACCATGGTCGGCAAGATCCTCCGCCGCGTCCTCCAGGAAGAGGACCCGCTCTGGCAGGAACGCACCAAGGCCTTGAAGGCGCAGAAGAAGTAGTTCTCGGTTCTCAGTTTTCGGTTCTCAGATCCGGATCCGGCCCGAACAAGCCGGGCCGGAGCCCGCCGGGAGGTCGCGCTACCGCTGCCCAACGGCGTTGACCTACTCCGTTTCGTTCTGCACCACGATCTGGTCCACGAGTGGGTACTCGCCTTGCGTTCGGCCGACAGCGGTCCCAATGGCGCGCCAGTGGTGGCTGATGATCCCGTCGCCGTCGACGTCGCCGAATGCGTGGAGTTCGATACGATCCTCCGAGAGGGCGGCATGGCAGTACTGGTACGCGACCGGCTCGACGACGGCACAGGGGTGTCCCGCGCGGCCACTTTCCGCTCGCGGGTTCCGCCGGACGCCGAGGTCTGAACTCCACCCCGTTCGCCTCTCCCCGTCACCCTTGCCCGTACCCCCACGGGTGCTACCCTTTCCACCGTGGCGGCAAGACGGATCGGTGACTTGGCCGGACACGAAGCGGGGCTGGATCACCGACGCTCCGCTCGGCCGCCGGGTGTCGCCCTGAAAACCGGAATGGCGATCCGGTTACGGACATTCGCGACGTTCGCGGTGCTCCTCGCTCCCGCCACGGCATGCGTCCCTTCGCCGCCACCGCCCGTCTACGACGTGCATCGCGCTGCGCTCGTGCCGCCGCCCCTTCCGCCGGCCTGGTCGGGCGCCTTGCGCGGCCCCTTCGGCGCGACCATCGCGGATTCCACCCTGCTCTATCTCGGCGTGCCGGAGAAGGTGGCGGACGACATCTCCTCGCTCCACGTCGCCCGCACCGTGATCCAGACCGCGTTGCGCGGCCGGCCGTTGGAGTGGCTCGAGCTGCGCATCCCGTTCGAGACCGCCTTGGGCGCGGGGGCGATCGCGACCAACGAGGCGGGTCTGGCCACGCCCGACGTCTCCTGGGGCGGCGGCGCCGGCGTGGGCCTGTACTTCGACATCCTGGATGTGGCGTACGTCGGCGTCGTCGCCGACCTGTTGTTCTACGAGATCGGCAGCCACAACCTCGCCGTCTGTCTGCGCAACTGCGGCGCCGATCAGGAGAACTACGATTCCCAGGTGCTCGCCGTCGGCATCCTGTCGCTCCTGGCCGGCTGGCACGACGAGCACTGGCGCGTGTTCGGAGGGCTCACCTTCCGCAACCACGTCACCAACCTGGGCCGTTCGGAGGAGGTCGCGTCGGGCGACTGGGAGCTTCAGGGCGAGCTGAACGGCGGGCCGCCGTACCTCACGCTCTCGGCCGGCTTCGACGTCGCTCCGCTCCCGTGGCTCAGCGTTTTCCTCGCCGTCCACCAGCCGATCGCGCTTGAAGACGTTCCGCTGACCTACGCGCCGATCATCAGCGGGGGACTCGATGTCTTCATCCCTGACTAGCCCAGCTCGACATCGGCGCCGCCGGCTGCTCCGCATCGTGCTCCTCGCATCGATCGTCCCGGCCTACCTCCGCTGCCATGCCGGCCCCCTCGACTGCGACTGCCTGGACTTCGGCTTCGGGTACTATGGCGACCCCTACTACTCCTGGGACGGCGATTACGTCGACGACGCGGAAGGAGAGGACGTCGGAACTGACGAATCGACCCACGACCGCGCTCGGGACGCCGAAACCGCCGCGGACGACGACGAGGCCGACCAAGACGGAGAAGATGCGCCCGAGGTCGACGAGCCGGACTGCACGCCGGCGTCGTGCCCCCCGGAGCCCGGCGACGGCTCGGTCGGCGCACCGTGCGACTCGGATCGGTCCTGCGCGGAGGGGCTGGAGTGCTGGAACGAGTGGACCGACATCTTCGAGGGCGAGTCGTACGTCTCGTGGGAAGGCGGTTACTGCGCGTCCAGCGAGTACGGTACCGCAGCCTGCGACCCGCTGGTGATCGGCTCCTGCCCAGAGGGCTCCCGGTGCATCTACCGGGGTCGGCACCCGACGTACGACCTGCCGGCCTACGGCTGCGTCGACGCCTGCTCCGCCGCATCCCCGACCGGCGAGGCGTGGCGCAACCACTGCGGCTGCCGCGAAGGGTATCGATGCTCGCTCGAGGAGGAATGGTGCGCGCCGGGGTGCTCCAACGACCGCGAGTGCTGCGAGATCTGGCAGGACGGCCTGATCGGGGAGCCGGACGGGCGGCGGCAGGCCGGCGAGGTCGCATTGCGGCCGCCCTGGGAGTGCACGGATGTCTGCGATCCGTGCACGCAGGCTTGTACGCTCGACGGGTGCCCGGGCGGCGACTGCCGGGTCGGCGATCCCTGCGTTCACGACTCCGATTGCCCGGCGGGCGGCAGGTGCCTCGACGAGTGGTACGACGACGTGGCGGGTGGGGTCTGTGTCCAGGACCGCTGCGAATGGGCCGGCCGCGAATGTCCCGCGGACGCCGGCTGCGGCGATTTGGCCGCCGTGCGACCTTCGCCCGCCCTGCGCGGCCCGACCACGTGTCTGGCCCCCTGCCGGCCCGGCACCGGTCCGGGCGACCCGGACTTCCCCTGCCGCGACCTCGGGGTCGGCGGCCTTCCCGACGAGGGCGATGGAGCGTGCTTCCCGGTCGAGCCGTCGTTCTGGACGGACGGAACGGAGGCGGAGGGGTTCTGCTGGTCCGGCAACTTCGCGGGAGGAGCGGCGGAACCGTTCAGCGCCTGCACGGCGGACGCCGACTGCGTCTCGCCCCTCGGCCTCGGAGTCTGTCTAGCGCTGGGCGGCGGCCCCGTCCGCTTCTGCAGCATGCGCTGCAACTCGGTCATGGCCCGGGCCGGCTCCTGCGACGCGGGCGGCGCCTGGCCCTCCGGCGCCGCCTGCTGGGACGGTGCCTGCGTCGCGGCGTGCGACTCCCCCGGCGCTCCCCTGGGTGCGAACGGCTGCCCGTCGGCCGATCTGGCCTGCCGTTCGTCCGCGACGCTCCCGGGACCCATCACCCCTGGCGACGGCGCCGGGTTGTGCCTGCCGGCCTGCCCTGACGACGCGTGGTGCGTGTGGCCGTGGGGCGCTCCCAGGACCGTCTGCTCGCCGGCGACCGGCCTCTGCGAACCGGCAGCGTGAAGCCGGGCGCACTCCCCGGCGCCGCCGGTGACGGGCCGCCGACACGGGCGTCGAAAGGCCAGACGCCGTCCGCTCGACGTCGACGCTGGGGGATGTTCTTGACACCATCCAGCACGCGCCTCACGCTTCCCATCGTGCGCGGAAACCCTCGCCGACCCCACGCTCGGCATCATCGTGCCCTGACCAACCCCACCTCCCCCCGCCCGCACGAATCGCAACGAACCGGGACGGTCGCGCGACATGGACGCCATGCAATCCTTCACCAAACTGCGGGTCTGGCAGGCGGCGTACCGCCTCACCATGGACATCTACCGCGTCACCCGGTCGTTCCCTCCGGAGGAACGATACGGCCTCACCGCCCAGGTGTGCTCCTCCGCCGTCTCGGTCATGTCCAACATCGCCGAAGCGTCGGCGTCGCGCTGGCCGGCCGACTTCTCCCGCATTCTCAACAACGCCGAGAAGGAAGCCGCCGAAACCCTCTCCCACCTCTTCGTCGCCCGCGGCCTCTCCTACCTTGATTCCCCCACGGCGCAGGACCTCATCGCCCGCACCCTCCACATCCGCCGCATGCTCTACCGCCTGCAGGAGAAGGTGAAGGCCCACGTCGCTCACCGCGCTCGCCGCACGGCACCGCCTGAGCCCCGATCCCCGTCCGGTCCGAAAACTGAAAACTGAAGACTGAAGACCGAAGACCGAAGACGAAGAACTACCTCAATTCGTCGGCCAACCGCCGCACGATCCCATCCTGGACCTCGCGCGCCACCCCCGTCCTCCCACACCCGTCGTTCACCAGCACGCTGAACGCATACCCCGCACGCCCGTCCGGGGAGAGCACGTAACCCGACAACGCCGACACCGCGGCGAGCGTCCCCGTCTTCGCCCGCACCAGCCCCTTCGTCGTCGCACCGCGTAGACGGTTGGCCAGCGTGCCGTCCCGCCCCGCCACCGCCAGCGCCGCCAGGAAGTCGGGACGGATGGAGGCGTCGAGGTACACGGCGCGCAACAAGGCCGCCAGCGTCCGCGGCGACACCTCGTCCGCCGTGAACAACCCCGAGCCGTTGCGCAGCACGAGCCCGTCCGCCGGCACCCCCCACTCCGCCAGCAGCTCGACGACCGCCTCGGCCCCCTTCTCCGCCGTGCCCGGCGCGCCCTTGCGCTCGGCGCCGACAATCCGCAGCGTCTGCTCGGCGTGGTAGTTGCTCGACTCCTTGCCCAGCTTCCACAGCCACGAACCCAACGGGTCGGAGACGTGCTTCGCCAGCGTCGCCGCACCCTCCGGCGCGCTTCCGCGCACGATGGACTCGCCGTCCACGGCGACCCCCGCCGATCGCAGCGCCTCGCGCAGCATCATCCCGGCGTAGGTGAGGGGGTCGTCGATGCGCCGGGGATACGAAGCCCACGCCGCGCCGACGCCGATGCGGCCCCAGACGCGCGCCGCGGTGCGCCCGTCCGCGCCCGCGGACGCGTACAGGGCGAGCGAGTTGCCGGCGCCCGCGTTGGTCAGCGCCTCGTTGTCCAAATCGAGAAACCCCTCCGGCCACGCCCACACCCCCGCCGGCTCGCCGGCCGCCGCGCCGGGCCCGATCCACACCGCCACCGCGTCCGCATCAATGCCCGCCGCGCCCACCGGCGCCCGGAACTCGTTGTCCTCGTTCGGCTGCGAATCGAACGCGAAGGGCAGCGGCCCGTCGCCGAAGTACGAGTCGTCGATCGCGATCCCGCCCGTCACCCGCACGATGCCCTGTGCCCGCACGTCGCGCGCCAGCTGCCACAGATCGCCCGCGACCAGCGTCGGGTCGCCCCGACCCCGCAGCACGACGTCGCCCTGCACCGTGTCGCCCTCGACCGGGCCCAGCAAGCTGGTCGTGACCGTGAAGTCCGCCCCCAGGATTCCCAGTGCTGCCGCCATGACCAGCAGCTTGGCATTCGATGCCGGGTTCAGCGCCCGCTCCGCGTCCGTCTCGTAGACCGTGTCCCCGTTCGCCAGGTCGACCACCGTCACCCCGACCTTGACCTCGGCGCGCCCGGCCGCCCCCCAGTCCGCGTCCCGCACTGTCGCCCCCAGCTCGCCGTTCAGCCGGTCCCGCCCCGCCGCTTCGGCCTCGGCGTCTCCCTGCACCGGCGCCACCGTGACCACCGCCGCCGCCACGACGATGACGATTCCGGCCACCCACGCACGTCGCATCCCAAACCTCCCCACCCCCGGCCACGGGCTCATGGAGGAACACCCCCCAAGACGCGTTCATCTTGCCGCAGCCCCGCCCGAGGATCGACTTCCCGCCCTTCCGGTCTGAAAACCGAAAACCGAAAACCGAGAACTACCACCCCACGGCGGCCTGGATCATCCACAAGCTGTGGGCGAGATCGTTGCTCGGATCCGCCGCGAGCTGACGCAGCTCCAGCCCGATCCACGTCCCGCCCGAGACGTACATGCCGATGCGCATGGCCCACGCCGCGTAGATGAAGCGGACCGTCTCGGAGGCGAACTCGCGGCCCTCACCGGCGGCCAGCGTGAGCGGATATCCCAGCTCGATCATCACGCCGACGTCCGTCCCGAGCGCCAGGCGCACGCCGGGTGCGAAACTCAGCAGGAAGGCGTAGTTCGGGTAGTAGCCGATGGCGTCGAACGGCAGGCCCGAGGTGTCCCCGGGGTACTCCGGCCACCCGGCGATCGCCGCGTCGACCCAGGCCAGGAGGTCCAGGTGGAACCATCGCGCCGCCGCCCACCCGAACAGCCGGCGCTCGTACGAGTACGCTCCCACGCCCGACGGGTCTCCCGTGTTGTCGCCGAAGGGACCCGCGAACGTCACGCCGCCCAGGATGATGTGCTGGTTGTCCCAGTCGGTCCAGTCGTCCGGGTAGCCGCAGTACCCTTCGCGGCAGAGCTGGTCGTACGGGCACTCCTTGTCGAGCGTGCAGGAGGTTCCCCCTCCCATGCTCTGGCACATGCCGTTGATGCAGGTGTACCCGAAGCTGCAGTCGCTCGGGTACACACAGCCGTACGACGGCGTCGGGGTGACCGGCGCGACGCACTGCCCGCCCTGGCAGATCTGCGGCCACGCGCACTCGTAGTCGGTCGTGCAGACGAACGACGTCGGAGCCGAGCAACGACCGCCCAGGCAGACGTCGGTGTAGCAGCAGTCCGTGTTGGACGTGCAGAAACGGCTCCCCCCGACGCAGGCGCCGCCGGCGCAGATCAGCGGGCGCGGGCAGTCGCAGTCCGAGACGCACGCCGTCACGGCGCTGGCGCACTGGCTCGTGTCGTTCGGATTCACGTGCTGGCAGTAGTAGTACTGCTTCAGCGTCTCGATGACGACCGACGGCTGCTGCACGAACCCGTCGTCGGTCTCGACCTGCACGAACCCCAGGTTCGGGTTGGCCAGGACCGCCGTGTACGCCAGCGCGGCCGCCTGCTCGAGCTGCGGCCACTCCTCGTCCGGCACGCAGTCGAACGAGTCGCACCCGCGCTCGTACATCGACACCGCCACCGTGTCCCACAGGAAGCCCGCCAGCACGATCTGCGCCGCAGGCTCGGTGTCGGCCGCGCCGATCAGGTCCTGCACGTGGCCGCCGGCGCGCAACCCGGCCAGCCAGTCCAGGAGGCTCTCGTCGCCGGACTCGAAGCCGACCAGCAGCCGCGCCGCCTCCGCCGCGTAGAGCTGGTAGCCCGCCCAGCTCGGGTCCATCATCCGCTCGTCCGCCGCCCGGTCGAGCCCCTGCGCCAGGACCTTGTCGTAGTACGCGCCCACGACCGGGTCGATCGGCACCACGAAGTTGATGTCCCGCGTCCCCGTGAAATACGACTCGGCGATCCCCACCAGCCCGGAGCCGGTGAACAACGGACCGCCCGAAATCCCCTCGTTGAGGTTCGTCGTCACCTGGTAGTGCCCGTCGTTGGTGATCCGCGACACCGTGCCCGTGAACAGCGCCGCCGTCGATTCGCTGACGTCCACAGGATAGCCGAAGGCCCAGATGTCCTCCCCCACGTTCGCCCGCGGGATCTCGTCGGCCGGCGGCATCGGCACCCAGACCGGGAACGACAACGGCACGCGCAGGAAGGCGAAGTCCCACTGGTCGTCGAGGTACACGATCTCCGCCGCCACCGGCTCGGGGCTCCCCGGCGCCCACACCGACACCCCCGTCGCCCCCTCTACGACGTGCCTTGCCGTCAGGATCAGGCCGTCCTCCGAGACCACGGTCCCGGTGCCCCAGCCGATGTCCGGCACCACGATCTCCAGCGAGAAACCCTCGATCAGCTCCTCCGCGAGCTGCCCGACGACGATGACCCGGACGACCGCCTCCTGCGGAATCTCGTACTGCGCCGCGGCCGGCAGCGGAGCGCAAAGCAGCCCGAAAAGGACGAGCGAAGCCCCGAACAGTCCCGGCGGAACCGCACCCTTCAGGGTGCGGCTTCCCTCGCAGCGGCATCCGCGGGCTGAAGCCCGCGGTTCGGATATCGGAGTCGCTCGTCCCCCTGACGCTCGGCCCGACATGCGGCTAGCCACCATGGTCCCTCCTTGCGGAGAAACCATAGCACGGTTGTGGGTCGCTTACTTGGCTCCGCAGGTCGTCGGGCAGGTGGTGGGACCGTCCGGCACCGGGTGCTCGCGGCTGAACGGCGAGATCTCCCGCAGCCGCGCGATCACCGGCGGCAGCTCGCGCAGCACGTGCGCGACGTCCTCGTCCGTGTTGTAGCGCGACAGCGAGAGGCGCACCGAGCCGTGGGCGAAGGTGAAGGGAACCCCCATCGCCCGCAGCACGTGCGACGGCTCGAGCGACCCCGAGGTGCAGGCCGAGCCGGAGCTGGCGCACACGCCGAGCCGGTCGAGCAGGAGCAGGATCGCCTCGCCCTCCACGAACTCGAACGAGACGTTCGTCGTGTTCGGCAACCGCCGCTCGCGGCTGCCGTTGACGATCGTGTCCGGGACCCGCTCCAGCAGCCCCTGCTCCAGCTTGTCGCGCAGCGCCCGAACGCGCGTCTGCTCGTCGCCCAGGTGCCGGCCCGCCAGCTCCGCCGCCTTCCCCAGCGCCACGATGCCGGCCACGTTCTCCGTGCCCCCGCGCCGGTTGCGCTCCTGGTGCCCGCCGATCACCATCGGCCGGAACTTCGTGCCGCGTCGGATGTACAGCGCGCCCACGCCCTTGGGCGCGTGCAGCTTGTGGCCGGAGAGCGAGAGCAGGTCGATCGACGAGCGCTTCATGTCCATCGGGAGCTTGCCCACGGCCTGCACCGCGTCGGTGTGGAAGATCGCGCCGACCTCGTGCGCCATGCGCGCGATCTCCTCGACCGGGAACACGACCCCCGTCTCGTTGTTGGCCCACATCACCGAGACAATCGCCGTGCGCGTCGAGAGCGCGGCCCGCAGCTCGACCATGTCCAGGTTCCCGTCGCGGTCGACGGCGATGCGCACGATCTCGAAGCCCTTGCGCTCCAGGTGCTTGACCAGCGAGAGCACCGCCGGATGCTCCACGCGCGTCGTGATCACCTGCTTGCGGTCCGGAGAGGCCTCGAGCGCCGACAGGATCGCCGTGTTGTCGCTCTCGGTGCCGCACGAGGTGAAGAGGATCTCCGAGGTCAGCTCGGCGCCCAGGAGCGCGGCGAGCTCTCCGCGCGCCCGCTCGACGTCCGTGCCCACGTCGCCGCCGAACGCGTGCATCGAGGAAGGGTTGCCGTAGCGCTCGCGCAGGAACGGCAGCATCGCCTCGAGCACCTCGGGCGCCACCGCCGTCGTGGCGTTGTTGTCCAGGTAGACCGTCCTCATGACGCCGCGCCCTCCGTCTCGTCGAACGCGATCACGATCGAGTCCGCGACCAGCTCGCGCATCTTGTCCTGGATCCAGCCCGCGGTGAAGCCGGCCGAGCGGCAGCCGGCGCAGTGGCCGACGAGCGTCACGTGCACGGTGTCGCCGTCGATGTCGACCAGCTCCAGATCGCCGCCGTCCTTCTGCAGCACGGGGCGGATCTCGTGCTCGATCGTCTCCTGGATGAGCGCGATCTTCTTGAGCTGCGTCATCTTCCCCGCCGGCTTCGGGCGCGGCACCGGCTTCCGCGACTCCTCCTCGCGCACCTTGGCCAGGATGGCCTCGATCTCCGGAACGCAGGAGCCGCAGCCGCCGCCCGCCTTCGTGTAGTTCGTCACCTGTTCCGCGGTCCGCAGGTTGTTCTCCCGGATCGCCCGCTCGATCTTCTGGTCCGTCACCCCGAAGCAGTGACAGACGATCGCGCCCTCGTCGTGGACGTCCGGCCCGCGCTGTTCGCCCCGCATGGCCGCCACGGCCGCCTCGAGCGCCTCGCGTCCCATGACCGAGCAGTGCATCTTCTCCTGCGGAATCCCGCCCAGGAACTCGGCGATGTCCTGGTTCGTGATCTTCAGCGCGTCCTCGATGGTCTTGCCGATGACCATCTCCGTGAGCGCGCTGGCCGAGGCGATGGCGGAGCCGCAGCCGAAGGTCTTGAAGGTGGCCTTCTCGATGATCTTCGACTTGGGGTTGACCTTGATGAAGAAGGTGAGGGCGTCGCCGCACGCGATCGAGCCGACCTCCCCCTTGCCGTCGGCGTCGCTCATGGCGCCGACGTTCCGGGGGTTGAAGAAGTGGTCCTTGAGCTTCTCGGAATAGTCCCAAGCCATCGTCGCCTCCGTACGGGCACTCCCCTCCGCCCGGCGTCGGCACCATAAGTAGTCGAAGGGCGTAGATCAACTCGAAGATCCGGCGATGCCGGCCGAGCGGCCGATGGAAGCGACCTTCGCGACCTGATAGGTTCCAGCGCCGTGGCGACTCCTGTGGCCGATGGGGACAAGACGGCCGGCGCGACCTCCTCGGAGCTCGCGGCGGCGCTTTCCCCGCACGGCAAGGTCTACCTGGCCTCGTCACCCTCGGATGGGCCACCCCTCGGCCCCGCCGCCTCCAGGCGGATCGAACGCGCGTTCGAGAAGGGACACGGTCACGGCCTCCTGCACCTGGGCGCCGTCGAGACCGCCACCGAACTGCCGCCCACCCTCGCGTTCTGGCGCAACGTGAGCCGCCTGTTCATGACCCGCCTCTGCGCCGCCCCGGACCTCGCCTCGAACTACCGCACGGTCGACCTCCCGCCCCCCGACGACGAGCTGGCGCCCCTGGCGGACGCGGCCCCGCCGATGACCGGAGGCGAGTACCTGACCGGCGAGGTTCTGTGGAGCCTGTGGTCGGACGTGAGTGCCGCGTTCCGGGTCGAGGTGGCCGAAGCGGCCGGCGGGCTCGGGGAGTGGCTGGCCCGCTGCGATCGCGCCTGGAGCCTCGTCGGCCGCGTCTGCCTCCACCTCGCCGAAAACAAACGCGACCCCCAGGCCCCCTTCGCGTTCCTCGCCACCTACGCCACACGCGTCTCCGACCGCGCCCGCGTCCAGCACGTGCCCCTCGGCCGCGCCCTCCAGGAATACGCCGGCGAGCAGAACCGCGCCGCACTGCTCAACCTCCTCCTGCCCGTGCAGAAAGCGGCCGCACAGAGCAAGCTCCTGCGCGAGCTCGTGGACTCGGGCGAGGTCTTTCACCCGCTGGCCTGGACCCCGCGCGACGCCTACCGCTTCCTCATGGACATCCCGCTCTTCGAGGCGAGCGGCCTCGTCGTGCGCGTGCCGGACTGGTGGAACCCGAAGCGCCCGCCGCGGCCCCAGGTCAGCGTCACCGTCGGCAAGAACGCCGCGTCCTCGCTCGGCGTCGACGGCCTCCTGGATTTCTCGGTCGCCCTGACGCTCGACGGTGAACCGCTCTCCCGCGAGGAATGGGAGCGCATCGCGGCCGCAACGGACGGACTGGCCCTGATCAAGGGCAAGTGGGTGGAACTCGACCGGCAGAAGCTGGATGCCGTGCTCCAGCACTGGAAGTCGGTCCAGCGCCACGCGGGGCGAGACGGCGTGTCATTCGTCGAAGCGCTGCGCCTGTTGGCGGGCGCCGCCATCACCCCGGGCGAGGAGCCAGGCGGACCGGAGGCGCCGGCCGAATGGTCGAAGGTGATCGCAGGCGATTGGCTGGCGCGAACGCTCGCCGGCTTGCGCTCCCCGGACGGCCTCGGTCCCGCCGACCCCGGCGCCGAGCTGCGCACGACGCTGCGGCCGTACCAGCAGGTCGGCGTCCGCTGGCTGTGGCTGCTGGATGCGCTCGGCCTGGGAGGCTGCCTGGCGGACGACATGGGCCTGGGCAAGACGGTGCAGGTGATCGCCCTGCTCCTGCTCCTGCGGCGGCGGTCGCCGGCCGGCACCAGCCTGCTCGTCCTGCCGGCGTCGCTCCTGGCCAACTGGAAGTCGGAGCTGGACCGCTTCGCACCGGCACTGCGCGTCCTCATCGCCCACCCGTCCGCCATGCCCGCCAAGGAGCTGGCGGCGCTGCCGCCCGCGCGAGTGGCGAAGGTCGATGTCGTGCTGACGAGCTACGGCTCGCTGCTGCGCCTCCCCTGGCTCCAGGAGCGCGAGTGGAGCGTCGTCGTGCTCGACGAAGCGCAGGCGATCAAGAACCCGGGCGCCAAACAGACCCGCGCGGCGAAGAAACTCCGCGCCCGCACGCGCCTCGCGCTCACCGGCACGCCGCTCGAGAACCGGCTCTCGGATCTGTGGTCGCTCTTCGACTTCGCCTGCCCCGGACTGCTCGGCTCCGCACAGGCGTTCGGCCGCTTCGTCAAGCGCCTCGACGCACGCGAGCGCGACGCGTACGCACCGCTGCGCAACCTCGTGCGCCCCTACATCCTGCGCCGGCTGAAGACCGACAAGTCCGTGATCGCCGACCTGCCGGACAAGACCGAGCTCCGGGCCTTCTGCGGTCTGACCAGGGTGCAGGCCGCGCTCTACCAGCAGGCCGTGGACGAGCTCGCGAAGCGGCTGGACAAGGTCGCCGGCATCGAGCGGCGCGGGACGGTGCTCGCGTTCCTGATGCGCCTGAAGCAGATCTGCAACCACCCCTCGCAGTGGCTCGGCGACAACGCCTACGCTCCGGGCGACAGCGGCAAGTTCGCGCGCCTGCGCGAGCTGGGCGAGGAGATCGCCTCCCGCCAGGAGAAGGCGCTGGTCTTCACGCAGTTCCGAGAAATGACCTCGCCGCTGCTGGAGTTCCTTCAGCAGGTCTTCGGGCGACCGGGTCTGGTCCTGCACGGCGAAACGCCCGTCGGCAAGCGCCAGGGCCTCGTCGACGCGTTCCAGCGCGACGACGGCCCGCCGTTCTTCGTCCTGTCGCTCAAAGCGGGGGGCAAGGGACTCAACCTCACCGCCGCCTCCCATGTGCTGCACTTCGACCGCTGGTGGAACCCGGCCGTGGAAGACCAGGCCACCGACCGCGCCTTCCGCATCGGCCAGCAGAAGAACGTCCTCGTGCACAAGTTCGTCTGCCGCGGCACGGTCGAGGAGAAGATCGACTCCCTCATCGAGGGCAAGCGCGGACTCGCTACCGAGGTCCTCGCCGGCGGCGGCGAGCCGCTCCTCACCGAGCTGCCGGACGACGAACTCCTCCGCCTCGTGTCGCTTGACATCCGCAGCGCCCTCGCCGAAGGATGACCCCGACTTCCTGGCGAGCGTGCGGCCAGGCGGTCCCCCCGGGTGAACGCACGCGGGAGGAATGCGAACGATGGGATGGGGCGGCTGGAACCGGGAATGGCGGCCGTACGTGCCGGTGTGGCAGCGCCGGCAGCTCGCGGAGCGGAAACTCGCCAAACTGCGGAAGAAGGGACCGCCGCCGGATCCCGTCGACATTCCCGGGCGCGAGATCGCGACGACGTTCTGGGGCCGCGCGTGGTGCGACAACCTCGAGGCGTACAGCGACTTCGAGAACCGGCTGCCGCGAGGGCGGACCTACGTGCGCAACGGCTCGGTCGTCGATCTGCGGATCGAGTCCGGCAAGGTCGTCGCGCTCGTGTCCGGCTCCGACCTCTACACCGTCCAGGTCGGCATCCGCCCGCTCGACCCCCGGCGCTGGACGTCGATTCGCCAGGCATGCGCCGGCGGCATCGACTCGCTCGTCGAGCTGCTCCAGGGCCGCTTCTCCCGCGGCGTCATGGAGGTCATCACGCGCAAGGGGACGGGGTTGTTCCCCGCGCCGGGCGAGCTCACGATGAAGTGTTCGTGCCCCGACTGGGCGACGATGTGCAAGCATGTGGCGGCGACCCTGTACGGCGTCGGCGCGCGTCTCGACGAGCACCCCGAGCTGCTCTTCGTCCTGCGCCACGTGGACCACACGGAGCTCATCCGCGAGGCGGGCCGTGCCGCGGCGCTCGACCGCGGCGCCGCACCCGCCAGCGCCAGGGTGTTGCCCGACGCTGACCTCGGCGGGTTGTTCGGCATCGAGCTGGATGCGTCGCGCGCGGCGTCCCCCGCGACGTCCCCCCGCGCGGCCGCCAAGCCCCGCCGTGGCGTCCTGTCGGCCTCGCCGTCGCCTCGGTCGCGTGCGGCCGCGAAGTCCCGCTCTTCGGTCCCGGTGGCGGCCCCGTCGGCCCCGTCCCCCGTCGTCGCCCGCGCCCTTCAAGTCGTTTCGGCTTCTGCTTCCTCGTCACAGGCGACTCGTCGGGCGGTGGCGAAGGCGCCCCGCGTGAAGGCCCCGGCGCCCGCGAAGAAGAAGTCGCTGTCGGTCAAGGTCGCCGCGGCGCGCCGTCTGCAAGGCCAGTACCTCGGCCTGTTGCGCCTCCTCCCCGCGTCCCTCAAGCAGAAGGTCAGGACGGTCGCGAGGGTCTCGGGTCTCGCCGCCGCCGTCGCCCTGATGAAGACCTTCGTCATCTGCTGACCGCTCGACCCCGACCGTCGAGCGGGCGGCTCGGCACGTCTTCGGGCCACTCCCCAGCCCACTACGCGCTGGTTCCCTTCCTCCGGCCGGCCGCCCGACGTTCCCGCATGGCCTTGATGATCTCGTCCACGGCCTCCGTGAGGCCGAGGTAGCCGTGATCGGATGGTCCGGGGTCGCGATCGTCTTCCCGGGCCTCCGCCTCCGCCGGGACTTCTGTCGCCGGGAGCACGTCATGGCCGGCCCGGGATCCCCCGGTGGTCGTGGAGGATCGGGAGGGCTGGCGAGCCGATGCCCAGCCGCAGCACGATCACGAAGTGCCATGGCCTGAACGAAGGCGCCACCGCAAACTGACGCCGCCCGCGGTGTGTCATAGTGGGAGCGTTGTGGTCGGACGGGCGACACGACGGGCGATCGCGAGGAGACGCATGGGTGGACCAAGACCGGACGGGCAAGGCATCGAGGTGGTGTACGAGGGCGGCGTCTTCCGGCCGGTTCGTCCGCTGCGGGGGGTGGAGGAACACCGGCGCGCCTGCGTCATTCTCGAACCTCCGGCCGGAGCCGGAACCAGATTCGCGGACCCGGGATGGAGCCTGAGCCCGGAAGAAGCGGACGAAATGGCCCGCGTGGTCGACGCCGAGTTCGACAGGATCGAGGATGACTGGTAGCCTGGCGCTGGACACGAACGCCGCAATCGCCTACGCGGCGCACGCCGCCGTGGTCCGCAGCATCATCGAGGAGGCGACAACCGTCGTGCTGCCGGCACCGGTCCTGGGTGAACTGCTCTTCGGCGCTGCGCTGAGCGCTCGTGCGGCGGAGAATCGCCGGGGAGTCCTCGCGCTGGCCCAGCGTTGCTTCGTGGCGCCCGTCCATGCCGACGTCGCAGGTCGCTATGCGTCCATCCGGGCCGAGCTGAAGCGTCAGGGACGCCCGATCCCCGAGAACGACCTGTGGATCGCGGCCATCTGCCTGGAATAGGACGTGCCGCTGCTTACGGCTGACGCCCATTTCCGCCACGTCTCCGGCCTCGATGTTCGCGGCTGGTCGTAGACCGGCCAGCCGCCGTAGGGCTCGTTCCGGCTCCCTGTCCATCGACACCCATTCGTCCGCGAGACGTTCGCGCAGGGCTGGACCGGGCCAGGCTCGTGTCCTCGACGGTCCCCGTCGGCGGCTTGCCGTCGACCACGCTCTCCGACCCAGACGCTACGGCTCCGGAGGGACGATCCTCGCGAGCGCGTCGTGAAGGCGCGGCAAGTCGCCCACGAGCACCTCCCAGATCACGTCCTCGTCCAGATCCATGTAGTCGTGCACGATCCGATGGCGGATTCCGACGATCTGATCCCACGGAATCTCGGGATGGTCCGCGCGCAGGCGGGCGGAATCCCGCCGCGCGGCCTCCCCGATGGTCTGGATCAGGTGCGCCGCAACGATGCGCAGATCCTCGTCCGCGTCGAACTGCTCCCGCGTCTTGCCCTGGACCTTGCGCAATGCCTGGCCCGTCGTGTCCAGCATGTGGCCGACGTACACCAGGTCATCCTTCGGCATACTGCACCCGAGCCTCGGCGAGAATGCGATCCCGAAGACGTCGGTTCAGAAAGCGAGGGTTGGCCATGTCGATGCGCCGTCCACCGAACAGCGCCGACAGCTCCTGCTCGATCTCGATGATCCGCAGGCCCGGCGTGTGTCCCGGCTCGAACTCCACCAGAACGTCCACGTCGCTGTCCGGGCCGAAGTCGTCGCGCAGCACGGAACCGAACAACGAAAGCCGACGGATGTGGTGCCGACGGCAGAATTCAGCGACCGCGCTTGCCGGAACTTGTACCCGGACTGGATCCATTACCGAACCTCCCCGCCAGCACGAAGCATAGCACCTTCAGGGGCGCAGTCGACGCATCCGCCCACCCGCCGCCCTGCAGTCGGCCTGCGCCGCCCGGATTTCGGCGTTCGGATCCGAACCCCGGCCCCGAAGGGACTCGACCGCTCCCCTGCCGGGCATGCCGAAGACCGGAAGCCGCCCGCACACCCGGCGCGCCCCGGCTCGGTGCCCCCGGGCCGGCGGCCGGGATTGACGCGCCGGTGGTCGCGGCGCAGGTCTGCTGATAGCATCCGCCGGGATGGCGAAGTGCTCCCTCTGCGGACGTGGAAAGGGCAAGCGCACCTGCCCCGTGCGCGGCGCGCTTTGTCCGGCATGCTGCGGCGCACACCGGCGCCGCGACCTCGCGTGTCCCGACGACTGCGGCTACCTGCTGACCGAAGTCGATGCGGTCAACGAGGCGTACCGGCGCGCCGCCGCCGGGTTGCGCGTCTACCTCTTCGGCGAGGACATCGCGTGGGCGAAGAGAGCCTGGGAAGCATTCCTGGACGGCGACCCCGCCCCGGCTCCGTGGGACGAGTCCTGCCACTTCGGTTTCGCCTACCTCGGGTGGCAGGACGAACGAGGCGAGCGAGGGGTGGATCGATTCCTGCGCGCCCACCGGGCGCACCTGCCGTCGGACGAGACGGCCGCGCTGGAAGCGCTTCGCGACCGCACATGGGTCTCGTTGTTCGAAATCGCCCAGGTGATCCCGGAGACCGGTCTGCACCTCGTCGACCGGCTGAGCGGCGAGCGGGTGTTCGTACGCGAGCGTTCCGGGACGCGCGGCGCCGCCGCCGGGGACCATCTGATCGCCTGGGTCGCGGAGCTGGGCGTAGGCGCGCACGTGCTGACGGGGGCGGTCTGTGCGGTTCCGACGCGCGACCTCGAGACCGTCCGCGGGGAGTTCGTGGACGGAAGCGAAGCGGGCCGCCGCGAGCATCCGGAGGCCGACGTCAGGACCACGGCTCGGCGCTGTGTGCCTCGCGTTCATCGCGCGCTGCGGCATGCGATCGGGGACGTCGCGGCAACGTTGTTCGGTCCGGGAAGCGACGGTTCCACAATCTTCCGGGCGCACTACGAGGCGACCGACCCCGAGGCGATCCTGGCCCGGCTCGTCGACTGCCCCGACCTGGAGCGAGTACGTGACGGGCTGTTCATCTGGCACCGCGCCGGGAGCGGTCCGAAGCGCGGGCCGGAGGACTACCGTGGGGATCTCGAGCTGCGCACCGTTCGCTTGAGCCTGACGACCACTTCCCGGGGGCGGCTCGACGAGGGCAAGGTCTTCGTGAATCGGCTGCTGGGCAAGCTGGTCCGCCCGCGGGCGGAGGAAGACATCGATGCGGCAGCCCTTGTCGCATCGCGCGCGATCCGTCCCCCCGATGCTGCCGAGGCTGGGGTCGGGGCGCCCGCGTCCTTCTTCCGCAACGACGATGCCGACGATGTTGCAGGGGCGATCGGGGGATTCCATCGCGAGCTCGGTGGGCACATCCGCCGTTCGGAAGCGCTGGCGCCCGAGTCGGCGCCGGGGGAAGCGGCAACGCCGTCCCCCGGCGATGGTTCGGACCCCGAGGCCCGGCGCACGGAGCATCGGCTGCCCCGGATGGCGCACGAGGCGATGGACGACTGCGTGCGAGGTTTCGGGCGAGCGGTGAAGGAGGTCCTGACCTGGTTGCGGGGAGAGCCCTCGTTAAACCCGTCCCGGACGCTCACGCCGCCCGTACTGCAGCGCGCCGGCGCGTTCCAGCTCTTCCTCAAGGAGTACGCGATCGGGCGCGTGGAGAGCGGCGTGAGCGAAGAGACCGCGCGGGCGGATGTGGACTTTCTCGGCCACCATTTCCTCTACGCCGTCAACCACGAGTTGCACGGACGCAAGACGTTCTGGGTGGACGAGGCGCTGGCCTGGATGCTGGGCCAAACCGAGCTGGACATCGTCGGGCGGTGTCTGCGCCTGCCGTTCCCCGCGTGCGCCTTCGTGTTCACGGATCGGTCGACGCTGGAACTCGGCGAGAGCCTCCTGGCGCTCGACCCCACGAACCATTCCCGCGACCGGAAGCTGGCCATCATGACCGCGTACCTGATCGCCCAGGAAACGGGCGAGGACGAGACCCGGCCGCTCGACATCCACCTGCTGTTCGACGCGCGCCGCGGCGAGTGGCCCTACCAGGTCGGGCGCAGCCTCCACGTGCGACCGGACGCCCACCTGGACGCGATCCTCGACAGCCACCATCCCGACGTTCCCCCCGAGCGCCTCGATGCGTTCTTCCAGGCGCCGGAATTGAAGCGCCTCGTCCATCGGGTGCTCAACGCCGTGCTCTACGCGACCTCCGCGCATCTGGAGCCGATCGTCCTGCCCCCGGCATCCGTGCGGCTCGAACGGGAAGCGCGGCGCGAGGGCGGGGCGAAACGGAGGCGAAGCCTGGAGCGGCTGCTGCGGTCCGGTTCGCGGGACTCGCGGGAGACCGTGTTCTTCCTGCCGGGCTACATCGACATCTCTCGCGTCCGGCGGTTCGCGGAGCTGGAGCGAACGGAAGGCGGCCGCGCCCTGATGAGCCGGTTCATGGTGCGCGGACACTGGCGCCGGGCTGCGGCCGGGTGGAAGGACCAGGGCCTGCGCTGGATCCGACCGTTCTGGAAAGGGCCCGAGATGGCCGCCGCGGTCGAGCGGGCGTACCGGCTCAAGCCGTAGGGCGGGGAGGACCCGAGCCGTTCGGACCGACCTCGTGGGTCAGCACGAGCCGCCCGCATTCACGATCGCATAGCGGTACCCCTGCTCCACGAGATAGAGCTGGCGGCGCCGCGCGAACTCCTGTTCGACAGTGTCGCGCGAGACCAGGGTGTAGAAACGCGAGGCGCGCGCCTTGGGCCGCAGGATGCGTCCCAGACGCTGCGCCTCCTCCTGCCGCGACCCGAATGTGCCGGATACCTGGATCGCCAGGCTGGCGTCGGGCAGGTCGATGGCGAAGTTGGCCACCTTCGACACGACGAGCACGGGGACCTCGCCGCCTCGGAACGCATCGTACAGCCGCTCCCGCTCGGCGGTTGGCGTCTGGCCGGTCATCAGCGGCAGGCCCAGGTCGCGGGCGATCGCCGCGAGCTGGTCGAGGTACTGCCCGATGACCAGCGCCGGCTCGTCCGCATGCGCCGCCAGCAGCTCCTCCACCAGGCGGACCTTGGCCGGGTTCTCCGAGGCCAGCCGGAATTTGTCCCGGCGCGCGGCGAGGGCGTAGGCGATGCGGCGCTCCTCGGGCAGGTCGACACGGATCTCCGAGCACAGCGCCTCGGCAATGAACCCCTGGCCCTCGAGCACCTTCCACCCCAGGTCGAACCGCTTGGGACCGATCAACGCGAAGACGTCGTCCTCGCGACCGTCCTCGCGGACGAGCGTGGCGGTCAGTCCGAGGCGCCGGCGGGCCTGGATTCCCGCCGTGGCGCGGAAGACCGGCGCCGGGAGCATGTGGACCTCGTCGTAAATGATCAGACCCCAGCCCTTGTCGCGTACCAGGGCGAGATGCGGGAACTCGCCGTCCTTCGACGCGCGGTGCGTCAGCATCTGGTACGTCGCCACGGTGACCGGGCGCAGCTCCTTGCACGCGCCCGTGTACTCGCCGATCGCCTCGGGCTGCAGGAGCGTCTTGTCCAGCAGCTCGTCCCGCCATTGGTGGACCGCCACGGTGCTCGTCGTCAGCACCAGCGTGCGCGAGCGCAGCCGGGCCATCGCCCCGATGCCGACCACGGTCTTCCCGGCGCCGCAGGGCAACACCACGACACCGGCGCCGCCGCGCGGACCGCCGCCGGCGTGGAAGGCATCGACCGCGGCCACCTGGTACGGTCGCAACCCGAACGTCAGGCCCGTGCGGCCGACCGGGCGCAGCTCCAGCTCGAGACTTCCGCCGTCGATGTAGCCGCAGAGATCCTCGACCGGGTACCCCACCCGCACCATCGCCTGCTTCAGCGCGCCGCGATGTACAGGGTCGATCGAGAACCCCGCGGGTCGTCGCGAGCCGAGCATCCCCGCGAGCCGCTCGTCGGCGCCGAGCTCCTCCAGGACGTGCGGCTCGTCCGACGCCAGCAGCAGGCTGCCGTCCTCCGCGGGCAGCAGGCGGGTGCGGCCGTAGCGGCCGAACTGCTCGCGCACGAAGTCGAGCACCAGGCTCGGGACTGGATAGCGGGACATCGCGGCCAGACCCTGCGCGATGTGGTCGTAGCCCAGGCCCACGGCGGCGGCGTTCCACAACGACAGCGGCGTGAGCCGGTAGGTGTGGATGTACTCGGGCGACTTCTCGAGCTGGGCGAAGCCGGCCAGGAAGTCGCGCCCACGTTCGTACGCGGGTCCGGCGACCTCCAGGAGAATCGTGGCGTCGCTCTGGACGACGAGCGGCCGGTCGGCGGTGCCCGCGGCGGGCGCCGGCTCAGCGGGCGAGGTCGACATCGAACCGGTTCTCCAGGCGCTTGAGTGCGGCGCGGACCTTGGGCAGATCCGTTGCAGGCACGAGGAGCAGGCCTTCCCGCTCGACGAGCTGACAGGCTGCGGACGTTTGCAGCGATGCGTGCAGCGCTGCCAGGAGCGCCGGATCGTCGCAGCGGTAGCCGACGAGGTCCGTCACCGTCAGGCGGACCCGCTTCTTCGGCGCGGGGACGGCGACGTTCGCCGCCGGTTCGAGTGGCGCTGCGCCGGCGCCGAGCGGTCCGTCGCACGTCGCGAAGCGGCCCTTGCGGTGGATCACGACGAGCGGCGCGCGCCCGCGCTGTTCCAGGACGCTCACGGTGCGCTCGGGTTTGCGCGCCAGCAGGAACTCGCGCGCGCACGACTCGGCGACGAGGGCGCCCAGCTCGTCGCGCACCGAGGCGGAGAGTCCCTCCGCCCCGCGCAGCTCGACCAGCGCGCAATCTTCGTAGACGACCAGCTTGTCCGCCTGGCCGAGCCAGTCCCGGATCTCGGCCGCCACGTTGGCCGGCGGTGGGGTGCCGGCCAGACGTTGGAGCACCTCCGGGACGGGCGGCGCAGTCTTCCGGCTCGCGGCGAGGGTCACGACGGTCTTGCGGTCGAGGCGCAGCAGGTGGGTCGGACCGTCCTCCTTGACGCGGACGCAGAACGGGCTGAGGGCGTCCAGCTCGCGATCGGGGAAGGAGGGGGCTTCCACCACGACCTCGAAGTTCGGCAGCACCGTGACCTTGACCCGCGCAAGCTCGGGGTCGCTCCGCACGACCTGGCGCAGGCGGGGGGTGAGGCGGAAGGCCCGGATCCACTCCAGCGGCGGGACCCGATCGTCCGGCTTCGGCCGGCGTTCCGGCGGAAGGGCGAGGTCCACGAAGCCGCACAGCCACGGGATCTCCTCGAGGAAGAACTGGATGTAGCGTCCCTCGACGCGCGAGAACACATCGGGTGTCGACTCGGCGAGCTGGTCCTGCTGACCCCAGCGATCGCGAACGGTGTGCTCGCGGAAGTTGGTATACAGGTCTTCCAGCTTGGAAGCGGTCTTCTTCTGCTTGCGCTGGTCGTAAGGCATCCAACGCTCGGCCAGCGGCTCGCGGAGCTTCGGGTCGAGGATCAGCGTGGGCGCCTGGCGGTGGACCAGGTCGATCAGGCCGCGCACCGGCAGCCAATCGCCGACCGGCAGGTCGGCCAGGATGGCGAGCAATCCGTTGCGGACGGCGGGCAGGTCCATCCGCGAGGCCGGTCCGGTGGCGCAGCCGAAGCCGTCGAACCGCTCTCCCTCCCACAGGGTGGCGTGGTGGAAGAATTCGCTCGCGGTGCTGCGAACGAGCGCCTCGAGAATCGCCCGCTCCTTCTTCACGGGGTCCTGTGCGAGCCAAGCCGCGAGCCGCTTCTCGTTCACCTCGATGTCGTTCTCGGGGAACGATTCCGACTGGCTCGAGTAGCCGGCATAGACGCCCTTGACCTCGAAGGTCACCAGGCCGATGTCGCGGGCGACCCGGGACACCTTGTCCGACCACAGTCCGTGCCCGTCCTCCTTCACCGCGGCCGCCTCGTCCGCCCAGGAGAGCAGGCCGGCGAGCTTCGCGGCCGGGCCCTTCGGGATCGCGTTCTCGCGATGGGTCCGTCGCAGGCCCTCGCGGCGCACGAAGTCCACGAAGAGGTAGACCACCTGCCGAGCCGCGGCGGCGAAGGCGGGAGAAAGCGCGCCCAGGGCAGTCGCCGTCCGGACCACGTCGGGCTCGCCCCAGGACCGGCCCATGCGCACCGGGTCCGGTTCGAGGACCAGAGCGCCGTGGTCGATGGTCGCACGCGCGATCCCCGCCGCGCGGAGCACTTCGACCACGGGGCTCCCGCTCGAGTCCACGCGAATGCCGCCACCGTCATGCCGCGAGGCGGAGAGGACCTCGTCGTCCGCCGCCGGCTCCACCGGCTGGGCTGCGGCGAAGAGCGCCTCGCCGCCCGGGACCGCGAACCGCCGCAGGAGCCCGCGGTCGTTCCTTCCGCGCAGAACTCGGCAACGGCGGCCGGAGCCGCCTCGATACCGAGCGTCGCCAGGGCCTTGGCTAGGGCCTTGGCGGCGCAGGCGCGACCCGGTGGAAGGTGCGCGAGGACATGGTGCGCCATTCTGCCGGCCGGAACCGGCGCGCCGACCCGGCCACGGTGGGCGAGCCCGGCCTCCCAGCACGCGACCGCGTGCCGCCGCAGGAGGTCCCGCGTCGGCCGGGCGGCGTCCGCGAAGGTGAGCTGGCCGTCCTCCAGCTTGAACCGCGCCGCCAGCCGGCCTGCGAGGTCCTTCGCCTTGCTCGACTTGCGAGCCGGGGGACGCGCCAGGAAGGCGTCGAGCGCGCCCCGGAGCAGGTCCTCCAGGCTTCCCAGCTCGCCGGTCACGCCGGGTTCGGCCGAGGCCGTGGGAAACGGTGGAAGGGCCCGGCCGAAGTCGGCGGGGAGCAGCAGGCGGAGTCGAGCGAAGCGGCTCTTCTCCCACCTGGCCGGGGTAGCGAAGTCGTCGGCCAGGGCCACGCCCTTCGTGAGCAGACCCTCGGTCGCGTGGCGCCACAGCCGGCGAGGGTCGACCGAGTAGCGATCACGGTCCGGGTCGATCGCCGATGCGAGCTCGCAGATGGGTACGGGTTCGCCGGCGGCGGCGAGCAGGTGCGCCACGGCAAGCCAGCGGCCCTCGATCTGCCCCATCGCTTCGGCGACGCCGATCGCTTCCAGCAGTCGAGCGGCGACCGCCCGGGCCAGCTCGTCCTTGGATCCGGCGGGCATCGGGAAGCCGCGTGTCCGTGCGACGGCCTTCAGCTCGGTCGCCCCCAGCATCTCCGTGCACAACCACGTGGCCAGCTTCGCCTCGTCCGCCGCTCGACTCATGGCCGCGGACACTACCACGGGTCGGGCGACCGGTGGCATCCGATGGGCCGGTCGCCGAAGGATGCGCGTTTGACCGGATGGTCGGACGAGCTTGGTCTCAAGCTGTGAAGAGCGTGTACCTGGACACGACCGTTCCGAGCTTCCTCGTGACTACCCGCGTGGATTCGGCGTCGGTCACCAGGCGCATCGTCACCTTGCGATTCTGGGAGTCGTGCCGTCCCCGATGCTCGGCCTTCGTCTCGGAGGCCGTCAAGCGTACGACACCTGGCCAATCCAGCGAAGGTCCGTCATCTGGAAACAGTCAACCGGCGGCTGGGTCTACCGACGCTGAGCATCTGCACGCCGAGCGTGTTCATGGAGGAGCTTGATGCCTGACGAGCGAGATCTCATTGCCGAGATCCGGTCCGTGCGACAGCGGTTGTGGCAGGAGCATGGAAGCACGGTCGAGGGCTTCGCCGCGTGGCTCAGGGAACGTGAGGCGCAACACCCGGAGTTGATGGCCGCCCCGCCGCTGCTCCCCCGCGCGCTCTCGGCCGAGGAAATCGAGGAACTGGCCCGCTTCGCCCACGAGTAGGGGATTTCGCGCCAAGGGCGCCAAGGGCCGCACCCTTCGACGAACTCAGGGCGCCTTCGGCGAAGGACGCCAAGGGGCCGCGGGCTACGGACCCGATGCTGCGGCCGCCGTCGAGATGAGCGACGCCCCCGTGCCCCACCCGACGCGCCAGTCGACGCCCGGTGGTACCGTGATGCCGTAGTCCATCCGGAGGCACGCGGATGCACTTCCCGCGTTGCAGGCAATCCGCCACGTTCCCACGGCCGCGACGCGGTCGCCGAGCAGCGACTGCAGGTTGCCCTTGCGGAGCAGCACGGCGTCCGACGTGGGGCTGACGTCCAGTGCGCGGTCGTACGCCGCGAGCGCGCGTGCATCGTCCCCGAGCTGCACGTAGGCGTCCGCCAGGCGCATCCAGGACGTCGAAGCCCCGGGCTGGCAGCCGGCGAACTGGAGCGCGGCCCCGAGCGCCGCCTGCGGCTGTCCCGCTCCCAGATACACGTAGGCCAAGGCGCCATACGCAAGTGCGCCTGCGGGATCGGCGGCGATGGCGGCCTGGTACGCGCGAACGGCCCCCTCCGCATCCCCGGCATCCTTCAGCCGGCGGGCCTCCTGCATCCATTGCTCGCCGGCCTGCCGATCTCCCAGCCCCGTCGGGCATGGCGGAACCGGAAGATCCGACCCCGTCGCCGCACCGCTCGAGCCGGCGACCGGCTCCCAGGGCGTTATCGCCGAGGCAACGGGCGCTGGTCCGGCGGCCACCACCGGCACGTTCGTCTCCACGCGGATCTCCGAAATATGCGTGTCCGTCCATCGACTCCCCTCGTACACGCTGCGGATGGTGAGCCGGACGGAATGCGTGAGAGCATCGGCCGGTCCGGGCAGGGGCACGTTCTGCCACGAAGGATCGTCGGAAAACGTGTGCGGGTTCTCGCGCTGTGAGCCATCGGCATACGTCGCCGACACCAGGACCTCCCGCAAACGCCGATTCGCCGTGAAGAGGTCGATTCCGCTCGCCGACACGTGCGCGAAACCTGTCTGGATCCACACCGCGCGCACCGCCGCCGGTGGGTCCATGGTTACCTCGAACCACTCGCCCACGGGATCGCCGCGAATCCCCCAGGCCGTTCCCGCGTTGCCGTCGAGCGCCTTGCCGGCCTCGTACCTCTCCATCTCCGCCGACGCCCGCGCCTTGACCGTGACGGCTGCGGCCGCCATCGCACTCGTCGACTGCACCGCCGGCGACGTCGCGAGCGGCATCGCCGCCGGGGCGGGGGAAGACGATCCCGCCGCGGGCCCACGACCGACAGGGGCTCCCGGAGAGACTGCCGGCATCTCCGACGACACGCTCGGCCCGGGCGGCGCGGCCTCCGGGGTCGCGGTCCGTCCCGGCTCCGCCTGTAGGTCGCCCCTCCGTCCACCGTCCTCGCCACCGCGCAGCACCAGAACCACGACCGTCGTGGCACCTGCGACCACGGTCGCCAAGGCCAGTGCGACACCCACGACCCACGTTCGACTCCATGGCGCGCGGCGCGACATCCCGCCCGGCACGGCGGGCGTGGGACTGCGCAGAAGCACCGGACCGACCGATCTCCCGGTCGTGCTGCGCTGGAATCCCGCATCGGCCACGGTCGGAGCGGAAGGTGCCGGCCCAGTCGTGGGATCCGGGACGGTCGCGCGCGGGGGCGAGGGAGTCGAGGGGAGCGTGGCGCCGAGCACGATGCTCGAGTCGCGGCCGATCGCCGCCAGCGCGGCCGCGAGGGCGGGACACCCATCGAACCGCCTCGAGCGATCCTTCGCCATGGCCGTGGAAACGAGTACCTCCACGGCCGAGGGAAGACCCGGGCTGAACTCGCGGACGGGCCGCGGATCCTCGGTGAGCAGCCTGGCGATGACCTCGGTCGGTGTCGAGCCGCCGATCGGCGGGCGCCCGGCGAGCGCCTCGTAGAGCATCACGCCGATCGAGTAGACGTCGGTTCGCGCATCGACGTTCGACTCCCCGAGGGCCTGCTCGGGACTCATGTACTGCGGCGTGCCCAGGGCGAATCCCGTGCGGGTGAGCTTCGGACCTGCGGCGGTCAGCTTGGAGATGCCGAAGTCGAGCACCTTGACGTGATCATGGTTGGCGCCGACGCGGACCAGGACGACGTTGTCCGGCTTGAGGTCGCGGTGGACGATGCCGCGAGCGTGCGCCGCGGCGACCGCGTCGCAGATCTGGGCGAAGATGCGGAGGCACCGGTCGAGCGGCAGGACGGGGGTCCGGCCGAGCACGGTGCGCATGTCGGGACCGTCGAGGTACTCCATGACGAGGTAGGTGGTGCCATCCTGCTCCTGGTCCACGTCGAGGATGGCGACGATGTTGGGGTGGTCGATGCCGCCCGCCGCGATCGCCTCGCGGCGGAACCGTGCCACGGCGTCGGCGTCCGTCAGCAGCTCCGGACGCAGCACCTTGACCGCGCAGCGTCTTCCCAGCGTCGTGTGCTGCGCCTCGTACACCCTGCCCATGCCGCCCTCGCCGATCCGGCGCGTCACGCGGTACTTACCGCCGAGAATCCGGCCGATGAGGTGGTCCGGCGCCTCGGCGGGCACGATGACCAGCTTGGCGGCGTCGGCGGGGCAGAAGACTGCCGCATCATCCTCGAATCGGCGCTCGCATATCGGACAGAGCTTCATCCCGGTGTCCACGGACGGCAAGACCGCCCCTGCTTGGCTCCGCTACGGCTGATGCGCGTCGAGGCGCCTGCACATCAGGTTGGCGCCCGCATCGCATCCGCACTGCCACACCGCCCGCGCCAGCTCGGGCTGTCGCATCTCCCAGTACATGTCGCCTTTCGCCAGCAGGGCGGCCTCGCCCATCGGCAGAATCTCGAGCGCGCGGTCGTACGCTTCGATTGCACGATCCCAGTCCCGCATGTCGGCGTACATGTCCCCCAGCCGACGCCACAGCAGCTCGGACCTCGGATCGAGGCCGAGCCCCGTGAGCAGCGGTGCGATGGCGTCCTGGGGCCGCCCGAGCTTGCCGTACGCGTATCCCATGCCGCCGTACCCGCGGGGGTCGGACGGGTCCGCGAGTGTGGCCGCACGGTAGCGGTCGAACGCCATCGACCAGTTGTCGGCGTCTCCGTACCGGCGCGCCTCGACGATCAAATCTTGGGCGGCATCCCGATTACCTGCCGTGAGCTGGGCCACCGGAATCGGGGGGAGGAGGCTGTCACCCTCCCGGAAGGGTGGCGCCACGCACGGGGAAGGGGCCGCCGCTGCGACGACCGGGGGCGCGATCAAGCCGGGCGGCGCGAGGGGAACCGGCGGGGGTGAAGCCTGTCCCGTCGCGTTCGCGGAAGTTGCAGTCGGGATCGACGCGGTAGCAGTGGCGGCGGCCGGTGTGGCCGACACGGCCGCCGCCTGTGCTCCGCCCGCACCCGGGAGGGCGGCCGTCGCCTGCCCCTCCGGGGCGGCGAGCGTCGGCGCACCGATGGAGACGCCGTAGTCCGGGGCGGCAGGCGCGGTCGCGCCAGGACCTGCCTCGGTCGCCGCCTCCGGCCGCTTGGAGCAACCCGGAAAAATGCCCGATGCCAGGGCACAGGCGGCCAGGGCCAGGATCCGGAAACCGCGCCACGAACAGGAATCCAGCGAGCGAATCACCACCACAGCATCCCCGTCCTTTCCCCACCGGTCAAGAGCTGCCTCCTTGGGACCTGCCTCCCTGGGACCGGGACGCTCCAGTGCGAAGGCGATCGCAGGTCGCTACTGCCCGGACGGCGCAACTGCGCCGGCGGCGCTATCGACCCGGTCCAAACGGAAGCAGAACTGCTTGCGCACCGAGGGTTGCGCGGCAGCATCGGTCGCGGTCGTCAGGTCGTACAGGCACAACCGCAAGGTGGGCGGGCCGCCGAGCGCGACCGCTGGGTCGATGGCGATGTAGCCGTCGAAGTAGTGCTCCGGCAGGATGCTCAGCATGCCGAACGTCGCCTGATCGATGATCGGCAGATCCTGCCGGGGAGCCGCCAGCCGCAGAGCCTCGGCGCACGCGTGCGCGGCCTGGTCCACGGTGGCGGTCACCCGGGATACGAGTTCCCCGAGCTGGGCCTCGGCGCTGGCTCGGTAGTTGCTGAGCACGTTCCCCGGCTCCCCCCACTCGACCTCCGAGCGCAGGCCGCAGATGCTCTCGCTGCCGTCCCACGGGGCGTCCATGCACTTCTGCCACTCCTGCCGGAAGCCGTTCCACTGCGCGGCGTACCCTGGGGACAGTTGGGTCCGATCGAGCGCCGCTTGAGCACCCGAAGCGAACGCCGAAATCTGCGTGCGGTACTCCGAATACCGTTCCAGGGCGGTGTTCGACGCCAACGCCGCCACGTCGGTCATGCCGCTCCGGATGATCGGCCACGCCCTCCCGTCCTCGTCCTCCACGACCAGCACCGAACCGGCCATTCGCAGGATGTGGCCCGTGCCGTTCTCGATGCGGATGAGCAGGCCAAGACGAGGCAGACGGACCGGGAATTCGCTTCCATCGGGATCCAGGCACTGCACAACTTCCGGCCCCGCGGCGACCTCCGCGGTCAGGGTCACCGTGACGCCGTCCTGGGACTGCCGCCTGCCTTGTCCGCGTGGGTCGGGCCGGTACGTGACCAACTCGAGTTGCGGCGACTCCGGCGATCGTTCCAGCTGAAGCGCCGGAAGTTGGAAGGGGTTGTCGGCCGGCAACGGAAACTGCGGGGGCGTGGCGCAGGACGCTACGGCGAGAAGCACGACGCCCAGGAAAGGGAGCCCGAACCGAATCCGCCTCATCTGCTCATCTCCTTCTCCCCCGGTTGCCCATCGACGCGATCGACGTCCCGCATGGCCGGCGTTCGACGACCATCACCGCTAATAGTCGTCCGGTGCCGACGTATCGACGCATGTGTTGCTCATGTCCCAGTTGAACAGCCACTCGTCGTACTCGTCCTGGCCGACTCCTCGGCATGGCTGGCCATCAACAAGGAATCGGACGCCGTCGTAGCTCACCTCGTGGAGCGCCAGCGCCCCGGGCACCTCGCCCGGCCCCTCGGCGGGCGGTACCACGCCGAGTTGGAGCGATGCCGCGTTCAGGTCGAGCACGTAGCCACCCTCGTCCCACGGGCACTCGCTTCCGACCGCGAGTTGTCCGGTCAGGGCGCACCTGGCCGGATCGAAATCGGCCAGCGGATGCATCTGTTCCAGACCCGGGCACGCGAAATACGGCGCGCCCCCGGTTGCGGCGGTGAACTCCGCCCCAAGGCAGCCGCTCGACGCGGTTCCCGATCCGACCGGAGCCACCTGCTCCGCTACCCGCACCAGCGCCTGCCCATCCCACCGGTAGACGTTCCGCGAAACATCCGCGCCGCTCCAGTCGCACCCATCCACGCCGCGGAACTCGGCGAGGGTCCCGGTGAAGTCGTAACGGCACTCACTGACGATGACAGAAGGTGGGGAACCGGCGTCAACTTCCACCCGTCGCGTCACCACCGGGACGTGGTTTGCCCGGACGACGGCGGCCGCCTCATCGGGCGAACACCAGAACTCGCCGGCCTCACGGCCGGGCCAGCGCTCCCAACCGTCGCAGATCGCCGGCCCCACCTCGAGGGTCTCGATGGAGAGCAGCGGCGCGCACCCGTCCCATCGGGCCACCACAGCGAGGCCAGACGGCGGACCGCAGGCTGTCCCGAACTCCAGGTCCTCGCATTCCAAGATCTTCCGATCTTCACCTGCGGCCAGGACTTCCCCGGGAGCGCCGGCACCGTCAAGGTCGATCCACTGCCACCCGTCAGGTCCGCTCGCCGCCATGATTGGAAGGCACTCGGGGAGTGCGACGTACTGCAGCGCATCGTCGCCACGACGGGTGACGCCCGCGACGACGTACTCGCCATCGCAAGGGCAGGTGCTGGTGTCAACGCAATAGCATGGACTCCCGATGTCACCCTCAGCCTCGAGGCAGTCGTGGGTCAAGCAGTACGTGTCGTCGTTGCAGGAGAGCGGAACGTACACGAGAGACACGCCGTTCGGGCGAGCGAGGATGAGTTCGGCGTCCCCGCCGGGCAGGCAGTACTCGTCGTCGGGCGCGGCGGATGCGGCGAGAACGCCGTCACGCCAGAACGTCGGTAGCGCGGCAGCAACGAGGGCGCGCAGGCGTGCGCCCTCTTCCTCCGCCCCGGACGGCCGTGCGGTGGCCGGTGGCTCCATCGGCCCGGATGCGGCCGTCTGGCCGGCGGCCGGAGGCACCACGTACGTGTACGTGACCGTCAGGGTGGCCTGCGAGAACCGAGGGAATCCCAGACCGTCCATCAGGTCTTTCACGCAGGATCGGACCGCTTCGCCCAACGCGGTCTGCACGATAACGCTGGTGATCGTGGCGGTTGCGCCGGCGATCCGGACCTCCGCGGTGATGTTGTCGCTTCGCCCTGCCGCGCACGCCTCGACGGCCGGACGCACGCTCTCGAACGACGCCTGGACCTCAGACCGGCTCGGTGTCGCTGGGAGCGGCGGCTGAGCCGCTACCGAAGGAGGCGTTCCTCCCGCGGCGCTCGGTCCGCCGCACGAAAAACACATGCCACAGGCCGAGATGACGGACGCGACCAGCAACCCCGAGGTGCAGATTGGCCGCGAAGCCGCAGGCCACCCGAGAGCCGGCTGCGTGTCGTGGCGGTTCGAGTACAGGAGACGCGGTCTGTCCATGATCACGGGAGTCCCTCCTCCATGCGCCGGCACGCGGCCTGGGTGCCGCCATCGCAGGCTGGTCGCCAAGCCGATCTCGCTTCATCCTCGCGGCCGAGCTTCCACAGAAGATCGCCCTTCCTGAGCAGGACGGGAGAACTCAACGGGTTGAACGAGAGCGCCCGCTCGTAGGATGCCAGGGCACGCTCGCCGTCGTCCATCGCCGCGTAGACGTCGCCCAGGCGCATCCAGTGCGTCGGCATGTCCGGCTCCCTGGCCAGCGCCTCGAGGGTTTCCAGATACGCCTCCTGAGACCGTCCCTGCTTCAAGTAGATGTACGCCGATGCGCTGTGCGGACTCGCCCTGTTCGGGTCGGCCACCATCGCCTGCCGATACGCCCGCAGGGCCTCGTCGTAACGGTGCCCATCCTCGAGCCGCCTCGCAGCGGTGATGAAACCGTCGGCGGCAGCAGCGTCGCCGGCGACCGGCGTCCAGGTCGCCAGGGCGGGTAGCGGGCCGGGAGCTTCCGCCGGAATGGCAGTCGGTGCAGGGGGTGCCATGGGCGCCGGCACCGCCCCGGCTGGCGCCGGTGAAACCGGCAGCATGCCGAGCGGCGCCGCGGGAACTACGCCAGGTGCAGATCCCGGTCGCACGCCCGCCAGCGCCGGCCCAGTCGACGCCGACGCGCCGGCCGCGGGCGCTGGCCCGGCCGGCCGGTCAGGTGCCGCCGGATCCGCTGCCGCCAGCGCGCCCGCCGATGCGGACAAGTCGGCGCGGACCGGTGTCCCCACGGACACCCCGTAGTCGGGCGCGATGGGAGAGGTGGCGGCGTCCGTGGAAGCGGTTGCCGGCGCCGTCGCCTTCTTCGAGCACGCCGAGAAGAACGCAGTCGCGAGAGAAACCACGACCGGAACGACCCACCATCGAAGGCGTTGCATGCCGGCCTCCACTTCTCCCGCCTCCCGGCTCATCTGGTGCACCCACACCGTCCCAGGACGCGCATCTCAGCGTCGCTCACCTGCCGGGCTCCCGCCTGCGACCGAACCGAGTCGATCAACCGATACGCGTCGGCCGCGATGGCCGAGTTGGCCGCGGAGCAGCCTCCGGTCGAACATCCGTCGGCCGCGCTCCTCGCCCGGCTGAGCGTGCGCCGGACGCGGTCCGCAGCCGCGGCCTCGGCGTCGGCCGCTTCCTGCGCCAGGGCCTCCCGGCCCGTGCGGACGAGCGCCCCCAGTTCGTTGAACTCTCGCCGAGCATCGGTACCGAGTTCCCCCCGGACACCGGCGGCGGCCATCGCCCACGCCACCACCAGATTCTCGGCCTCATCAATTCGATCCGCGGCCAGCAACAACTCCACCGCGCGGCGGCGCGCGTCGGCCAGTCGCCCGCTGCCCGGGTGGGACCCGACGAACTCCAGAAACGCCTCCGGCGTGGCCTCGGCCTCTGTCGCCGCCCAAGCCTCATCTTCGACCTCGGCTCGCGCCGCCGCCTCGAGTCGGGCGATCTCCGCACGAGCCTCCATCGCGCCGGACGAGTTCGAAAAAACGGCCAGGAAGGCTTGCCACCCCTCGACGCTTCCTCGCGTTTGCGCCTCGGCCCAGGCGGCGTTCTCCAGGAACGCGACGTACGGCGAGAGGTCCACCTCGCCCACGACCGCGGCGCCGACGACGACCTGGAGTGGCGGGGAAGCCTCGGCCGCGGCAACCACGTGCGCGGGCAGCAGCGGCTCGAGGTCGACCGACAGGTGGCCTTCGGCGTCGGTCACGCCCAATTCGATCTGTACCGCACCGACGCGACCCAATACCGCGACGTCGGCGATCGGCGCCACGTCGCAGGCGTACGTCCGATGGTCAACCAGGTCCTCGCGAGACGGTAGCTCGTCATCGGTGTCCACCGTCCGGAAACTATCCACGACCGCCATGACGAGGACGGGAACACCGGCGGCCAAGGCCAACGAGCCCAGGACGTACGCGGTTTCCTGGTCGCTGAGCGGGTCTTCCTTGCCGGTATCCGGGTCGACGTCGTGTTCGTTGGAGAGTGACGGCGCAACCCCGACCACAGCCGCACCCGCACCGGTGGCGAGGCCGCCAAACCCCACCTCGAACCAGCCAAAGAAGTCCCAGTCGTCCATCTCCCGCACGTTGTGCCGGACCCGCTCCATCGTCACGAAGTCCGTCTCGAAGCAGGTCGCTTCGGTCGTCAGGCGCAGTTCGAGCAGGTTTCCTCCCACTTCACCCACGAGCTTGGCGCCGGCCGGCACTTCGACGCCTGTTTCCGTGCGTTCGGAGCTGGGGGTCTCCTCGATCTCGGACGTGAGCTTGATCGAGGCACACGACCCTCCCACCACCGCGAGAGCAGCCAATCCGATGCCTCTTCCAGCGCCTCGCATCATCGGGCGTCTACCGGGGCTCCTCCATCCGGGGAGCCGGTCGCGAGCGCCACGAGCCGGGCCGGAAGACGCAGTTCCCGCAGCACGAGTCCGATCGTCGCCACGGCCACGGCGGCAGCGATCGTGATCCAGGGGGAGTAGCTGCGCAGCAGGTCGCGGTGCGCGGACCAGACGAAGGCGATCCAGAACAGCGGAAGCAGACCCGCCAGCCAGGCCCGACGATAGAGCACGCCCGCCAGCACACCGATGACGACGAGGACACCGGTGGCCAGGAAGTACTGGGCGATCGGTAGCGAGTCCCCGGCATTCGCACCCGCACCGTCGACCGGCGCCATCGCCGCGACGCCGAACACCGCGCCCATTCCGAGGAGCGTCCCGACGAATCCCTCGCTCGAACCGCCCGCCGCACCCAGCCAGACCGGAATCGAGAGGTACAGCGGCGCGAAGAAGTAGTCGTCGAACTGAACCTGCTCCTCGAGGACTCGCTGGAGTATCGCCAGCAGAGCGAACGCGACGATCGCCGCGACCTCCCGCCGAACGAGCGTGAGACGCTCGCGACGGCGCAGGGCCACGAACAGCAGCCCGCCCAGGAAGAGCGACATCAGGATCAGCGGCGTCATGTTCCACCTCCCGCGCCGACGAGTTCGTCGTGGTTCTCCAGCATCTCCGCACACTCCGTCAGATCCTCGGGGCCGGCGCGGTCGGCGGCCGCCATCGCGTCGTGACAGGACCCGCTGTTCGTGCCGACAATCTCGCACGCCTTCGCCGCCATCAGCCGGCAGGCGTTGGGTTCCGCCGCCGCCGCGAGCGGGAGTGCCCTACTCGTCGCTGCCGCCGCTGCCACCACGCCGGCGCCATCACCCTCGTCCGTGTCCGCATCGGGATCCGGATCGAAGGCCGGGAGTCCTCCCGCCCAGACCATGTGCCACTGGCCCCGCTCGTACCGGAGCGTCAGTTCACGGCCCAGGTAATCCGCGCAGGCCGCCGTTCCGAAGTGGACCCCAGGGGCAAGCCCCAGACGGCTTCCGGCTTCACCCCACGTCAACGGGACGTCCGCCCAACTCGGCCGCAGGAATCGCACGGGCACCTTCTCGGTCGGCTTGACCTTCAACTCCTCGCCGTGGAACCGGACAATGTCCCCCTCCGATGACTGCGCCCACGCCAGCTTGACCTCGGCCCACCATGTTCGAAGGAGACCGCGAGCGAATTGGCCGTGGAATGTCGTCTTCTCGATCGTGAAGTCGCAGTTGGAGAACGTCTCGGTAAGGAATGCCGTGTAGAGCCGTCGCCCTTCCCGCGGCACGAACTTCTCGCGCTCGGCCAGGAACTGGTCGTACGTCTTCGCGCCCAGCTCGCGCCGCTGGGACTCCGAGAGCAGGTTCCAGCCGAGCGTCCAGTAGTACGGCTCCGGGTCGCTTGTGCTCACCAGTTCGCGGTTCTCGTCCAGGAAGGTCGTGTCGGCAGCGGACAGCGAGGCCCTGCCGAGCTCCGCTGCCTTGGTCTGCTCGCGCGCCGCGGCGCCGGGCGCGTTGCTCTCGCCGGGGCGGCTGTCGTACGTGTCGTACGTCGCCATCGCGCGGGCGAGGCGTCCCTCGGCCTCCCGTACCGAGTAGTCTCCCGCTGCGCGGCACCGCCCGACGGCCTGTTGGGCCAGCGGGTCCGTGGCCGGCACGTTTCCGGCCCGCACCTGGGCCACGACCGCGGCGGCATCCGTAAGGCCGCGGCACCCGACATCCACGACCCAGTTGTCGCGGCGGGCGGGATCATCCAGATCCGCGGGCGACGCGGGAAGGTATGGACGCCACCGTTCCGCCAGGTCGCCGCGCCCCTTGCCGTACAACCACTCCCGGCTCGTAGCCCCGACCCACACCTGCCACCGCTGGTCGGACGGGAGGGCGGCGAACTGCGCGGCTCCGCCCTGGGCGGCGGCGGCTTCGATCTCCTGGTACCGGGCCACGCGCCGCGCGTGTTCCTCCGCCCCGAGGCGCTTCTGTTCCAGATAGATTTCCAGGATCCGCTGGTACTCGGCCTCACCGCGAGCGACGACCTCGGCGTCGAGCCGTTCCGCGAAGTGCAACGGCTTGTCCGTCGAGAGGCGAGCCAGGTCGGCCCCCTTGAGCGCTTCCATGAGCGCGGTGACCGTCGCCTTCGGCGTGCTGTACTCGCGCGTCACGTGCAGCGCGGCGAGCACCCCCGCCGCCACGATGGCGGCCACCGCGACGGCGAGATACGGGGACAAGCGCTGCATCGCAGGCCTGGATGCGGGCGACGCGGCCGCGGCCTGCGACCCGCCGTCTTCCTGCGGGCCTTCTTCATTCAACTTCGCTTCCATCCCCAACTCCTTCCACGACGCGGTTGTTCCGCCTCACCGACAACCCGCTCACGGCGTCCCCCCGCAAACCTGGATCTCACCAATGCACATCCAGTCTCGTTCCCACACCGTGCGTGTCTTCTCGAAGGTGATGGTGACCGTGCTGAGGGAACTCGCAGTCCCGGACTGCGTCGTCCAAGCTCCGGCCCATGACCCTCCCGCAACCGTCGGCCCGTCACCGAACGCGCTGACCATGCGATCGGCGTTCCAGGTGCTTGCCCGCTGGACGTCACCCATGTTGTATCGGACGCCGTCGACGTCAAACGTCCCGCCGAGGTCAATGGCGATGGTGACGCGGCCCAACTGCCCGTAGTCGTCGTTGATCCAGCAGGACACGTTGTTTGGGTAGGACAAGCTCCCGTCCGTGATCTGGCCACCGATGGGTCGGTCCGTTCGCTCCCAAACTCCGTTCGTCGTGAACGTGAACGGCCTGTAGATCGCGAGGTTCCCGCAAGCACCCCACACACAACTGGACGTGCACCTCTGCACGCGGCTCGTCCCGCACGGGGTTGTGCAGGCTCGCGTCTGTCCAGGTGAGCACGAGAACGTCTCGTCGGTCGCGGTGTCGCAGTCGTCGTCGATGCCATTGCATGATTCCGCCGGAAGCGTGCATGCAGACGGGGGCGGAACGGAGCAGGTCGCTGAGCACGTGCCGGTTCCGGCCGACCCGCAGCTCGTGATGCATGGCGTCAGCCGACTCTGGACGCACGCGAATCCGTTGTCGGCGGTCGTGTCGCAGTCGTCGTCGCGGGCATTGCACGTCTCGATGGGCGGAGTACAGGCGGCGGGGCCGGGGATGGCGCAGGTCGCGGAGCATGCGCCAGCACCGATGGAACCGCACGTGGTGGTACAGGTCGTTCCCGCCGCACCTTGCACGCAGGCGAAGCCGTCGTCGGCGACCGTGTCGCAGTCGTCGTCCGCGGCGTTGCAGATCTCCGCTGGAGGAGTGCAGGACGCGGCAGGCGCCACGTCGCAGGTAGCGCTACAGACGCCGCTTCCCGTGGTTCCGCAACTCGTCGTGCACGGCGCACCCGCCGCCCCCTGCACGCAGGCGAAGCCGTCGTCGGCGACTGTGTCGCAGTCGTCGTCGAGCCCGTTGCAGGTCTCCGCAGGCGGCGCGCAACCGCCCCCGGTCGGAACGCGGCAGGCCGCCGAGCACACGCCTTCTCCGAGCGAACCGCAGCCGGTGCTGCAAGAGACGATCGCGCCCTGCACGCAGGCGAATCCGTCGTCCGCCGCGCCGTCGCAGTCGTCGTCCGCGCCGTTGCAGGTCTCGGTCGGCGCCACGCAGTCGGCCGGAACAGCGGGATCGCAAGCCGACGTACAGGTCCCGGTCCCGGTGGACCCGCAGGACGTCAGGCAGGCGGCCGGTCTGCCCGCGATGCAGGAGAATCCCTCGTCGGTCTCTCCGTCGCAGTCGTCGTCGGCCCCGTTGCAGCTCTCGGCCGGTGGGATGCAGACGGCGCTCGGCGGCAACGCGCACTCCGGAGTGCAGACGCCCCTCCCCGTCGAAGCGCAACTGGTCGTGCACGAGACGCCGGATGCCCCCGCCGCGCACGGGAAGTCCTCGTCGGTCTCCGCGTCGCAATCGTCGTCCGCGGCGTTGCACGTTTCATCTGGAGGGGTGCATTCGCCAGCCCAAGAACAGTCCGCGCATGCCTCTCCTCCGATCGTGGCGCAGGCGGTCGTGCATGACCGCGGCGGCTCGCCGTCGCACTCCTCGACCCCGGAGTGCACGAAGCCGTCGCCGCAACTCGCGCTCACGCACGTCGAGAGGCACGCATCCGTGTCATCGGCGTTCGCATCGTCGCAGTCCTCGCCGGGCTGGACGAGGCCGTCGCCGCACGAAGGCAGGGCGCATGCGTTGGTACACCCGTCGTCATCGATCGTGTTTCCGTCGTCGCAGCCCTCGCCCGTGTCGACCGCGGCATCGCCGCATCGCGCCGGTCGGCAGTCCGTCCGGCAGGCGTCCGGCTCCGTATCGCTGTTCGCGGCGCCATCGTCGCACTCTTCCGCCGCGGCGTGGACGAATCCATCGCCGCAGCTCGCCGCCACGCACGTGGACAGGCAGTCATCCGTGTCGTCCGAGTTGCCGTCATCGCACGCCTCCGACCCCTCGACCACCTCGTCGCCGCAGACGGGGACCACCTCGGCGTCGTGCCCGTCGGCAGCGTCGTCCGGATCACCGTCGGCATCAGCGCCATCCACTGGAACTTCGCCTGCGACGTCCGGCCCCCCGACCTCGTCAACGTCCAACTCGGTGGCGTCGCCCCCGCCTCCACAGCTTCCCAGCAACGGACCGACCACCAGCGCCATCAACGCGACCGGCCCGATCCGGTTCCCCGCCAACTCCCGATGTCCCGTGAACACAGCCATCATCCACCTCCCTCGTGCCTTGTGTGCCGATGAGCACCACTTACCAACAACGGCCCGCTATGCAGCCGGACTTCCGTATCCGAACCGCGGGCTTCAGCCCGCGGCTGGCCCGACCGACGCAGCCGCGCCCTGGCCCCGAAGGGACTCGGCGGCTCTGCCGCCGAGCAGGGCGCGGTTCGGTTCCGGCGAGCTGGCGGGCCGTTGCTCACGAACACGACCCCGAACCCCCTCCCGGGTCCGGCGTACATGTCGACCCGGCGGGACAGCATTCCGCGAGCGGGTCGGATGCCGGCCCGCACCGGCGATCCTCCGCGCAGTTCCGGACTAGGCACCGCAGGTCAACCGTAGAGCCGTCCTCGATGATCGACTCGGCATCGGGCGCGAAGCGCAGCTCAGGACACCCCGGTTCGTGCGCACTAGCCTCCGGGGGGATGTACCACCACCCCGCCGCCAGCGGCTCGGAGCACAGCTCGCCCCCCGCCGGCGTGCGCGTCGCCTGACGAATCAGGCACTGCCGGTGCAACCCGCCGGAGGATGTCGCCGTCGTCCCCAGGTCGCGCTTCAGCGGCTGGCAGCTCTCCCCCGTCGTTGGGTTGGTGCAAGGCGGAACGCCCGTGAGCTGCCCCGTGGCCTCGACGTCATCGAGGTCGAGCAACGCGCAGCCGTAGTTCGGGCACGCCGGGTCCTCGGCACAGGGTCGGTCATCCGACAACGTCTCGATCGAGACGCAGTTGGCCATGCAGGCCAAGGGGTCGAATTCCAGACTCCGCCACAGGCAGGCGGACGGCAGGCGCTCGACCAGCTTGTCCGTGATGCCGCGGATCGCAGTGGTCCAGTCGGTCTTGCAGATCGAGTCCACGTACGCGCTCGCACCGAACTCCTGCGCCATCGTCACAAATCGCCGCGGCGGAAAGGCCATGCCCATCACGGTATTGCAGGAGGGGATGAGCTGGCTGGGCGACATCGGGTCGACTTGCTCCTGCATCGCCGGCAGGTCGAGGCAGCCGCCCAATTCGTCGCCGCTCCCGATGCAGGCGGATTCGTCGGGCGGCACGCCGACGATCATGCCGAGTACGATGCTGTCGGAACTGCCCGGCTTGAGGTCGCGAAAGGCATCCAGGTAGTCCGATACCCATTCGACGAATTCGGGGTGAAGGAGGCACCGGATGTTCAGATGCCCCAGATCGTCGCGGTCCTGGTCGAACATCTCGGGGTGGTCAGGGCGGACCGAGCAGTCCTCCTCGTCCGTGATGAAGATCAGCGCCAGCAGCGAGTCCGACCGCAGGAAGTCGCGGTTACAGATCCCCGTCTCCGGATTCGTCGACGTCGCGGCCCGCATCGCCTTGAACGGTTGCTCGAAGCCGCACCCGGTCGTACCGAGCGTCGCGATGCAGGTGAAATCGTGCCCCATCTGGTCGCCGGGGTAGGTGTCGGCGTTCGCGTCGTTGCGGGCCAGGAACGCCGGGTAGCTCGCCGCGCAGCCCAGCACCGCCGGACTCGGCGCGTTGCGGAAACACCCATTGTCTCCACCGTCCGGGTTGGTGGTGCAGGTGTTCACGTTGAAGCCCGCCACGCCCATGTCGGGGTCGATGATCCCGATGTTCAGATCCTCGACCGGGGGGTGGTCCGGCCGGGTGTCCCCATCGCGGTCGGCGGGATTGACCAACTCGTTGATCAACTCCGGGAAGCGCTGCGTCAGCGCCGCCTGCTCCTGGGACATCGACCCCGAGTTGTCCACCAGGACCACGATGTCCACGCGGGCCGGACCCTGCTGCTCGACACGCACCCAGACTTGCGTCCATAGGCCGCCGGGCCCGGAGTCCGGGTCCTCCGAACATCCGAGTGGCAGAAACAGAAGCGCAAGAGCGGCCGGGAAGCACGCACTCCGTGCAATGCCGATGACCCGCATCCACTTCCTCCCCTCGATGGGCGTCGTCGCGCCCCGGCCCTCTACCGTCCCCTGGCGCCGCCGAAGATCGGCGGATCCACGACGTACATCTCCACCCGCCGGTTGATCGCGCGCGCTTCCTCCGTCGTCTCCCGGACCAGCGGCCGACTCTCCCCCCAGCCGCGGGCGTCGAGGACGTCCGCGGACACGCCGGCGGCGACGAGCGCCGCCACCACGGCGCGGGCCCGCCGGATCGAGAGATCGTCGTTGGCGGCATCATCCCCGACGTCGTCCGTGTGGCCGTCGATCCGCAATTCCCGGATCCACGAGAAACTTGGACTGGTCAACACCATCACCAACGCGCCAAGAACGGGCTGCGACGTCGGCAGGATCTCGTCCGAACCCGTCGCGAAGTAGATCGCGAACCCGGACGAGATGAGGATCTGGTTGCCGCGGATCTCGATCGCCGCGCTGTCCGGACAGCCGTCGTCGTCCGCGACACCGTTGAGCGTCTCCGGCTCGTCCGGACACCCGTCCTCCCCATCCTCGGTTCCATCACCGTCCCGGTCGGGCGGCGGCGCAGCCGCGGCGAGCACGTCGCTCCACGCACTCCATGCCTCCCGGAGCCGCGGGACGTGGCCGGCGCACCCGACATCCGTCTGCTCCATCCCGTTCAGCGCCGCGGAGGCGCGATCGTTGTCGCTCGTCGCCTGCCTCAGATCCCCCCGGGCGTACCCCAACCGGGAGAGCGTGTCGTAGGTGAAGAACGTGCGCATGAGGTGAACGCCGCGCTGAAGCCAGTTCTCCGCCCGCCCCCGCAGCGACGCGAAGTACCCGGGGCTCGCGGCATCCAACTCGTCCGCCGCCCGGAGCGCCGCCGCCTGGTTCCCCGCCCACAGGTACAGTTGGACGAGGTAGAAGCGGGCCAAGGGCGCCTCGTCCGCGGTCCCGAACCTCTGGGCCACGTCGGTCAGCCGCTGCTCCGCGGCGGCGTCCTGCCCGAGCCACGCGTCCAGCACACCGATCCACGTGGACGCCGCCGCCTCGTCGTGGCCGCCCAGCGACCACAGGTCCTTCGTCGCGTCCTCGAAGGCGCACTGGAAGAGCTCCGTGACGCCCCGGACCTCGAGCGCAGCAACCCCGCCCGGCCCGGACACGGCGACCTGTTTCGCGGTCGCGAGCGCCTCGGCATACGCCCCCAGCTCGAAGTAGACCTTGGCCAACAGCGCACGCGCCTCGCCGCCCACCGGATCCGTGGCGGGCAGGGCGTTGACGAGCCGGTTCAGACGGGCCGCGGCCTCGTCATACTCGTTGCGCGCCAGTTCCTGCTTCGCCAGCTCGAGCTCCCCCGCCAAGACCGCGCTCGCCGACGCGGCGGGCGCCTGCGCCGGCGTACGCCCGAAGCACGCCGACGCGACGACCAGCACCCACACCATGAAACCGGCGGAACCTCGCGTTCGAAGCATCACGCATCCCTCCCGATGATGGCACCCGGTCGAGCGACACCCGGGCCGCCGGGCCATCCGTCAACCGCTCAGGGCGTTCCTCCCTGCTGGACGTTGTCGCTCGTGCCCGTTCCGATCCCCTGCTGCCGTAGCGCCTCGGCCTCGGCCTGGGAGCGCTGGATCTCCTGAAGTTGCGCCGCGTAGTCCGAATTGGCCGGGTCGTACTGGAGCGCCGTGGAGCAAGAGATGACGGCCCCAGCGAAGTCGTTGCTGTACTGCTGCGCCAGCGCCTTGTTCCAGTACGCCTCCGCGAGGTCCTCCGGGTCCGATTCGGGCGTCGCCTGGATCCGGCCCGCCGCCTCGTCGAACGCCTGGATCGCCTGCTCCCACTGGCCCGACTGGACGAGCGCGATTCCTCGGGCGCATTCCGGCGCATCGCCGCAATCCCAGAACGGTAGCGCGACGGTGTCCCACCACGGGATGACCACGCGAAGGAACCCGTCGGTCAGGCCGTACGCCAGGCCCCGCAACATCCCCTCCCCGTCAATTCCGGCCGGTGGCTGATCGGTCGCGCGGGTGATCGCCGAGTCGCTCAACTCGTAGGTCTTGGCCGCGATGGTCTGCCCGGTGCCGTCGGCCACGTTGAAGATCACGCGGACGTTCGCCTGGCCGTTCCGCGTGTAGTGCACGCAAGCGTACCGTACCTCGCGCCGGTTCGAGCCGCTTCCCTCGGTCCGGGTGCAGGTGTCCCGCTGTTCCGTCACCGCCTCGCGATACGTGTAGTCGGCCACCCGCCCGAACACCGTCAGCCCTGCTCCCCCTTCCATGAACCGCACCACACCGTTGGGACACCGGACGATCGCTTCCCGGATGCGCTGCCGGATGTCCGCCGCGATGCCGTTCCATTCGTATGAGTCGCCGCGGAACTCGCCGACCGTCATCGTGCCGCCGTACGGCTGCGCATTGATCAGCGCCGGCCGCAGGACGGCCGTGGTGACGGTCGTAGCGCAGCCGACAAGGCCCGCGCCCACGGCGACGACGAGGAGGACGACGAACCTTCTACTCATAACGCTCATGCTGCACTCCCTTTCTCCAACGATCTGTTCCGAACACCGCGGACTCACCCATCCACGCAAGACCCCGTCGGACACGGGAGCCGCCACCACGCTTCGATCGCGGAAGCGCCCGCACCTTCCCCGGCACCCCCAAGTACCCGCATGCCCGATGGCTACCACTAGTATGGGTTACCGTCAACCACCACGCTCGTGGGCTGTGGCCGGAACGGCCGTCGAAGGACCATGCACCGGCGAGGTGCAGGCCGTGGACCGCGAGTCGGACCCGTATTTGCGACGAGTGGCACGAAGGCTGCGGGAGCTGCGCATCATGCGGCAGCTCACGCAGGCCGAGCTGGCGGACCGGGCCGGCGTCAGCGTCAACTACATCTCGGAGCTCGAGCGCGGCTTGCGCAACCCGACCTTGCTGACCTTCCATCGCATCGCGGCAGCCGGGCTCGGCGCCGACCCCGGCGAAGTGCTCGCGCCGCCCTCCACGCCGCACGGCGCCCCCGCGACCTACCCCACCACCCACGAGCCTCCCTCGGCGGCCGATCGCGCCGCCGATCGTTCCGCCCACATCGGAGGGAAGATGGGAACCCGCGTCGGGTCGGTCCTCGCCGGCACCACCGCCGCCGACCGCCGCCGGCTCCGTGCCGTGCTGCGCGCGCTTGCCGACGTCCTCAGGTAGATGCGAGCCGCAGCCCCCCGGAACGCGACTTGACCGCCCCACCCCCCGCGCCCAGAATGCAGGAAGGAGGTGGCCGGCGTGCCCGACAACAACTCGCCCCTCAAGACCGATGAACACCTCGTCGCCCTGCGCGGGATGTGGGACGAGATGAAGCTGCTCAACCGGAAGATCGATGCGGTGCGGACCGACCTGTCCGCGCGCATCGATCAGACGCCCAAGCGCTTCGACGCCCTCCGGCTGCCCCCGCTCGCGGAAGCTCCCGCACTCACCCACGCCTTGCTCGTCCTGGGCTTTGCCCGCAGGGAGTTGACGCTTCTGGCCGAGTCCGCGCGGTTCGCCAACCGTCGCGCCGACATCGCTCTGCTCAATGATCGCCTCGACCGCATCGAGCAGCGCCTGACGCCGTAGCCCCCCGCCCGTCATCCCTCGCACCGCGCCCCCTGCTTCGCCGCGGCGGCCTCCTCGCCGGCGATGCGCAGCAACTCCTGCAACGGGATCGGCTCGGCGGGACGGAAACGGGCCGTGCCGATCGCCAGCCCGAACCCGACGTCGAGGCCCGCCGCTCGCCGAACGCCGTCAAGACGTCCGAGAGCGCGCGCGACCAGCAGCTCGCGGGACGACTCGCTCGCGTCCCCCGCCAGGACGGTGAACTCGTCGCCCCCGAGCCGCGCGACCACGTCCGCGCTCCGGAACGAGCCGCGGAGCAGGTCGGCCGCCGCACGCAGCGCCCGGTCGCCGGCCACGTGCCCGAACCGGTCGTTGATCCGCTTCAACCCGCGGATGTCGGCGAACAGCAACCACGCGCCGCATCCCCTTCGCTTCGCACCGTCCAGGAACTGGGCGCCGATGCGCAGGAACCCGCGCCGGTTGTACAACCCCGTCAGCTCGTCGGTGAGCGACTCGGCGTAGAGGCGCACCCGCATCCTGCCGCGCGCCGCGCCCAGCACGACGGAGCGAGTCAGGTCCGCACGATCGACCTCCCCCTTGACCAGGCAGTCATCGATTCCCAACTCGAGAAGTCGAGCCGCGAACTCCGGGTCGGAGCAGGACGTGAAGGCCAGGATCGGGGGAAACCCCTCCCGAGCGACGAGCGCCTCCAGCTCGTGGATGGTGCCCGGCGGCAGACCATCCACATCCACGAAAACGGCATCGAACCGCTGATCGTCGACCGCGGCACGCGCCTGCACCGGGTCGGCGACCCGAGCCAGTTCAGGTTCCTCACCGCCGGGACCGGCGACCAGGAGACGGGCCAGACGTTCGACCTCCTGCCCGTCCCCCGTGACGACGAGAAACCTGTGCGTCGTGTCACGGCTCACGGCGCGGCGCTCGCATCCGGCGTCACCGTACGTTTCTGCGGTGTCAGCCATGGCCGGACTGTGGTCTGGTTCCACGCGAGAATGGAGTTCGAACTGCTCCTGCGCCAGCTCGGCCGGCGCGTCCGCGCGACGCGCAAGTCGCTCGGCTGGTCGCAGGATTCGGCGGCGGCACGCGCGGGCATCGACGACAAGTTCCTCCAGCGCATCGAGGCCGGCAAGCAGGCGATCACGCTGCGAACGCTCCACCGCCTGGCGCAAGCCCTCCGCACGACGGTAGCGTCGCTACTGGCCGGGCGCGACGACATCGGCACCTTCGCATTCCACCCGGGATCCCACGCCCGCGCGCCGCTTGGTGTCAACAAAAATCGTGACGAATCGCCCGGCCCAAGGCGGTCGCTGCCTGTGCCCTATCCCCGTTCCCCCGGCGCCATGGCGGACGCCGGCGCCGCGGCCGATGCTGGTCCGCACCTCCGCCCACCGCCCGCGCCGGCTTCCGGCCGAGCGACCCAGCGCGAACTCCAGGCGTTCCTCAACGCGCTCGGCGCCCGCTGCCGGGAGGTGCGCACGGCGCAGGGCCTGCAGCCGGCCGACCTGCGGTCCGCCGGGTGGTCGCGGCAGTACCTGCACCGGCTCGAGTCGGGTCATGGCCTCACCGTCGCCACGTTGCTCCGTCTGGCCCGCGCCTACGGCGTCCACCCGTCCGATCTTCTCCCGCTGCTCCCCGTGGCAATTCCCTCGCCGGCACGAACTCCCCGCCGTCGCTGAGCCTCGCCATCCCCGCTGCCTCGGGGGGCCAGGACCCCGTTTCGGCGCCGACCCGTCGACACCTCCCCGCGCCGTGGTAGGGTTTACCCTCATGAGCAGGGCGGCCGAAGAATCGAAACTCGCCAGCTGGCTGTGCTCGGAGATGCTCGGCGCCAACGAGCTCAGGGCGCTGGCCCGCGCCCGCGGCTTCCCGCCGCCGGCCGGCGCCAAGAACCAGCTCGCCGCGTCCGTCGCGGTACGCCTCCTCGAACCCATCGGCGTCGCCGAAGCCATGGCCCAGCTCGACGCCACTTGGCTCGCCGTCCTGCACCTGCTCGCCGCGGCGCAGGACGCCGTGCCGCTGCTCGACCTCGCCTCCGCACTCGACCCCAACCGGGATCGCTACTCCGTCGACGCGCGCCGGCTGTGGCGCCTGGCCGCCGAGGGCCTGTTGACCAAGGGCGTCGCGCTCGCCGACGAGGCCGCCCTGCCCCCGCGCTACGAGAAGAGCCGCTTCGCCCGCCTCCGACTGCTCGTTCCTGCCGACTTCCGCCGCTTCCTCCCGCCGTTCCCCCTCGCCTCGCTTCCGACCCGCACGCCCGGCGAAACCGGCCGGCTGACGGACGTGCTCCGCGCCGCGTTCGCCGCCTTCCTCTCGCGCCCGCCGGTCGCCAAGGCGCCCACACCCACCGACCTCGCCGGTCGGCTGGCGGCGCACTTCAAGCTCGACGACGGACAGCTCTCTCTCGCCGGCGCCGCGCGCCCGACCCCCGAGCTCGCGCTGCGACACGCCGCCGTCTGTTGGGAGGCCGGACTCGAACACGGGGGTCGGTTCGCCGCACCCGTGCCGGCCGGCAGCATGGCCCACCACATCCTGGCCCATCTCCCGGCCGACCACGCCTGCACGCCCAAGGCATTGGCCAAGGGTCTCGCCGGACTCGGCATTCAGGTGCCTCCCGCCTCCGTCGCCGACTTCTGCGCCCAGGGAACCGCCGCCGGACTCCTCCTCCGCTACCCCGTCTCGAACGGCGAGGCGCTCTTCGCCGCCGCCAAACAACCGCTGGCTCCGCCCGCGAACGACGAGGCCCTCGCCCTCGCACCCCACCGCGGCGGCGTTCGGCTGAACGTGAAGGACAGCGCGGTGCTCGCCGTGCTGCGCGCCGCCACCGTCGCGCGCGCAACCATCGACGACGGAGAAATGCTCCTCGAGCCGGACCCCGTGCGCCTGGGGCGGGCCTGGGACGATGCGGACACCGTCCGGACGGCGACCGCGCTCGGCGCCGTCTCGCCCGCCTTCGCCTCCGCCGCCCGACAGGTGGCCGAGCGGCACGGCCAGGTCGTCGTCCACCAGGGCCTCACCGTCCTTCGCATTGCCGACGTCGGCCTGCTGGCGCTGCTGCGCACCAGGTTTCCCACGGACGTCCGAGAGCTCGGCCACCGGCACCTCGCCGTGGTGCGCGAGCGCGTCGACGACGTCCTCGCCGCCGCCCGCAAGGAAGGCTTCACACCCCGGAGGGCGACATGAGCGGCCCGGACATCCTGTCCCCGTTGCCCGACGAGGCCGTGGCCCCGCTCCCGCTTCGGCTCTGCGGCACGTTGAACCTGCGGCGCGACATCTACCTCTTCGTGGACTTCGTCCGCCGCGAAGGGCTGCGCCGGACCCACCGCGGTAACCAGATCCCCAAGGGACCGGCGGCAAAGTTGGCCGGCATCCTCTCGTGGCCGGAAGAGGCGGCCGCCGTGAAGGACGACGGATACGGCCATTGGTCGAACAAGGTGTCCTGGATCGCTCGCACCCTCGGCCTGGTGAACTTCAAGATCAAGGGCGTCTACGCCGGCTACTCCAGCCAGTCCGAATCGTTTCCCGAGAACGACCTCGAGGTCGTCGAGAAGAACTTCGTCGCCTGGCTCGCCCGCGATCCCATGCACAAGGAGCGGGCGATCCTCGAGGCGCTCGTTCGCACCACCGGCAGCGAGTTCTTCCACCTCAGCACCCTCGGGAAGGGGGAACGCTTCGGATGCTCCGGCAGCGGCGTCGGGCCGGCGTCGCGCATGGACCTGCCCGTCGTCCGCAACGGCCTTCTCGACATCCTCGCCGACCTGCCGGCCGGCGTCTGGCTCCCCGTCAGCGGCCTGATCGAGCACGTCCGGCGTCAGGCCCCGACGCTCATCCTCCATCCCGGTCTTCGCCAGCCTGAACCGGAACCATGGACACCGTACGACGGACGCAAGCCGAAGAAGGCCGTCCCGAAGCTGGAGGACCTCTACACCAACTTCTGCGAGGTCACCGCACGGGATCGCTGGGGCGAGAAGGGCCAGCTCGGCGAAGCGACACCGGACGTCTTCAGCCGCGTCGAGGGACGATACATCCAGTTCTTTCTCGAAGAGGTCCCTTTCCTCTGCGGCTTCATCGATCTGGCGCTTCCGCCCGAACGCCGGGCAAAGCCCGATGACCCTTGTCCGCCGCTGGAGTCGATCCGCGCCTTCCGCCTCACCCCGCGGCTGCGCCAGGTCGTCCGCGGCGACCCCGCCATCTCCCCCATCCGGGTCACCGTGCTGCCGAACTTCGATGTCGTCGTGGAGGCGCCGTCCTATCCCGACCGCGAGCTCGACGCCTTGGCCCCGTTCTGCCTCCAGATCAAGGAGGACGGCCCCACCCATCTGCTCCGGCTCGACCGCAAGACCGTCGTCTCGCTCGCCGCGAGCCGGAAGAACCCACTGCGCATCCTCGAAACTCTCGAACACCTCACCGGCGCCCCGCCGCCGGCCAACGTGGCGGCCGAGATCCAGGACTGGCTCGGACACGCCGACAAGCTCGTCGTCTACGAGGACTGCGCCCTGATCGAGCTGCACGGCCCGGACAGCCTCGCTGCGGAAGTGCGGTCCGAGCTGGGGACGTTGGTTGCCGGCCAGTGCTCGCCGACCGTCCTCCTGGCCCGCCAACCGGAACGCGCCATGAGTGTCCTGGAGCAGCGCGCACGGGCGCCGGTGGGCGTGACCCATCGCGCGGACCGCTTTGCGTTGTGCACAGGTCCCCTCGGCGCCCGCTCCGCACCCCCCCGGCCGGAATCGCCGCCCGAGCGCCTCAAGCCCAAGAAGCACGCCCGCCTGACCGTCGCCGACCTCGTCGGCTACCGCAGCGACGACCCGGAACTCCTGGCTGCCTTCCACGCGTCGCTGAAACCGTCCGTGCCCTGCCAGCTCCTGGCCCAGGAGGGTCTCCTCGTCGTCCCTGCCGCCGACCTGCCCAAGGTGCGCGCCGCGCTCAAGCGCCTGGAGGACCGCTTCGATGTCGACCTCGACCGCCAGCGCTGAATCGCCGCCCGCCCCAGGCCCCGCCGATCGTCCGCTCGTCGTCCAGAGCGACGGTACGATCCTCCTCGAGGTGGCCGGTCCGGCGTACGAGAGCGCGCGCGACTTCCTCGCCGGCTTCGCCCAGCTCGAGAAGTCCCCCGAGTACATCCACACCTATCGCCTCACGCCGCTGTCGGTGTGGAACGCCGCCGCCGTGGGGCTCGACTACGACCACGTCGCTCACGGCCTGTCCGCCCTCTCCCGCTACCCCGTCCCGACGCTCGTGCTGGACTTCGTCCGCGAGCAGTTCGGCCGCTACGGTCGCACGCGCCTCCTGCCCACTGCCGACGGTCGCCTGCTCCTCGCCTCGGACGAGCCGCACGTGTTGGCCGAAGTCGGCGCCGACGAGCGACTGGCGGCTCTGCTCGGCCTTCGCCAGGCCACAGGCTTCCTGATCGATCCCGTCCACCGCGGGGCGCTGAAGCAGGCGATGGTGCGGGTCGGTTACCCGGTCGACGACCTGTGCGGCTACGTCGAGGGCGCGCCGCTCGACCTGGAACTCCGTCCCGCCGACGGCTCGGGCGCGCCCTTCGGGCTGCGCCCGTACCAGGTCGCCGCCGTCGATGCCTTCCACGCCGGCGGCGGTCCTCGCGGCGGCGCCGGCGTCGTCGTGCTGCCCTGCGGCGCCGGCAAGACCGTCGTCGGCATCGGCGCCATGGCCCGCCTCCGCTCGCGCACGCTGGTGCTCACGACCAGCACCGTCGCCGTCCACCAGTGGATGGATGAGCTGCGCGACAAGACCCGCCTCGACCCCGACGACATCGGCGAGTACACCGGCGCCTGCAAGGACCTGAAACCCGTCACCGTGGCGACCTACCAGATGCTCACCCACCGCGCCTCCCGGGAAGGTGACTTTCCGCACCTCGCGCTCGTGCGCGATTCGGGTTGGGGGCTCATCATCTACGACGAGGTCCACATGCTGCCGGCTCCGGTCTTTCGCGCCACCGCCGAAATCCAGGCCCGCCGGCGCCTGGGACTCACCGCCACCCTGGTCCGGGAGGACGGCCGCGAGGACGACGTCTTCGCGCTCATAGGACCCAAGCGCTTCGACCTGGCGTGGAAGGTGCTCGAGGGCCAGGGGTTCATCGCCGAGGCGCTGTGCGCGGAGCTCCGCGTGGAACTCGCCGAGGAGCGCCGAGTGGCCTATGCCCTGGCGAACCGGCGGGACAAGTTCCGCCTCGCGGCCGAGAACCCCGCCAAGGTGCGGCTGGTCGAGGATCTCCTGGCGGCCCATCCGGACGAGCCCGCGCTGGTCATCGGGCAGTACCTCGACCAGCTCGCGGTCATCGCCCGCGACCTGGGCCTCCCGCTCCTCACGGGCCAGACGCCCACCGCCGAACGCGAGCGGCTGTACGGTTCGTTCCGCCGGGGCGAGCTCCGCGCCTTGGTCGTGTCCAAGGTGGCCAACTTCGCCATCGACCTTCCGGACGCGAGTTTGGCGATCCAGGTCTCCGGCACCTTCGGCTCGCGCCAGGAAGAGGCCCAGCGCCTCGGCCGCATTCTGCGGCCCAAGGCCCGCGCCTCGCGCTTCTACACCCTCGTCTCGCGCGATACCGTGGAACAGGAGTTCGCCCGCCGCCGCCAGCTCTTCCTCGTCGAGCAGGGCTACCGCTACCGCATCGTGAACGCGTCCCGCGCCTGATCTCGCCGGCCTGCGGCGCTGCGTCGCATCCAACGCCGACGCAACGCCAAGGTCCCCGCGCGCGAATGCCGCCGGCCCAGCTTCGCGCGATCCGGGTTTCGCGCAAAGCTCGCAAAGGACCGCAAAGGACGCAAAGGGGAAGGCAAGATCGGTAACGGGAAGGGAAGGGGAACCATGGGCGAAAACGCCATTTCTGGGGACGTCGTGGATGCGGCGCTCAAGGTGCACCGGGCGTTGGGGCCGGGGATGTTGGAGTCGGCGTACGAGATGATCCTCGCGCACGAGTTGGCGACGCGAGGACATGAGGTTGTGCGGCAGGTCCTGATCCCGGTGCGGTACGAGGGAGTGGAGTTCCAGAACGGCTTCCGCGCCGACCTTCTGGTGGACGAGCTGGTGATGGTGGAGTTGAAGTCGATCGAGCAGGTTCTTGCGGTGCACAAGAAGCAGCTCCTGACGTACCTGCGGTTCGGCAGGAAGCGCCTCGGCCTTCTGCTCAACTTCGGTGCCGCAAGGCTGAAGGACGGCGGCATCATCCGTCTGGTCAACGGCCTGCCCGACTGACCCTGTCTCTTCCTCCTTCGCGTCTTTCGCCGAAGGCGCCCTGAGTTCGTCGAAGGGTGCGGACCTTTGCGAGCTTTGCGCGAACTTCCCCCCACGCGCCTCCCCGTGGCCTTCGCGCGCAACACCGCGGCCTTCGCGCGCGATGGAGGCGGGCCGCGCCCGGGAGGGGTCGCGGGAAGGGGAGAGGAGGACGAGATGAACGGGATCAAGGCGAAGCTGATCGTGTTCGTGATCGTGGGGCCCGTGGCGACCGGCTGCCTGGCCGACGACGAGTCGGAGGAGGCAATCCGGGCCGATGCCTGCACCACCATCTGCGGGAAGGCAGAGATGTGCTGGTCCGAGGGTGTCGACGAGGCGGAGTGCTACCGGGAATGCGTGCGGGACCGCCGCTGGTCGTCGGTGGAGTGGGAAGCCGAGCGGCGTTGCTACGAGGACCTCTCGTGTCCGGACCTGGAGAACCGCGACGAGGTTCTGCTCTGCTTCCGCATCGAACGGGGCGACGTGGAACCGACCGACCATGGCTTGGCGTACTGCCACGACCTCGTGGCGGCGTGCGTTCGGTGCGACGGCTCGGCGTGTGTCGAGGACGACGTGCGCCGCGAGTGTTACGGCGAGGTTCCGCGCCTGGGCATCGACTACCTGACCAGCGCCTCGCGTTGCTTCCGCGAGCAGGCATGCGACGCGATCGACGACTGCCGGGACCTGGTGAGGGCGGCCTACGGCGGCTGAGCTTGCCCCGCGAGTTCGGCGCCGCCCGCCGCGAGCGTCGTGGCGCCTGCTCGCGACGTCTCTGCGGGCCGGCGCGGTCGGACGGTGCGGACGGAACCGTGGACGGAACTTTCTTGACGAGGCGCGACGAAAACCGTATACGACGCGCAAATCGGGAGGAAAAGATGCAGGGCGGTCTTCGGGGATTCCTGTTTTGTTGCGCAACGATGTCGGGGCTCGCCGCGTGCGGCTCGGTCAACTCCGGCGATTCCGGCGACGACGTCGATCCTGGGGATGCGGTCGAGGACGGCGCTGCGGACGGCGATGGAGACGTGGGTCCCGATGGCGACCTCGGCGCCGACGCCGACGGTGAGGGCGACGGACCTGCCTGCGAGACCGGAACCTGGTGCGAGGGTGCTGGCTGCGTGGAGATGGACACGGACCCCCTTCATTGCGGCACCTGCGACAACACCTGTTCTGACGGTCTGAACGCGGATGCAGCGTGCGAGGGCGGCCACTGCGCCTTGTCGTGCCGTGACGGTTGGGTGGACGCCGACTCCTCCCCCGGCTGCGAGTACGCCTGCACGCCCTCGGACCCGCCCACCGAGGCCTGCAACGGCCTGGACGACGACTGCAACGGCGCTCCCGACGACCCCTTCGAGTGCATCTTCGGCTCCACCGCGCCGTGCAGCACCTCCTGCGGCACCACCGGCATCAGCCACTGCGGCGCAACGTGTACGTGGACCTGCACCCCCCCAGAGGAGGTCTGCGACGGCGCAGATCAGGACTGCGACACCGTAGCCGACAACGGACCATACGCCGTGCTCTGGGACGTCGAAGCCCTGGTCCCCTCTTCGGGCCGTGGCATCATCTCCTTTTCTCCCGCCGTGCAAGGGACAGACATCGGGGTAGGCTACGTGCTCGCCAGCGCGGCAGGTTCCGTCTTGGGGCAACCGAAACTTCAACTTGTGGCCTTGGCGGATGGCAGCTCCGGCGGCCGGCTTCCTGAAAACCTCACGACGGAAAGTACCGCACAGTCGATCGGTGCTGCTTCATCGTTGGCGGTCGGATCGTACTTCTGGACAACCGGGGACGATTCGGGCGGCGGGTCCGAGACGGCGGTCCTCCGCAGCGCTGCATTCGATCCCGCTTTTGTGCTTGGGGCGGTCGGTGCCATCGATGCCACAGCTTCGCCGTCGAACGGTCCGTGCCTCGCTAGATTGGGCGGAATGGACACCGCGATTGCTGCGTGGATCGAATACGTTGCCGGTACGCCCCGCGAGGTGCGACTGGCAACAGCTAGCGACTACGTGGCGCCGGGCATCGACGCGCGGGTGACGATCGCTGACCCATCCGGCCCATCCAGTCCCAGTATCGCGGTCCAGTCCGACTCCACAATTCTGGTCGTCTGGACATCGGGTTCCCCCGGCCAGATCGTTGGTCGCCGTCTCAACACGGGGTTGGAACTGCTGGGCGAAGAAATCGTTCTCAGCGGCGCCGGCGCTGGTGCTGCGACCGTTCCACGGGTCGCCGCATCGGAAACCAGGTTCATGGTCGTATGGCAGGAAGAAGACGCGGGCGTGGTCGTCGCATCTGTGCTTCCCGACGGGACCCTCGGGATTCCGGCCACGACCCTTGCCTCCGCCGGGTCCGCCCCAGTTGTTGCGCCCGACTTGATGGGCGGGTTCGCCGTCGCGTACGAAACGACCGCCGGCGTCGAAGTGGCGCGCATCTCCGCCGCCGGGGTGATGGGCGGTCCCCCCCTCGTCGTTGCGGGCGCCCACCGTCCCGAAATCACCACCATCCCCGAGGGCGGACTCATCCTCGCCTACGACGCGGAAGGTACCGTGCGACTGGCCCGTTTCGGATGCACGCCATGAGCCGCACAATTCGACACGGAGTTCGACTCGTTCGGCACCCGGCGCCGATGGCAGGTCAGCCGCGGGCTGAAGCCCGCGGTTCGGATGGGGAAGCCTGCTCCGCGTCCAGAAACCAACTTCCTCCCCCTTTGCGCCCTTTGCGGTCCTTTGCGAGCTTTGCGCGAAATTCGGTCGAGCGTTACCCCGTGGCCTTCACGTTCACACGCAACACCGCGGCCTTCGCACGCGATGGAGGCCCGCCGCGAATCGCAACCCGTCCAGGTCGGACGAGTACAGCTTCTACGCCGCGGCACACAGGGAGGACCTCATGACCCGCAACCCGACACCCCACTCCACCGACCCCTTCACCGATGAGCCGACCACCACGTGGGTGCGCCCGGCGGGCGCCGCGACCCCGCCCGTGCCCTCGTCGCAATCCGGCGAACCGGGCCGCCCCGCGATGCTCCCCGCCCGCGAACCAGGCCGCGGCCATCGCCCCGGTCCCGGCCCCGCTCCTGCCCACCCCCTCCGCGCCCTTGGCTCCCTTTGCGGCCTCCGCGCGACGGCCCGCGCCCTCTTCCTCGCGCTGCCCCTCCTCGCGGCCTTCGCCTGCAACGGCTCCGGAGGCGACGACGGCGACGCCGCCCGCACCGAGGGGTGTGGCGTGCGCAACCCCGCCACCGGCGAGGTCGAGTTCTGCTCGGCCGCCGGCAACGAGGTCTGTGTCTGCGCCACCGGCCAGTGCGCCCAGATCGATCTCTCCTGCGCCTCGAACTACCGCTACGTCGAAGGCGTCGGAAGCTGCGTCGCCGAGGAGGAGGCCGTCACCCTGATCGAGTCCACCGACGAAGCCGACCTCTGCCCTGTCCCGGACGCCGACGCCGGCGACGCCGACGGTGGGGACGCGGAAACGGACGCCGACTCGGACGCCGGAGACGGCGACGGCGACGCCGAGGTCGGCCCGCTGTGCGGCAACGGCACGATCGACGACGGCGAGGACTGCGAGGGCGACTCGACACAGCCCTGCACCACGTCCTGCGGCACGACCGGCACCAGCACCTGCTACGCCTGCGAATGGGCCGCCTGCGCGCCCCCCGCCGAGGAGTGCAACGGGGACGACGACGACTGCGACGGCGACACGGACGAGGGCTTCGAGTGCACGGCGGACGAATTCCAGGACTGCACCACCACCTGCGGCAGCACCGGTACGCGGGTCTGCACCGAGGCGTGCGCCTGGGAGGACTGCCGGCCGCCGGTCGAGGCGTGCAACGGCGCCGACGACGACTGCAACGATGTCTGCGACGACGGCTTCGATTGCTGCGCGGGCGAGTCCGGCGACTGCACCACCACCTGCGGCAGTGTCGGGACCCGCGCCTGCGACGCCGCTTGCGGGTGGCAGGAGTGCGTTCCACCGGTCGAGGCGTGCAACGGGATCGACGACGACTGCAACGGGATGACCGACGAGGTCGCCGGCGGGTTCGCCTGCGGCGACGGCTGCTGCAACGGCGGCGAGACCTACTGCGGGTGCCCCGGCGACTGCACCATCGTGGTGCCCCCGCCCGCCACCCCGCAGCCGCTCGCGCCGTGGAACGGCGAGCTCACCGGCTCGTTCCACGACCCGGCAAGCCTGCGCCCGACCTTCCGTTGGGCCCCGTCGGTGTCCGGCGGTTGCGGTACCGCGACCTACGAAATCCACGTGGACGACTCGTGCACGACCCCGGGCTTCGCGGGATGCGACTTGTCCAGTCCGACGGCGAGCGGAACCGGACTTGCCGTGACCTCGTGGACGCCGACCTCCGACCTTCCCGTGGCGAACCTCCCGCCCGTTGGCCGCCGCTACTACTGGCACGTCCGCGCCTGTGACGGCGCCGCCGGATGCTCGGCCTGGAGCGCCGTGCGCTACCTGGACGTGGGCCGCGTGCCTTCCGACTTCAACGGCGACGGCTACTCGGACGTCGCCGTCGGCGCGCCGTCCTACGACGCCATCGACAACCCCAACCTGGGGATTGTCTACGTGTACCAGGCGACGTCGAGCGGCGTGCCGGCGACCCCCACGCGGCAGCTTGTGCCGGGCATGCAACCGGACCTTGCTTTCGGCCGAGCCCTGGCCGCCGGGGACGTCAATGCCGACGGCTTCGCCGAGCTGGTCGTAGGCTCGCCGGGCTACATCGGCACGGTGACGGGTGAAGGCGGGGCCACCGTCTTCTGGGGCGCGGCGACCGGACTGTCCTGGAGCTCGGTCCACATGCTGTTCGCCTTGCGCGGTGCGGCCGGAGCAGCCTTCGGCACGGCGGTGGCGGTGGTGGGTGACGTGAACGCCGACGGCTATGCCGATCTCGCCGTCGGCTCGCCGTCGGAGACGGTCGGCGCCCTGAACGGGGCCGGCCGAGTCGATTTCTATGCGGGCTCACCCACACTCGCAGGGTCGGCCGAAACGATCGAGGCGCCCGTTCCCCAGGACTCCGCCGCCTTCGGCCAGGCGATTGCCGGCGCCGGCGACCTGCTGGGCGACGGGCATGGCGGCATTCTCGTGGGCGAGCCCAGTCATGCCGTCGGGACCTCGAGCCAGGGTGCAGCCTACCTGTTCCGGTGGAACGTCCTCAGCTTGGACTCGACCCCGTGGGCGACCTTGTCCTGCCCCGCGCCCTGCTCCAACGCGCACTTCGGCTCGTCCGCGGCGCTGATCGGCGACCTGGGCGACGACGGCTATCCGGACTTCGCCGTCGGTGCCCCCTCCTACAGCGCGGGGGCCTCCGCCGAGGGCAACGTGTTCGCCTACGCCGTGACCGCCACCGGGCTGTCCGGTGTCCCCGTCACGACCCTCGACAACCCCGCCAACACCGCGAACGCCTACTTCGGCACCGCGCTCGCACCCGCCGGCTGGGTCGGGACGGGCTCGTTCCGCCGGCTGGGCTTGATCGTCGGCGCGCCGCGGCAGCTCGACGCGAGCGTCGTCGAGGGCGCCGCGTTCTGGTACGCCGGCACCGCGACGCTCGGCACGACCCCGATCACCATCGCCGCGCCCGACGCCGACTCCGGCGGCGGCTTCGGCGCGTCCGTCGCGGGCGGGTTCGACTTCAACGCCGACGGCACGGCCGACATCGTCGTCGGCGCCCCGAACCGCGACGGTACGGCAATCGCCGAAGGCAGGGCCTTCGTCTTCCAGTCCGGTGTCGGCATGGGCGGCGGCTTCCCCGCCGCGCCGGACCGCACCCTGGTCAACCCGTTGCCCTACCCGAACGACCAGTTCGGCTTCAGTCTGGCGAACGCCTGCTGGTGAGCCCCGGCTTCCGTCTCTTCCCCAACAGCTCCAGGTGACGCTCGCACGCCAGCCGCACCAGGAGCGGCGTCTCCATGTCCTTCAGCACCTCGCGCAGCTTCGGCAGCGGCAGGAGCAGCGTCAACCGCGTCGCCACCGCGACCGGCAT
>JACRCX010000062.1 GCA_016218815.1 Deltaproteobacteria bacterium
CCGGGGCGGCATGGCCGCCTGGCCGGAAACGGGCGGCGGTGCCGCCGGCAGCGGCGACGGGCGGGCCTGCGCCGACGGCCGCGGCGGCCGCGGCGGCAGCACGCTCGGAGGCGTGGCGCGCGGCGCACCGGGGACCGGCGCGACGGGACCGGTGGGCATCACCGGGACCGGACCCGACACGCCCGGCTGCTCGGCCGCGGGCACCGCGTAGCGGCGGCTCTTGGCGTACTGCCGCATCGCTTCGTTGATCAGGTAGTCGACGGAGCACTCCAGCTCGCGCGCCATCTCCTCGAAGATCGTCCAGAGCGCGTCGCGGCAGTTGAACTGTCGAACGGTCTTCTTGCTCCGGCTATCCTCCATCTTCGTCTCCTGCCGCGGACGTTCCGGGCGCCTCCCCGCGTCCGGCGATTTGCTCGAGGGCCTGGGCGGCCATCTGTCCCACCGTGCGGTCCGGCCAGCAGGCCGTCGACTCCTCCGAGTCGGTCAGCGCCGACAGCGCCTCCTTGTCGTCGGGCGTCCCGACCCGAGCCAGCACGGCGACGCCGAACGACATGATGAAGGAATCGCCGCCCGCAAGCAAGAGACCTGCAGTCGTGGCCGACCGGCGAGGCCCCATCCCGGCCAGCGCATCGACCAACGCGTCGCACCGGCCGGTCAAGGACGCGATCCGCTCGCGCCCGGCCGCCAGCGCCTCGGCAAAGGCAGGGATCTGGCCGGCGATCTTCACGTGGCGCAGATTGGGTGCCGTCGCCGCGAACACCTCGGCCGGCACCGCCAGCGCCGCCGCCGCCGCCGCCGCCGGATCGCCCTCGCGACAGAGCTGGGCCGCGACGGCCGCCCGGACCTCCACCGGCCCCTTCTCGTCCGTTACCACGTCGAGCAACCCGTGCGGGCGCAGCGGATAGCCCACCTCGAGCATCTTGGACAGGGCCTCGAGCCGCGCCGCCACCGGCTCGGCCGGTGCCCGGATCACCGCCGCCAGCTTCTCGCGCAGCCCGGCCAGATCGGCCAGCGGCGCGTTGTCCGGCTCCGGAAGCGGACGTCCCTGCTGCCCCGCCTTCAGCGCCGCCGCATCGCCGCTCAGGCCGCGCAGCGCCGCCAGGACCCCGGCTCGCGTCTCCGCCCGCTGCTCGGGCGTCGCCCACGGAGCCCGCACGTACGCGTCCGCGGCCTCCTCGCGCAGGCGCTTGCGGTCCGGGTCGCTTCCGATCGACATGACCAGCGCCGCGATGGCCGGCACGTCGGACCAGATCTTCGCCTTGCCCAGCGTCAACCCCTCGGCCACGGCGGTGCGAAGCCCGGACTCGAGGCGTGCGAGGGGGATCGAGCCCTGGTCGGCGCGCCGGACGGGGTCCGACACGAACCAGCGCACCACCACCGCCGTCGCATCCCGGCGGACTGCCGGACTCATCCACTCGCCGATCATCAACAGCGCGTCCTTGGCGAAGACCTGGGACTGCCGCAGGCGGCCATCGGGCACCGACGAAGCCATCGCCAGCCAGGTGATGTTGGGAACGGATTGCTCGACCAGCACGCGCGCCTGATCCGCCGGCAGCTCGCGCAGCGCCTGGCGGAGCTGGTCCACTCGCCCCACTTCCACGAGACCGCGGATGGCCCGCAGGCGCACGGAAGCCGGCGAGGCGGGATCGACGAGCCTGGCGCGCAGGAGGTCGGCGGCGTTGGTCTTGGCCCGCGCCAGCTCGACCTCTTCCTCGGGGGAATTCGCGGCCGGTGCCGGGCCGTGGCACGCGGCAGCGAGGGCCGCGAGTGCTGCGACCAGGGCCACGGGGATCGGCAAAGGGTGGCGGTGAAGGGACTCGAACCCCTGACACAGCGGATATGAGCCGCTTGCTCTGACCACCTGAGCTACACCGCCCTCATCACGGGAAACGCACCTTACCAGCCGCCGCCGCGTGCGGCAAGCCGTTCGTCATTGTCCGGGGGCGTCGCGGCGAGGGGAACGGGACTCCGCGCAGACGTGTGCTTCGAGGCGACCCTCGACACTAGCGGGCGCGAGGGTTGAGCCGCTCGCGGAAGCCCTGGTGCGCCTTGAAGGCCACCGTGACGCGCGGCGCGATCTTGATCTTCTCCTGCGTCTTGGGATTGCGTCCGACGCGGCCCGCGCGCTTGCGCCGGACGAAGGTCCCGAAGTTCGGGAACGAGAACTTCCCCTCCTTGCGGATCGCACGCTCGATCTCGGCGAAGACCGTGTCGATGAGCGCCCCGAGCATCTTCTTGGAAACGGCGCCTTTGAATTCCTTCGCCGCGTGGATGTGCTCGATCAACTCCGCCTTCGTCATCGTCCCGTGCCTCCTTCGCGCAACGAAGACCGGATCCTCCCCCGCTCAATCCAGTCCGCCCTCGGCAAGCAGCAAACGTAGCGAAGGCGCGCCCGCGCTGTCAAGCCCGGCGAACGACCGCACCGGGCGCGGGAGGCGGGCGCGAAGGGCAGGGCGGCTCAACCGGGCGGCATCTTCGCCGCGTCGACCATCGCCGGGAGCCCGCCGTCGATCACCTCGTCGGAAACCGCATACGAGATCCGGAAGTACCCCGGCGTGCCGAAGCCGGTGCCGGGAACGACGAGCACCCGGCGGCGGGCCAGCGCCTTGCAGAACGCCACGTCGTCCCCGCCCGGGGCCTTGGGGAAGAAGTAGAACGCACCCTCCGGCCTGATCACCTCGTAGCCCGCGGACACCAGCGCCTCGTGGATCCGGTCCCGGCGCCGGCGGTACGTGCCGAGGTCGACCACGACGTCCTGCAGACCCGCGACCACGAGCTGCATCAGCGCCGGGGCGTTGACGAACCCCAGCGTCCGGATCGTGAAAGCCATCGCCGCGAACAGCCGCTCCGCGTCCGCCGCGCGCGGATGGATCGCCACATACCCGATCCGCTCGCCGGCCAGCGCCAGGTCCTTGGAGTGCGACATCACCAGGACGGTGTTCTCGTAGTGCAGGAGCGGGCTGGGACAGCGCCTCCCGCCGTAGACGATCTTCCGGTACGGCTCGTCGGAAACCACGTAGATCGTCGTCTTGAACTCGGCCGCCTTGGCCCGCAACATCTCGCCCAACCGGGCCAGCGTCGCGTCGGGGTAGACCACGCCGGTCGGGTTGTTGGGCGAGTTGACGATGACCACCTTGGTCCGCGCCGTGACGGCGTTGGCCACCGCATCCACCGCGATGTCGAAGTCGGGGCCGGTCGGGACCTTGACCACCGTCCCGCCGTGGTTGTCCACGTAGAACAGGTACTCGACGAAGTACGGCGTCAGGACGATCGCCTCGTCGCCGGGGTCCAGCAGCGCCTTGAGCACGACATTGAGCCCGCCGCCGGCGCCCGTGACCATCACCACGTGCTCGCGCGTGAACGGCAGCCCGAACTCCCCGGCCAACCCCTTCGCCACGGCCTCGCGCGTCGCCGGATAGCCGACGTTGGGCATGTAGCGGTGCATGCCCGGCTGCGGCGCGGCCACCAGCGTGCGCAGGCGGTCCAGGAACGCGGGGGGGGGCTCCAGGTCCGGGTTGCCGATCGAGAAGTCGTACACCGGACCCTGGCCGGAAGCGCGCAGTCGTTCCCCCTCCTCGAACATCTTCCGGATCCATGAAGCGCGCGTCATCGCATCGGCGATCTTGGCGGCGATAGGCATCGAACCCTCCTACTCCCCCTCGCCTCCCCCGGTCGTCTTCCTGCGGCGGATCAGCTTCATCGACAAGAGCCGGAACAGGATCCGGCACACCTCGAACGAGTCCAGGCGCAGCGAGCGGACGATCTCCGAGACCGCCGCGCTGCCGGTGACGTGATCGAGCACCAGCGTCTCCTCCGTCGACAGCGCCCCCGAGTCGAGATCCGCGATCGCCGCGGCGTCCTGCTGGTACACCTCGTCGAAGCTGCGGATCTCGCGCTCGATCAACCGCCACTCATCGACCCGCCGGTACCCCTCCATCAGGAGCCCGCCCACGGGGATCGCGAGCGCCGCCGTGCTCGCCTCGGCCGGCTGCACCTTGGGCCGGAACCGGTACACCCCCTGCGTCCAGCGCAGCACCTCGTAGAAGATGTCGCTCGCCTGCCGCTGCAACGCCTGCCGCAGGTCGTCGCGCCCGATCAGGCCCAGCCGGATCAGCCGCTCCCCGAGCGGCGCGCCCGAGTTGTCGGGCTGCTCGGCGAGCCGGTCGATCTCCTGCGGCGAGGCCAGGTCCTGCTGGACGATGTACTTGCCGAGGCGGAAGTTGCCGTCGCCGCCGTCGAGACGCGAGAGGTCGATCTTGCCCTTGGACAGGAAGACGCGCGCCGTCAGCCCGGGACCCTCGATCTCCATCACCCCGGTCAGGTTCTGCAGCGCCACCATCTGGAACACCTCGCCGATCGGCAAGGCCTCGATCGCCCCCGAGAACGACGGCAGCCCCGCATGCGGGTCAATCCCCGCCAGCGCCGGGACCAGCTCCCGCAACGTCGACTCGCCGATCCCCTCCAGGAGCGCCAGCCGCGCCTCCTCCTGCTCGCCCCCGCCCAGCGAAAGGCGGCGCACCAGCGGCGGCAGACAGCGGGCCAACAGCAGCCCGCGCGTCCGCTCGAGCGCCTCGTCCAGCGCCAGCCGCTGCCGCTCCTCGGGAGCCGTGGGCGCCTGCGACGGCGTCGCCGGCGGCGGCGCCTCCTCGAGCTCGAGCTCCCGCTCCGCCCGCCCGCTCGGCTTGGCCATCGAATGCTCGAGCACCGCGCGGAGCGCCGCGGGCTGGAAGGGCTTGGACAGCGCGTCGTCGGCCAGTCCGTGGCGCACGAACTGGTCGCCGATGCGGTCCGCCTTGACGCTCATCAGCACCACCGGCACCGACTTCAGCTCGTCCTGCTTCCGCACCTGCTGGCAGAACTGGTACCCGTTCATCCGCGGCATGACGAAATCGACCAGGATCACGTCGGGACGCACCCGGCGCGCCTCGTCCAGCCCTGCGACGCCGTCGCCCGCCGTGTGGACCCGGTAGTTGGCCGCCTCGAGGATCTCCCGCACGCGCGTCCGGATCGTCGTGCAGTCGTCGACGACCAGGACCGTGCCCCGATGCTCCGGCCCGCCCGGGGCCGCTTCCTGCGCGCCGTTCATCCCGCTCCTACTCCGCCGTGCCCCACTGCACCGGCTCGATCGCCGTCCCGCAGCCGACCTCCTCGGCCGGAATCCCTTCCGGCGGAGGATACGTCCACGCGTCGTCCGGCAGACCGACGTCCGTCTCGAGCGACGTGTACCACACCTCGACCGGGCCCTCCGCGTCCCGGGCCGTGAAGCGCACATGCCCGGGGAGCCGCAGTCCCCCCACCTCGCGGCGATCGTCGAACACCGCCTCCCACACCGTGCCCCCATTGTCAACCAGACGCACCGCAAGCGTGTCCAGGTCGTCGCCCAGCGGCGCGATCCGCGCCTCGACGATCGACCCGTCCTCCACCTCCTGCCGGTACACGTACCAGCCCCCCTCGCCGTCCCACGCCACGGTCGACGGCGCCCCCGGAACCAGCGGCGGCAGCCCGATCAGGATGCGGAAGACGGCCGCACCGTCCAGCGGCAGCCGCACCAGCCGCGCGATGTTGCACGGCGAGGCCGCCCCGAAGTAGTAGCGGTTCGCCCCCACGTCGTGCAGCGCGAAGTCCGTGCCGTCCGAAACCAGCACGGCCAGCGGCGTGTCGACCGGCGACATCGCGTCGAACCGGATGTGGTCCGGCCCGCGCAGGAAGACGTAGATCGAGCCCTTCACCGGTCCCCGCTCCGTGACCTGCTCCGCCTTGGCCTCCGCGCGCAGATCCCCCACCGCGTCCGCCACCCGCGCCAGCCGCGCCTCCATCGTCTCCCCGTCCTCGATCGCATTCTGCGGCGGCGGGATGGGACAGCCGGCGAGGAGAAGGAGCAGCAACAGCGAGCGGTCGACCGGCCGCCCGGAAGCGAGCGGCCGAGCGGTCGAGCGGTCGAGCGGCATCGAACCCCGCTGCACGCCCGTCCGTTCGCCTTCCCGCGACCGCTCGTCCGCTCGCCTTCCCGCGACCACTCGCTTCCCCTCGACCGCTCGCGTCACTTGTCCACCTCGTGCCTCCGCGAAAGCGCGTGGGCCATGCTCACGCGGTCGACGAACCCCAGATCCGCGCCGTGCGGCACCCCGGTCGCGATCCGCGTGAGCTTCTCCACCCCCGCCGCCCGCAGCCGCTCCGCCAGGTAGTGCCCCGTCGCCTCGCCCTCGGGCGACGGCGGCAAGGCCAGGATCACCTCCCGCACCTTCCCGTCCCCCGCCCGCTCCACCAGGCGATCCGCCTCGATCTCCTCGGGACCCGAATCGTCCAGCGGCGAGAGCAGGCCGTGCAGCACGAAGTAGCGCCCGTCGAACGCGCCGGAAGCCTCGACCGCCGCCTGGTCGGGCACGTGCGCGACGACGCACAGGAGCTCGTCCCGGCGCCGGGGGTCGCCGCACAACGGGCAGGGATCGTTCTCCGTGAGACCGCGGCAACGCGAGCACCGCCGGACCCGCTCGCGCAGCTCCGTGATCGAGGCGCCGAGCGCGCGCAGGTAGTCGTCCGGAGAGTCGAGGAGCTGCAGGGCCAGCCGCTGGGCGGTCTTCTGCCCGACGCCGCGCAGGCGCCCCAGCAGGCGGGCCAGCTCGTCCAGCGCCGGAGGCAGCATCGCCACGCGGCAGCTCCCGTCAGGTCAGGCCGGGGATCTTGAGCCCGCCCGTGACCTTGTTCGTCTCCTCGTCGATCATCTCGTCGACCTTCCGCAGCGCCGCGTTGACCGCGGAGACCACCAGATCCTGCAGCATCACGGCGTCGTCCGGCTTGATCACCTCGGGGTCGATCTGGATCGAGACGACCTCCTTCGCCCCGGACACGACGGCCTTGACCTTCCCGCCGCCGACCACCGCCTCCTGCTGCCGCGTCTTCATCTCCTCCTGCAGCTCCTCCAGCCGGCGCTGGATGCGCATCGCCTGGCGCTGGAACTCGGCGAAGCCGCCCCGGAACGTCTGCCCGCCCTTGGTCATGGTCGCTCGCCTCCCTTCGTCCGCTCGGCGGCCTCCGTCCTCACCTCCACGATGCGCGCGCCGCCGAAGGCGCGCATCGCTTCCCGCACGGCGGGATGATCGAGCAGCCGGCGCCGGGCCTCCTCGCGGGCCGCGTGCTCCGCCGCCGCCCGCTGGGCGATCACCCGCACGGCGTCGCTGGAAGCGTCATCGACCTCCAGGCGCGGGCGCCCGCCCAGGGCCCGCTCCAGCGCGTCCGCCAGCGCGTCGGCCTTGCGCGGCTGCCGCAGCAGGTCCGCCGCCGTCGAACCCTCCGGGAAGGCCAGCCGCACGAGCCTCGCGGACAGCGCGGTCGGCACCGCCTGGGCCAGGAGCCCCCCGAGCGCGTGCTCCGTCCTCCCGACGTCCGCCACGATCGCTCCCCACATCTCCGGCGGAACCTCGGGCGCGTCGCCCCCGGCCGCGCGAGCGGGGGAAGCTGGGAGCCGTGAGCTTTGAGCTGTGAGATCCGAACCGCGCTCGTCGGCGCCGACTCGACCGCTCGACCGCTCGACCGCTCGACCGCTCCCTCCTTCGTCCGTCCACGAAGTGTCGTCCGGGGGCGGCACGTCATCGGAGGGTCCTTCGCCGTCCGGCGGCGGGACGTCATCCGCCTCGGCCGGTCGTGCCGGGGCCGCCGCGGCCGCCCGCGGGAAAGGGCGCTGGGCCGGACCTCCGGGCGGCGATGCGGGCACGTCGGGGAGTCCCGGACCGCGGCCGGCGGACGATCCCGCGTCCGCCTCCCGCGCCGCTGGCAGGCGCTCCAGGCGAGCCAGCAGGTCGGCCACGGGCACGACCAGGTCGGCCGAGGCCATGCGCGCGACCGCCACGTCGGCGTGCACCCGAGGCAGCGGAGAGCGCGCGAGGTCGTCGACCAGGCGGGAAGCGAGCCCGAACAGGCGGTGCAGGTGCGGTACCGTGGTGCGGCCGACGATCTCGCGCGCCGCCGCTTCCTCGGCGTCGCCCAGGTCCGTCAGGCCGCGCGCGTCGGCGCACGAAGCGAGGACCAGCAGGTCGCGCAGGTAGCGCAGGAACGAGCGGGCGAACTGCTGCAGATCGTGGCCCGCGTCGTCCGCCTCGCGCACCGTGTCCAGGGCCGCCCGCGCGTCGTGCGACACGATCGCCGCGGCCGCTCGCGCCAGGAGCGTCTGCGGGGTCACGCCCAGGAGCCAGGTCAGCTCCTGCGCCGTCGCCCCCTGCGGGAACGCCGCGAGCACCTGGTCGAGCAGGGAGAGGGCGTCGCGCATCGAGCCCCCCGCCTCGTCGGCAAGCACGTGCACCGCTGCGGGCTCCAGCCGGAGCTTCTCGTCCGCCAGGATCTGCTCGAGCCGCCCCGCGATCTGCTTCGGGCCGATGCGGCGGAACTCGTAGCGCTGGCAGCGCGACAGGATCGTCGTCGGGATCTTGCCCGCCTCGGTCGTGGCGAAGATGAACTTCACGTGCGCCGGGGGCTCCTCGAGCGTCTTGAGCAGGGCGTTGAACGCGCTGCCGGAGAGCATGTGGACCTCGTCGATGATGTAGATCTTGAAGCGCAGCGAGGAGGGCTGGTACGCGACGTTCTCGCGCAGGCGGCGGATGTCCTCGACCGAGTTGTTGGACGCGCCGTCGATCTCCTGCACGTCGGTGGCGTGGCCGCCCGTGACCGAAACGCAGGCGTCGCAGGTCCCGCACGGCTCGGGCGTCGGGCCGCTGCGGCAGGTGAGCGCCTTGGCCAGGATGCGCGCCGCGCTCGTCTTGCCCACGCCCCGCACGCCGGCGAACAGGAAGCCGTGCGCCACGCGCCCCGTGCGGATCGCGTTGGCCAGCGTCCGCGCCACGTGCTGCTGGCCCAGCAGATCCTCGAAACGCTGGGGGCGCCACTTGCGGGCCAGGACGAGATAGTTGTCAGCCATGGCGGCTCGGTTTCGAGTCATGAGTCATGCGTCGTGAGTCGACGGAGCTGATCGTCGCAGCGCGAGCGGGAATCCGGCTTCTTGCGGCGGTCTCTTGCCGTCGGCCCGGACCAGGCTGTACAGACTCAGGACTCATGACTCACGACTCACAACTCGATCAGAAGCCCTTCCCTCGCCGCCACCGTCTCCGGGAAGATCGCCCGCGCCCTCCGCTCCTTCTCCGCCACCGCCTCGTCGTTCTGCACCGGGTCGTGGTGGAAGAGCACGAGCTGCCGGACCCCCAGCTCCTTGGCGATGCGCGCCCCTTCCTCGTTGGTCGAATGGCCCCAACCCGTTTTGGGCACGCCGTCGATTTTCCCCGCGTACTCGTCGGGCGTGTACGTCGCGTCGTAGATCAGCACGTCGGCGCCCTTCGCCAGCCGCGCCAGCTTGGGGTCGGTGATGGAGTAGTGCTCCGTGTCCGTCGCGTAGACCACCGCGCGGCCGCCGTGCTCGAGGCGGTAGCCCAGGACGCCCGAAGGGTGGTTCAAGCGGGCGTTGGTGATGCGGCCGCCGGCGGGCAGGTCGATCGTCTGGCCCTCGCGCAGGTCGTGGAACGACATCTCGGCGCCCATGTCCTTCAGGCGCACCGGGAAGCTGGGGTAGTTCATCTGGCCCGAGAGCGTCTCCTCGAGCGTTCCGGTGACGTTGATCATGCCGTAGAGCTGGAAGGAGTTGCCGGGGACGAAGGCGGGGACGAAGAAGGGGAAGCCCTGGATGTGGTCCCAGTGCACGTGGCTGATGAACAGGTGCGCCTTGACGGGCATCTCCTTGAGCAGCGCGCTGCCCAGCCCGCGCAGGCCGGTGCCGGCATCGAGGATCACGAGGTCGGTGCCGCAGCGCACCTCCAGGCACGCCGTGTTTCCGCCCACTTTCACGGTCGTGGGCCCGGGAGTGGGAATCGAACCGCGAACTCCCCAGAAGCGCACCTTCAGCATCGTGGCTCAACTCCTCCGGCGCAGGGTGGTTCCACCACGCGCGAAGGTGTGTATCCAAATCACGGCCCCAGGTCAACCTCGCGGGTCCGGCGCCGGACGGAGCGCCGCGAAGGACGCCGCACGGGCGTCGGGCCCGCCGCCCGCCGGGCGCCATCCCGGCGGTCCCCACCCCCCTCGACGCCCCGCCGGCTTGTCGGGCCTTCATTGACTACAGTCACGATATGTGTACTAATCGTGACCGATGAAGCGGAACCCCGGCGAGCGCGGCGGGCGACGGAGGCGTGAGACCGCGGGGAGCCCACCGCCGACCGCGCGGACGCCGGCGCCGCCCACCTTCTCCGTCCCGCCCCGGATCCGGCACCTGCAGGCCGAGCAACTCGCCGCCCTGACCGAGTCGTTCCGCGCGTGGTACGCCCGGTCCCCGCGGCCCGCCGACCGGAACGCGCGGGGGCGCATCTGGCTCGCCTACCTGGCCATCCGCTACACCGGCGCGAAGCTCGGCGAGGTCCTCGCCATCGACGAACGCACCGACCTCGACCTGCCCCACGGCGTCGTCACGCTGGGGACCGGACGGAACGGCCAGGGCCGCCGTCGCGTCCATCTTCCGGCCGACGCCGTGCGGGCCATGCGGTCGCACCTCGAGGATCCCGCGACCCGGTCCGCGCCCGGCAGGATCTTCCGCCTCGACCAGGGATTCGTCCGCCGCAAGTTCTACGAGCGCGCCGATGCCTGCGGCATCCCCCGCCGGCTTGCCAGCCCCGAGGTCCTGCGCGCCTCGCGCGCCATCGAGCTGCTCCGGGGCAACGTCCCCCTCCCCGTCGTGCAGCGCATCCTCGGCCAGGGCACCGCGGGCCTCACCGCCCGCTGGCTCGACTACCGCCCGGACGACGTGCGCCGGATCCTCGAGGCCTACGTCCTGGCCGACCTGCACTCCCGGACCAGCGCGCGGAACCTGTTCGCCGGACGCGTCGCCCACATCATCCGCGGGGAGCTCCTGTCCGAGATCGCCCTGCGGACCCCCGACGGCCACCGCGTCGTCTCCGTCATCACGAACACCAGCCTCGACAACCTCGGCCTCCGGCAGGGCTTACCCGTCACCGCCCTCATCAAGGCCCCGTCCGTGATGGTCGCCCGCTCCGCCGTGCCGCCGCAGACCAGCGCCCGCAACGTCCTGCGCGGCCGGATCTCGGCCGTGCGCGACGACGGGATCATGGCGGAGCTCATCCTGCGGCTGCGCGGCGGCACCGAGGTCTGCGCGCTCATCACGGCGGACAGCGTCCGCCGGCTGAAACTGACCGCCGGAGACGACGCCTGCGCCGTCTTCGACACCTCCGCGGTCGTGCTGTCCGTCGCGCCCACGGGCTCCGGTCCCGTCGGACCCGACCCGCGCGGGAGGTGAGCATGGAAGCGCCGGGCCGAGCCGTGGAGACGCCGCAACCACAGGAACCCCGGCCGGCGGCGGGAGACGGCGGGCCGACCGCCGCGCCGACCGTGCCCTGGTACCGGCGCTGGACGCTGGGCCGGAACCGCTACGACCTCACCGAGCTGGCCGGCGCCTTCGGCGACCTGGGTACCCTCATCCCGTTCGTCGTCGGCTACATCGCCGTGATGAAGCTCGACCCGCTGGGCATCCTGTTCATGTTCGGGCTGAGCGAGATCGCGGTCGGCCTCTTCTACAGGACCCCGATCCCCGTGCAGCCGATGAAGGCCATCGGCGGCGCCGCCATCGCCTCGGGCGGCGCGATGAGCCCGGGGATGATCTGCGGCGCCGCGCTGTTCACCGGCGCGTTCTGGCTCCTCGCCGGCGCCACCAAGGCCGTCAACCTCGCCACGAAGCTCGCCGCCAAGCCCATCGTCCGCGGCATCGTCCTGGGCCTCGGCCTGATGTTCATCACCGAAGGCGTCCGCATGATGCTCGTCACCCCCTGGCTCGGCGGCCTCGGCCTGGTCCTGACCTTCGTCCTGCTCACCTGGCCGCGCTTCCCCGCCATGTTCGCCTTGCTCGCCGTCGGCGCCGTGGCGGCGTACTTCCTCGATCCCGTTCACGCGAGGCTCGCGGTCTCGACTCCCCCCGACTTCCGGCTGCCGTCCTTCACCCTGGGCGGCATGAGCTGGAGCGATTTCGTCGCCGGCAGCCTCGTGCTCGCCATTCCCCAGATCCCGCTGACCATCGGCAACGCCGTCATCGCGATCCGCGCGGAGAACAACGAGCTGTTCCCCGACCGGCCGGTCACCGATCGCATGATGGCGGTGTCGCAGGGCCTCATCAACCTGCTCACCGCCCCGTTGGGCGGCATCCCCCTGTGCCACGGCGCGGGCGGCATGGCCGGGCACGTGCGCTTCGGCGCCCGCACCGGCGGCTCGCTCGTCATGCTCGGCGTGCTCATGATGCTGCTCGCGCTGTTCTTCAGCTCCTCCGTCGGCCTCTTCTTCCAGATCTTCCCCAAGGCGATCCTCGGTGTCATCCTCTTCTTCGCCGGCGCCGAGCTGGCCATCACGACCAGGGACATCGGCCCCAAGAAGGAGGATGTCTACGTCATGCTCGTCGTCGCCGGGTTCGCCATGTGGAACATGGGCGCCGCCTTCCTCGCCGGCGTCATCCTCTACCAGGCGCTCCAGCGCCGCTGGCTGAGGCTCTGATGGCGGGGACCGCAGTCCCATCCTCGACGCCCGGCCCTGGATGCGCCGCCCTCCGTGCGCAGACGCCGCGGGCGGCGTTCCGCGCCCCCGTCCGCCGCTCCGGGCTGCTGGCCGCCGTCCTGCTCCTCGGCGGCTGCGGGAAGGCCCCCGGGCTCGCTCCCGCGCCCGACGCCGGCGCGCCCGACGCGCCCCCGGCGGCGACCGTGGCGACGGCGCCGCGGGCGGATCCCGACGGCTCGAACGCGGCTCCCGTCGCCGCAGACCCGGTGCATGACCCCGCCCACCCCCCGATCGACTGCCCGCTGCGCCGGGCCGGCATCGACCCGACGAACCTCCAGCCGTTCGACGAGGCCGAAAAGTACATCGCCTTCCTCGAACGACCCGATCGAGCCGCGTGGCAGAAGCCCGACGACGTCGTGGCGGCGCTCCAGCTCGCCGGCACGGAAACCGTGGTCGACCTCGGCGCCGGCTCCGGCTACTTCACCTTCCGCCTCGCGCGCGCCCTGCCGCTGGGCAGGGTCATCGCCGCCGATACGGAGGCGGAGATGATCCGCCACATCCATCACCTGGCGATGAGCGAAGGCGTGCAGAACGTCCAGGCCGAGCTGATCCCGCCGGACGATCCCCGGATCCCGCCCGACGCCGACCTCGTCTTCGTCTGCGACGTCCTCCACCACGTCCCCGACCGGGCCGCCTGGCTGGGCCGGATCGCCGCGGAGCTGAAGCCCGGCGCCCGGCTGGTGCTCGTCGAGTTCAAGGAAGGCGACCTGCCCGAAGGACCGCCCGAGTCCGTCAAGATCAGCCGCGCCCGGATGCTCGAGCTGGCGACGACCGCGGGTTTCGACCTCGAAACCGAGCGCCCCGATCTCCTCCCGTACCAGACGTTCCTCGTGTTCCGCCGCGCCCCCTGACGTGGGATCGCCCCGAGCCACCTCGAGATCTTCCCGACCTTCCCATGGCTCCCCCCGTCACCCCTCTTCCATCGGCTCCGGCGGCGGGTTGGTCCGCCGCTCCACCACCGCCGCCGCCTCGGCCGTGAGCTCCTCCGCCACCCGCGTCGTCAGCAGGTGCCGCGGCAGGAACGCAATCCCGGCGACGACCGTCGGCACCACCGCCGAGCCGATGACCACTGCCACCAGGTGCGAGTACTGCTCCTGCGTCACGAGGCCGTGCGACAGCCCGAACAGCGCCGAGATCGTCCCGAAGGTCAACCCCGTCGACATCAACAGCGTGTAGTACCAGCGCTCCTTCGGGTCCTTCCGGAACAGGCCGACCACCGGAACCAGCCCGAAGATCTTCGTCGCGATCTTCCCGCCGAACAGCGCCAGGAACGCCAGCGGCGCGGCGGCCAACGCCGGGAGCGACACCAGCGACCCCGCCCGCAGGAAATAGAACGGGCTCAGGAAGCCGATGGTCAACGTCCGCAGCCGCCGGATGAACGCCTGGTCCGCGCCCAGCGCCGGCGAGAGCACCATCCCGGCGACGTACGCCGGCAGCACCGCCTCGCTCCCCGCCCACAGCGACAACGCCCCCAGCCCGAACAGGATGAACAGCACCCACTTCGTCCGGAACGCGGCCGTCCGGTTCGCGTAGTGGTTCACCAGCCGCGGCGTCAGCACCGGCAGCACCGCGAAGGCCGCGACGCAGCCGACCACGAACACGGCGGTCCGCCACGTGAACGGCGCGAACATCAGGCCCAGCGCCAGCACCGTGCCCAGATCCGTCACGAAACACGCCCCCAGGATGCCCTTGCCGAAGTCCGTCTTGTTCAGACCCGTCTCGAGCATCACGGCGTAGACCACCGCCATCGATGTCGTCGACAGCGCGATGCCCGCCAGCCAGCTCGACGCGGGCGACCAGCCCAGGATGAACCGCGCGATGGCCGTGCAGCCCAGGAACGGCGCGGCGAAGCTGACCAGGCCGACCCCCAGCACCTCCTTCCACCTCGCCCGCATCGTCGCCGGATCCAGCTCGGCCCCCGCCAGGAACGTGAGCAGCACCGCGCCCGAGCCGGCGACGAAGGTCAGCCACGGCAGCCGGGCGCCCAGCGCCTCCGGACCCCAGTAGGACGTCGCGATCGTCCCGGCCACGACTCCGACGGCGATCTCCAGCAACGCTCCCGAAACCCGGAACCGGGCGGCGAGGAACGTGGCCGCCAAGGCCAGACCGACCCACAGTGCGGCGATCGTGAATGCGTGCTCCAACGGTGGACCTCCGGACGCACGAAGGCGTCGCTTTCGTCGTCTTCGGGGCCGGCCGGGTCGCGCTTGCCGCGACTCCCACGGGCATCGGCTCCGCAGGAGTCATCGGCCACGGCAGGATCGTGGCGGTTATCGGCGGACTCCACCGCCATCACGAACGAGCCAACGTACCTCGCGGCGTCGCCCGACGTCAACCGGCCCGATCCCCCGCCGCCGCGCCGCCTTGCCGGAGGCCGAGCGAGGTGCTAGCAACCGCGCGCCATGACCGCGGCGTCACTTCAGACGGAGATCGAGCGGCGTCGCACCTTCGCGATCATCTCGCACCCCGACGCGGGGAAGACGACGCTCACCGAGAAGCTCCTGCTCTACGGCGGGGCCATCCAGCTCGCAGGGTCGGTGCGCGCACGCCGCGACCAGCGCAGCACCACCTCGGACTGGATGGAGCTGGAGCAGGAACGCGGCATCTCGATCTCCTCGACCGTGCTGCAGTTCGAGTACGGCGGCTGCGTGATCAACCTGCTCGACACGCCGGGACACCGCGATTTCAGCGAGGACACCTTCCGCGTCCTCGCGGCCGTCGACAGCGCCGTGATGGTGATCGACGCCGCCAAGGGCATCGAGGAGCGGACGCGGAAGCTGTTCGAGGTCTGCCGCATGCGCGGCATCCCGATCTTCACGTTCGTCAACAAGCTCGATCGGCCCGCGCGGGAGCCGCTGGCGCTGCTCGCCGAGCTGGAAGAAGTCCTGGGCATCGGCGCCGCGCCGGTGACCTGGCCGCTGGGCAGCGGTCCGGAGTTCCGCGGCGTCTACGATCGCCTGACCCGCGACCTGCACCTCTTCGAGCGCAGCGCCGGCGGGATGTACCGGGCCCCCGAACGCACGACCGGGGTCCACGACCCGGAGCTCCGTCGCCGGTTCTCCGGCCGGGACTACGACGCCTGGCTGGAGGAAGTGGAGATGCTGGACGGTGCCGGCGAGACGTTCGACGCCGCTCGGGTCGCCGACGGCTCGCTCACCCCCGTGTTCTTCGGCAGCGGCTTGACCAACTTCGGCGTCCAGCTCCTCCTGGACTTCTTCGTGGAGCACGGCGCCCGGCCGCAACCCCGACGCTCGGGAGGCCTGCCGGTCGCGCCGGACGCCGCGGACTTCTCGGGGCTCGTGTTCAAGGTCCAGGCCAACATGAACCCGCGGCACCGTGACCGGTTGACCTTCGTGCGCGTCTGCTCCGGGGTCTTCCGCAAGGACATGTTCGTCGCCGACCCGGTGACCGGGAACCCGGTACGGCTGTCCTACCCGCAGAAGCTGTTCGGACAACAGCGCGAGTCGCTCGAGTGCGCCTACCCCGGCGACATCGTCGGCCTCGTCGCGCACCGCGCGTTCCGCATCGGCGACACGCTCACCACCAACCCCTCGATCCGCTACGACGAGATCCCGCGCTTTCCGCCGGAGGTGTTCGCCTACGTCCGCAACGAGCGCGCCGAGCGGCACAAGCAGCTCGAGGACGGCCTCAAACAGCTCGCCGAGGAGGGTGTGATCCAGTGCTTCACCACGCGCGAGGCCGGGCCCGAATCCGTGCTGCTCGGCGCCGTCGGGCAGCTCCAGTTCGACGTCGTGCTGCACCGGCTGCGGAGCGAGTACGGCGCCCAGCCGCGACTCGAGCCGGGGCCGTTCACGCGCATCCGCTGGGTCGGGGCGGGAACCACGCCGGACCAGCTCCGGGAGCTGTACCTGGGACACGATGTCAAGCTGGCACGGGACGACCGTGGCCGGCCGGTACTGCTGTTCCCGACCCAGTGGTTCGTGGAGTACTTCACCCGCGAGAACCCGCAGCTCGAGCTCCACACGGTTTCCCCGGGCACGCGTCCGGCCGACGGCGCGGCCTCGTGCCGGATCTGAAAGTCACGGCTGCCCCCCGCCGACGCCTCGAGGCCCGGACGTACCTCCGGACCAACAACTCCCCCCAATCGACCCACCTCGTCCCGATCGACCAACCGACTCCCCCCCTCACGCGGTTGCCCCCCGCCGCCCCGGCGTGGTAGGAAACGCCCCGCGATGTTCGAGACGCTGACCCGCGGGTTTCGAGCCGCCAAGGCGCGGCTGACCGGGAAGTCGGAGCTGACCGGCGACGTCATCGACGAAGCCCTGCGCGACATCCGCCTCTCGCTCCTGGAAGCCGACGTCGACTTCAACGTCACGAAGCAGTTCCTCGAGCGCGTCAAGACCAAGGCCGTCGGCGAGATCGTCGCCCTCAAGGCCGAGTCCAAGGGCAAGACCGTTCGCGTCACCCCCGTCGACCACTTCGTCGCCATCTGCCAGCGCGAGCTGGTGGACATGATGGGTCCCGTCGAAACCCGCATCGACCGCGCGAAGAAGGGTCAGCCGACCGGCATCATGATGGTCGGCCTCCAGGGCTCCGGCAAGACCACCACCGTGGGCAAGCTGGCCCGCTTCCTCATGAAGAAGGGCCATCACCCCCTCCTCGTCGCCGCCGACGTCTACCGCCCCGCCGCCATCGACCAGCTCCAGGTCCTGGGCCAGCGCCTCAAGCTCCCCGTCTACGCCGAGCTGGACGTCAAGGACCCGCCGGGGATCTGCCAACGCGCCATGGTCGATGCCCGGGCGCACCAACGCGACATGGTCATCTTCGACACCGCCGGCCGCCTCGCCATCGACGAGCCGCTGATGCTCGAGCTGGAGCAGATCAAGCGCCAGGTCAAGCCCAAGAACATCTTCCTCGTCTGCGACGCCATGATCGGCCAGGACGCCGTCAACACGGCCCGCGAGTTCCACCGCCGCCTCGACCTCACCGGCGTCATCCTCACCAAGCTCGACGGCGATGCCCGTGGCGGCGCCGCCATCTCCGTCAAGGCCGCCACCGGCGCCCCGATCAAGTTCCTCGGCATGGGCGAGGCGCTCGACCGCCTCGAGGAGTTCCGCCCCGAAGGCCTCGCCGGCCGCATCCTGGGCATGGGCGACGTCGTCGGGCTGATGAAGGACTTCGAGGAAGTCGTCGACGCCCGCAAGGCCGAACAGGACGCGATGAAGCTGCTCAAGGGCCGCTTCTCGCTCAACGACTTCGTCGAGCAGATCCGCCTCCTCAAGAAGATGGGCTCGCTCGAGGACCTGTTCGACAAGATGCCCTTCTTCCCCGACGGCCTGCCGCAGGGGTTCAAGGCGCCGGACGAACGCGAGCTGGGGAAGGTCGAGGCGATCATCTCGTCGATGACCCGCGGCGAACGAACCGATCCCGAGCTGTTCGTCAAGGAACCGAAGCGGCTGGCCCGCGTGGCCAAGGGCTCGGGGCGCACCGACGTCGAGGTCAAGGACCTGCTCAACAAATTCATGGGCATGCGCAAGATGATCGGCGACATCGGCGCCCAGGCCGGCCTCCTGGCCAAGATCCCCGGCATGCGCCAGCTCGCCGTTGCCCGCAAGCTCAAGGACGCCGTCCGCCTCCAGGGCGGCGGCGGCATGCAACAGCTCCAGGAAACCATCCTCGAGGCCGCCGTCGCCGCGCAGGGCGGGGGCGCCGGCTCCGGCAAGAGCGTCGGCGTCCGCGTCGCCGACCGCAAGGACAAGAAGAAGAAGCGGAAGGACGAGCGCAAGGCGCGCAAGAAGGGGCGCCGGTAGGACAGGGGAACCACATCATGAGGAACTCGTCGACCACCCGGCGACTGGCCCTCCTGGCCGTGCTCGCCTGCTTCGGCTCCTGCATCTGCGTCGAACGTCCGAAGCGGATGACCGAGGACGAGCGCGCGGAGCTTCGCTCGCAGATCCTCACCGAACCTCCGGCGACGATGCAGAACCGCGTCGGCGCCGACCTCGACGGCCGCCTCGAGCTCGTCGGCTACGACCTCGACGCCGACAAGGACGACCGCGGGCGCATCATCCCCGGGCGCAAGGTCGCCGTGACCTGGTACTGGCGCTGCAAGGTCGCCCTGCACGAGGGCTGGCGGCTGTTCACCCACGTCACCGACGACACCGGGACCAACCGCGTCCGTGCCGACGAGCTCGGCCTCGTCCGGCAACACTACCAGCCGAGCCTCTGGCGCGAGGGCGAGGTGATCGTCGACCGGCAGGAGTTCGAGATTCCCGCCGATTTCAACTCCAAGACCGTCACCTTCTACGTCGGCGCGTGGTTCGGACCCCATCGCCTGCCCGTGCGCAACAACGTCCCCAGCGATGCGGGCCGCGTCCGCATCGGCCCGTTCCCCATGCAGTACGACCTGCCCGCCGCCGTTGTTCCCCAGGTGAGCTCGTCGATCACCCCCGACGGCAGGCTCGACGAGCCCGAGTGGGCCGTGGCCGCGGTGCTCGACCCTTTCGTCCTCGCGCCCGATGGAGCCGCGTCCGATCGGGTGCGGACCAGGTTGCTCTGGAACTCCCGCTACCTCTACGTCGCCTTCGAGGTCCGTGACCCGCTGCTCGTCGCGAAGTTCACGCGGCGCGACGAAGCGATCTACGACGAGGACGCCGTCCAGGTGCTGCTCGACGAGGACGGCGACGGCGCGGACTACTACGACTTCGCCGCTTCGCCCACCGGCGTGCTCTACGACTGCGCCCTGGCCGAGCCGACCAAGGGCGAGCCGAAGGAGTTCACCGCCACGGACTTCCGCGCCGGCGTCGTCCTCGACGGCACGGTCAACGACGCCGCGCCGGACCGCGGGTACACGATCGAACTGCAGATCCCCTTCCAGGCCCTCTCCAAGTTCAAGGAGCGCATCCCGCTCGTCGGAGTCACCTGGCGCGCCAACTTCTACGTGCTCGACATGCCCGCGCTCGCAGCGCCCGGCGCCGAGCCGCCGCGCCAGGTGGGCTTCGCGTGGTCCGCCCCGAAGGTGACCAACTTCCACGTCCCGCGCCGCTTCGGCGAGCTGACCTTCGGCGGGCCCGTCGCCGTTCCCCCTCCCGCGCCTCCCGCGCCCCCGCCGCCGGCCGAGGCGCCCGCACCGCCGCCGCCCGAGCCGCTCGCGGCGCCGGCGGAACCCACGGCCGTCGCGCCGAACGCACCTCCGGCCGTGGCGCCTCCCGCGGCGCCGCCGCTCGCGACGCCGACCTCGACCCCGTAGCTGTCGTCCGGCGCCTGTCGCTCGTCAATCCGTCGTGCGCGCCTCCTCCTCGAAGAACCCATAGCTCCGCTGCGTCGCCTCGTCGAGCCTCTCCCGCCATCGCTCCAACGTCGCCGGACCGTGCTCCAGCAGGTCCAGCGCCGCGAGGACGGCGAGCGCCAGCGGCGCCCAGACCGGCCTCACCTCCAGGCCCGTCCCGAACCGCGCCACCCACCGCGCGCCGTGCCGGACGTCGGCCTCCTCCAGCTCCGGAATCGCCAGCCGCGGGCGCTCGCGCGCCGGCGCCCCGGGCTCGCACCACCTCCCGTCCGGCACCCCGTGGATGAACCAGGTCCGGCAGTCGTTCGGCCGCACCTCGTAGATCGTGCACCCCGCCGCAGGCGCGCCGCGGTCGAGGAAGACGCAGCCGCCGCCCATCGCGAAGATGTCCTCCGGCGTCGACCGCTCGACCAGCGTCGCGTTCTCCTCCAGCGCACGTCGCAGCCCGGCAGTCACCGCACCCGCCGCCAGGAGGCGCCGTGCGATCAGCAGCGCGTCGGGCAGCTCCACGAGCACGAGCTGGTGACAGCATCCGTGGCAGCCCGCCAGGCACGGCGAGCCCAGGGCGCGAGCCCGCTCCACGTACGCCGCCGTCTGCTTTTCGCGGTGCCGTTGCAGTTCGTCAAGCAGAGCGTTCCGCTCCGCTTCCGCCGGCAGCCGCCCGCGGACCGGAACTCCTCTCCACGCACCCGACCGGCCCCGCACACGCACGTGCCCAGGATCCGCGACCCCCGCCCCGCGATCAACCGCAATCCGCCGTCGTTGGGACCCCCGGCGCTCGGCCAAGCTGGCGCTCGTCCACGGCGCTCGATACACTCCGCGTCATGTCCAAGCCGCTGTACGCGACGATACTCCTCGCCGTTGCGCTCGCTTTTCCCGCGCCGACGGCCGCCCAGGAGCCTTCACCCGGCATCGAGCCTCCCCCGTCCGGCCCGACGGATGCCCAGGCCGCGTTCGATGCCGGCGCCGCCGCGTTCGACGCCGGGGACTTCCTCGGCGCGGCGGTGGAGTTCGAGGTCGCCTATCGCCTCACCGGCTCGGCCGAAGTCGCGTTCAACGTGGGCCTGTCGTACGACAACGCCGGTGAGCCCGACCGGGCGGCAGAATGGTACCGCGTCTACGTGTCCGGCCTGCCGGAGGCTTCCGACCGCGCGGCGGTCGAGGATCGGATCGCCGAGCTGGAGGGCTCCGGGGTCGAGGAGGAAGAGGAGGACGAGCATCCCCTGGCCGACCATCGCCTCCGCGTCTCCGGTGGCTGGGGCTTCTATCCGGGCGGCGCCATGTACGCGGCCGCGACCGCGACGACCCCCGTGGACCTCGACGGCTTTCGCCTCGAGCTGGGCTACCAGTACCGGCTGTGGAAGGGTCTGGTGCTGGACGTGGTCGCCGGGGGGACGTTCTCCGCCGAGGTCCAGGCCAGTCGCCGCACCTGGGACGTCTATTCGGTCGCGGCCGGGCTGGGGTGGGTCTGGACGAGTTTCCCGTACGTCGTCCTCGGCGTCCGCGGCGGCCTCGGCTTCTATGCCATGGTGCCGAACGCGGCCGAGATGCACTGGCTCGTCCCGTTCCGCGCGGGCGCCTGGGTCGAGTTCCCCGTGCTGGATTGGCTGGCGCTGCACCTCGGCGGCGACCTCGTTCTCGGCGCCTACGTCGCCCGGGACGACAAGGTGTTCGGGTTCGGCGGCGAGGTCGGGGCCGGGTTGTGCTTCTCCCTGGGCGGGGATCGGTCGGAGGACCACGGCGGGCCGGAGCCGGAGCCCGAGGATCACGGAGGGCGCCCCGGCCTCCACGGTCCGGACAACCCGCTCGGACGCGGCTGGCAGTAGCGGAAGCCTCGTAGACCGCCGCCCCGTCCGATTCGTAGGATGGGGCCGCGCCGCGGCGGGGGCGGGCGCGCGGACGGAGGGACCAGATGATGCGGTGGGCGCCGGCGGTGCTGGCGGCGTGGTTCTCGGGCGGGTGTTTCGTCAGTTACGGGTTCGGCGTCGGCCCAACCGTCGACACGCGCGGCGAGGTGGGGATGCAGCTCAGCGCGCGCGCGAACATCGGCGCCGCCCTGTCGGACGACGACGGCCTGTCCGAGACGATCCGCGTCGATGCCGCGCCCGGGGGCTTCGTCACCCCGCACGTCACGCCGGTCGTCGGCCTCGACTACTTCGTGCTCACCGAGGACGAGATCGCGTACCGCGTGGGTCTCCGGGCCCGGTTCCAGATGGCCTGGGAGGACGTGTTCCGGGCCTGGGTCGGCGCCGGCGGCTCGTTCGCCGTGCTCCCCGAGCTGGAGAACTACGACAACGACAGCGACGAACACACGCTGCTCGGGTTCGAGCTGGAAGGCTACTACCTGGACGATTCGGCCGAGGACCCGCCCGAAGGCCAGGACGCGACCTCGATCGGGCTCTTCTCCCTGATGCTCGTCTTCGAACAGGTCTACCTGGAGGCCGACCCCTACGACGACCTCTGGGAGTGATTTCCCCTTGGCGCACTTTGCGTCCCTTTGCGTGCTTTGCGCGAACTCCGGATCGCCTGTACCCCGCGGCCTTCACCCCGCGGCCTTCTCCCGAACTTGACCTCGCGACCCTCGCGCCTACAATCAGGGCGGTCGCGGAGGGTCCGGGATGGCGACGGTTCAGTCGGGAGGGGGGAGCAAGGCCGGATCGCGCAACCGGCACCAGATCGTGGCGCCCTTCGCCAACTGGGACGACTTCCTCGGCTGCCGGCTCGATGTCCAGCCCGCCGGCCTCTTCCTCGCCGGCACCTTCCCCGTCGAGGTCGGCGAGGAGCTCGAGGTGCGCTGCACGTTCCCCGGCGACGCCGACGGAGTGCGGCTGGCTGCGCGCGTCCTCTGGCGCCGTCTCCGCGCCGGCAGCGATCCCAACGTCCGCGCCGGCATCGGCGTCGTCCTGCGCTCCACCGCGATGACCGCCTACCGCCGGCTCCTCGAGCAGGCCGAGGGGCGGGTGGGGCTGGCGGGCCGGCGACAGGAGCGCTTCACCCTCCGCATCCCCGTGGCCTGCACTTTCGGCCGCCGCCGCCCGATCGAGCTGGCCGGCGAGATCTCCGACGTCAGCTCCCGTGGCGCGGCCGTCCGCGTCGCCCACCGACCCGCCGTCGGCGACGCCGTCTTCCTCCGCCTGGACGACCGGCTCCTGGGCACCATCGAGCTCGCCGGCTTTGTCACCTGGGTCCGCTCCGGTGGCACCGCCGCGGCCAACGCCGCCATCGGCGTCGAGCTCCAGTTCTCGCGCGACGACGATCGCAAGGCATGGGACCGCATCGTCGGGCGCGCCAAGGCCGACGCCCGCCTTTCGCAGGACTACTCGCAGGAAGAGTGACTACTCCTCGGGCTTCGGCATCAACGCGTCCAGGTCCCGCAGGTTCACCAGCGCGCGCTCGTCGTCGGGGTCGAGCTCCAGCGCCCGCAGCAGGGCCGAGCGGGCCTCCGGAAGGTGTCCCGACGCCGCCAGCGCCAGCGCGTAGTTGATCCATCCCCCGCCGTGCTCCGGCTCGTCCCGCGTGAGCTGCTCCAGCAGCGCCAGCGCCTCCGCCGTCCGGTCGGCGTACACCAGCGCCAGCCCGAGATTCGCCCGGCGTTCCGGCGTCGGTTCCAGCTCCACCGCCCGCTCGAGCTGCTCGACCGCCTCACCCATCCGCCGCTCGACCAGCAGCGCCGTGCCGTACAGGGAGCGCGCCTCGGCATGGTCCGGCGCCAGCTCGACCAGGCGTTCGAGCACCGGCACGGAATCCGACGGCCGCCCCGCGGCCAGCAGCGCCTGGCCCGCGAGCTGGAGAATGCCCGGGCAGCGCGGGCGGCGGTGCAGCAGGTCCAGCGCCAGGGTCGCCGTCTCGTCGGGCCTGCCTCGCTCCATCTGCAGCAGCGCCAGCCGCAGGCGCGAGGCGTCGTCCTCCGGCACCAGCACCACCGCGCGCTCCAGCCAAGCCGCCGCGGCGTCCTTGTTCCCTGCCGCGATCGCCTCGTCGGCGAGCAGGACGCACGAGCGGTGTCCGGGGTCGCCACGCCGCTCCAGGGCCGTCGCCGCGGCCGTCACGTCCGGCGGCACCGCCGCGGCGGGCTCCGAAGCCTCGCGCAACCCCGCGCGCCGCAAGGCCAGCTCGAGTCGCGCGGCCAGGACCGGCTCCTCGACCTCCAACCCGGCCGCCAACTCATCCAGGATCTCCTGCGCGTCGTCGTACCGTTCGTCGACGATCGCCCGCTCCGCCTCCGCCAGACGCGCCGCACGACCCGGATCCGGCTGCGTCGCGGCCGCCCCGGCCGGCAGGCTCGCCGCCACGACGACAAGACAGACGGCAGGCAGGAGCTTCACGATCCGGAGCCTACGCCGCCGGGCGGCGTTGACAAGAGGGGAGATGCGCGCCGAAACTGGAGGAGTGATGATGCCGCGCAAACCTCCCATCCGTATCAAGAGCCCCAGCGACGTCGAGCTGCTGCGCCGGAGCTGCCGCCTCGCCGCCGAGACCCTGCTCATGGTCGGTGACCACCTCCGCATCGGCATGACGACTCTGGAAATCGACGAGCTGGTGCACAAGTACACGATCGAGCACGGCGCCCTCCCCGCGACCCTCGGCTACCACGGCTTCCCCAAGTCGGTTTGCACGTCGATCAACGAGGTCGTCTGTCATGGGATCCCCTCCCGGCGGCGATTGAAGGAGGGCGACATCATCAACGTCGACGTGACGTGCAAGCTCGACGGATTCCACGGCGATACCTCCGCGACGTTCTTCGTCGGCGCCGTCTCGCCCGAGGCACGGAAACTGGTCGAGGTGACGAGACGGTGCCTGGAGATCGGGATCGAGCAGGTACGCCCGGGCGGGCGCATCGGCGACATCGGACATGCGATCGAGCGCCATGCCACGCAAGCCGGCTGTTCGGTCGTCCGCGATTTCGTCGGCCATGGCGTGGGGCGGGACTTCCACGAAGGTCCCCAGGTGCCCCACTTCGGCGATACCGACCGCGGCCCGCGCATGGTGCCGGGCATGACGTTCACCATCGAGCCGATGATCAACCTCGGCGGCTGGGAGCTGGAGATCCTCAAGGACGGCTGGACGGCCGTCACCATCGACCGCATGCTCTCCGCCCAATTCGAGCACACGGTGGTCGTGACCGGAACGGGGTGCGAGGTGCTGACCGAGCGCTCCCGGCCGCTGCGGCACAGCGAGGTGTTCGACTGAAGGGAAGCGAACATCTAAGGAGCAAAGGGAACCGGCGCTCCGTGAGTCTGTCTCCTGAGCGACTGGCGGGAAGAGATGGGACGAGCCGAGCCGAAGAGTGACGAGATCGCCGCGCTGGTCCAGAAGGCACGCCAGGGAGACTGCCGTGCTTTCAACGAGTTGGTCCGGCGCTACCGCCCCCGAATCTACGCCCTGGCGCTTCACGTAACGGGCAGCGAGTCCGACGCGGACGACATCGCCCAGGACGTCTTCATCCGCGCCTACCGGGCCCTCGACTCCTTCGAGGGCCGCGGCGAGTTCTTCCGCTGGCTCTACCGCATCGCCCTGCACCTCGCCTTCACCCTCCGACGCGACCGCGCCCGGCGCCTCGGCCAGACGCTCGACGATCCCCGTGTCGAGTTCGGCGTCGCCGTCGACGCGGCCGGCAACCCCCGAAAGGCCGCCGCCTTGCGCCAACTCTACTCCAGGCTGGTCGTCGCCCTCGACCGGCTCTCGCCCCCGATCCGTGCCAGCGTCATCCTCGTGTGCTTGCAGGGCTTTTCGTACCAGCAGGCCGCCGAAATCCTCGGCACCAACGACGGCACCATCGCCTGGCGCATCCACGCCGCCCGCGACAAGCTCCGCGAGGCGATGAAGGGCGCCAAGCTCCGGCCGCCGCCTCCCCCGCCCAAACGCCCCCGCCGTGGGACCGACGAACACGAAACCTACGTCCCGTCGGTCCCCAAGCGCGACGACTCCGACATGTTCGATCTCTCGTCCCTGTCGGCCTGGTACAATTGAGGGGGATCGGGGGCCCTTCGACAGGCTCAGGGCGGGCCGGCAGGATCGGTCGGCTTGCCCATCCGAACCGCGGGCTTCAGCCCGCGGCCGAATCTCACCGGTTGAGGGCGTCCAGGGCGCGGCGGGCGGCGGCGTCGTTCGGATCGCGGTCCAGGATGAGTTGGAACTGCCGCTTCGCATCCTCGATCCGCCCGACTCGGACGTAGGCGACGCCCAGGTCCATGTTGCCGCGGGTCCGGTAGATCGGTTCGAAACGGCGCACCGCCTCCGCGAAGTCGCCCTGCTGGAACGCCGCCTTGCCCAGGCCGGCGCGCGCCTGCCGGTTGCCCGGGTCCAGCGCGAGCGCCTGCTGAAACAGGTTTACGGCACGCCCGAAGTCGCGGCTCGCCAACGCCCGGTTGCCGGACGCCACCAGGCCGTCCGCCGACGGTCCCCCGCCCGCGGTTTCCGTCGTCGCCCGGTCCGCCCCGCGATCCTCCGCCGGCGGCCCGCCCGTGTCTTCCGGCGCTCCCGCCTCGGCCTCGGGCCCTCCGGACTCCGCCCCGACGTCTCCAGCCTGCTCCCCCGTCGCCATGTCGGGCGCGGCATCCCCCAATCCAGGCGCCCCGGCGTCGGTGCCGTCGGCCCCGGCATCGACCGGCGCTTCCGGCAAAGGCGTCGTCCCTGCCTCGGGCGTGCCCACGGCCCGCGAGACCGCCGCGTCCTCGTCGCCCAGCGCCACGGCGACCGCGTCACCCGTGACGGCATCGGGCTTCGCTTCGGCGCCGGACGGGCGGCCGCCGCTCCCGCCGCCTCGCAGCACGAGAAACAGGACCACGGCAACCAGTGCGACCCCGCCGCCGATCGCGAGGTACAGCTTTGTCCGGGATTTGGACGACCGCGAGACCGGCGGTTCGATCGAGAACGACGGCAACTCGGCCGCGGGCGAGGGAGCAGAGACCGTCGGAACCTCGCTGACCGCCGGTACCACCGTCTGGGCTGCGCCCGGGGTCCCGGAATCCACGGGTCGCGTCGCTTCGGGCTCCTGCCCCGCCGTCGCGATTGCAAGAGGCTCGAAGCCCGTCGAAATCGCGGCCGGCGTCCGGTCAACGACCGCGGGAGTGGCAGGGGACGCGCGCACGACTGCGGGTCCGCCCGCCGGCGCCGGGAAGGCCGGACCTCCGGGAACCGCCGGCATCGCTCCCGCGCCGAACTGCTGGACGATGGTCTTTCCGGCACCGCGGCGCAGGGGCACGGCCGGACCGGGCATCGCCGCCGGCTTCTCCGGCGACTTGGGCGCGACCTGCTCCGGGGCCGGCCCGGGAGCGGCCTTGGCCGGCGGCCCGGGCACCTTCTCGGGCGCGGCCTCGGCCGGCGGCTCGGGCGCCTTCTCCTTCGCCGTCGGCCCCGCGACCGGCTCGTCCGGACCCATCCGGAGGGCGCGGCCGACCGGTGTCTCTGCGGGTTTGTCCCTCGTGGCGGGAGCCGGCAGGACCGCACCGGTCGCGGGCGGCCGGACAGGAGCCCCCCGCTGTGCAGGAACTCGTCCGGGAGCCCGGGGCGGCGTCGGCGGCTTGGGCCGCTCGGCGCGCTTGGTCGGCGGCGAAGGCGGCGCCTGCGGGGCGGGCGTGTCGCCCGGAACCGCGGCATCGGCGCGTTGGATGGCCGGCTTCACCCCGACACTCAGGTCGACCGTGTCGTCGGCGCTCCCCGCCACGGCCTGTCCCACGAAACCCTCGTACATCGCCGGGGCCGGCGCGGTGGTCCGCCCCTCGACCGGCTCCTCCGTCGCCAGCACTCCGTACATCGCCGGGGCCGGCGCGGTGGTCCGCCCGTCATCGACCACCGAGTCGAGTGGCGCCCCGTCCGGCGAGGGCGCGGTCACCTCGGCCGTCGTCGGCCGTGGCGCCGTGGCGCCCGCCGCCGGGGACGCGGGGAGGACTGCCACCGCGGGTTTCCGAGCGACCTCGGCCGAACGCTCGGCGAGCGCCGCCGGCGCCGTCGGCTCCCGCACCGTCGCCGCCGGACGTGCGGCGGGGGAAACCGCCGGCCGTCGGCCCGTGGTCTGGCCGGGACCCGCCGCGGCGATCTTCCGCAGCCGCTCGACGACCGTCGTCATGCCGGTCGGACGGAAGGCCGGCTTCTTGTCGGTCATCTGCCGCACCAACAGGTCGAGGTCGGCCGGCAGCAGCTCGCCCGCCGGATCGCGCAACGGCGGCATCGGTGCGGAGACCAGCCGCTGCGACAGCTCCTGCTCGGAGCCGCTGAACGCGGGCGCCCCCGCGAGCATTCGGTACAGCAGCAGACCCGTGCTGAAAATATCGGACTTGAACGACGGGACCCGGCCCTCGATCTGCTCCGGTGCCATCGTCGCGACGTTGCCGAGCACCGGGCGGCCGAGGACCTTCCGCGACGGCCCGAGCCCGAAGTCGATCAGCCGGGCCTCCCCGCCGGCGCCGGCAGGCACGACGAACACGTTCGACGCCCGGATCTGGAGGTGCAGCAGCCCGACCTTGTGGGCCTGGACCAGCCCGTCGCCGATCCCGGCCGCCAGCGCGACCGCACGCGCCGTCGGCAACCCGCCCTCGCGAGCGAGCACGTCTTCCAGCCGCTCGCCGTCCACCCAGTCCCGAACGACGACCAGACCGTCCTCGTGCGGCTCGACCGCGTGGACCGGCACGATGCCCGGGTGTTGCACGGCCGTCACCTTGAGGAGGTGCCGCCGCAGGGACTCCGTTGCCCGCTTGTCCGCCGTCAGCGCCCGGGCGAGCAGGCGCACGACGACCCGCGCGCCGTCGGCCGTCGCCGCCGCCTCGTACACCTCGCCGGAAGGCCCGACGCCCACCGCCCGCACGATCCGCCAGCGGGCCGCGACGACCGTGCCGTCCGGCAGACCCGGCGTGTGCGCCGAAAGGGCGGCACCGTCGACCGGGCACGCCGTCGTCCCGTCGCCGTAGAGGCGCCCGCATGTCTGGCAGACGTTCATCCTCCCTCCGCTCCCCCGTGGATCCGGAGCGCCGGCCGAACGCGCGGCCGAACCATACGGCGGGGCGCGCCGGCGGCGCAAGGGGCACACGAAGGCTGCCGGCGCGACCGGCGGCTTCAGGAGGTTCGCGCAAAGCACGCCAAGGGCCGCAAAGCACGCGAAGAGAAGGCTTCAGGCTTCAGGCTTCAGGCTTCAGGCCACAAAGGCTACAGGCTGCAGCCGTCGGCGGCGACCGGAACCCTGCCCCGGCCTGCCACGCCTGTGGGTGCCGGGAGCGTCCGGTGCTACAGTCTCTGTCGACGAGGAGGTCCCATGCGATCGTCCCTTCATCTTCCGCGGATCCTGCTCGCATGCCTCCTGCCCCTCGGCCTGTCCTGCGCCGAGACGGTGGCCTCCCAGCCCGATGTGGTCGCGGACGGGCGGCCGGAAACCGCTGCCGACGGTGACGCGCCGGGCGATGCCGACGCGGAGGATGGCGTCGCTGCGGAGGCCGATGCCGACGCGCCCCCAGACGTTCCCCTTGATGGCATGGATGCGGACGCCGACACGCCCGAGGACGGACCCGTGGACGGAGACGCGGATGCGCCGCCCGACGTCGCTCCCGAAGGTGATGCCGACGCGGACGTCGATGCCGACGCCGACGTGCCGCCCGTCGACTCCCCCGACGGCGATGCGCCGCCGGAGGCCGACGCTCCCGCCGACCTGCCTGCCGAAGCCGAGGCGGAGGTGGGTGCGGACGCCGATGCGGATGCCGACGCCGACGCGGACGCCCCGGACGCCGTCGACGCGCCGGACGACGGCGGTCCTCCTCCCGGGCCCGGCACCTACCTCTATCGCCGCATCCCCGTCGGGGGCATGCGGGAAGCGAACGTCGTTGCCTTCCATCCGGACGGGTCGTACGCGCTCGTCCTCGAGCGCAACGAGGCCGTGCACGTCTACGACTGGGCGACCGACACGGCGACGCGGGTCGACGTGCGCGTCGGAGGCCGAGCGGTCTACCTCGCCGACGTCGCGTTCGATCCCTCCGCATCCTTCGCGCTGATCGTCGGCTACGAGACGGTCTCCAGCGCGGACACGGGCATCGTCATCCAAGTGGACGACGCGGCGATCCGCGCCGGCAGCCCTTCGACCGCCTTCACGCGGCTCGGCGAGACGAGGGCGGGCGAGAGGTTCACGGCCCTCGAGTACCCGCCGCTCGGCGAGGGTCCGGCCGGCGACGGCCGACCGGTCGTGCTTTCGCAGTCCGGGCCGACGCCCGGCTACATCGCGCGCCTGCGGGAACTCGATCTCTCGACCCTGGCCTTCGCCGGTTTGGTCGAAGCCCGCCCGACGAGCGCCGGCTGCGACGACCTCGCGTTCGCCGACAACGAGTTCGGCGGCTGGGGCATTGCGTTGGTCTGCGGCACGAACGGCGCGGACGCGCCGTACTACACCCGCATCGGCGGCGTGGGCGAATGGCGGGCCGGGCCGACCGCGACGCTGGGCAACACCTCGCGCGCCGCGCGCCACGGCGACGGCGACCTGGCCCTGGCCGTCTCGTGGTCCGGGCGCCGGCTGAACCGCTTCGAGGACGGGGCCTGGGTTCCGTACTCGTCCTCGCCCGGCTGGTCGACGCTCGGCGTCTGGGACGTCAGCTTCTCGCCCGACGGCCGCCGGGCGCTGGTGGTCGGTCGCGCCGGTGGCACGCCGCTACGCGGCACGGCGCTCGAATACCGCTACGACCTGTACACCTCCGGCGAGATCACCGACGTCTCGATCCCCGGCTTCGGGTCCGCTCCGTACCTGGGCGATTCGAACACCAACCTGAACGACTCCGCCTTCCGCCCCGGCTGCGACGGCGGCCTCATCGTCGGCGGCAACACCTCCTGGTCCGGCTCCACCGGCCTGCTGATCGAGTTCGAGATCGAAGGCGGGGTTGCGTGCCGGTGAGGTGAACCAAGACCAGTCGCGGGCCGAAACCCGCGGTTCGGATTGGTTCACAACGGCGGGGCTGTACTAGCCTTTGCCTCCGCAGGAGGCGTCGTGCTCGAAGAGATCGTGCGCGAGCTTATGGAGGCCGAGCGGATCCCCGCCTGGGGAACCACGCCCATCGAATCGCTCGAGCCGGAAGGCGCCCACCTGCGCGAATGGCTCGCGCGAGGTTCCCACGGCGGCCTGTCCTACCTCGCCGACACCGCCGAAATCCGCGCCGATCCGACGCTCCCCGGAGCGCTGCGCGCCGGCGCTCGCGGCGCGATCCTCCTGGCCCTCCCGTACCGTCGCGGGCCGGCTACGGCCGACGAGCGTGGACGAATCGTCGCGGGCTGCTACCGCGGACGCAACTACCACTCGGTGTTCCGTGGCGTCCTGCGGCGGCTCGCCGGCCGACTGCGCCGCGCCGTCCCCGGCATCGCCCTGCGCACGTTCTGCGACGTCCTCCCCATCATGGAGAAACCGCTCGCCGTGCGCGCCGGCCTCGGCTGGCAGGGCCGGAATACCCTGGTCCTTCACCCGACGCTCGGCTCGACGTTCGTCCTCGGCGGTCTGCTGGTCGATCGTCCTTTGCCGGCCGCGCCGCGAATTCCCAATCGCTGCGGCGACTGCCGACGCTGCATCGACGCCTGTCCGACCGGGGCGCTCTCCCTGCCCGGAATCCTGGACGCCGGTCGTTGCCTCTCCCGCTGGACCACCGCCGGGCTCGCCGTCCCCCCGGCGCTCCCCCGAGGCCCCTACGACCACGGTTGCGACGTCTGCCAGGACGTCTGCCCCTTCAGCACCGGACCCGCGCCCGAGCCCTTCCCCGGTCTCTGACCCGATCTTCCCGATCTTGCCCTACCAGCGCAGTACGAGCGATCCCGGCCCCAACGCGACCTCCGGCCCCGTCTCCGGCGGCGTCTCCGCCGACTCCCCGCCGAAGTCGGTATAGAAGAAGAGGACGGTGCCGGCCACGAGCGCCGCGCCGAACAGCCCGGCCATGACCCACGTCGTCACGTCCAACGCCTCGCCCCGCTCCGCGAGCGCCGAGTCCTCCGGCCTCCGCCCGCCGCTCACGTAATCGTCGTACGTCAGTTCGGCGAACGTCAGCGTGAAGATCGCCGTCAGCCCGAACGCCCCGGTCGCCCCGACCGCCGTCCAGAAGGCCCATTCCGGCACCGGGGCCGGCCCTTCCACCGGCGCCGACGGCTCCAACTCGTCGAGAAACGCCTCGGGCTTCTCCATCCGGACATACAGCGGCGTCGTGATGCCGGCCAGCACATCGACCGGCCGCTCCACCGCCTCCGTGTCCGGCCATCGACCTTCGAGCGCATGCGCCCCTGGCGAAACGTAGACGACTTCGTCCAGCGGCGATGGACCGACGGACTCGCCGTCCACGAAGATCTCCGCCCCGGGCTCCTCCACGAGGATCCGCACCGCTCCGACCTGCGGCGCCAGCCCGTCG
>JACRCX010000060.1 GCA_016218815.1 Deltaproteobacteria bacterium
CCGGATCAAGTACGCGTCGACCGAGACGAACTTCAACTACGGCGACGGGTACGTGTCCGACAAGGAAGTCGCGTACATGGAGGCCCAGGCGCGCGGCGGCGCGGGGATCGTGACGACGCAGGGCGCGTACACGGACCCGCGGACCGAGGGCAAGGGCTACGTCGGCATGATGGCGATCTGGGACGACAAGTTCATCCCGGGCCTCAAGCGCATCGCCGACGTGATTCGCAAGTACGACTCGAAGTCGATCCTGCAGCTCATGCACTGCGGACGCGTCGGCGGCGTCGAGCTGGACTACACCGTCGGCCCGTCGGCGGTGAAGCAGCGCATCCCGCGCTTCCGCGAGCCCAAGGAGATGACGGTCGAGGAGATCGAGGCGGCGATCCAGGAGCACGTCGACGGCGCGCGCCGGTGCCGCGAGGCGGGGTTCGACGGCGTCGAGATCTCGGGCATCGTCGGCTACCTGATCTCGAACTTCATCTCCGCCTACACCAACCTGCGCACCGACGCCTTCGGCGGCACGACGGCCAAGCGAGCCGAGTTCATGCGCCGCATCGTGGCGGGCATCCGCAAGGAGGTCGGCCCCGACTACCCGATCATCATCCGGCTCTGCGGCGACGAGCTCCTGCACGACCGCGGCGGCAACACGCCCGAGCAGTCGCTGGAGGTGATCCGGATCGCCGAGCAGGCCGGGATCGACTGCCTCTCCGTCACGGCAGGGTGGCAGGAGTCGGCCGTCTCGGTCATCAGCCGCGACATCCCGATGGGGCACTGGCTGCCGGTCTCGGAGCGGATGAAGAAGAACCTCAAGGTGCCGGTGGCGATGGCCTACCGGCTCTTCGTGCCGGACATCGTCGACCAGGCGATCGCGGAAGGACGGCTGGACGTCTGGGAGTCGTGCCGTGCGATGATCGCCGACCCGTTCCTGCCGAACAAGATCCTCGAGGGCCGCGAGAACGAGATCATCCCGTGCATGGCCTGCAACATCTGCCTGGCGCGCCTGTTCCGCGACGCCGAGCTGTGCTGCTTCGTGCGGCCGTCGTTGGGGCACGAGGCCGAGGCGGACTTCGGGTTCTACGGCTTCCCCAAGGCGGAGAAGCCGAAGAAGGTGTGGATCATCGGCGCGGGCATCGCGGGCCTGCAAGCCGGCGCGATCGCTGTCGAGAAGGGTCATCAGGTCACGATCACCGAGAAGGCCGACCACGTCGGCGGGCAGCTCGCCGCCGCCTCCCACGGACCGTGGGGCGACAACGAGTTCATGCGCCTGGTGAACTACCTGGAAGGCAAGTGCCGCAAGGGCGGCGCGAAGCTTGAGCTGGGCAGGGCGGTCGCGAAGGAGGAGGTGAAGGCCTCCGACGCAGACGTGGTGATCCTGGCCACGGGCGCCAAGGCGCACAGCGAGGTCAAAGGCGCCGACCGCGCGAACGTCGTGTCGTGCCTCGACGTCTTCGAGGGGAAGGCGACGGTGGGCAAGCGCGCGGTGATCCTGGGCGACGGCGGCGTGGCGATTTCCACGGCGCTCTTGCTGCTGCACCGCGGAGGACACGAAGTGACCCTGGTGGGCAAGGCGAAGAAGCCGGGCGCGGACGTCAACCCCTCCTACATCTGGCGCTACATGAGCAAGCTCAAGGAGGGCAAGGCGGTCCTGGTGATGCAGACGAAGGTCGAGGAGATCACCGACGCCGGCGTGGTGGTGACGACGCCCGAGGGGCCGAAGACGGTCGCGGCGGACACGGTCGTCGTGGCGACGATGCAGTCCGTGCAGGAGCTGTTCAAGGGCAAGAAGGGCGCGTTCGTGATCGGCGACGCGGTGACCGTCCGCCGCGGCAACAGCGCGATCCTCGACGGCTACCGGATGGGAATGCGGCTCTAGGCCGCGGTGGAGTAGAGCGATGGTTCCGACGATTGATGCGTTCCGTTGCGATGGATGCGGCATCTGCGTGCAGCGGTGCCCGCCGCAGATCATGGGGCTGGTCAAGGGCCGCGCGGCGATCCTCACCGACCTGTGCGAGGAGTGCGGGATCTGCGCCGAGGTCTGCCCGATCGCCGCCGTGCGGTTCCGGCTGATCCACCACGATTACACGGCGACCCACGACGGCTACCACACCAGGCCGCGGTAGGGGTCCCGCCGGCATGTCGCCCTTGGCGGGCCGCGGGCGGCAGTTCATCGCGGTCGCGGGGAACATGGGCGCGGGAAAGTCGAGCCTGGTGGAGTGGCTCGGCCAGCAGTTCGACATGGTGCCGTTCTTCGAGCCCAACGAGCAGAACCCGTACCTGGCCGATTTCTACGGCGACATGAAGCGCTGGTCGCTCAACTCCCAGCTCTTCTTCCTCGTCCGCCGCTTCCGCATCCACCGCGAGATGGAGGCGCAGGCCGCGCGCGACCCACGCGCGATCGTCCAGGACCGGACGATCTACGAGGATGCCGAGGTCTTCGCGGCGCACCTGCACCGCGCGGGGCACATCGACGACCGCGATTGGGGGATGTACCAGGACCTGTACCGCACCCTCTGCGCCGAGATTCGCAAGCCCGACCTCATGATCTACCTGCGCTGCCCGCTCAAGGCCCTGGTCAAGCGCATCAAGCAGCGCGGTCGGGACTTCGAGAAGGCCATTCCCCGCAAGTACCTCGCGTCGCTCGAAAACCTCTACGAGGAGTGGTTCGCGCGCTACGACCTCTCGCCGACCGTGGTGATCGAAACCGACCGCCTGGACTATGTCGAGCGGCTGTTCGATCGGCTCGAGGTGGTCGAGGCGATCCGGCAGCAACTCGGCGCGGGCTGACGCACAACGCTCGCGGGCGCGCCTGCGCGGCGCGTCTACGGCGCGGGCTCGATGCGCACGCAGACGGAGCATCGCGCGGCGCGGTCCGGAGCGCGCAGGCGCAGCACGTACTCGCCCGCCAGCGCGATCCGCCGCTCCATGCTCGGCGGCAGCCAGGCGACGGCTTCCTCCGGGCAACCGCCGCGCGGGCAGGCATCGACGCCGGGCGGCAGCGGGCGCGGAAACTCGGTCCAGACGTGCCGGTCGCCGGACGCGACGCCCGCGGGGCCCCCCCCCTCGCCGGACTCCGCCGGTCCCTCCAACTCGAGCTGCACGGCGTCGGGGGGTGTGCAGTCGAGCGCCGCCTGCAACAGATCCCCGGCCCGCAACTCGCGCCGCAGTACCTCGATCGTCCGGCCCGCCGCGAGTCGTCCGGAGTCCTCGATCGCGTTGCACGGCGACGCCTCGGCGGACGGACCCTCCGGTGGGGGCGCCTCGACCGCCGCGGACACCCCGCAGCCGAGGAGCAAGGCGAGGACGATGAGAGGGCGCCGCATTGAGTCGAGTCTACCATCCCGAACCGGTGGGGAAGAAACCACCGATGGATACCGATGGACACCGATGCCAGGAGGCATGGAAGACCGCGGTGCGATTCGGCACACCGGGATCCGACCGGCGATCCGACCGACTTGGCGGCCGCCCGCTGGCGCGCTACCGTTCCCGATATGAGGCGGTCGTGGTGCTTCCTGGGGTGCCTGTTGCTCGCGGCCTGCGGCGGGTCGCTCGGGGCTCCCGCGGATGGCACGGCCGACGCGGCGGAGGAGCCGGGGGACGATTCCGCGGCCGACGAGGTGCCGGCGATCGACGCTGCGCCGGAGGTCGACGCGGCGTCCGACGCGGACGAGGTTGTCAGGGAGGCCGAGGCGGAGGCCGGGGCGGACGCGCCGGCCGACGCGCCCGGAGAGGAGGTCGAGCCGACGGCGTGCCCGGTCACCGATGACCTCGGGCACGGCGACCACACGCAGGTCACGACGTTCGATCTGCTGCCGCGCGGCTACATCGTCCACGTGCCGGACTCGTACGCCCCGGCGACGCCGGCGGCGCTGGTGCTGAACCTGCACGGGTTCATGTCGGCCAATTGGCAGCAGGTGCTGTTCTCGGACATGAACACGACGTCCGACCGCGAGGGCTTCGTGGTCGTCTATCCCGACGGCGTGGCGTCGTCGTGGAACGCCGGGTCGTGCTGCGGAACCGCGGCGAGCACGGGGGTGGACGACGTCGGCTTCCTGCGCGCCGTCGTCGCGGAGGTCTCCGCGCGACTGTGCATCGATCGCCGGCGCGTCTACGCGACCGGCATGTCCAACGGCGGGTACATGGCGCACCGCCTGGGCTGCGAAGCGTCCGACGTGTTCGCCGCCGTCGCCCCCGTCTCGGGCGCGCTCGGCGTCCCCGGCTGCACGTCGTCCCGGCCAATGCCCGTGATCGCCTTCCACGGGCTCCAGGACCCGCTGGTGTGGTACGAGGACGGCCGCGCCGCCATCGATCGCTGGGTCCGGCACGACGGCTGCACGGGCGACCCGGTTCGCACCGACTTCGGCGGGTCGTACTGTCTCGAGTGGTCGGACTGCGTCGACGGCGTCCGGGTGAAGATGTGCACGCTCGACCCGGAAGGCCACTGCTGGCCGGGCGGCTCGGACGTCCTCTGCGTGCCGGGCATCGGCCCGTTCAACGACGACATCGATGCCAACGACGCGATGTGGGAGTTCTTCGAGCGGTTTGCGCTGCCGTAGCGCTCGGCGACGCACTTCCTACAACACGAGCTTCAGCCAGAAGTCGAGGGTGACGGCGGCGGCGAGCATCGCGGCGTCGCGCCGGAAAACGGCTCGGCTCATTTCCTCCTCCCCGGGGCCGGTCCGTGCGGCCCCGCACGACGACGACTCGACGGGGAGGAACGCTGGAACGACGGAGCGTGGCGAAGCAAGCGGGGGCTCAGCCCTCCGGCGGCAGGACGAAGACCAGCATGTACCAGTCGTCCGGGACGTCGTCGCAGGTCATCTCGACGTGGTGGGTGGCGGTGCCGACGTGGAACGATGCCGTGGCGAGGCCGCCGACGTACGCCTGGTAGCCGTCGAAGATCAGCTCGCGGCCCTCCGCGTATCCGACGTCGAGCGCCTGGCGCTCCTGCAGGCCGCACCCGGAATCGTTCGCGGGGCAGAGCCCGCCCACGATGCGCACGTCGAGCGGTGCATACCACGCCGCCGGATCCTCGCCTGGCGGCACGAGGCGGCTCGCGTTCGTCCCGCCGAAGAGCAGGTTGCCCGAGGGATCGCGCACGGTGAACCAGCGGTCGATCCACCACACCGGGTCCGCGACGTAGCGCAGCGTCACCTCCGCGCCGTCCCAGTACGTCGGGGACACGGGCGGGTTGGCGTAGAAGTCGACCGTATAGGTGGTCATCCTCGCGCCCGTGCCGCACACCAGTTCCACCACGTCATGACCGGGCGGCCCGCCGATCACGATGCTCATCCGGCATGGCGTCTCGACGTCCACCGCCTCGAACGTCGACCCGTCGATGGTGAAGTCCACCCAGCGGCCGTCCACCAGCGGCGGGCATTCCACGGTGGAGTCCGACCCGAAATCGATCCCTTCGTCCATCTCGGCCTCCACCGCCGCGTCCTCGATCCCCGCGTCGTCGGGATTGGTCGTCTCGTCGGCGGCGGAGTCCTCCGCGGTCGCGTCGGCGGCGCCGTCCCCCTCTTCGCCGTGCGAGCCGTAGCACCCCACGGAAAGCGGCAGGGCGACGAGCCAGGGAAGTCGGTACCGGAGTCCTCGCATCCCTCACCTCCTCGCGCCCCCGGAAGCAACCGCGATGCCATCTTCGCGACTCGACCGCGGCGTGCGCCAACCAGCGGTGACCGCGACGGTTTTCCGGCACCGCCTCGCCGAGCGCGACACCGGCCGCGGCCGCAAGTTGCGACACATGCTGACACGTTCCCCGGCGCGGAGGAAGAGCGCGGGTGCGTGCGAGAGAGAGGGATTCGCCCGAGACGGCCTCACTCGGTCGTGTGCTTGACCTCGTAGATCTCGTCGGCCGGATGACCTGCCTTCTGGTGAACCCGCTTGACGGCCTCCTTGTCGGGACCCTCCGAGAGACAGAACACCTTCCCGGATTGCGGGTCCGCCCACGCCTTGATGAAGCGCACCCCCTCCTTGCCCTCGTGCTTCTGATCCTCGCGGTGGGCCTGTTCCAGCTGCTCCTGCGTGATGTTCGTCATGCCGCTGTGGATGTCGATGAACTTGGCCATGATCAACCTCCCCTCCTGGGCGACCCCGTCCGAGTCGCCTCGTGAGACCACAGTGTAAACACCATCGGCGCTTCGTCCAGACTCCGCACGAGCCCGGTGATTCCGACAAGGTCACGGCGACAACTGGCGCAACACGGCGCGCACCGGACTGGCGTCGGCCCCGGCGGGTCGGAGGGGCAGGGCGATCAGCTCGTAGCGGCCTTCGGGGGCCTCGCCCAGGCACAGGCTCTCGAACACGCGCAGATCGCGGCCGGCGGTTCTCCTCAGATCGCGCGGAACGAGTCGCGGAGCGCCTGCAGCACGCGGTCGATGTCGGCATCCGTGTGCGCCGCGCAGGTGAAGGCCACCTCCAGCGTCGCCGGAGGGAGGTAGACGCCGCGCTCGGCCATCGCCCGGAAGAGCGCGCCGTACTTCGCCGCGTCGGTCTTCTTCGCCTGGTCGATGTTGCGCGGCGCCGTTCCGACTCCCACGAACGGCGTGAACATCGAGCCGCAATGAGGCGTGGCGCACGGCAGGCCGGCCTCCTTCGCCGCGGCGACGAAACCGTCCGCGAGGCGCGCGGCGGTCGCGGCCATCCGCTCGTACGGCCGATCGCGCTCCAGGATGCGCAGCCCCGCGAGCCCCGCCGCGGTCGCGACGGGATTGCCGGAGAGCGTGCCGGCCTGGAAGACGTTGCCCTCGGGCGCCAGGCGCGCCATCACGTCCGCGCGCCCGCCGAACGCGCCGATCGGCAGTCCGCCGCCGATGATCTTGCCGAGCGTCGTCAGGTCGGGCTTGACGCCGAGCTCGTCCTGGATCGCGCCCCAGCGCAGCCGGAACCCGGTGATCACCTCATCCAGGATGAGCAGCGCGCCCAGCTCGGCGCACAGGGCGCGCAGACCGGGGAGGAACCCCGGCCCGGGCTGGACGAGCCCCATGTTCCCGGCGATCGGCTCGACAATGATCGCGGCGAGGTCCTTGCCCGCGCGACGGGCGACCTCGCGCGTCGTCTCCAGATCGTTGAACGGGGCGACGAGGACCTCGGCCGCCGTGCCGGCGGTGACGCCTGCCGAAGCGGGGACGGAGCCGGTGGCGACGGCGCTGCCGGCGGCGACGAGCAGGCAGTCGACGTGGCCGTGGTATCCGCCCGCGAACTTGAGGATGTGCGTGCGGCCCGTGAAGCCGCGCGCCAGCCGCACCGCGCTCATCGTGGCCTCGGTGCCCGAGCTGACCAGCCGCACCCTGTCGACCGACGGCACCGCGCGCTTGATCGTCTCGGCCAGCTCGACCTCGCGCTCCGTCGCCGCGCCGTAGGTCATGCCGTCGCCGGCCGCGTTGCGCACGGCCTCGACGATCTCCGGGTGGGCGTGACCCAGGGGCAGGGCGCCCCAGGAGAGACAGAGGTCGATGTACGACTTGCCATCGACGTCGGTGATGGTTCCGCCGGCGCCCTTGGCGACGAAGATCGGGTCGCGCCCCACGTTGCGGAAGGCCCGCACGGGGCTGTCCACGCCGCCGGGGATGGCGGCCTTGGCACGGTTCCACAGTTCGGAAGAACGGGTCATGACACCACTCCCTTCGCCTTCAGCTCGGCGATGCGCGCGTCGTCGTAGCCGAGCAGACCGTGGAGGACCTCGGCCGTGTGCTGGCCCAGCAGCGGCGGCGGGCTGATGCCCGGCGCGGGCTTCGGCGTCAGCTTCACGGGGTCGCCGATCATCTTGAGCGTGCCGCAGCGCGGGTGCTCGACGTTCACCACCATCTCCCGCGCCAGGACCTGCGGGTCCTCGAAGACCTGGTCGATCGACAGGATCGGCGCGGAGGGGATCTCCTTCTCCCACAATGCCTTGATCCACTCGGCCTGCGTCTTCTGCAGGAACTTCTCCTGGAGCAGCCGGTTGCACTCGTCGCGGTTCGTGAGGCGCGCCGCCGAGTTGACGAAGCGGGGGTCGTCGGCGATCTCGGGCAGGCCGACCACCTCGCACAGGCTCTTCCAGAATTTCTCCACGAAGATGGCGACGGTGATGGGCTGGTCCCTGGTGGCGAAGGCGCCGTAGGGCACCACGGACATGTGGCCCGAGCCGATCGGACCGGAGATCTGGCCGCCGGTGAAGTAGTACTGCGCCATGTAGTTGAGCATCGAGATCAGGCAATCGAGCAGCGCGACCTCGATCCGCCGGCCCGTGCCGGTGCGCTGCCGCTCCACGAGCGCGGCGCTGATCGAGTAGACGGCGAACATGGAGCCGGCCAGGTCCCCCATGGGGATGCCCAGGCGCACGGGGACGCGGCCGGGCTCGCCGGTCACGCTCATCGCGCCGGCCAACGCCTGGATCGTGAGGTCGAACGCCGGCAGCTCGCGGTACGGCCCGACCTCGCCGAACGAGCTGATCGTGCAGCAGACGATGCGCGGGTTGAGCTGCGAGAGCGTCTTCCAGTCGGCCCCCAGCTTCTCCAGGATGCCGGGGCGGAAGTTGTCGAAGACGACGTCGGCGTGCCGGACCAGCTCGTGGAAGACCTTGCGGCCCTCCGCGTGCTTCAAGTTGAGCGTCACGCTGCGCTTGTTGCGGTTGATCGACAGGAAGTAGGCGCTCTCGCCGCAGACGAAGTGCGGCGGCATCTTGCGCAGCGGGTCGCCGCCGTCGACCTCCTCGATCTTGATCACGTCGGCACCCATGTCGCCCAGGAGCATGCCGGCGTAGTCGCCGGTGAGCATGCGCGAGAGATCGAGCACGCGAATGCCGGAGAGGGGGCGATCGGGACGAAGTTGTTGGTTGTTGGTTGTTGGTTGTTGGTCCGAACAGGTCGGGGACGTGCCGCGTTCTTGGTTGTTGGTTGTTGGTTGTTGGTCCGGACCCACGGACACGCCGCCGCCAATTGCGGCCTTCGCCGCGTGCTCCTCCGGCTTCGGCTCGTTCATGAAATTGCCCTCGGCTCCTCGAACTCCCCGAAGACGTCGCGGAAGACGCCGGCGATCTCGCCGACCGTGGCGTAGGCCTTGACGGCCTCGAGCAGGAACGGCATCAGGTTGGCGGTCCCCTTCGCCTGCGTGCGGAGGGCGTCAAGCGCCGTGCGGGCGGCGGCGGCGTCGCGCGAAGCCCTGATGCGCCGCAGGCCGGCGATCTTGTCCTCGGCGGCCGCCACGTCGTACGGGTGCAGCTCGACCTCGCGCTCCTGCTCCGCGATGCGGTGGCGGTTGACGCCGACCACCGGGACGCGCCCGTCGCGGACTTCCTGCTGGCGGCGGTAGGCCTGGACGGCGACGAGGCGCTGGATCGTGCCGTCGGCGATCTGGCGCACGATGCCGCCGCCCTCGCGCACGCGCCGCATCTCCTCGCGGATGCGCCGCTCCATCTCGCCGGTCAATGCCTCGACGTAGTACGACCCGCCGAGCGGGTCGACCGTGTCGGACGCCCCCGTCTCCTCGGCGACGATCTGCATCGTGCGCAGGGCGAGGAGCGAGGCGTGCTCGCTGGGGATGGTGTAGGCCTCGTCGTAGCAGCACAGCGCCATGGTCTGCGTGCCGGAGAGCGCGGAGGCCAGCGCATAGAACGCGCTGCGCACGATGTTGTTCTCGGGCTGCTCGATCGTGAGGCCGCCGCCGCCCCCGCCGGCGATCATCCGCACGACCATCGAGCGCTCGTCCTTCGCCCCCAGCTCGTCGCGCATCAGGTGCGCGTACACCCGCCGCCCCGCGCGGAACTTCGCCACCTGCTCGAACAGGTTGCCGTGGATGTCGAAGTTGAACGACAGCCGGGGGGCGAACTCGTCGATCGGGATCCCCCGCTCCAGCACGCGGCGCGCGTACGCCTCGGCGATTAGGAACGCCCAGGCCATCTCCTGCACCGGCGTCGCCCCCGACTCCCGCATGTGGTAGCCGCAGACCGAGACCGGGTTGTAGCGCGGCAGCTCCTTCGCGCCGAACTCCACGGTGTCGGCGATCAGCCGCAGCGAAGGCTCGACCGGGTAGATCCACGTCCCCCGGCCGACATATTCCTTGAGGATGTCGTTCTGCGCCGTGCCGCGGATCTTTTCCCGCGGAACGCCGCGGCGCTCCGCGACGGCGACGTACATCGCGATCAGGACGGAGGCCAGCGGGTTGATCGTCAGCGAGACGGAGATCTTCGCCAGGTCGATGCCGTCGAACGCCTGCTCCATGTCGGCCAGGGTGTCGATGGCCATCCCCACCCGCCCGACCTCGCCCTCGGCCCGCGGGTCGTCGGAGTCGAACCCGTTCTGCGTCGGCAGGTCGAACGCGACGTTGAGCGCGTTCTGGCCTTGCGAAATGAGCAGCTTGAAGCGGCGGTTGGTGTCCGCCGGCGTGCCGAAGCCGGCGTACTGCCGCATCGTGAACGGCTGGGCGCGGTACATCAGCGGATGGATGCCGCGCACGAAGGGGAACTGCCCGGGACCGCCCAGGTCGCGAGCGTAGTCCAGCCCCGCGACGTCCTCCGGGCCGTAGACCGGCTTGACGTCGATGCCGGACTCGAGAAGCACCGGCCGCGAAGCGGTCGGCGCGTTCTTGGTCCTTGGTTCTTGGTTGTTGGTCCGGCCCGGAGTCCCGGGCGTCCACGCCGGATCCCCCTCTGCGTCTCTGCGTCTCTGCGCGAGATTCCCCCCCGGGGCGTCTCCGGACGCGATTGCATCGCGCCCCGCTGCCTTGCGGACGCCGGCGACGATGGCGTCGAAGGGGGTCTGCGTGGGGAAGACGGCTGTCGCGCCGGCCTCGCGCACGGCGGCCTCGTCCGGCCGCGGGATGACGCCGCCGACGACGATCGGCACCCGGCCGAGACCCCGGGCGCGGAGCGCCTCCGCGACCAGGCGGGTGAGGACCAGGTGCGCGCCGGAGAGGACCGAGAGGCCGACCACGTCGACCGCCTCGTCCTGCGCCGCCCGCGCGATGCGCTCGGGCGTCTGGTGCAGGCCCGTGTACACGACCTCCATCCCCGCGTCGCGCAGGGCGAGGGCGACGACCTTGGCGCCGACGTCGTGACCGTCGAGACCCGGCTTGGCGACCAGTACGCGGATCGGTCTTTCGGAGCGGTCCGCTCCTCCCCCGAGGCGCAGGGGATCGGGTGGCGCGTCGTCGAGGGCTGCGCCCGAGACGATGCGCGGGGGGTCCGGGGGGGACGCAGCGGCCGCTACGGCGGCGGCGTCCGGGTCCGGTGCCGGCGCGCGGCCAGGCGGTCCCCCCCGGCTGTACGATTTCGGCTTTTCGGGCATGGCGTTCCTCGCGCGCTCAGGGCTCGATGAAGCGCAGCAGCGTCGGGATGCCGAACCCCGTCCCTCCGCGCGGGGCGTACGACGTGGCCTTCTCGAGGTAGGCGGGGCCGGCGATGTCCAGGTGCAGCCACGGCGTCTTGTCGACGAAGTGGCGCAGGAAGAGGGCGGCCGTGATCGCGCCGCCGAACTGCTCGCCGACGTTCTTCACGTCGGCGACGTCGCTGTGCAGCATATCCTTGAGATCCTCGGCCAGCGGGAGGCGCCAGAACTGCTCTCCCGTCGCGGACGCCGCGCGGAGCAGCCGCTCCGTCTCGGGATCGCTGTTGGAGAAGAGGCCCGCGGCGTAGGGGCCGAGGGCGACCATGCAGGCTCCCGTGAGGGTGGCATGGTCGAGGATCACGGACGGCTCGAGTTTCTTCGCGTAGCCGAGCGTGTCCGCCAGGATGAGGCGGCCCTCGGCGTCGGTGTTGATGATCTCCACCGTCTTCCCGCCGTAGGCGGCGACGACGTCGCCCGGGCGGGCGGCGGCGCCGCCGGGCATGTTCTCCGTCGACGGGACGAGCGCGATGACCTCGGCCTTCGGCCGGCGCGCGGCGACCGCGGCCATGAGGCCGATCACGAGCGCACCGCCGGACATGTCGCACTTCATGTCCTGCATGCCCTTGGGCGGCTTGAGGCACAGCCCGCCGGAGTCGAACGTGAGGCCCTTGCCGATGAGGACGATGCGCCGTCGGGAAGGCTTCTCCGGCCGGTAGCGGAGCTGGATGAACCGGAGCTCCTCGCGCGAGCCGGCGTTGACCGCCGCCAGGAGGTTCATCCCCTCGGCGACGATCCGCTCGCGGTCCCACACCTCGCACTCCAACCCGCCCGTCCGCGCGACCTCCTCGGCCCGCCGAGCCAGCTCGCGCGGCGTCATGACGTTCGGCGGCTCGTTGACCAGGTCGCGCGCGAGGTCGACCGCGTCGGCGACCGCGGCCGCTCGCGCCAGCAACTCCTCCAGCCGCGGCGGAGGCGGCAGGCGCCCCGCGGGCGGCGTGCACACGACCACGGTCTCGACGTCCGCCTTGGGCCTGCGGTCGCCGGTCAGGTAGCGCGCGAACCGGTAGGCGCCCGTGCGCGCCCCGACCATCGCCGCCTCGAGCCAGGTCGCCGTGTCCAGCCCCGCCAGATCGGGAAACGCCAGCCCGACACGGCGCATGTTCAGGCCGAGCGCGTGGCGTACCGCGGCGGCGGCGAACATCCGCACGCGCAGGTAGCCCGGCGCCGCGGTGTCAAGGCCCACCAACAGGATGCGCTTGGCGGGCATCCGGTCGCGACCCGAGAGCGCGAGCTGCTGCTCCGCCTTGCCCTCGAACAGCTCCTCGTCGGCCAGGGCCGCCAGGTCGACGCCCAGCGTCTTGCCCAGGGGCCCGAGAATCGGATCCTTGGGCGAAGGCTTCCCCGTCGTCGCCACGGCCAGCAGATCGACCGAACCGTCGAGGGTCGGCCCGCGAACGACCTCGAACTTCAGCATGCGTCCCTCCCTCATCCCCAAGGCGCCCAATCTCCCACGGAAACGAACCGATCGTCAACGGGTGGCGGAAGGCGTCAGCGGCTCCGCCCCACGCCGGCGCGTGCGCAGCGGGCGGCGACGGGACAGGTCGAACAGCGCGGCGAAACCGGCTGGCAGACCGACTTGCCGAACAGCACGAGCAGCCGGTTCACGCCGAGCCACCACCGGCGCGGCAGCTTCGCTCGCAGGACCTGCTCGGTCTCGTCGGGCGCCCGCGTCCGGACGTACCCCCAGCGGTTGGTGATGCGGTGCACGTGGGTGTCGACGCAGATCGCCGGGATGCCGAAGCCCGCGGAGAGCACGAGGTTGGCGGTCTTGCGCCCGACGCCCGGCAGGGCCAGCAGCGCGTCCATGTCGGGGGGCACCCCGCCGCCGTGGCGCTCGAGCAGCAGCCGCGACACCTCCCGGAGCTGCTCCGCCTTCCGCCGGTAGAAGCCGACGGGGTAGATGAGGCGTGCGATTTCGGGCGCGGGCAGGGCGAGCAATGCCGCGGGATCCGGCGCGCGCGCCAGCAGCCGCCGCGCGGCCGGCTCGGTCGTCTCGTCCTTGGTGCGCAGCGAGAGCAGCGTCGAGACCAGCACGTCGAACGGGTCGTCCGACACGCGCTCGACCATCCCCTGCGCGTCGCGCCCGAGGTGCCGCTTGACCCGCGAGAGCATCCAGCCGATGTCCGCGTCCCTCATTCCCGCCGGCCTTCCTCGCGCTCGTGATCGCAGCCGCAGCCCAGGCACGGGCGTCCCTTGCGCGCCTCGTGCTTGCGGCAGGGAAGGAGTGCGCCGGCGACGTCGCGCCGCCGGCCGTGCGCCTGCGTCTCGTTGGGGAGCAGGATCTCGTCGTTGTCGGAGAAGTAGTGCCAGTTGGTGAGCATGCACCCGCCGTCCGCCTCGGGTCCGGGACACGAGCAGATGGCGTACGGCAGTCCGGCCGCCTCCATGTGCGTGAAAACGACGCCGCGATCGCGGTACATGGCCTCGATCCACGGGTGGATCAGCCGCCGCTCGACGCTCCAGACCTTGTGGTTTTTCGTCAGTCCCCGGAGCCAGGCACGGTCATAGCCGGCGTGCTCGACGAGGATCTCCCAGTACGGCCACGTCGCACGCCACAGCTCGTCGAGCGCCTCGCGGGCGGTACCCTTGCGCCGGACCGTCGCGGCGCGGTCGAGCGCCTTGGCCAGATGCGGGGAGGTCGCGGCGCGGACCGCCGGATCGCGCCACGCCTGGAGGAGAGGGGCGAGGAGGTCGACGTTCCCGGCCGGCATTGGCGGGCTGTGGTCGTCCTTGACCCGCCCGGAGGCGCGGCAGGGGCAGCGCGCGAGGTAGACGGCCCGCGCCTCGTCGAGTACCTCGTGCAGGCGCTGGATCGGAATGACGCGGCCGCGGAGCGCGTAGCGGCCGATGGCCAGCATCACCTCGCGCGCGTGCTGTTCATCGATCTCGTTGAGGCGGTGGATCAGGTCGAGCGCCCCGAAGTGGACGGGATCGGTGGAGCTGACGCGGCTCTCGAGGATGGCCCGCGCCAGCTTCTGCGCCGTGCGGCGGAGGATCCCCGGCTTCACCTGCCCGGCTCCCGGAACGCGCAGCAGCGCGTCGAGCACGCGGACATGGAGCGCACGTTCGTCGAGTCGCGTCACGGCACCGTGCACCTTGCCGCACGGCCGCTCGGCAGGACGGCGCACGGGCCGAGACCCAGGGCGGCGCAGGAAAGGGGCTCGATCCAGCCGTCGAGGCAGGAAACCACGGCCTCGCCGTCGCACGACTCGTCGATGTCGCTGCCGAACAGCGGTACCGCCGTGCACTCGTCCCCCGGCGCGACACACCCCGCGTCGCCCGCCCGGTCGCCGCAGGTCCACCGCGGGACGACGTCGTTGCAGTCGATGTCGGCCGAGGTGCCGCCGATGCAGCCCAGGACCCGGTCGCCGTCGCAGCGGCGGGGGTCGGACGCGTCGGTGCAGGGGCCGCCCGTCCCGGCGCAGTGTCCGCCCGTGTCGTCCTCGACGCACGCCATGCCGGCGGCACCGCAGAGCGCCAGGCTGATCACGCCGAGGTCGCAGGAGACGACGGTGTCGCCGCGGCAGCCCCAGCGGAAGGTCTCCGGGTCGCAGGTCCCCAGGCCGCACACGGCAGCGCCGTCACCGTCGAGGTAGCAGCCGAGGCCCAGGCGGGCGCAGTCGAAGACGAAGTCGATGGCGCTGGCGCGCGAGCATTGGCGGAGAACGTCGCCGTCGCAACGGTCGGGCGTCGAGAGCGGCACGCACGGCGCCGGCTCCTCGCCGTTCGTCAGGCAGTCGCGAATTGCAGCGCAGTCGGAGCCGGCGGCGTTGACGCAGACGGCGACGGCGGAGAGCGTGAACCCGATCTCGCGGCCGTTGATGTTGGCGAAGGCCGAGGTGCAGGTGGCGAGTTGCTGGGGGTTCTCCGCAAAGCAGGCGCGCGTGCGCATGCACGAGGCGACGTGCTCGTCCTTGGTCATCATCGCCACGTCCGGGACGTCGCCGTCCCACGCCGTCCACTCGGCCCCCACCTCGTCGCCGTCCGCGTCGCCGCCGTCCTCCGCGGTCCCGTCGGCCTCCCCCCCCGCGTCGTCCCCGGCCGCATCGTCCGGCGCGCCCTCGCCGTCCGGCTCGTCGGCGGCCTCCGGGCCCGTCGCATGCTCCGCCGCGTCGTCCGTGGGGGAGCCGCCGCCGCAGCCGGCGAGGGCGAGGAGCAGGAGGCCGGGGGCGAGCGGGCGCAGCATCGGGCCCGAGGATACCCAACGACCCGGCGCGTGGCCAGGAGACTCGTCGGGCGGACGTCCGATGGCCGCGCTCAATCCTGCGCCGCCGGCTCGCCGCCCGGAACGCGGTACTCCAGTCCGAGCAGCAGCAGCCAGTCGTTGTAGTCCCAATCGATGGCGTAGGAGCGGGAGGCGGGAAATACCCCGGGAACATAGTCGGGGAAGTTCGTGCGCCGGCCGCGGTACTCCCCCAGACCCGTCAATGCCAGCTCGTCCGCGAGGGCGAGGCGGACCTCGACGCGCGGGCGGTAGATCTCGTCGGTGCGCGACGTCCCGTAGTCCAGCGGCGGGTGACCGCCGCCGGCGGCATAGCCGTTCGCGCCGGAGAAGCGCCATTCAAGGTCGGCCTCGACGACCACCTCCAACCAAGCCAGCGGACGGAGCTCGACCGCGGCCGAGAGGTGCGGGCCCTGGTACGACCCGTAGCCCTGGAACGGATCGATCACGACCTCGTGGCCGTAGCCCAGCCGCAAGGTGAGCACGTCGTGGAACAGCCGGACCCGCGCGTCGAGGGAGGGCTCGACGGTCCACAGTTCCAGAAGGGGGTTGGCGGGCTGGCCACCCGGTCCGGCGTGGGTCAGCCCGGTGCCGGCGTCGCGGGCATACGTGTTCCGGTAGTGCGTCCACGAGGCGTCGACCTCGCCGCCGACCCGCCATCCGCCGTCCAGCCAGTGCCAGGCCGCGCGCAGCCCGTGCTCGTCGTTGTCGGCAGGCGTCAGGTGCGTCGGGTACTCGAGCGGGTCGTAGCTCGCGTCCTCGAAGTAGTCGGAGTGGGAGTAGTCGTAGACCAGTCGCGCGTGGTGGTGGCGGACGGGAATCCCCGAGACCGTCAGCTCGGCGCCGGGCCGGACGTACGAGTGGCGGTCGGTAGGCGACAGCTCGCCGCCGGCCTCCGGCTGGTAGGGGTCGGGCCAGCCGGGCCGCAGCACCAGGCTCGCCCCCCCTTCCGCGCCGATCCGGAAGCGGCTGCTCGGCCGCCACTCCAGGCCGAGGTCGAGCTCGGCGGTCATCTCGGCCAGCGACGTCGGCCACGTCTGGCGCATCGACAGCGCCGCCGGAAGCTCCAGCCGCCAGCGGTCGAACACGAACGCGGGCTCGACCTCGAGCGACCCGCCGGCCGTGGCCATGTCGCGGGCGATCGACCGGTAGCCGAGCATGCCGCCGCCCTCCACGGTCGCGGCGAGGTCCCACTGTGTGGTCGTCTGCGCGGCGGCGGGAGCCGCCGGGGACAGCGCGACGACCGGGAGGAGAAACACCCGCCACGCGGAGGGAACCAGCCGCCCGGGCCGCCGCGAGTTCAACATCCCCCGCCGGCCAGGTACGTCTGCGCCCGCGCCACGTAGGTGCTCGCGGGGAACGCGGCCGCCAACTCGGCGTACGCGGCGGTCGCCGAGGCGCAATCGCCCAGGTCGGTGTGGACGCGGACCAGGTAGTACAGGTTGTTGTCGGCGTACTGGCTCGCCGGGTAGTCGCCGTGCAGGCGCTGGAACCAGGTCAGGGCCGAGGGCAGGTCGGCGAGCGCGTAGTACGCTCGTCCGAGGTAGAACATCGCGTCGTCGGCGTAGTACGAGCCGGCGGTGAGCAGCACCCGCTGGAGCGGCGGAACGGCCGCCGCGTAGTCGTTCTGGTCGAACAACGCGCGGCCCAGGTAGTAGCGCGCGTTGTCGAGGTAGCTGCTCAACGGCCACGCAGCCTCGAAGCGCGTCAGCTCCGCCACCGCCGTCGGCAGGTCGGCGGCCTCGTAGTAGCTGCGACCGATGTAGTAGTCCGCGTTGTCGGCGTACGTCCCCGCGGGCTCGGTGACGAGTGCCGCGCGGAAGTCGCCGATGGCGCCGAGGTAGTCCAGGAGCGCGAAGCGCGAGCGCCCGGAGAAATAGAAGGCCTCGTGGGTGAAGAGCGAGGTCGGGTGCAGCCGGCGCATCTCCTCGAACTCGGCGATTGCTCCCGCGTAGTCGAGCAGCGCGTAGCGACACCGTCCGGCCAAATACCCGGTGTTGTCGTGCCGCCGCGAGTCGGGGTAGGTCGCCAGCAGCTCGTCGAAGAGCGGCAGGGCGCCCGCGTAGTCCAGGAGGTTGTACAACGCCAGCGCCTGCTGGAACAGGATTTCGTCGGGACAGGCCGGGTCGGTGCCCACCGCGCCGCCGCAGCCGATCGCGCCACACAGTCCGGCGGTGCACACCCCGGGCGCCCCCGACGCCGTCGTGCAGAGCGTCGAGTCCGGAGCGGGCGGGCCGGGCTGGCAGAAGTGCAGGGCCGAGCAGAGCTCGGCGCCGTCGCACACCGTTCCGTTGTCGCAATCCGCCGCGAACCTGCAACTGTACGTGCAGTCGGCCTCGCATCCGTCGCCGGCCGTCAGGTTGCCGTCGTCGCACTCCTCGCCGGGGTCCACGGCCGAGTCGCCGCAGGTGACCGGCGCGCAGAGGCCGCCGTGGCAGACGCCGTCCGCCACGCGCTCGTCGGCGCACGACGTCTCGTCCGGCAGCGGCGCCCCCGGGGCGCACGCGTGCACCGCCGAACAGCTCTCGGCGCCGTTGCACGGCTCGCCGTCGTCGCACGCGGCGTCCGCGGTGCAGCTGACCGTGCAGTCCGGCTCGCATCCGTCGCCGGAGAGCGCGTTGCCGTCGTCGCATTGCTCGCCGGGATCCGGCACGTTGTCCCCGCAGCGCGCCGTCCGGCCGTCGTCCCCGACGGCGGCGTCCGCCCCCGCGTCCTCGCCGGCGCCGTCGCCCGCGACCTCGGAGATGTCGCCGCCGGCGTCGTCAGCGCTCGGGTCCCACGAGCCCTCGCCCTGCGGGCAGCCGCTCGTCGCCAGCGCCAGCAGCGCGAGCAAGGCCGACGCATCGATTCGCGGTCCGATCCGATTCGTGCTTTTCATCGGATTCTCCTCGTTTGCCAAGCGCGACTCCCGCGCTAGCATCCGCCCGTGGCCAGGTAGGTCTGCGCGGGCGGGATGGAGAGGCTCAGCGGGAACCGCGCCCGAAGTTCGTCGAGCGCGGCGGCGGCGGAAACGCAGTCACCGGAGTCGCAGCCGATGCGGACCTCGTAGTACAGGGCGTTGTCGAGATACTGGCTGGTCTGGTAGTCCGCGAGCAGGCGCTCGAAGTCGGCCAGCGCCGTGCCGAGGTCGCCCAGCCCGTAGTGCGATCGGCCGAGGTAGTACGTCGCGTCGTCGGCGTAGTACGAGCCGGCCGTCAGCCGCACGCGCTGGAACGGCTCCACGGCCGAGGCGAATTCGTTGCGGTCGAAGTAGGCGCGACCCAGGTAGTAGCGGGCGTTGTCGAGGTACGTGCTGTCCGGCCGGGCGGTCTCGAAGCGCGCCAGCTCCGTCGCGGCCGAGACCAGGTCGCCGGCCTCGTAGTAGCAGCGCCCGACGTAGTAGTCGGCGTTGTCGGCGTAGGTGCCGGCCGGGTCGGCGACCAGCGAGGCGCGGAAGTCCTCGGCGGCGGCGAGGTAGTCCGCGAGGTGGAAGCGCGAGCGGCCCGTGAAGTACAACGCCTCGTCGGTGAACAGCGACGCGGGATGTAGCCGGCGCAGCTCGTCGAATGTGGCGATGGCGCCGGCGTAGTCGAAGAGCGCGTAGCGGCAGCGCCCGGCGAGGTACCCGGCGTTGTCGTGACGCCGGGAGTCCGGGTACCCCGAGAGCAGTTCCTCGAACTTCGCCCGCGCTCCCGCGAAGTCTCCCGCCTGGTACAGCGCCACGGCCTCCTGGAACAGGACCTCGTCGGCGGCTGCCGGGTCGAACCCTCCGGGCGCGGCGCCGTCGTGACAGGACGCGGCCGCCAGGAGGACGGCCGCCAGCAGCGCGGGCGCCCGCCTCCGGGGCCGCGTACGGGTTTGCTCGTCGTGCATGCGAGTCCTCCCTTCCGGTCCGCCGGCCGCCTAGCCGCGCGACCTGGCGGTGTCGGTGCACTGATCCAGCAGGCGACGCGCCAAGGGATCCGCCGGCGCCTTGGCGAGGACCGCGCGCGACTCCCGCGCGCACCCCGGCGCGTCGCCGATCCGCCGGCGCAGATCCGCCAGCGCGAGACGGGCGACGTCATCGTCCGGCGCCCGATCCAGCAGATCCTCGTACAGGGCCAGCGCCCGCCCGGTGTGGCCCGCGCGATCCACCAGCGCCGCGAGGCTGCGCAGCGACGCCGTGTGCTCCGGGTCGACCGACAGCGCCTGCCGGTACGCCGTCTCCGCCTCGACGCTGCTGCCGGACTCCTCCAGGGCCAGACCGAGGTTGTACCAGGCGCGTGCGTAGCGCGGTTCGTCCGCCAGCAGTCGGCGGTAGGTGGCGATCGCTTCCGCCGTCCGACCGGCACGGGCGTAGGCGACGCCGAGATCGAGCTGCGCCTCGGCGTAGTGCGGACGCAGGTCGCCCGCCCGCCGCAGCGCGGCGATCGCCTCGTCGGCGCGACCGGCGCCCGCGAGCAGGTTCCCGAGGTTGAGCCACGCGGGGGCGTAGTCGCCGTGCTCGGCGATCGCCCGCCGGTAGCTCGTTTCCGCGTCAACCGCCCGTCCCGCGCGGGCCTGGACCAGCCCCAGGTTGTTCCACGCCTCGACGTAGTCCGGGCGCTGCGCGACCGCAGCGCCGTAGGCGGCGATCGCCGCGTCGGCGTTCCCGGCGCCGCTCTCCAGCTTGCCCAGGTTGAAGTACGCCTCCGGGTAGGTCCCGCCCTGCCGCGCGATGGCCTCGCGGTACGCGGCCCGGGCGTCGTCCAACTCGCCCGCGCGGGCCGCCGTCAGCCCGACCAGGAAGTGGTGCTCCGCCACCTCGGGGGCGTCCGCCACCAGACGCGCGGCGTGCATGCGGGCCTGGGCGAAGTCCCGGTGTCCCAGCGCCAGGCGCAGCAGGCGGCGGCGGGAAAAGGCGTCGGCGCCGTCCAGCTCCAGGGCCCGCTCGTACGCCCGCTCCGCCTCGACGTCCCGCCCCGCCTGCTCCAGCGCCCAGCCCAGCGCGTGGTGCACCTCGGCGACGTCGGGCGCCAGTCGCGCGGCCTGGGCCAGGACGTCCACGGCGCGCGCCTGGTCCGCGGCTCCCCCGGCGGCCAGCCACGCCCGTCCGACGCGCAGCCGGATCTCGATCTGGGCCGGCGCCCGCTCGAGCGCCGCCGCGAAGGCGCGCTCGGCATCCGTCCGCCGCCCCTCGGCGAGGTCGATCGCGCCGAGCACCGCGAGGGCCCGGGCGCGGCTGGAGTTGTCGCCGTACTGCGTCGCGGGGCCGAGCACCGATCTGGCGTCGGTGCCGCGACCGGTGCGGACGAGCAGGATGCCCAGGGCGACGCGCGCGGCCGAGAAGTGCGGGTTCAGCGCGATCGCCCGCCGGTACTCGCGCTCCGCGGCGCCGTCGTCCCCCAGACGATGCCACGCCACGCCCAGGTTCATCGCGAGCGACGGATCTTTCGCGTCCAGCCGCGCCGCTTGTTCCAGCTCCGTTCGCGCCTCCGCCGCGCGGTCGGCCGCCAGCAGCCAGTAGCCGTACTCCCCGCGCAGTGTGGAGTCCGTGGGATGCGCGGCCACCAGCGCCGCGAACGCGGGCAGGGCCGCATCCCATTCCCCGCGCCGCGCGGCGCTGCGCGCCAGCCGATGCTCCTCGTTCAGCAGGACTCCCTGGAGCGCCGGCCCGTCCGGAGACTCCTGGTCGTCCGCTTCGCCCGCGGTCGCCCCGGCGCCCGAACCGACGGCGACTACCAGCGGGTCGGTGCCCCGCGACGAGGCCAGCACCTCGAGCCCCGCCGCACCCCCGATCAGCGCCACGAGCAGCGCCAGGATCGGCCACAGTCGATTCGGAGCGGTCCCCGTGATCATGGTCCCACCTCCGCCAGGAACTCCGCCAGCCCGCGACCATGGACGTTCTGGATCTCCAGGCCCGGCCGGACGTTGAGCTCCAGCACCAGCGCCCGGCCGGTGCGGTCCAGGACGATGTCGACCCCCAGGTACCCCAGCGGCACGGCGCGCGATGCCCGCCGGGCCAGCCCGACGATCTGCGGCCAGCACGGCACCGCCGCGCCGGTCAGCGCGCGTCCGGTGTCCGGGTGTCGCTCGACCTGCTCGCCCGCCAGCACGGCGCGGGTCATCCGGCCCGTGGCGACGTCCACGGCGACGCCGACACCGCCCTGGTGCAGGTTGGCCCGCCCGCCGGAACGGGATGTCGGAACCCGCACCATCGCCACGAACGGAACGCCGCCCAGCGTGATCACCCGCACGTCGGGCAACCCGTGCGGCCACAGGCCGTGCAGGAACTCGTGCGGCTCGATCCGTTCCTCGACCAGCGCCCGGTCCCCCAGACCGCCCCACAGCGCGTACGCGCCGAAGACGATCTCCGCCAGGTGGCGGCGCAGGTCGCTCTCCGCAAGCTCCCCGCCGCCCGCCAGCTTCCACACGCCCGGCGACGCGCGCCCGACCGCCACGACGATGCCGTCCCCCCCGCTGCCGCGGGCAGGCTTGACGACGAATTCGTCCAGAACCCCGAGCGTCGCGAGCACGGCGGGCACGTCGGCCACCCGCTCGCAGACCGTGACGGTCCGCGGGACGGCGACGCCGGCCGCCGCGAGCACGTTCTTGGCCAGCAGCTTGTCGTCGGCCAGCGGGTAGTGCCGCCGCTCGTTGTGCGGATCGACCAGCTCGAGGTTGCGCCGGTTGATCCCCACCAGCGCCTCGCGCCGCCGCAGCAGCTCGCGCCAGCCCCGGACGGGTGCCGACACGTTCACGGCGCCCCTCCCGGAACCAGCACGCGCCGGAACCGCACGTACTCGATCAGGCGGACGCCCACCCAGCGACCGAGGTAGATGTCGGCCGCGATGACGAGCAGCAGCACCTCGGGAAAACCGATCAGTAGCGCCTGCAACGCCAGCGAGCTCATCACGACGTAACAGGCCAACATCGCCGCGATCGTCCCGGCCAGCTCACCGAACGCCGTGCCGAGACCCCGCTCCACTCCCACGAGGTGGAAGCGTTCGACCGTGATGGCCATGACCACGATCGGGAAGAGCACGATGCGCGTCAGTCCCCACGCACCGAGCCGCTCGGCGACCAGGCTGAGCAGCAGCATCGTCGTGGTCACGACGGCGAGCAGCACGGCCAGCATGGGGGCGCGCAGCAGCCGGAGGCGTTCGAGCAGCGCGCGGGCTCCCGCGGTGACCAGCACCAGGAGCAGCACGCCCCCGACGGCCCAGGCGGCGCCGGTGCCGGAGGCTGCCGCCGCCAGCAGCGCGGGCAGGAACACACCGAAGGTCGGCAGCCCCACGACGTTGCGCAGGACGACGACGACCAGCGCCCCGAACGGCAGCAGCAAGAGCGCCCCCAGGAGCGAGAACGGCAGCCCCAGCCGCTCGAAGAGGCCCCACACGTTGACCGGAGCCATCCACGAGCGCGCGGCGGGCGAGGGCACGAGGCTGCTGCTCACCGCGAAGCGCCAGTCGAAGTTGATGTCGGCGGTGTGGCGGAAGAGCGGCTCGTCGCCGTGATACAGCGTCAGGTACCGCTCCGGGAGGGACGCGAAGTGGCCGTTGGTCGGGCAGAAGGGCACCCAGTGTCCCCCGAGCCACGCCTCGGTCCACTGGTGCGACGTGCGCTTGCTCCCGGTCTCGAGGATGAGCCCGCCGACCAGCCGGGCGGGAATCCCGGCCGCGCGCGTCAACGCGACGAACAGGCGGCTCTTGCCGTTGCAGCTCGCCTCGCCCAGCCGCAGCGCCGTCAGCGCGTCGGTCTCGCCCTTGAACGGGCGCGAGCGCAGGGCGTGCACGGCCTGGAAGATCGCGCGCAGGCGGTCCGCGAGCGGTCCGCGGTCGGCGCCGATGCGCCGCAGCTCGTCGGCAATCCCGGGGTCGTCGACCTGGATCGCGTCCTCCGGCCGCAGATAGGGCACGATCGACGGGGGGTAGGACAGCGGCACGCCCGCGGCGCGGTCCAGCTCGTACCGCACCGGCCGCAGCAGGACCGAGAACGAGTGGCGGATCGTGCTGCCGTGCGGCTCACCGGAGCCGATCCACGAACCCACGCGATCGCCACCCGCCGACTGCGCGGAGAAGTGGAACCCCGGCGCCTCGTCCTCCTCCTCGCTCACCGTCTGTGTCGAGGTCGAGGCGGGAAGGAAGGTACGGACGCTCACCTCGCGACCCAACCCGTCCAGGCGCATCTCGACCGAGACGCGGTACAGGACGCGAGGCAGCGCGTCGAGCGGGCGATAGCCCAGGGCGGTCACCTTGAACGCCGCGATGCCAACGGCGAGCACCACCAGGCCGAGCACCACCCAACGTCGCAGGCGGTCCCGGTTCCGGCCTGCCGAGCGTCCCGTCACCGGCCGCGCATCCCCGGCCGGCTCGGCTCCGCCCGGTCCGCTCGGTCCCCCGCTCATCCTGCCCTCCTGTCCCCCTTCGCCCGGTCGGTCCGTCCTCACGACGGCGAACCTAACCACCGCAATCCGCCGCGCAGGCGTGTCCGGACCATCGGACGACAATGAACGAAGACCGGGACCGCGGTCACAAAAGAGGTTCCGCCGAGCCTGCCGGCAGACAGGGATGGAGACGATTTCGCGGTCGCGGTCAACCGGAGTGGCTCGCGACCGCGACGGCGATCGGCGCCGGGGACCTCGACCGGAGGGTGGCCGTCACCGGCACCGACGTGCTGTCGGACCTGGGACGGCAGTTCAACGCGATGGCCCGAACCGGGAGTAGCCGGGCTCACCCAGCCGCGAAATGCCCGCCGCCCATCACCACACCCCGTGTTCGAGCGACAGGTACCCGAGGATCGCCACCTCGACGGGATCGTCCGGCCAGACGGTCACCGGAACGGATGCCCCCGGGACGATCCGGAACGACGGAGCGGCATCGATTGCGAAACGCACTCCAGGGTTCACGATGAGCGAGTGCTCGAACCGGTCGCCGGCGGCTGTCGACACCCAGGCCGACGACCGGAACGGTGACGGAGAGCTGGTTGAGGTCGGTCGGCACCGGCCACTCGTCGGTGAAGCTGTAGAGCCACGCGCGATTTTCCGGCTCGTACTGGAAAAGCTGGATGTGCTGCGCGACCCCCGGCTCCTGGTTGTACGCCTCTTCGAGGAGGAAGAGGTTGTCCCGGATGCGGGGCGCCGCCTCGTCCGCCCGGCTCGACACCGGCGCGGCGACCGCCAGGGCGCATGCGGCGGCGGCCGCGACGAGCGCGGACATGTCACGCGGCGCCTTGCCCGGACGGGAGACGGACAACCGTCCCGCCAGCTCCCGTCCCGGCGCGACGCGGGTCGCGGTCGCGCGGATCTCGACCAGCACGGGGCCCCCGAGCGGCGCCCGGGCCACGACCTCGACCTCGGCGCCCGCGCGCAGTCCCATCCCCGCCAGGCTCGGCGGCAGAAGGCCCCCGGAGATTCGCACCGCGAGCCTGCCTTGCGTCCCGACGGCGGCGACATCCAGCGCGCTGGTCCCGGAATCCCTGCCCATGACTGCCCTCCACGACGACCACGCGCGGGAGCCTCCTCCCGCCGCGGGTCGCATCGAAAGGCGCTGGGTGCTGGGACCTCTGGCCGCGGTTTCCTGCTCACGCCCCGCCGGCATCACGCCGGCCGAGGCCGCTCACCCCGACCCGAACACCACCTCGAAAGGGCCGCACGCCTCACAGGCGCGCGCCGAGGCGGGCTCGATCGCCCCGCCGAGCATCCGTCCGTGCAGCTTGACCACGACGATGCGCTTGCACCGCCGGCACTTCAGCTCGAGCGAGCCGCCGGCAAGGCGCGCCATGAGGCTGCCGCACCGGCAACGCAAGTCGTCCGGTCCAGCCGGTCTCGTGCCGGGCGGTGCCGACGAGGTCATCCGGCTCCCTCCCCGGGCCCCGCGCCCTTCGCCCGGCAATCGGCGCACACGCCGACCAACTCGAGGTGGTGCCGGACGAGGTCGAAGCCGTGTTCGCGAGCGACGGCGTCCTGGAGCACCTCGATGGCGGGGTAGCTGAACTCGACCGTCTTGCCGCAACGCAGGCACACCAGGTGGTCGTGATGGGGGTGCCCCCAGACGTGCTCGTACACCGCCCCGCCACCCGTCTCCTCCGCGAGGCACGCCCGCCGAACGATTCCCGCTTCCACGAGGAGCGGAAGGCTGCGGTAGACTGTCACGACAGACACGGGATGCCCCGAACTCCGCATGTTCTCGGCCACGTCCTCGGGGCGAAAGTGCGCTTCCATGCTGCATATTGCCTGCAACAACGCCACGCGTTCTGAGGTCAGCCTTCCCCCACGACAACGGAGAACACGCGACAGGTGCGCCAAATCTTCATCTGGATGGTGCGCGTCGTCCGAACTCTGTTGTTGCATGGTATTCGCAATAGCATGCCGTCTCCGAGGGTGTCAAGGGCCGTCGGTGAGGGAGCGATTCGGAGCGCGGCCTTCCTTTGCCAGCCGTGAGCTTCAGAGTACGGACGCGACGTGCCGCGGCGCCCCGGGCTCCTTGGTGGGGGGCATGGGGCGGTCACTCCGCTCGCCGACGCCCGCGGATCGGGTGGGAAGAAGAGGCGACCTCGGAGTTCCGGGTGGGTGGACGTGGGATTGACAGTCGCGAAGAGCATGCCCATCCTGCGGCACCGCCTGCGTCACGGCGATCGAGACGTGGAGGCGCGGGCTGTGGAGAGGACGACCGATGAGGGAGATGTCGATGAAGATGCGATGGTTCGCGGTATCGGTGTTGATCGTCGTCGTCGCGGCCGGTGCGTGCCGGAAGCAGGACGGGGAGCAGCCGGGCAGCTCGTCTGCCGCGACCGCGCCGGCGTTGGCCGCGGGCGCCGTGGGGGCGGACCCCAGGCCGGTCGATCCGCCTTCCACGACGGCGGCGGCGAGCCAGCACGTCACGACCGCCACGGCCGATCGGCCGCCGGTGGCCGATCCGCCGCCGGTGGCCGACCCGCCGGCGGACCCGCCGCCCGCGCCCGTGACGCCGCCCGCGGCCGACGCGGGGGCGCCCCAGACGCCGTCCGATCCCCCGCCCGCGACGTCGGCGATCGACGCCGCCTCGCTGCTCACCTCGCGCTGCGGTACCTGCCACGGCGCGGACCGCGCCACGAACGCCGACTCGCGCGACCGCGAATGGTGGACCAGCACCGTCAAGCGGATGGTCCGGAACGGGGCCCGCCTGAGCGACGACGAGCAGCAGGCGCTCGTCGAGTACATGGTCAACCGCCCGGGGTCGTAGCCGCTTCAGCGACCCGTTACGGTCCGTGGACGAAAGTGCTCCAGGCCGGCCCGAAGGCGGGGCCGGTGATCACCGTGTCCACCGGCACGATCTCGCAGTCCAAGGCGCCGCAATCGCCCTCGTAGAACATCACGTCGGCGACCATCCAGTTCTGCCCCGAGCTTCCGCCGGAGAGGGTCAACGGCTGGGGGCCGAAGCTCGCGCGCAGGGCGCCGCCGCAGTAGATGTTGACGAACGCGTTGGTCGTGCCGGAGAAGGAGTGCGCGCCGTAGTAGTTGACCATGACGCGCATCGGCTCGAACCACGGCGGGTTGTCGACGTTGATGTTCTCCGGCGCGCAGAAATCCAGGGTGGGGTCGGTCTCGGCACTGTCGCAGTTGATGACGTCCACGTCCAGCCTGGGGTTGGCGCAGAACCCGTGCGTCACCCACTGCGCGCCCTCGCCGTGCGGGGAGTCCCGGCACGCCGCCAGATCCGTCGTGTGCGGCAGGGACCAGTCGACGCTGGGCGGGCCGGACCAGCAGCACGACGACGCCTTGCAGTTGCCGTAGTAGCAGTCCTGCGGGCTGGCGAAGAAGGCGGACTCGGCGCCCCACTGGTGCAGGTGCAGGTCGACGTCGGTGTCGCCGTGTGCCGAACCCTGGCTGTCCCAGGTCAGTTCCACGCGCAGCCCCTCGCCCTGGGCGAGGACCGCGAACTCGCAGGTGTACGTGGTGGCATCCGCGTGGATCGTGGCCCGGGCGCGGTACGTCCCCGAGGAGAGGATGAGCACCTGCGTGTCCTGGGCCGTCGGGTCCTCGGGCATCGGGCAGGTCCCGACCGTGGTCGGACAGATCAGCTCCCACAGCCACGAGTCGTACGGGTCGGGGAACATCGCGCTGCCCGTCAACGGCACGTACGTCATCGGCGCCACGCTGACGCTGCCGGGGCAGTAGACCGGCGACTCGCAGCCGTCGATGTACTCGTCGTACAGCCCGTCGCAATCGTTGTCCGCCCCGTCGCAGATCTCCTCGACGGGTACCACCGCGCCGATGCAGCCGCTCCAGGTCCGGAACTCGGTGCAGGTCTCCACGCCCCGGGTGCACCCGCCCCGGCACGGAGCGCCGGCCGGACAGGAGCTCGGATCGCCCGCGAAACACTCCAGCGTCGTGCCCATGGCGCCGCAGTCGCAGATCTCGTCGACGTCCGTGTCGCAGTCGTTGTCGACACCGTCGCCGTGCGTCGTCTCGCCGCACAGCTCCTCCGGGCCGCACGCGGGCGGCGCGCACGGGTCGACCTCGACCTCCTCGACCGCATCCTCCTCGTCCGGTTCGTCCCCCGCACCGTCCTCGTCGGCGTCGGGATCCGCGTCCGCGTCGGCCGCGTCCCCATCGACGTCGGCATCGGCGCCCGGCCGGCCCGAGCACTGGCAGAGGCCGCCCGCGGTGCACGTGCCCGTCAGGTAGCCGTGCGCTTCGCAGTCCGACTGGCATTGGGCGGGTGAGCACGCCCCGCCGTCGTTGCCTCCTCCGCTGTCCCCCGAAGAGCAACCGGCCGCCGATGCAACCCCCGCCAGGATCAGGCACGATACCTTCGTCATGGTCGTGTTCTCCCTGCAACCCGAGCCTGACCTCGAACCGGTCGGGGGTCAAGTGCCGGAAGCACGGACCGGCGCGGGGAGAACGGGAAGAGCGGGAGGCGCGGGAAGAGCGGGAGGCGCGGGAAGAGCGGGAGGCGCGGGAAGAGCGGGAGGCGCGGGAAGAGCGGGCTTGCCTCCGCGGCCCGCCGGCGGCATCCTCCCGGCCATGATCAGACTGGCGGGACTCGCAGTTGTGGCGGCTTCGATGGCGTTCGGCGTCGGGTGCGCGAAGAAGACTGGCTCGGCCCCGCGGCGCGCGGCCGGCGACGGCGTCGGGGCGGCGTTCGGGCCGGCGTGCGAGACGGTCGACCGCAGCGGTGGCGAGCTGCCCGAATTACGGGCCGCGCGCGTCGCCCCGGGCGCCGTGGTCCTCGACGGGAACCTCGACGACACGGCCTGGCGGTCGGCGCAATGCTCGGGAGGGTTCGTGAATCCCGGGGGCGGCGAGCCGGCGCCCGATTCGCACGTGAACGGCGCGGCGTGGGCGGCCTGGGACGACACGAACCTCTACCTCGCGGTCCGCGTGGAGGATCCCGACCCGACTTCGCCATTCTCGGCGGAAGAGGTCGACCCGCACGTCTGGGAGCGCTCCTCGGGAATCGAGCTGATGCTCCAGCCGGGCGATCCGGGGGACAACCGCGAGTATTACGAGGTGCAGGTCGACGTCAACGGCGCGATCTGGTCGACCTCGTTCGACGACTACAACGACCCGATCACGGGCGAGGGACGCGCGCGTCGCTTCGGACACCAGGAGTGGCAGCCGTCGATCGCCACGGGCGTGGCGGTGGCGCGGGACGAAGGGTGGTACGCGATCGAGCTGGCGTTGCCGTGGTCCCAGGTCCGCAGCACGCGGACCGCCGTACCGCCGCGCGCGGGGGACGTCTGGCGCGCGAACCTCTACAGCTTCCGGGACGGCCAGGGCGACTCGCTGGCCTGGTCGCCGATCCGGGGCGAGGGCAACTTCCACCGCTCCTCGCGCTTCGGACGGCTCGTCTTCATCGAGTAGCGGCCTACGACTTGTCCAGCGACGGCGGCGGCACGCCGCGCTCGGTGTCGTCGATGGAGCCGGAATCGGTGGGCGGACCGGCGTCGGGATGGCGGCGCCGTCGGACCAGATCGGCCAGACGCGTGCCCGCGGCCCAGGCGAGGTGGAACAGCTCGCGGACGTTGTCGAAGGGCGTCGCCGCCTCGCGGTTGTCCCCGTACATCACGGCGACGACGCGGGAGCCCACCGTGATCGGCAGGAACAGCGCGTTGTACGGCAGCTCGCCGAACAGCTCGACCAACAGGTCCGCCAGCGGCCCCTGGGGCGGCACCCCGGCGAGGGAGGGCTGGGCGGCGTTGCGGACCGTGGACGGCAGCGTGTCCGGAGACAGCGGCCGTCCGCGGTAGCCCTGGGCGTTGGTGCGGATACCAAAGGCGTCGCGCAGGCGCGGCGCGGACGACGTCGTGTCGAACAGCAGGCCGACCTTGAACGTGGCGGAGAAGAGCTGGAAGGCGTAGCGCAGGATGTCGGTCGGCGAGCCGAGGGCGTCGAGCTTCGCGATGCGGTTGATGAGGGCGGTGCGCGGCGGGGGAGCCACCACGGGGCCGCCGGCGGAAATATCGCGCAGCACGTCGACCGGCGAGGCCGGCGCGCTCGGCCGCTCCGGCGCTTCCTCCGCGGGCCCCTCGGTTCCGAGCATCACCGCCTGCGTGCGCACGACCGCCTCGCTCGGCTCCGGCGCCCGCGCGGGCGTCGGCCCGACCGGGACCGCAACCTCGGCTTCGCTCGCGGGCGCGGACGGCGGCGGAGCGGCGACGAGCGCCGCGACGGCGTCCGCGGGGACCGCGGCCGCCACGGTGCCGAGCAGGGCGGCGGCGGCGTCGACGGCCGGCGGCGGCGCGCTCGGCCGCTTCGGCGGCTGGCTGGGCCGAGGGGCCGGCGGCGGCTGGGTCGGCGGACCGAGGACCATCTCCAGCAGCCGATCCGCGGCGCTGTCGTGCGACAGGCTGACGCCCCGCAGCACCTCGTCGGCAGCCGTTCTCACCTTCGAAGCCTCGAACTCCGCCCGCGGCGGAATGGGCGGAGGCGCCTGGCTCACGCTCATCGGCGGCGCCGGCGGCGCCATCGACGCCTCGGGAGTCGACAGGAGCTCCGTCGGCTCGCCCCCCGCGACGGCCGCCAGCTCGGAGGCCGGCAGATCTTCCGGTGTGACGATGATGCCGGACGCGCGCCGGGGGCGCGGCTGCTCCTCTTCCTCCTCCAGCTCCGGCTCGCCCGGTACCGGCGCCGGCGGGGGCAGGCTCTTCCCCTTGCGCGGCGCCCGCTCCACGATGCGTACGTACCGGGGCGGCACGTCCGCGCCGTAGTGCACCTGGAGGCCGAACGCCAGGGTCAAGGAGCTGGCGATGGCCAGCGACACGGTCTTGCCCGTCACCCGCTCCAGCTCCGCGATCACCGACCGCTCGAGCTGCCGGGTGGAGGCCATCACCATGGCCTCGTCGGCGACCGCGACGGGACAGACCCGGTGTCGCAAGGCCAGCTCGGCGGGAAGACGGGCGGTGATCTCCCGCGGCGCGGAGACGAGATCCGAGCGGGTGACGATGGGCAGGCGGTGGAACATCCCCAGGAACTGCGCCAGCTCGTCCTCGTCAACCGCGCCCATCTCCAGCAGGTTGATCGAGAGGTCCTCGCCGTAGAGGATCTGGCGCTGCAGCGCCCGGTCGAGCTGTTCGACGGGCACGAGGCGCTCACGGGCGAGGAACGAGCGGAACGAGGTCACGTCGGCTTGCCTCCGGCCTCAACGATAGCCGAGCATCAGTCCGCGGCTGAGCAGCTCCCATCCATCGATGGCGACGAACAGCAGGAGCTTGAACGGCAGCGAGACGGTCGTCGGCGACAGCATGTGCATCCCCAACGCCAACAGGATGTTCGATACCACCAAATCGATGACGAGGAAAGGCAGGAAGAGGAGGAACGCGGCCAGGAACGCCTCCTCCAGCTCGGACACGACGAACGCCGGCGCCAGTGCGAGCAGGCGGGACGGCCCGTCGCCCCGGACGTCCATGCCCTTGCGCGCGGCGAGTCCCTCGAACAGCCGCCTCGCCTCGGGGTTGACGTTGCGCTCCAGGAACCCCCGCAGCGGTCGCTCGACCCCGCTCGCGATCCGGCCCACGCGCTCCAGGTCCTGCGCGGCCGTCGTCTCCCCCTCGGTCGGCTCTTCGATGATCGCCGCCACGCTGCGGTACGCCTCTCTTGCCGTAGGCGCCATCACGAACACCGTCAGGAGAGTCGCCAGCGCCGCCATCACGAGGTTCGGCGGGACCTGCGGCGCCGCCACCGCGGTCCGTGCGAAGGCGAGCACGATGTAGATCTTGGCGTAGCTGGTCAGCACCATGAGGGCGAACGGAACGAGGGCGAGGGCCCCGAGCAGCAGCAAGGTGGAAGTCGGACTGCCGAGGTCGAACGACACGCTCTCCTCCCGGGCCGGGCTCGAGCCGACAACATCCTACGGAACCGGCCCGAACGCAACAAACGCCGGAGCCCCGGAGCGCCCGTTCCTTGACCCTGTCGCGGGCGTCGTGATACAGCCTTTGGCCGAGGAAGGGCGATGCCAGAAGACCGCTTCGATCCGAGCGGCTACTTGACGTTTGAATTGGCCAGGGGCTCGGCCTCGCTGCCGGGCGCCGTCGGTGCCGTGGTCCTGCCGGCCGAGGTGCTGGAACGCGTGGCGGGCGGGAAAGATGGCGTCGGACCGGCGATCGTCGCGCGTCCCCTGGGCGAGTGGCTCGGCGCGCGGCTGCGCGAGAGGCTGGCGGCGGGCGGAGGCAACCCGGCCGACGCGAGCCCCGAGGCGTTCCTCTCCCAGGCGAACGGACTGCTCGCGGTCCACGGTCTCGGACGCGTGTCGTTCGAGGCCTACGGTGACGCGCTCCTGTTGCGTACCGAGCTCGTCGTGCTCCCCAAGGCGGGTGCCGGGTTCCTCGAGCCGTTCTGCTCCGGCCTGTTCGGCGCGTTCCTCGGCCGCGAGGTGCCGTGCCTGGCGCTGGACGGGCCCGGCGGCCCGTGCGTGTTGATCGCCAGCCCGCCCGCGCTCCGCCGCGCCGCGCAGCTCAAGACCGCCGGCATCCCCGCCGAGACCATCGCCACGCGGCTCCACCAGGAAGCGCGCACGGCGCGGGAAGGAAAGCGATGACCCCGGACGTTGCCTCCAGGAAGGCCAGGCTGGAAGCGATCCTCGCGCGCCTGCGCACCAATCGCCAGCGCCTCGGGCATCCGGGCGCGGAGGACGTGCCGCCGATCGACGACTTCCTGGAGCCGGTGACCGCACCGCTGCGCCTGGGCCTCCGCCCCGCGCCCGCCGTCATCCCCGTCGCACCGCTTGTTCCCGCCCCCGCCGCCGGTCCTGCGCCCCTGCCCCCTCCCGCGGCCGCCGTGCCGCCCGAGCCGGAGCCCGAGCTGCCGGAGCGGGTGACCTGGGAGGGCGAGGACGAAGAGGAGATGATCCTCGAGGAGGCACCGGAAGGGGTCGTCGAAAAGGAAGCGGCCGTGGCCGACGAGTCGCCGTTGGCCGTCGCGCCGGAGCCCGTGGACGTCGAGGAGGAGGCGCCTGTCGCGGGAGAAGTTCCTCCGCCGCCCGCCCTGCCGACGATGACGGTGACCCCTTCGGCGGTTCCCGCGGTCGAGCCCGCACCGCTCCGGCCCGCGCCCGCGCCTCGCGTCTCGGCCGAGCCTGCGCCTCCCGCCCCCGAACCGGCTCCACCACACCCGGTCGTCCGGCCCCCGGCCGTACCCGCGCCCGCGGTACCGGTCGCCGCGGCCGAGGTACGCGCCGAGCGGATCGAAGCATCGCCGCCGCCGGGCGGGATCGTGGTGCGTTCGGTCGGCGAAGTCGAGGCTGTTCGCCCGCGGACGATCGGCGAGCTTCTGGGCGCGGCCTTGCGGCTGTTCGACAAGGGTTGAGCTCGTGGCCGCAAACCTGCCGCGCCGCGTGGAGAAGCCCTGGGGACACGAGATCATCTTCGCCCACACCGAGCGCTATGTCGGCAAGATCCTGCACATCGAGAAGGGCCACAAGCTCTCGCGGCAGTTCCATCAGGTGAAGGACGAGAGCCTCACCGTGCTGCACGGGATTCTCGGCCTGGAGCTGGGGGCCCCGCCGGACATCGAGCGCCGGCTGGTGCGGGAGGGCGACGTCTTCCACATCCCGCCGCACACGGTCCACCGGTTCGTGGCGGTCGAGTCGTGCGACCTGATCGAAGTCTCGACGCCCGAGCTGGACGACGTCGTGCGGCTGGAAGACGAGTACGGGCGGGCGGGGACGAGCGACCCGTAGCAATCCGTGGCGGCGAGCCCGCCGGAAGTCTCACCGGGCGCAGGCGGAAGGACAGGCCACGACGGCGCCGTCGGAGTCCTCGCAGCGCACGATCGGGTTTCCGTTCAGGTCCAGGTAGTCGCGGCGCAGGTAGTCGATCTCGGGACGACCGCCGATCGCCAGGGCCGGCTTGTACACCTCCACGACCTCGGGATGGACCGTCTGGGCCGAGTCGCCCGGGGTGTTGGTGTTGAAGGCCACGCAGATCGGATGCTCGCCGTACAACACCTCCGAGGTGTCCCAGATCCCGTCGCCGCTGGCGTCGCGGTAGAGGATGGCGATCGAGGACGGCGGGGGGATCGGCTCGGGCGGAGGCGCCTCCGGGTCCTGCGAAGGAGCGGGAGTGCGCGGGCCGCACCAGTTGATGGCGCATTCGGTCGTGCACTCCGACGAGCCGCCGCGGGCGAAGACGCAATCGCGCTGCAGCTCGACCCAGAGGTCGACCAGGCCGTCCCAGTTCGTGTCGAATTCCTCCCGGTAGGGGGCGGGGGCGCCGGAGTAGAGGGCGGCGCTGTCGGGGTGGAAGTCGTGATCGCCGTCGGCTTCCTCGCGGATGAGATTTCCGGCGGCGTCGCGGTGCCGGAACAGGTCGGCATACCCGTCGAAGTTCAGGTCCGCGGCCCGGCAGGTGCCGTCCCCCTCGGCGAAGACGGAGAAGTCCGGACGGCCGTCGCGGTTGAGATCCAGCGCCGTGAGCGGCTCGCCCTCGGGGCAGCCGGATTCGAGCGCGGGGGCGCGGGACCGCGGTCCCGTGGGGGTCGTGGGCCCCGAGGTGCCTTCGGCATCGCCGTTGCAGGTGGACCCTCCCGCGAACGCCGCGACGGCGGCCAGCCCCAACACCCGGAACGTCGAGCGCGCGAGCACGGTCATTCCTCCCCCGGGGCCGCCGCGGGCGTCTCCGCCGGCTCCTCCTCCGGCTCGGCCGCCGTGATCAGCCGATCCATCGAGCCGTCGCCGGTCAGGTCATAGCCGATGGAGATCAGCCGCGGCGTCGAGGTTCCCGGCGAAGGCTCGTACGTCTCGTAGATGTCGTAGTGGTCGTCGCCGACGACGTCGATCTTCACGCGGCGGACGTTGCCGTTCTGCAGCAGCACCTGCATCTCGAACGTGCCGTTGCCGTCGCGGTCGACCGCGTAGGATACGGGATCGCCGTCGGAGAAGAAGAGGCGCGCGTCGATCACGCCGTCGAAATTCCAGTCCTGCTCCTCCATCACCGGCTGGCCCTCGCGGAAATGGCGAAACACGTCCTTCCGTCCGTCGAAGTTGATGTCCGCCTCGCGGCAGAGGATCAAGGGACGCACGTCCTCGCCCAGCATCGTGGGGCAGGGCAGCAGGTACACGCGCCGGATGTCCAGGTGCCCGTCCTGGTTCGCGTCGGCCTCGACCGATTCCACATGCGGCGTGCAATTCGGATCCGCCGAGCCCGCGGCGAGCACCTCGGGCGGAACGACCTGCTCGCAGCGCGAGCCCTCGGGGAGGACCGTCCGCTCGCTCTCCTCTTCCGCCACCGGTCGGGGACTCGCCGCCTGCGTGTCGGTCCCGCCGCAGCCCGTCGCGAGCCGCCCCAGCACCACGATGAGCCCAATGATTGCCGCGCCACGCCACGCCATGCGCCACCCTCGCTGCCGAGGACCATACGGCACCAAGGGTTCGAATGCAACCGGGATCCGAGGACGGAGGCGGGAGCTCAGCCGAGCTTGCGGTAGACGCCGACCACGACTCCGAGGATGCGGAGCGTGCGGCCGTCGTCGCGACCGACGATGATGGGCGTCACGGCGGGGTTCGCCGGCTGCAGGCGCAGGCGCTCGCCCTCGCGGATCAGAGTCTTCACCGTGGCCTCGTCCCCGATCATGGCGACGACGATCGTACCCGACGCGGCCTCCTCCTGCTGCCGGACGAAGACGATGTCGCCGTCCAGGATGCCCGCGCCGATCATCGAGTCCCCGCGCACCCGCAGCGCGAAGAACCGCCCGCTGTCGCCCGGCAGCAGCGTCGCGTCGACCCGCAGCGTCCCCTCCAGGTTCTCGATCGCGAGCAGCGGCTGCCCGGCGGCGACCCGCCCGATCAGCGGGACCTCGCGCGGCGTGCCCCCGGCGGAGGCCGTGGGACGCAACGCCCGCGACTTCATGTCCTGGCGGCGCAGATAGCCCTTCCGCTGCAGCGCCAGTAGATGGTCGTTGACGCCGTTGGTCGAACGGATGCCGAAGTGGGCGCCGATCTCCCGCAACGTGGGCGGGAAGCCGTTCTCCTGGATCGACTCCTGGATGAACTCCAGAACCAGTTGCTGCCTTTTTGTCAAGCCCCTCATGCCGTCGACAACATACTGAACAGACGCATGGTACGTCAAATTCGGCGAAGGCCGCGGCAGGGAGCGCGAACCGGAGCTTGCTCAGAGGGGTGTGGTGCGAAGGCGCAAGGCGTGTTACTTTCCCCGCGTGGGGAGGGGGGTGCTGGATGCGTTCCATCGAGGATAGACTGGCCGAAGGACAGGACGCGATTGCCGAGCGGATCGCGTACCAGATCAGCGCGTTCCACCCGTGCGGCGCGACGACGATGGGCCCCAGCGCGATTGCCGCGCAGGTCTCCGCCGTCGTGTCCGGGTTCGTCGAGGCGCTCCGGTCGCGCCAGGTCGCGCCGTTCGTCACCGTGGTGCAGGACATGCTGGGTGCGGAGCAGGCGGCCGAGCGGCTCGCCTGTGCCGAGATCCATACCGTGCTCGACCTGCTCGAAGACCTGGCGCTGGCCTCCGTCTCGGATGCCGGCGGCCGTCCGACCGCACAGACCTCCGCCGTGATCCGCACGTTGATCGCCCAGGGGCGCGACAGCGTCCCGCGCGAAACGAAGTGCGACGAGTAGTCAGATCGTCTCCGCCCCCAGCTCGACGTTGTCGATGAGCCGCGTGGCGCCGACGAACGCGGCGATGGCGGCCAACGCCGTCCGGCCGGGCGGGATGGCGCCCGGCCAGGGTTGCAGCGTCTCGGGGTTGCCGACGAACACGTAGTCGATGCGATCGACCCGGCCGGCAAGCCCGTCGCGGAGCTTCCGTTCGAGCGTCGCGGGCTCGCGCTCGCCGGCCTGGAATCCGGCCGCCGCGGCCCGCAACGCCTCGACCAGCGCCGTCGCGCGCCGCCGATCGGCGGGCGAGAGGTAGCGGTTGCGCGACGACATCGCCATGCCGTCCGGCTCGCGCACCGTCGGCCGGCCCACGACCTCGACCGGAAGCTCGAGATCGGCCGTCATGCGCCGGATCACCTGGAGCTGCTGGAAGTCCTTGCGGCCGAAGATCGCGGTGCACGGGCCGACCATCGAGAACAGCTTGGCGACGACCGTCGTGACGCCGTCGAAGTGGCCCGGACGATGCGGTCCGCAGAGTCCGTCGCCGAGGCCCGCGACGTGCACCGTCGTGGCGTGGCCCGGCGGGTAGACGGCCTCGACCGGAGGGACGAGGACGAAGTCGGCCGGCACGGTCGCCAGCAGGCGCACGTCGCCGTCGAGATCCCGCGGGTAGCGGGCGAGATCCTCGTTGGGGCCGAACTGCGTCGGGTTGACGAAGATGCTGACGACGACCACGTCGGCGACGGTGCGCGCCCGACGCACCAGCTCGAGGTGTCCCTCGTGCAGGGCGCCCATCGTCGGGACGAAGCCGATCGAGCGTCCGCGCCGCCGGTCGCGATCCAGGATGGCGCGCAGCTCCCCCGGGTCGCTCAAGACCACGGGCCGCGTCGTCGAGCGCTTCCTCGCCGGTTTCCGCGTCTGCGCCATCTCGAGCTCCATTCCGCCGGCGCCGGTGCGCCGGCGACCGCGGTCCGCTTCAGGGCCGTAGACCAGGAGCGCCCGGGGATCAAGTCCTCCTGAACGGTGGTATAGTCCGCCCGCCATGAAGACGGTGGGCTGGGGTGTGGCGGGTGGTGCGGGGAGTCCGATGGCGAGCGGGAAGGCGCGAGCGGAGAGCGGACCGAAGCTGATCCTGGCGTCGGGCTCGGCCCGGCGCCGGATGATCTTCCAGGCCCTGGGTCTGCGCTTCGCCGCCGTGACGTCCGGGCTGGAAGAGCCCGCCTGCGCGGGCCAGGAGCCGGAGGCGTTCGTGCGGTCCCTCGCCGGCGCCAAGGCACGGGCGGTCGTCGAACAGATGAAGCTGCGCACGGCGCCGCCGTGGGTCGTCGCCGCGGACACCGTGGTCGTCGTCGATCGAGCGGTCTTCGGTCAGCCGGCCGACGTCCACGACGCGCGCCGCATGATGCGGGCGCTGGCGGGACGTGGCCACGAGGTGCTGACGGCGGTCTCGATCTGGAGCGGTCCGATCGAGGTCGTCGGCTTCGTGGAGACGACGGTCGTGCGCTTCCGGGCGCTCGAGGCGACCGAGTTGGAGCGCTACCTCCTGGACGGCGACTGGCGCGGCAAAGCCGGTGCGTACGCGATCCAGGGGGCAGCCGGAGCGTTCGTGCTGGCGGTCGAGGGTGACGCGTGGAACGTGGTGGGCTTCCCGGTACGGTCGTTCCTCGACCGCGCGCGCGCCGCCGGGATCCCCATGCCCCAGGAACGCGCGGTGCGGCCGGGACTGGCGCGGCTGTGGCCCGTCGCCGACGACGAGCTGTTCGCCGACCGGCGCTGGGGCCCGCGCTGGGGCTAGGAGATCGGGGAGCCGCCCTTGCCTTCGCCGGAACCGGGAGTGATCGATCCGAAGCCGGTCGCCGACAGGCTGCGCGAGATACGTGCGCGCATCGCTGCCGCCGCGCGGCGCGCGGGGCGGGACCCGGCCGGCATCACGCTGGTCGCCGTGTCGAAGACTCGCGAAGCGGACGAGATCCGCGCGGCCGTCGCCGCCGGGCAGCTCGATTTCGGGGAGAACTACGCGCAGGAGCTGGCCGCCAAGCGCGAGGCGCTGGCCGACCTGCCGCAGCTCCGCTGGCACATGATCGGCCATCTGCAGCGCAACAAGGCGAAGCTGCTCGTCCCGGGAATCCACGTGCTCCAGACCATCGATTCGCCGAAACTCATCGAGGTGGTCGAGCGGCGACTGGCGGAGCACGACGCGTGCCTCGAGGTCCTCATCCAGGTCGACGTGGCCGGAGAGGAGCAGAAATCGGGCGCGCCGCCGGAAGAGGTCCCGGTGCTCGTCGCGGCGATCCGTGCGTGTCCGCACCTCCGATTGCGGGGCCTGATGGTCATTCCCCCCTTCACCGCCGGGGCGGAGGAGTCGCGGCCCTATTTCCGCGCGCTTCGCGAGCTCGGGGCGGAACTCGCGCCAAGAGAAGGCGAGCGCGAGCTGTCGATGGGGATGAGCGACACGTTCGAGGTCGCCGTGGAGGAAGGGGCGACGATCGTGAGGGTCGGGACCGCCATTTTCGGGGAGCGGTAGCGCCCCGTGACCGGCGCGCGCACTCGGCGTCCGCCTGCGCCCTGAGCCCCGAGCCCTGAGCCTGTCGAAGGGTCGAAGGATCGAAGGGTCAGCGGTCAGTCGGGGCTCCGTGCCCTCCCTCCCCTCCGCGCTCTCCCCCACCCGAAGGCGAGGAAGAGGAGGCCGAGGGCGAAGCCCGCGGTACCATGCCCTGCCGTCACCCCGCACGAGCACCCCCCTCCTCCCGTGTACGCCGGCCCCCCGTCCCCTCCGTCCTCCGCGTCCTCCCCCGCATCCTCCACGTCCTCTCCTCCGTCTCCCGCGTCGGGGTAGCACTCGTCCGGCAGCGGCCTCCCGAAGCTCGGGGGCGTCTCCGCCGAGCAGTCGAGCGGGGTCTCCGCAAGGGTGTGCGCGCCGTGCTCCAGCGGCGTCTCGTAGTTGCCGGTATTGCGGTTGTCATGGCGGAAGCTCTCCCAGGAGATCGAGCCCTCCGCTCCGCCGGTCGTGTTCCAGGCGTACAGCCAGCCGGCGCGCGTGGGCTGCACGACCTCCAGGAGCTCGTCGCCATCGATGTCGCCGATCGCCGGCGCCGCGATCAGCCACTGGCCGGTGAACTTGGGCCAGCCGGCGGGCTCGCGGCCGCAGCCGTCGAAGGCGTGGACGAAGTAGCCGCCGCTGCCCGAGACGATCTCCGGGTAGCCGTCGCCCGAAACGTCGGCGATGCTGGGGTTCATGAAGAACTGCCAGTCCTCGACCTTGCGCGCGAAGCCGGGGAGCATGCGCGAGTCCGCGCCGGACCACGCGCTGATCTGGTGGTCGAAGGCGACCGCCTTGCTGCCGGCCGCGAGGTTGAGCGCGGCCTGCGTGCTGGCGCCGCCCAGGACCATGTCGGCCAGGCCGTCCTGGTCGAGGTCGCCGAACGACGGGTACGAGAAGATGTTGAAGGTCGGGCGCTCCCGGGAGTTCGCCAGGCGGCCGAAGGAGACGGTGTCGAGCTGCCGGGCGGTGCGGGCGGAATCGCCGGGCGCGCGCGCCGGCTGCTCGCCGGTGAAGATCCACAGCGACGGGCTGGCGTTGCCGAAGGTGGCGATGTCCACCACGCCGTCGTGGTCGACGTCGGCCAGCGCCGCGGACGTGGGCACGCCGCGCGAGATGTGCGCTCCGCCGAACAGCGGCGCGCTCCACACGGGGATCGGCCAGTTGGCGTGGAACGGGCCGCCCGCGTGCAGGTTGCCGTCGCCGTGGACCAGGTAGAAGCGCCCGTCGTAGCCCGACCCGTACGACTCGTCGCTGCCCACCGCGAGGTCCATGATGCCGTCGCCGTCGAAGTCCGCGACCGCGGGGGTGGTCATGATCCGCGCCCGCTCCCGCGGCTCGGTCGTCACGTTGGGATCGGAGATCAACACCGGGAAGCCGTCGACCGGCGTGCCGTCCGGGTTCCAGGCGTAGACGTAGCTGTCGTAGGCGGCCGCGACGATCTCGTAGTCGCCGTCGCCCAGCAGGTCGACCAGCACCGGCGAGGCGAAGAAGCCGATGTCGATCGGGTGCTCGGGGTCGGCGGGCGGCGAGAGCGAGGGATCGCAGCCGACGGGGAATCCGCCCACGACCGTGCCGTCCGCATGCCACGCCCAGACCTCGCCCTCCTCGGTTGCCACGACCACCTCCAGCCCGCCGTCCCCCGTCAGGTCGGCGATGGCCGGCGAGGCGACGATGGCGGAGCGCAGCTCGTCCGGGTCGAGCGCGGAGGCGAAGGCCGCGGAATCGCGGTACCCCGGCTCGTCCGCGGGGTCCATGCCCGGCAGCAGCCGCACGTGCACGGGCCACCCGGGCGCCTCGGTGCCGTCGTGGCGGAGCGCGTGGACGTCGCCGTCCGAGGTGGCCAGGACGACGTCCCGGACTCCGTCGCCGTCAATGTCGGCGAGCTTGGGCGACGATTCGCCGGACGCGCCCATCCAGAGCGGGAAGCCGGGGAGGGAGTCGGGGTCGTGGTGTACCGCGATCGCCTTGCGGAACTCCGCCGGTGCGTCGCCGATCGCGCCGCCGTAGTGCGCGACGGCGCGCACGCGGAACGTCACGGTCCAGCGGTTCCACGACTGCCCGGGGTTGTCGATCGTGAGCCCTGTCAGGTTCAGCCGCGCCAGCTCGCCGTCGACCGCCGCGGTCTCGGCCGTGCCGGAAGCCAGCACGGTGAACTCGCCGTCCAACGGCTCGATCCCCGGCGCCCAGGCGACCTCCCAGTCGAAGGAGGGCGCGCGATCGGCCGCGATCTTCCCGGCCACCAGCACCTCGGGCCGCAACGCGGGCTCGAAGACCTCGAACCATACCGGCTGGATGAGATCGATCTCCGGGGGGATCGCCCCGTCGCGCAGGCGGTCGAGCGCGGTGCGGATGTTGGTGCGTCCGTAGCCGAAGCGCTGGTCCCAGCCCTGCCACGACGGGTACTTCGTATCGTCGCACACGCGCTCCTCGTACGGGATCCAGATGTCGTCGACCGTGGTCGCGAGGAGCTGGCGGACCTCACCCGGGCGCAGGGGCGGGTCGAGGCTCATCTGGAGGGCCTGGGAGTACAGGAGGCCGACCATCCCGGAGGTCTTCCCGGTGGCCTCGGAGGAGCAGCCGGTGCCGGGCGTGGAGAGGAGGAGCTGGGCGCCGTGGTTGGTGCAGTTGTTGTAGTTGAGGAACGTCGTCGAGAGCTGCGGCTCGGAATCGTCGTAGCGGATGGCGTGGACGTAGAGCGTGTGGTCGGCGGTGCCCGGGTAGTTGTGGTGGAAGCTGTTCTCGTCCGCGGCGCTGGCGACGACCGTGACGCCGTGGTCGTAGGCGTAATCGATCGCCTCGCGGGCGAAGGAGGACATGTCGACGGTGCCCAGGGCCTCCTGGATGACGGAGGCGCCGGAGTCCACGGCGAAGACGACGCCCTGCGCGAAGATCTGGACGTCGGTGACGAACGAATCGCCGCAGCGGACCATCAGCGGCCGGCACAGGGGGCAGACCCCTGCGCTCTCGATGCCGTTGTTGGTCTCCGCGGTCGAGTCGCGCGCCTCGCCCGTGCCGTGGCCGAAATGCGTCTCGTCGTAGGGGTCGTTGTCGTGCTTGAAGAAGTCCCAGCCCGAAATGTCGTCGGTGTAGCCGTTGGCGTCGTCGTCCACGCCGTCGGAGAAGGTGTGGATGAGGTCGCCCGGGTCGATGACGCCGTTGCCATTGAGGTCGGTGACCCGGGTGTCGGCGGCGTAGTCGTCGATGTTGACGACGCCGTCGCCGTTGGCGTCGTGGTCCGTGGCACCCTCCGGGACGGGCAGCTCGCCGACGTTGAGGTAGAACTTCTTCAGCAGATCGCGCTTGTCCCAGTAGATGCCGGTGTCGAGCACGGCGATCACGACGCGGGGATCGCCGATCGTGACCTGCCAGGCGCGGTCGACATGGGAGCCGGCGCCGAGGTCCAGCTCCTCCTCGCGGTGGCCGGGGACCGAGGTGAACTCGGGAGGCATGAAGCTCCACAGCTCCCACATCCCGCCGAAACCCTCGCCGTTCGGGCCGTAGTCCGGGTCGTCGGGCCAGTTCGCCGGGTCGGCCATCTCCGCCCGTGTCGCGTCGGGGTTCGGCCAGTCCGGGTTGGCGGCGTCGGCCGGCACGGCCACCAGGCCCAGGACGACCAGTGCGGCCACCGCGCCGACGACTCCGGCCCCGCGACGCTCGCCCCGCCGCCGATTCCCGCTGTTCCCGTCCCTGCTGCTCCATCGGTGTCCATCGGTGTTCATCGGTGGTTCCTTCTCCCCCCGCCCCTCGTCTCCCGACAACGCTGCTTTGCGAGGCGCTCCGTGCGTGCTATGGAGTCGCCTCGGGGATGGAGCGTAGCACATGGGCGAGATGAACGTGCGCGTCGGCTGTTCCGGCTTCGCGGTCGAGCGCAAGCGGTACCAGGAGGCCCTGGACTTCGTGGAGCTGGGGGATACGCGGCGGACGCTGCCCAAGCCGGACAAGTTCAGCCGCATGCGCATGTCGGCGCCGCCCGGCTTCCGCTTCGCGATGGTCGCGCCGGAGGCCCTGTCCGATCCGGAGCAGATCGAGGGGCTGGCAGGCGATCCGCGGGGCTACGGCGCGATGCGACCGACGCCCGAGAACATCGCGCTCCTGGAGCGGACGGTCGCCGTCGCCCGGCGACTGGACGCCGTGGTGCGGCTGCACACGACGCCCGATCTGGGCGCGGGGCCCGACGCGTTCGACCGCTTCCACGCGCTGCTCGACGCGGTCGATCACCGCGGCCTGGTGTTCGCCTGGGAGTCCCGCGGCGTGCTGACCGCGCGCGAGATCATCGCCTGGGCCGGGAAGCTCGAGGTGGTCCCCGTCGTGGATCCGTTCCAGGACGACGCGCCCGCCGGTCCCGTCGGCTACATCCACATCCATACCCTCATGACGCTGACCGGGGACCTGCACGCCGAACACCTGGAGAAGCTCGTCGAGCGCGCCGGGCGCCACGCGGAGACGTTCGTGGTCTTCGACACCCCGCACGCGTTCCGCGACGCCGTCGCCCTGCGGCGCCTGCTCGCGCAGGGCCCGGTCGCCCCGAGCGAAGGTCCCGAGACCGACGCGACGGACGAGGCGGCCACCGAGCCGTAGGACTTGCGCACGGCCCGGAGTTCGCGCAAAGAGCGCAAAGGAACGCACCTCTTCGACGAGCTCAGGGCGCCTGCGGCGGGCGCAAAGGAGGCAAGAATGAGCCTCTCAGCGAGCGAAATCGCGCTGGTCGTGGCCGATCTGCGCGAGCGCGCGTCGCCCGCCTTCCTCCAGCGCGTGCGGTCGATCCCGGAGCAGGGGTTCCTGCTCGAGCTTCGCGTGCCCGGCGCCGATCGCCTGCTGCTGGTGTCGCTCGAACCGGTGGCGTCGCGGATGCTGCTGGTCGAGCCCGGTTCGACGGCGGCGCGGACGCCGGAGGGCTTCGCCCGCACGCTGCACCAGGCTTTGGCCGGCTCGAAGCTGGCCGGCATCGCGCACGATGCCGGCGACCGCGCGGTGCGTCTCGAATTCGGCGGGCGCTCGCTGGTCCTGGAGCTGACGGGGCGGCACGCCAACGCCTTCCTGCTCGACGAGTCCGGGATCATCCGCTCGTCGTATCGCCCAAGCCAGTCGCGCAAGCGCAACCTGCTCTGGGGTCTTCCCTACCAGCCGCCGCTGGCGAAGCCCGACGCGCCTTGGGCGACGGCGCCGAGCCGCTTCGCGGCCGGGCCGGGCCTGCACGCGGCGATTGCCGCGGCGTACGAACTGCTGGCGGCGCAGGTGGTCGAGATCGCGCGGCGACGGGCGGTGCTGGCGCGGCTGCGAGGCGAGGCGCGCCGTCTGGAAAGATTGACGGAGGGGCTGCAGCGCGATCTGGCGGAGTCGGCGACCGCCGAAGTCTGGCGGCGGCAAGGCGAGCTGCTCAAGACGGCGCCCGCCGACCTGCCCCGCGGCGCACGCTCGGTCCGCCTCGTCGACTGGTTCGACCCGGCGACCCCGGAGCTCGACGTGCCGCTCGACCCGTCGCTGTCGCTGCACGCCAACCGCGAGCGCTGTTTCGCGCGGGCTCGCAAGTTCGGGCGCCGACCCGCGGCCATCGCGCCCCGGCTGGAGGCGGCTCGCCGCGACCTCCGCGCCGCGCTCGACGACCTCGAGGTCCTGGAAACCGCGCCGTGGGACGATCCGGATGCGCGGGTGGCGCTGGAACGCTGGCTGCCGGCCGGGGCGGCGCCCGCCGCCGCGCCGCGACGCCCCCGCGGGCCTCAGGAGCACGTGCCGTACCGGTCGTTCCGGTCCGCCGACGGGCACGAGATCCTCGTGGGGAAGTCGGCGCGCGACAACGACCGTCTGACCTTCCAGCTCGCCCGCGGCTGGGAAGCCTGGCTGCACGCGGCCGGTGCGGCCGGCTCCCACGTCGTCGTGCGCGTGCCGAAGGGGCGTCCCGTGACCGACTCGGCGGTCCGCGATGCCGCACTGCTCGCCCTGCACTACTCGAAGCTGGGCAAGGGCGGGGAGGGCGAGGTCTACGTCGCGCGACGCTGCGACGTGCGGCGGGTGCGCGGCGGCGCGCCGGGGCAGGTGACGGTGACGCACGAGCGTCGGGTCTGGGTGCGTATCGATCCCACGCGGTTGCGCAACCTGCTCGAGGGCGCCGAGGAGGACCCCACGTCTGTGTCCCCCAACCTCCGGACCAAGAACCGATAACCAACAACCAACAACCCCTTTCTTGCCTCCCCGGCGGCGGCATGTTCGACTGCGCCGATGGGCGGAGGGACCGGGGAAGGGAAGGGCGGATGACCTCGGACGCGAAGGCTCGGCTCGTCGCGTTCGGTTTGGTGCTCGGCGCGTGCGCGTCGCTGGGAGGCGCGGCCGCGTGGATTACGCTCGATCGCTTCGCGGTGGTCGAGCGGGACGGCGTCCGGCGGAGTCTGCTCCGCGCGCGCACGGCGATCGAGGACTACCTGGTGGTGCTCAAGGGGAAGGCGGGCGACTGGGCGCAGTGGGACGAGGCCTACGAGTTCGTCGTGCATCCGACGCCGGAATGGATCGAGAGCAACGTCCCCACCAACTCGCTCGTGCAGCTCGACCTCAACCTGATCGTGTTCCTGGACGTGGACGGCCGGACCGTGTTCGCCAAGGCCGTGGACGCGGCGACCGGCAACCCGATCCCGGTGCCCGCGCCGTTCGATCGGCAGCTTCCGCTGGATTCGCCCTTGATCCCGCCCGGAGACGCCGTGGGCGGGGTCTCGGGGGCGGTGATGGTCGGTGGCCGCTGCCTGTTCGCGGCGGCACGCCCGATCCTGACGAGCAGCGGGCGTGGTCCGGCGCGCGGAACGCTGGTTTTCGCGCGTTTCCTGGATGAGCTGTTCGTCGAGCGGCTCCGGTCGGGAGCCCGCGTCGACCTCTCCTTCCGGCCGTACGAAGGCGAGCCGCTCCCGCGCGATTTCCGCGAAGCGCGCGACGCGCTCGGGTCGGTCGACGACGTGCGGCTCGAGGAGCTGGGCGACGAGCGGATCGCCGCGTTCGGCCTGCTGGCAGGACTGGACGGCCGGCCGGTGCTGGTGACGCGCGTGGAAATTCCACGCGAGGTGCGGTCGGTCGCGCGTTCGGCAGCGTGGCGCATGGCCGGCGCGGCCGTCGCCGTCGCCGCCGCCTTCGGCGCGGCCGTGTTCCTGTTTGTCGGCTCCCGGCCGCGTCGGAAGTCGGCCTGAATCCCCGCCGCTTGGCGGTACCTTGCCGCCCGGACATGGATGGAATATGTCGGCGGCGGCGCCACCTGGGGCGCCGGAGGTGACGGCATGGATCCTCGTGACGGAAGGAACGTGTGAGGCGGTGGCAGCGGGAAAGAGGAAGGCGAAGAGCGGCCGGACGCGCAAGCCGGAGCCGTCGCGCGCGAAGCCGATGGGGCTCGGTCGCGCCGCGGCGTCCGCCGTGCGGACCAGCTTCGGCCGCTTTTGCTGGTACGACCTGGCGACGACCGACGTCCCGGGCTCGCTGCGCTTCTACGGCGAGCTGCTCGGCTGGACAATCCGCTCGACCGACATGGGCCCGATGGGCGCGTACCACGTCGTCTCGGTCGACGGCGCCGAGTTCGCCGGCGTGATGCCGCTGGCGTCCCGCGAGACCCCCCCGTGCTGGCTCGGACACGTCGGCGTGCCCGACATCGGCGCGGCATGCACCGCGGCCACCAACGCCAAGGGTTCGATCCACCGCCCGCCCACGTCCGTCCCCGGCGCCGGTGGTTTCGCCGTCGTCGGCGATCCGACGGGTGGCGTCGTGGCGCCGATCCAGCTCGGCGGCCCGCCGCCCCGCGACCTCGCCGCCGCCACGGTCCCGGGCCTGCCGGCCTGGAACGAGCTGGTCACGGCCGACCCCGCCCTGGCCGGCGCGTTCTACGCCCGAGTGTTCGGCTGGACCATCCACCCCATCGACCTGACGGGCTCGCCGTACTGGATCTTCCGCCACAAGGGCGACGACGTGGCGGGAATGATCGAGGCGCCGGCGTCGCCCGTTCCCGAGCCGGCCTCCTGGATGGTGTACTTCCACGTCGCCGATGCGGACGCCGTCGCCGCGAAGGTCGCGGGGATCGGCGGCGCCGTCCTCATCCCCCCGTTCGACGTCGCCACCGTCGGCCGCTGCGCTCTCATCGCCGACCCGGCAGGCGTGACCTTCCGCATCGTGCGGCCCGAACCGGAAGAGGAATAGCCCGGCCCGAAGGCTCACTCCGTCCGGGGAGCGTCGGCGAAGGGTGCCGGTGCACCGGGCGGGCGCGGCTCGAAGAAGCTCACCGCCCACACCGGCGCGGTCGGCGTCCCGCCGGCGAGGATCCGCTCGTTCCAGGCTCCGTCCGCCAGCGGCTCGCCCGCCGGCTCCAGGAACTCGAAGGTGCGGAAGCTCCCGCCGTGCAACAGGCGCCGGCCCGGCGAGTCAAGGACGATGACGTACAGGTCGGCCAGGCGGCCGACGGCCAGCTCCAGCGAGCCCGCGCCGTCGCGCGCGTCGAACAGATCCGCCGCCAAAGCGACGCCCTGCGCGACCCGGCCCTCGTCGTAGCGGACCCGTTCGAACGCCGGCGTGCTGCCCCGGAACATCGCCTCCAGCGTCGCGCCCTCGTTGCGGATCCACTCCTCCTCCTCGTCCGTGAACGATTCGCCGCGGACCTCCTTGTCCGCGAGCGTCGCCAGGTGCTCGGCCAGCCAACGCGCGGACAGTTCGCCGTCCTCGATCCCGGCAGCCGGCTCCCCGGTCGTGCCGGTCCCTTCGTCGCCCGCCAGGTCGGCGTAGATGCGGTCCGCCAGGCGGGCGAGGGCGCGGAAGAAACGCGGCGCCGGCTCGACGAAACCGCGGGGCGGCGCAAGCGCGGGTTGCTCGACGAGCAGCACCACCGGCTGCAACTCCCCACACTCGCCCGCCTCGTCCGCGACCGAGTACAGGACCGCGTCGTGCCTGATCTGGGCGTACCCGGCAATGGCCGCCTCCAGCCGCCGGTCGTGCCAGGCCTCGGTGCGGGCGAAGAACAGCGGCGAGTCGTCCGGCAGGCCGGCCGGCTCGGCCAGGCTCGCCAGGAGGGCGAGCCAGGAGTGGTGGATGTCCTCCGGTCCGTAGCCCGGCACCGGCCGCTCGGCCTGCTCGGCCGTCAATCCGTCGAGCGCCGCGCGATAGCGGTCGGCCCACTCCTGCCCTTCGGCCGCCGCGTCGGCGAGCTGGTGCGCGCGCTCGTCGCCCAGGATCGCGAAAACGTCCAGGACGTCGGGAACCGGGCGGCCGTCGATGGCCGGCGCCGCCAGTCGCGCGTACTCGACGTCGAACCCCCGGCGCCGCGAGAGGAAAGTGAACGGCGGCGGCGCCGGCGCCTCCTGCGTCTCGCCCCCGGCGCTCTCGGAGGGCGCCGGCCCGCGCAGCTCGATCAGTGCCGCATCGACCAGGTCCTTCCGGAACGGCGCGATCCACTCCGGATGCTCCCGCGCCACCAGCCTCAGATGGGAGACCGTGACGTCCGCGGGGGGGCCCAGCAGCGCGGCGACGAGCGTCTCGACGCGGTCCCACAGGTCCCCGAGCGTTTCGGGCGGGGGCGCGGGGAGGCGGGTCGGCACGTCGTCCAGGTCCGGGGGCGGGCGCGACGCGCCGTCGGACGACTCGAGTGCCTGGACGAGGTCGAAGGCCGATTCGTCGAGCGGGAGGGGCGCGACGCCCAGCCACTCGACGGCGATGAACCAGCCGGCCAGGGGGCTCGAGGCGTAGTGCCCACGGAGGTGGAACCGTGAGAAGTCGGCGACGACCGGCGGCCCGTCGTCCGGCGGCTGGAGCGGGACCTGGGCGTCGTGCGCGAGGATCGCGGCGACCAGCGCCTCGACGTCGGCGCGCACCCACTCGGGAAGCTGGGCCGCCTTATCCGGAGCGAGCCGCCGGAGCTGTTCCTCCGCCGGCCGCGGCTCGTCGACGTCCCCGTCCCGCGAAGCCGGCTGTCGCGACTCCATCTCGTCCGCGGCGGAGAGGAAGACCCACGGCACGGCGAAGATCCGGGCGTAGTAGCGGTCGATGGGGTCGTCGCCGTGCGTCAGCCTTCCGAGGTATCGCTCGACCAGCGCGTCGCAGAGGCGCAAGAGAGCGCTCTGCGCCCGTCGCTCGGCCGCGCGAAGCAGGACGGAGTACTCGTCGTGGAACACCTGCAGCGCCGCGTCGACGGTGAGGAAAGGCGCGCGCCCCGCGTCCCGCACCCGCTCGTACAGGCGGAAGAACTCCCTCTCCTCGCCCGGCCGCGCGACGAAGTCGTGGCGCGGCAGCAGCGCCGAGCGCCCTGCGCCCCACAGCTCCGGATAGTCGGCCAGGTCGCTCACGTCCTGCAGGTAGAAGTCGGCTTCCGCCACGTAGATTGCCGAGCCGCCCTCACCGGCGGACTCGAACGCCACGCGCGTCCCGTCCGGCGACCAGACAGGACGCGAGGCGCCTTCCGGCGCGCCCGGCACCGGCGACCAGTCGCCGCCGGCGAGCGAGCGCTGGCGGAGGCCGGCGGGTTGGCCGCCCGCGGCGAGCAGCAGCGTGCCGTTGGCCGAATACGACGGGTCGTCGAGCTTCTCCGGCGGGCGCGAGATCGCGACGCCGGGGTACTGCACGTCGCGACGCGGAAGATCCTCGAGGCACGAGTCGTCCGGCCACCGGGTCAGGGCGTCCGGGCCGCAAGACGCCGCGTTGCCCCGAGCCGCAGGCAGCCCGTCCAGCGCCGCGGCGAGCGACCGCTCCCACCGGGCCGCGGCGTGGTACACCGTCGGACCGCCGCGCGTGTCGCAGACCCAGGCCAGGGCCCGGCCCTCGCCGGCCCAGGAGGGCGAGCGGCACGAGCTGCCTTCGGGCGAGATGCGTCCCTGGTCCGTTCCGTCCCGCGAACGGAACAGGACCGCGCTCTTCCGGCCGGTGACGCTCGTGAACGCGAGCCGGTCCCGGACCGCGGCTTCCTCCGCGCCGGCGCCCGCGGGCGCGCACGGGTCGGCCCGGACGCCGAGGATCCGGTAGTCGACGGGCGACGGGGCCGCCTCCAGCTCGTCTCCCTCGAGGTCGGTGAGTCGCGCGGGCGCGGAGCCGTCCGCCTTCATCGTCCACAGGTCGTAGTCGCCGCCGCGGTTCGTGCTCCAGACGACGCCGTCGCCTGCGGGGAGCCAGGCCGGATCCCGGTCGTCGGCCGGGTCGTCGGTGAGTTTGGCGAGGCCGGAGCCGTCCACGTTGACGACGTACACGTCCGCCTTCCCCTGTTCCCCGGCGAAGAACACGAGGCGCTTGCCCTCGGGATCGAACCGCGGCCGGCGTGCCGCGAGGGACGGGTCGGTCAGGCGGCGGACGGAAACGAGCGAATCGGTCGGATCGGGTCGGGGCGGCAGCGGAGCTGCGGAGGACGCCGCCGGCTCGGCGGGCGCCTCGGGCGGCGTCTCCGGCGCCGCGGTCGTCGCGTCCGGCGGCCGGCGGGAATCGGTCCGAGCCGGCCCCCGGAGAGCGGCGATGTCCGGCGCGGCGGCATCCGGCGTGCTGACGGCCCCGCCGATCGGCGGCGGCCCGCCCTCGGCGGTCGGACGTCTGCAGGCGATCGTCGCGCAGGCGAGCGCGCACAGCAGCGACACGGCCGTGCACGCCGGACTCGACGAAACCGCCTTTCTCATCCCGATGCTCCCCCGGTCGTCGCCCGCGCTCGTCCCGCGCGGAGCGCGTGGCCGACGACGCCGCCGAGAGTAGCGCCGTCGCGCGCGGCGAGCAACGGGTCGCGCGGTGCCTCGCCCGCCGAAGCCCGGGCGGGGCGAAGGTGGACGCGGGCTGGACGTTACGCCCCGCTCGGAAACAACCTTGCCGTTCCGGCCGCCGTTCCATCCCGGCCGGCCGCGTTGCTCGTCGCTCACACACGTCCGTGTATCCTCGCTCCTCCCGCCTTGCCGGCCGGGCGGCTCGGCGGCCGGACCTGGCAATTCAATTCCCTCGCGGGCCCTTACGGGAGCTGGCTTCCCGCGGTGAGGTAAGCCCCGTGCGCGGTGTCCCTGGGGCCGCTGCCCCCGGCCGCCGGTCCCCCGCGACGCGGCCCGCGCGCTTGGCCGAAGGCGAAGTGAGGTCGGATGACTTGTGCCCGCGGGCCGGTTCAAAACCAGTCGCGGCTGTCGTCGTCCTGGATGTCCGGGGCGGATGCGGCGCCCAGCGGCGTCACCTCGCACGTGCCGGAGTCGTCGAGGAACTCGATGTCGGCGACCCGCCACAGGTCGCCGGACCCGAAGCCGTTGCTGTGCATGGTGACCGGACCGAACTGGGCCATGGGAACGCCGCCGCAGACGATGCGGGCGTGCGCGTCGGCGGGGATGTCTTCCGGGAAGCGGGCGTCCTCGTAGTAGTGCGCCATCAGCCGGAAACGGTCGCCCGTCCGGGGGAAGTCCAGGGATGCCAGCTCGGGCTCGATGCCGGCGACGCTCTCCTTCGTCAGTCGGGGGTTCGGGCAGCCGCCCAGAGGCGCGAAGTCCCAACGCGAGTCGGGCCAGAGGTCCGGGCAGTCCGCCAGCGCGGTGTCCGCGTAGCCCCAGTCGATCGTGTACGTGCCGTCGCGTCCGCCGCACGTGCCGTAGTGGCAGTCGTCGTCCCCGAACCAGGCGGTGGGCGGAGGGTTGCGGTGAAGATGCAGATCGATGTCGCCGGGCCAGAAGCGGTCGGGATCGTCCCACCATAGATCCACATGCAGGCCGGGCGGTGCGACTCGCAGGACGAAGGAACACATCCAGGAGTCGAGCCGGGCGTCGAGGATCGTGGCAACGACGATGTAGTTGCCGGACGCGTCGAGGTGAACGTGAGTGGTGTCGGCGGTGCGATCGGGGACCTCCGTCACGCCACTGGCTTCCGGACTGATGATCGACCACGAGCAATCGCAATCGGGGCTGCCGGCCGGTACGCAGAGGTCCTCGCACCGCAGGACCTGCCACTTGCCCAGGAGGACGTCCAGCGAAGTCGGGCACTGAACGGTCGGGGACGCGGTGGTGCCGTCATCCACGCAGCCGTCGCAGTCGTTGTCCTTGAGGTCGGGAACCTCCCCGGATGGCCACACGCCTTCGGAACAAGGGTCCCACGTTCCGTCGCGCGCGCAGGCCTGCCATCCGTCCACGCAGCCTCCCAGTCCGCGGTTCCCCGGCGGCCCGGCGAAGCACGGCTGGACAAGCCCGTACTCGCACGTGCAGCCGGCCTCGGGCTCGTCGACCTCGCCGTCGCAGTCGTTGTCCAGGCCGTCCCCGCAGGTCTCGCTTGCACCGCAGCCCGGGTCCGGCGTGCAGCTTCCCCCCTCGTCGCCGGTGACGTCGCCGGCGGAACCATCGCCGGCTTCGTCCACTCCCTCCGACTCGCCGTCGGCTTCGTCCGGATCAGTCTCTCCGACGTCTTCGGCGCCACCGAAGTCGTCCTCGGCGTCCCCGGAGTCGCCCTCGTCGCCATCGGCGTCGGCATCGGTCCCGGCGCAGAACACGAAGTCCCGGCACTCGTCGTCGCCGCAGTCCGTCGCGCCGTCGCCGTCGTTGTCGAGGCCATCGCGGCACGCCGCAGACGTGTTCTCCGGCGAGGTCTCGCCGGTTGCGTCCCCCGGCCCCGAGCCTCCGTCGCCGCATCCCGCGAGCAGACACAGCAGGGCGGACGTCGCGATGGCGACCGGGACGGATGTGGCTTCGAGCCGTACACGACCGGGGATCTTCATCGGGGTTCGTTCTCCTGTTCGTTCCTGCCGCTACCGTCCGAGGTTCGCGCCGTCGGCATGGAACATCTGGTGGAAGACGTGACCGTCGGGGGTGAGGTAGACGATGGCGAAAAGGTCGAGCGTGATGCCGTCGTTGAAGGCCGGCGAGACGACGTCGATGATCTTCCAGCCGTCCGGCGCGGTGTACGTGGCGCGCAACCGTCCGTTGAGCGAGAACTCGAGGACGACGGGGACGTCGTTTACGCGCGCCGTGGCGAGGACACGCGGACCAGAGGCGGTGTCGGCGATGGCGACGCGCCGACCAAGGTCGCGCACTCTCCCGCGCTGGGTGATGTTACGGCTCCAGCTCCAGCCCGGCCGGAGCACCTGGACCATGCCACCGGTGCCGGCGTTGTAGCCGGGGACGCCGACCACGAGGTACGTGCCGTCGCTGTCGACGGACGCGCCGAACTCGTTGCCCGACTGGTATCCGGACGCGCTCCACTTGATCGCGCCGTACTGGTCGTAGCCGACGAGGCAGCCCTTGTCGGTGCTGAAGTCGCAGGTCGCCGAATAGACCAGAGCAAGCTCCTGCCCCTGGATCCAGGAGCCGGTCATGCGGGTGGGGGAGCCGGACTTGATGTTCGGGTTGTCGGCAACGAACCCGACCTCGATGCCCCATCGGTTCAACAAGCTGATCCCGGCCGGCTGGTCCGCGGAGACCACGATGGAGCCCACGGCCAACGATCCGCTGAAGAGGGTGCCGAGCGGCCGAAAGCGGGCGCCCATACCGTCGCCGGCGCGGGACATCAACGTCCCGAACGAGCCGTCGCGTTCGCGGGTCCGGAGGACCTCGCCGGTATACCCGTCGAACGTGACGATCGTACCGACGACGCCCTTCTGTTCGTTTGCCGCGTAGGGCAGGCTGACCACGATGTCGTTGTTGCCGTTGGCGTTGATGTCCGGGACCACGGTGACGTCCATGCCCGTGAAGTCGTCGATCGGGCGATCGAGGGCTGCCATGGGACGGATTTCGGTGAGGGTCGAGCCGTTCTGGGCAAGGACGCGGAGGATCGGCTCGACGCAGGTCCGACAGCAGTCGTCGCCGGTCTCGGGCAGGCAGGGGATGAGGGTGGCGATGCGAGGCGGCTCATGGTACGGGCTGTACCGTTCCAGGTGCGTCGTCTCGAAGAGATCCTCCACGCCGCCTTCGGCCAGTGGCGACCCCGGAGGACCGCCGCTCAGGAGGGAACACGAGAAGGGCTCGGTGGTTGCGATTGGTTCGCACCCGAACGCGCTCGTGTCCGTGATACCCGTCCCGGCCGCCGGATGGTAGACGCAGACCTGCCCGACAGACTCGCAGTTCGTCAGCACGCATCTCGGGGGCGCAGACCCGAAGTCCCACACCTTGCATCCGCAGAACGGCACGTCCGGGCCGTAGGGTGAGGCCTCGGTCCCGATCCGGCACTGCCCGTTGACGCAGGCCGCCTCGCCGCATGGTTGGAGCGGCTCGGGCGGCATGAAGTCGGGGATGGCGCACTCGGTCGGGTCCCAGCACCGGTCGTGGTCGTCGCTGTCGTCGCACGCATTCCCGACTCCGTCCGCGTCGTAGTCCCAGTCGTAGGTGGTCCAGACCTCGTCGCAGGCATCGGCTGCATCGTCGAACCCGTCGCCGTCCTCGTCTGCGTCGCAATCATCCGGAACGCCGTCGTCGTCGCGGTCCCGGGTGCAGGTTCCCGACAAGCAACCCCACGAGCCGAGTTCGACATCATCGTCGTGGCAGGTGCGGCCGCTCTCATCGGCCGCGCACCCGGGTGCCGGTTCCGATCCGCCGCAAATGCACCCCGCCAGGTACGAGCCGCCGAACTCGCACCCGGACTCGCAGCCGCCCTCGCAGCAGTGGTCCCCATCGAAGTCGTTCTCGCAGGCGTTGCCGATGCAGTCGCGGTCGGAATCGCACTGCTCGGGGTTGTACACGTTCGGGCAGTTGTCGGCCTCCTCGCCGACGCCGTCCAGATCCTTGTCCCACACGAAGTTGAACTCGGGGTCCCTGTAGTGGGAGAGGGACGACCAACGGATGTCCGTGAACCGCACCGCGCGCGGGTCCGGCGCCCGAGTGACGTCCAAGCCGTACAGGCCGTGGGGGACCCTGTCGATGGCCGGTTGCCAGAACCAACGGCGGAGGTAGTGGGCTGCGGCCGCATTGCCCGAATCGGCCTCGTACCAGTCGCATTCGCCCGTTTCAGGGACGACGTGAACGCAGTCGTTGTAGCCTCGATCGCCGGTGTCCACGTCCTCCCACTTCATCCCGAAGTAGACGGCCTTGGCCAGGGTGTTGAACATCGTGGCCGCCTGCTTCGATTCCGCGTCTTCCAGCTCGCCTTCGGCGTATCCCCACATTGCCAGGCACAGCGCCCAGCCAAGGAACGGGTCGTAGCACGACGGCGTCGGCTCGTACTTGCGTTCGATCGATGCCGACACGTCGAGGTGATAGAGAACCCCGTTGTTGGCCAGCACCAGCCGTTCCGGCTGGTCATCGTCCGGCCCGTTCCAGTCCGGCTCCTCGTCGACCGTGGTTCCACTGCCGTATCCCCGTGCTTCGCCGGACTTCGCGTCGGCCAGGGCACCCCCCATCACCGTTTCGGACCCGCAGAGTTCTTCCCCCACCGGCGGATCGGCCGCCACCCGATCGCACGACCCGCCCGAGGTCTTGTGCACGCAGAAGTCCGATCCCCGGAGGCCGTCGCAAAGGCGGGGCTGGATCGTGATGTTCAGGTTGACGGCCGTCACCCCCACGGCCATGTGGGCCCAGCCCAGGAGATCCATGTACGCGCCGACCTCCGCACCTACGCGCGCGGTGACGCGCAGCGCGGGCCGGCCATCGACGTCTACCCAACGGGCCGTCAATCGGCTGACCCCTCTCCATGCTTCCGGCAGCATCGGGACCTCCGCACCCGACGACGGGTCACGGCAGAACGCCTTGGCGTCATCGTTCGGGGCGAACCAGATCTTGTCGCCCACGCCGAGGTGATCCGCGAAGTAGATGGGGTTCCAGTCCGTGGCGAAATCTGGGAAGCCCTCGACACCATACTTCGACAGTGCCGGGCACTCGAAACCGGCCCACCGCCTGACGTCGTCCCGACTGATGTACTGGAGTCCATCCGGGTGGAATTCCTCGGCTACCGTGTTCCAGTAGTCGAAGTCCCTCAGCGTACAACGCTCCGGCTCTCCGATTGGCAGGCGGTCACCACCGTCGAGGTAGTCCCAGCAACCCTCGAAATTCATGTCCCCATCACGCTCCCAGTACCAACCCTCCGGGTCCGGTTCGGAGTGCGCCTCTGACCAGTGTTCCGTATCGTCATCCTCGAGCTCGTCCGAAATAACGAACCCGTCAGGGTCGCTCCCAGGTGTTCGCCCCATGCGATCGGCGATGTGAAACCACTGGTCCAGCCACACCGGATCGCACACCAGAGCCGGGAGTGCCTGCAGTCCCTGCCCGTCGGTTGACCCGGTTCCGCTGCTGATCAGGAACTGGTTGCCCAGCGCGGACGAGGCGGGATTCATCGCATCGATCAGCCGAAACGGCCAGCAGAGGTCCATGCCGACGAATCCGTACGGCACGCACCCCGTACTCTCCGGGACAAAGGGACAGGGAAACTCATCCGACTGGTAGGGTCCCCAATCGGGCGCCGCCGTGCTGACGTTCTTGATCCGCCGGGCCGACCACCTGTACAGGTTGCCGGTGAAGAGGAACGGATCGAGGTCTGCTGTTACTGACGCGACGGGTGCGGTCGTCAGGCAGATCGACGTGTTGCCCAGGATCGGCACGGTGGGTCCGTCCACAGGGCCCGCTTCGGAGAGGTACTCCCAGCAGTGGCTGCGACAGTCGGGCGGGCCACCTCCGTCCGGAGGGCAATGATCTTCCCACCACGCGGAGTCGCACACGTAGAGCCACTGCGGTGCGACGGCCGTACACCGCCGCGCCCCCACCGCGTTCTCTCGGAAGTCGATGACGAAGTTCACGTTGTCCCGGAACACCGCGGCGATGTCGTCCAGGTCGGTGTCGCGAGACGAGTACGTCCGCACCTTCTCCGCGCGATCGCATTCGTAGATCCGCGCGAATTCGCCCGCCGGCGGCGGCGTCGGCGTGCCGACGTTGATCCGCGGGCCGAATTCAAGGACGCCGTGGTAGCAGGCCCCCCCCCAGCAAACTCCATGCCAAGAGTGCGGCGAGCCGAATCGAAAACAGGACCCGTCGGTTCAACCCCTCGGTCATGTTCCTCTCCTCCCCGCCGCTCTGCCCCAAGCGGCCCGGCCCCCCGCTTCGCCGATGATCCGCCGGACGTGCCGGACACGGGACGCACGCAGCGGAACCCAGTCTCGGGACCACCCATCCGCGTGCCGGTGCTCTCGCGGTGCGTGAGACTCGCGAAACAGATGAACGACCCACCTCGCACGGGGATGTTCCAATCCAACGGCAGCTCCGAGGTGTCGCATTCGATGCGCGGGTCGACACATCCTCCGGGGCACTCCTCGTAGGGCGTGATGCAGTCTCCCGTCCATTCGCGCACGTTTCCGATCATGTCGTCCAGGCCGTACGGACTGCGGCCCGCCGGCCGGCGGCCGACCTCGTCGGTGTCGTCCGGACAGCTCCCGCCGACGTACCGGGCGTAGTTCGCCTCGTTGCACGTGTAGGCGAAGTCGCCGAGCGGGGGCGAGTCCCACGGCACCACGCGCTCGTCCTCGGGCCCGCACGAGTCCGGCGGCGCGACCTCGCACCCTCCCCGGGCGGCCTTCTCCCACTCCGCTTCGGTAGGGAGCCGCTTCCCCTCGTAAGCGCAGTAGTCGGCCGCTTCCGTCATCCAGGTCGACGTGAGCGGGTAGTCGTCGTACTGCGGATCACTGAAGTACGGGTCGCGAAGGAACGAGCCCTGCCTCCGTTCGCCCCAGTCGGCCGGGCATTGCCCGACGCGTTGGCAGCGCTTGAACCTGCGGTTCGTCATCTCGTACCGATCGATGAAGAATCCGGAGACCGTCACGATGCGCTTGGGCGTGGCCGGGAGCGCGATGCAGCCGAAATCGTCCTCGTCCGAGTCGACACCCATGACGAACGGCCCGGCGGGCACGAAGACCTCTTCGTAGTGGAGGTCGCAGACGCCATCGACGCAGGAGGCGTATCGGCCGTCTTCCGTGGTGCACTGGGTGAAATCGGCGACCAACTCGCCGCCCGTGCAGCGGCCGGTCTCGGGGCTGCACGTCTCGAGGCCGTTGCACGGCTCGGCGTCGTCGCACGGCTCCGACTCCGTGCACGGCGTCCCCACGGTCTCCGCGGGTGGGATGACGAACTCCCCCGCGTCGCCCGTCAGGTTCGTGTCGCCGCAGTCGCAGCCGCCACCGCAGGATGACGCCACGAACGCCGCCACTGCTACCCGCCGCAGGAACATCCGACGACCTCCTCGACCGACGCCCGAACCATGCGCCGGAACCGGCTGGCGTGCAAGGGCAGCGCGGTCAGGGGCAGTAACTCCGCACGGCGCACTCTCGGGGTTTGACCTGGCCGGGGCCGGCCGAGCCCCGCCGAAGCCCGGCCAGGGCGAAGGCCGACGCGGACTTGCCGCGTCAAGGTTCCACTGGAAAGCTTGACTAACGGCGGTCGTTGGTCAACCTTTCGATCCGATGCCGCGATTCGTCCAACGCACCTGGCCCGCCAATCCGGACGCTCCCGGGGGGCGAGCCGACCGCCGCGCTTTCTCGTACCAGGCCTACGTCCCCGATTCGATCGCCCAGCGGCGCTTCTCGCTTTCGTCGACCGACGCGGCGGCGGTCTCCGAGGCGGAACGCGCGGTCGACGCACTCAACCGCGACCCGCCGCGGATGGCGGCGCTGGAGGTCCTGGCGCGTCGCCTCCTCCGCGCGGAGTCCGTCGCCTCGTCCCGGATCGAGGGGCTCGTCCTGTCGCACCGCCGTCTCGCCCGGGCCGAGGTCGAAGCGATCGAGTCGCGCGACGAGACGGCCGCGTCGGTGCTCGGCAATGTCGCGGCCATGGAGCGCGCCGTCGCGCTGGGATCCGGCGCTGGGGCGCTCGAGCTGGACGACGTGCTGGCGTTGCACCGCGAGCTCCTTCTGGCCACGACGACGCCGGAGATCGCCGGCGTGCTGCGTACGCGCCAGAATTGGGTCGGGGGGAACCTGCTCCATCCGGGGCGCGCGGAGTTCGTCCCGCCGCCGCCGGAGTTGGTGCGCGGCCTGGTCGCGGATCTGTGCGCCTTCGCCAACCGCGAAGACCTCCCGCCGGCGGCGCAGGCCGCCGTCGCGCACGCGCAGTTCGAGACGATCCATCCCTTCGCCGACGGCAACGGACGGGTCGGCCGCGCTCTTGTGCACGTCGTGCTGCGGCGCCGCGGCCTGGCGCCGCACTACGTTCCGCCGGTCAGCCTCGTGCTGGCGGCGGACGCCCGGGCGTATGTCGAGGGACTCACCGCATACCGGGACGAGCGGATCGGGGACTGGGTGCACCTGTTCGCCGGCGCTCTGGCCCGGGCCGCCGCCAAGGCCCGGGAGCTTGCGATGCGGCTGACGTCTCTCCAGGACGCTTGGCGGAAGCGCACGGGCGGCCCGCGCGCGCACTCCAGCGCCGAGGCGCTGATCGTGCGGCTGCCCGCTCACCCGATCGTGACTGTCGCTTCGGCCCAGACGATCCTGGGGCGTTCGAAGCAGGCGGTCAACGAGGCCGTCCGTGCGCTGGCGGACGCCGGCATCCTCCGGCCGGTGACCCTGGCGCGCCGCAACCGGGCGTGGGAGGCGCCGGAGCTGTTCGACCTGATCGACGACGTCGAGCGCGAGCTGGCGACACCGGATGACCCGGGCGCCGCCCACCGGCCCGCGCCCTCCACACCCCGGCGGACACGCTCCTGACCGCGCTTCCTCCTCACTCCACCGGCACGATGTCGATGTACTCCAGGAACGTGTACGACCACTCGCCGGTCGTCGCCGAACGGCCGCCCGTCTCCACGGACAAGGAACCGTCGCGCAGGTCGATCGTCGTCGTGCGCGTGAACGTGCGCGCGGCGTCGCCCGTGGGCTCGTCGTCGATCACCGCCGTGCCCTCGATGCGGACGTGGTGCGGGTCCGAGGGGTAGGCGCGCGCCGGGCGCCCGGCGCCCACCGTCACCTCGTAGCGGCCGTTCGCCAACGCGAACTCGAACAGATTGTCGCGGCCGTAGTCGTCGTAGACGTAGCTCCGCTGCCGCTCGTCGTACCCGTCCACCTCGTCGTAGCCGTACAGCGCGATCGAAGGGTCCCCGACGAACTCGCCGTACCACCCGTACCCCAACGCCGCGTCGTACGGCATCCAACCGATCTTGAGGTAGGTGTTCCCCCCGACCACCAGCGGGTCGTCGGTCGGCCGGCCGGCCGGGTCCTGGAAGTTGAGGTGGTACGCGCCACGCGGCCGAAGTCCCGTGTCGGTCTCCAGCACCGGCACCGTGCCGCGCGAGCCCTCGATGTACCTGCCCAGCTCGTGCCGCAACGTCATCAGCGCGTCGGGGTCCTTCGTCCAGCTCGTCAGGCCCGAGGCCGCCGAGTCGACTGCGGGGTCGACCGTCTCGGCCGTGAACGGCCGCGGGTAACGACCGCCGTTCGCCAGCCACAGGTACTCGTAGTCCTCGAATCCCTCGCGCAACAGCTCCGCGCGGATCGTCGGGTTGGGTCCGTCGAAGAACCGCCCGGCGTCGTAGTACGCCCACCCCGTCGCCCGCAGGTGCCACGAGACCCACGGGATGATGCGCTCGTGCATCCCCTGCGCGTCCACGCGCGTCGGGTTGAAGTACGGGTCCGGGTCGTGGTCCAGGCTGTAGAGCCAGACTTCCTCGCCGTGGTCGCGCTGCCGCAGCCAGGCGTAGCCCTGCTCGTAGGCGCGGATGTGCGCGATCCAGATGTCGTAGCCGCACGCGCCGCCCGAATCCTCGGCGATCCCGGGCTTGGGCTCCTCGCTGATCGCGATGCGCAGCGCGGGCGCCGCGGCGCGAGCCATGCGGCACAGGTGCGCCGCCAGCCGCTCGTCCTCCTCGTTCTGCGGCTCGTTCTGCACGTACCAGTACGCCTTGTCCGCCATGCCGCCCGCGACCAGGTACTGCTCCAGGCCCGTGAGGAATCGCGACCAGGCGGCGTTGTACTCCGCCGTCCCGAACTGGTCGCCGCGGCCCACGCCGCAGAACGTGTCCGGGCGCGGCGTCGAGTTGTCGACGAACTGGAAGGCGAGGGCGCTCGGGAAGCCGACGCCGTTCCAGCCCTCCCCCAGGATGTACCGCCGCGCGAGCCAGTGGATCGCGTACTCGTCCCCCTCGTCCGGCTCGCCGTAGAACGTCGTGCAGCGCGTCGGCGACGCGTCGCTGTCCCACGTGATGCGCCAGGTGAAGCCGCTCGGCCACGTCACCCCGGTCGGCGTCAGCCGGTGCTCGAAAAGCATGTCCTTGGCGTCCTCGACGGTTCCCCCCGCGGGGGCCAGCGACGACACGTCGAGATAGAGCAGGCTGTCGAAGTGGATTTCCCGCGGGAGCGCGAAGTCGAAAACCGTCAGGACGACGGGAACCGCGATCGCGCCGCCGCCCGGCGCCGTGACGTGCAGCGTCGTGGCGTGCTCGCCCGCGGGCGCGCCCTCCGGCACGTACACCGTGAGCCACACGGGGACGCCGTGGTCGCTCGAAAGCACGACGTCGCCCCCGGAGGCGAGCGGGTCGAGCTGCTCGGCCCAACCGTCCTGGTAGCGCGCGACCGCCAGCTCGAGGCGCTGGTCGGCGCCCAGGTCCGGGAAGGGATCGACCGCGACGCGCGCCGTCCCGCTCGCCGGTCCCAGCACGAGCTGCACCGGCTCGAATTCGTTTCTCGCGGCGGAGAGGTGCAGCCCCGAGCGTCTGTCCTCCGGCGGCCGATCACCCGTGCGCAGCCTGCGCGTTGCCGGCGTCGTCCACAGCGTCAGCGCCGCCGTGGACTCCTCGAGCGTGTACGTGAAGGAGGTGGCGCGCAACGTCTCGGTCGGCACCGGTCCGCCGGAATCCGCGCCGCCGCAGGCGGCCAGCGTCGCTGCCGCGGCCAGGAAGATCGCGCGACGCTCCACCGCCTTGCCTCCCTGCCGCCTCGTCCGCTCGTCCGCTCGTCCGCTCGCCCCCCCCGTCCGCTCGCCCCTCTACCGCGCCACCATCAATCCGGCGAACGACGTGGCGGTGCGGTACGTGCGCAGTCCGGGCGCACCGAACGGGAGCGCGGTGCTGGTCGCGGTGGCCGTGACCGGGGCCGCGACCGGTGATTCCAGCGAGCAGGCCAGGTTGGAGCCGACGACCAGGAAGGACATGCGGTAGTCGACGCCGACGGCGAGCGCCACGCCGGAGTCGCGCTGGGCGAGCACGGCGTAGGCGGAGCCGTCCCAGTAGCGGATCTCGACGCGGGCGTGCGCCATGTCGAGGCCGCAGGAGTACCAGCGGACCGTCCCGTCGGTGAACGTGATCGTGCGGGCGAGGATGCCGGCTTGCTTGCTCGTGCCGCCGCCGCCCGGCCCCAATTCCGTCACGCGGAACGTGGCTTGCAGGAAGACGTCGTCGCCGAGCCCCCAGGGGTCGTAGAACGCCACGGCGCTCGCGGCCGAATCGGTCTCCGAGTAGATGTCGGTTCCCAGCACCCACGTCCCGGAGGATTCGAGCCAGCCCGGATCGGACGGCGCGAGGAGGAGCGGCTCGAATCGCTCGATGGCCAGGGCGCGGTCCGGATCGCTCGGCGGCTCGCAGGCGTCGCCGAGGCCGTCGAGATCGGCATTGGCCTGCGTGGCGTTCGCGACCAGGGGACAGTTGTCGCAATCGTCCATCAAGCCGTCGCCGTCCTCGTCGTGAATGCTCGTTCCGGGAGCGCAGGCGCAGAGGTCGATCTCGTCGGGAATCGTGTCCCCGTCGGTGTCGCCGGTTTCGCAGGCGTCGCCGATCCCGTCCACGTCGCAATCCTCCTGGCCGGGGTTCCAGACGTCGGGACAGTTGTCGGCGGTGTTGAGCACGCCGTCGCCGTCGTTGTCGTCCGACGGCACGTCCGCTTCCGCCTCGGCATCCGCCGCATCGCCGGCATCGGCATCCGCCTCCGCCTCGGCTTCGGCGGGCACGTCCGCGTCGACGCCCTCGTCGGTGTCCGCGTCGGCGCCCTCGTCGCCGTCGGCGCCTTCATCGACGTCGGCATCCGCGTCCGTCTCGGCCTCGACGATCGCGTCCCCGTCCGGCGCCGCGTCGGCGTCGGCATCGGCATCGATGTCGGGCGAGACGTCGCCGTCCCCGGTCGTTTGATCCCGCTCGGCGTCGGGCGGGATGTAGTACGGATTGGCCTCGGTGCACGCGAGCGGCACCGACACCAGCCACAAGAGCCCCGCGAGCATTCGCGACTTCATGCCTGGGACTCTACATGGCGTGGGGCGAAGCGTCCAGCGGGAGCCGCCAGCCCGGCCTCGGGCGCGTTGGCTCGCCGGGGAGCGGATGGTAGAGTGGCGGCGCCATGAGAGCAGCGAGCGCAACGGGGCGTCGGTCGGGCTCGGAGCCGCGCGGACGGGGTGGCGAGGGGTCGAGTTTTCCGGGGCTCGTGCGGGCGTGGGCGCCGCCGGGGATCCGCGGAGGAGACCGCATGCCCGTCCGCGAGTCGCTGGTCGTCGGCCGCTCGTCGGAGGCGACGTGGAGCATCGCGGACAGCGAGCTGTCGGGCCGGCACTTCGAGCTGCGGAGGGTGGACTCGCGGCTGCTCGTTCGTGACCTCGACTCGACGAACGGCTGCGCCGTGAACGGCGAGTGGCTGACGGCGCCGCGGGAGGTGGAGACGGAGGACCTGGTGCGGGCCGGGCGTTGCCTGTTCGTGGTGCATCCGCGGCCGGCGACGGCCCCTTCGCCGTCGCGGACGACGGCCGCGACGGGCACAAGCCCCGCGGATCGCCTGGCCGGGGCTCCGGCGCGCTTCGTGGGCTGCCTGCGCCGCGCCCTGCTGGAGGCGCAGCTCGATCCCCTGCCGGCGGTGGCGGCGCTGCGCACGGACGACCTGGAGGCCCTGACCCTGCTCGGTCCGTCGGCGCGCGCGGACCAGGAGCGCGAGGCGCTGGCGCTCGAGCTGGCCGCCCTGGTGCGCGACACCTGCGACGGTCCGGCGGCCATCCTGCACCAGCTCGTGCTCACGCGGCACGGCGATTCCCCCGTGCTGCAGCGCATCGGTGCCTGCACGCCGGAGGAGGCCGATGAGGCCACGGGCTACGAGCGGCGCAGGGCGGCCATCCTGGCGGCGTACCGCGAGGTCGGCGGCGACGTGCGGCGGCTGGAGTCGCTGCTCAAGTCGCGCGGCCTGCCCTGCTCCCGCAAGTGGCTGACGATCTTCCTCGAACGCTGGGGAGCGCGCGCGATGCGCTTGCGTTCGCGCTAGGGCGCCTCGCCCGGCAGGTCGATGATCCCGGGGACGCAGCACATCGAGCCGGCGCAGTCGGTGGTGGGGTAGCCGTACTCGTACGGGGTGCAGACGCGGGAGCAGTGGCCGCCCATGCGCCGGCACTCGCCCGTGCCCCCGCCGGTCCCGCCGCAGCAGAGGTGGTCGCCGCACTCGGCGGTGATCCGCACGGACTCCCCGGTCAGGCACCGCTCGCGGCACGTGCCGCCGCCGTCCATGCAGTCGAAGGCCCGGGCGCAGCACTTGAGCGGATCGCACTCGGCGGACGGGATCGACGCGTACGGCGCGCTGCAGGTGGTCGCGCAGGTGCCGCCGACGTCCGTGCAGTCGCCGTAGGAGTAGAGGCAGCAGTCGAGCGCTCCGCACTCCGACGACGGGATCGTCCGCTCGCCGGCGCCGCAGGCCGCCGCGCAGTAGCCGCCCGCACCGCCGCAGTCGCCGATGACGCAGCACGGCATCGTGCCGCACTCCGTCGAGGGGACGGAGGTCTCGCCGGGGGAGCAGGCGCCGTAGTACGAGCAGTAGCCGCCGAGCGACGTGCAATCGCCGGGAATCCAGACGCAGCACGGATTCGGCGCGCACTCGGTGGACGTCCTCGCCTCCTCGCCGACGCTGCAGATCCCGCCGTAGCCGCAGTAGCCGCTCGCCGTGTAGCAGTCGCCGGGGACCCAGACGCAGCAGACCTCCGGATCGCACTCGCTCGACGGCACGCCCTCCTCGCTCGGCGAGCACGAGCCGCCGTAGGAGCAGTAGCCGCCCATCATCATGCAGTCGCCCGGCAACGGCACGCAGCACATGTCCGTGCCGCATTCCTCCGTCCACGTGTACCCTGTCTCGTCCGGGTCGCAAATCGTGGCGCAATGCCCGCCGTAGTCGTACGTGCAGTCCGGGTAGGTCGGCGTGCAGCACGAGTCGGCGCCGCACTCCGTCGCCGTGGACTCACTCTCTCCCGGATAGCAGCTCGCGCGGCAGATTCCGCCGTAGGGCGTGCAGTCGCGGGGCGAGGAAACGCAACAGCGCTCCTCGCAGTCCGTTCCCGTCTCCTCGCGCTCGCTGGACAGGCAGGTCAGGCGGCACCAGCCGCCCAGGTCGGCGCAGCTCCGGCCGCCGTCGCCTTCGTCGGCCGCCTCGTCGCCGGCTCCGTCCTCCGGCTCCTCGACCTCGTCCGATTCCGTGGCGTCGTCCTCGACTTCGTCGGGCAGGACCTCGCCGGCCTCCCCGTCCGTCGTCTCGCCCGCTTCGGCAACGTCGACGGCATCGCCCGAGCCCCCGGGCGGGTCGGTGCACGAGAACATGGCGGTCACGAGCAGCGTAAGCGCAACGAATCCCACGATGCGCATGTTCGACCTCCTCGACGCCGGCCAAGCTAGCACGGCGGACCGGGGCGTGCCAGCAGGCGCCTACGGCATGCAGTCGGTGATGCCCCGGATCGTCGGCACGAAGCCGGCCGGAATCGTCGCGTCCGACGAGAGGGAGAACCGCTCCTGGGGGAAACGGACGAGGAGCGGCGTGACGTACTGCGCGTCCACGTAGTACGGCACGGCCGAGGGGTCGAAGGCCACGGGCAGGCAGGCGGTCCACAGGCCGGTGCCGGAATCGCGCGCGAGGTCCTGCCCGACCCAGAGGACGGCGGCGTCCTGGCTCCACCAGAACCGCACCGCCTCGACCTCGAGCGACGCGTTCCCCGGATCGACCGAAGCCACCGCCGCCAGGCAGGGAGCGGGGAGGCCGCAGGCGGCGAGACAGGTCGCGGGGTCGGCGCTGGAGACCAGGTCGGTCACCTGCGGCGGATCCGGAATCTCCGCGTACACCGTGTCGGTGCCAAAGACGTGGCGGAACCAGACGCGCTGCGCCCCGTCGACGCGGAGCGCCGCCCGCGCCTCGATCGTCGCCGCGTCCTCGAGGCCGGTCACGGAATAGCAGCCGTGGTCGTAGTTGGCGGCGAACGAGACGCGCCGCTCGGTGGGCACCGCGGCCAGCGTGGCCTCTGCCGCCGTCAGCGGGAAGAACTCGTCCGTCGTGCCGTCGACCAGGAAGATCCCGCTCGTCGGCGCCCCGCCGATCATCGCGTCGGCCGTCACGAGCCGTTCGATCAACCGGAGCCACTCGGGGCTGGCGACGGTCAGGCCCGCCCCCGCCAGCAGCGCGTGCTGCCAGGCGTCCGGCGACCGGGCCGCGACCTCCCAGGAGCCCATGCCGGAAACGGGGACCGCGGCGGACAGGCGGTCGTCGACGCCCGAGGCGAGGAACGAGACGACGCCTCCGGCCGAGAAGCCCGTGATCCCGAGCCGCGTCTCATCGACCGCCGGATGGTCGGCCAGGCAGGTCAAACCGCGCATCGCGGCCGCGGCGTGGCCCCAGAACCACGAGCCGCGGACGTCGGCGAGCGTGTCGAACATGCGGTACCCGTCATGGTCGCTCGCGGGAAGGCCCTCGGACGCCGCGCCCTCCTCCCCGGCCGGCGGCGCGCCGCCGGGCCCGGTGTAGGCCAGGGTCGCCACCCCGATGCGGACCGCGTGGTCGGCCGCCGTCGACTCCGTCGCGAAGCCGCCCAGCCCGTGCGCGACGACGACCCCCGGCATCGGCTCCGCGACCGCGGCCGGCCGAGCGAAGTAGCCGCGGATGACGATGGGGTGCAGCTCCGCGTCGATCGACTCGAACGAAAGGTAGCTCACGTCCTGAACGAACACCCGGCGACCCCCGGAGAGAACCTCGCGCTCGGCGCCGAAGGCGCAACCCGCCGCCGTTCCGTCGCCCAGCACGGCGAGGTCGAAGACCTGGGAGTCCGACGTGGACGGGTTGCAGTCGTCGTCGCGGTCGTTGAACGGGATCTCGTCGCGACCCGGATGCACGGCGGCGATGGAATCGTCGCAGTCCTGCGGCGCCGGACAACCCGGGCCGGCGGGAAAGCCGTCCCCGTCGCCGTCGAGGCAGGGACCGCCGTCGTCGGGCACGTCGTCGCCGTCGTCCGAGGTATCCGGTGGGGAGACGTCGTCCCCCGCTTCGGATGCGTCGTCGCCGGTCGAGTCCCCGTCCTCGCCGTCGTCCGCGGCGATCCCCTCGCCGTCGCCGGCATCGCCGGCAGGGATCGAGCCCCCGCCGCAACCCGGGGCGGGGAAGAAAACGAGCAACGAGCAGACGACGGCAGGAACGCATCGGCGAGCCGAGGTGAACATCCGGAAGAGGGTACAGGGAGTACGACGTTCGAGCAAAGGGCGCCGGGGCGCCGTCACGTCGGATCGGTTTCCCGGGCGGCCGCCATCCCGCTCGGCGGCGGCAGCTCCGGCTCCCGACCGGCGGACGGTGACGCCGCGGGCGGCGGCGCCGCGCTCCGCTCGCGCGGCCGGACGAACGCAATTGCCAGCATCGTCGGGAGCGGAAGGAAGAAGGTCGCCCACAAGGGCTGTCGCAGCACTCCGACCGCGAGCAGCAACGCCGCCGCCGCCAGCATGCCAAGGCGCACGCGCGCGAAGATCGACCGGATCCGCTCGGACAAGAAGAGCAGCGCGAAATCGAAGGGAACCAGGACCAGCAGCACCTCGTTCCACCGCACCGCCGCCAGCGTGCTCACGAACGACATGCCCCAGACGACCAGTCCCAGCAACGCGAGCGGCACGATCGCCCCGGCCAGCGCCAGGCGGGGGAAACGGCCCGCGCGCCGCGCGCACGCCAACGGTGCGCCAAGCAGCAGGCCCAGGACGACGAACCACTGCCGTCCGCCCCAACCCGGGTCCGGCGTGAGGTCCGGACCGCGCCGGAGGTAGACGACGGTCGACGCGACCCCGAAGAACCGCTCGGCCTCGCTGCGCAGCAGGTCGGGCAGGAACATCGACGCCCACCGGTCGGGCACGACGTCGGCGGCGCGACCCACCAGCAGGTCCGTCGGCAACAGGAGGGCCGGGTGCGCCCCGAACAACCGCCGGCCGAGATTCCGGAACGACTCGCCCGGCCCCGGCCGGCCCTCCGTCGCCTCGCGCCAGGCGCCGCCGACGGCACGGTCCAGCACGTCGCGCACCCGCGTCGCGCAGTTGTCGGAGAAATGGTCGTAGCGGTACCGCCACGCGGGGTCGCTCGTGTCCCCCCAGAGCTGCTCGATCACCGCCGCCTGCTGCGGCGGAGTCAACGGCAGCTCGAGCCGCCGGATCGTGCGGTCCCCCGACCGGAACCGCTCGAGCACGCCCCACTCGGGCGTCGCAATCACCTGGAACTCCGCCTCGCCACGCAGGAACCCCCACATCATCCCGTAGAAGTCCTCGAAATACGCCGTGCCGTAGTCGAAGCACGTGCCGGCCCCCGGCTGGTCCGTCGTTCCGACGCACAGCGCCACGTGGCCGAACGCCTCGAACGCGTCCGCACCCGGGCCGCCCGTGTACAAGAAGACGGTCACCCGCCCCTGACCGACCGGAGCCCCCTCCGCCCGCGCCGGGCCGGGCCATGACACGAAGGCCAGCGCGACCGCGAGCGATGCGACACGGCCGATCATGGGCCGGCGTGCGGCAGCAAGTGCGCCAGATGCTCGCGCGCCCACGCCACGTAGACCTCGGGCTCCGCCTGCATCGGCAGTTCGCCGCGCTCCGCCGCCTCCTCGATCGCCCGGCGCAGCGTCCCGACGACCGGCCCCGGCGCCAGCGAGAACGCCTCGATCAGCGCCGTGCCGAGACCCTTGGGCAGCGGAACGGGCTTCGCGTCCGCCTCGCGGATCTCCTTCACCCGCCGCTCCAGGATGTCGAGCGCGTGGAGGCCCTCGGCGCGGCGCGCGGCGCGCAGCGTGGTGATGTCCGCTCGCGAGAGGGCGAGCAGCGCGTCGAGCTGGCCCTCCATCTCTCGCGCGAAGCGCCGCACGGCGGAGTCCGTCCAGGTGTCGTCGTACTGCGCGGCGCGCAGGTGGTGGAGAACCAGGAAGCGGATCGCCGCGGCGCGCTCGGGCGTCACGCCGAAGCGGCGCAGGATGCGCTTCGCCATCCGCGCGCCCATCTCGGCATGTCCGAGGAAGTGCACGGTGCCGTCGGCCTCGACGGTGCGGGTCCGCGCCTTGCCCACGTCGTGCAGCAGCGCCGCCCACCGCACCACCGGCTCGGGGACCGACTGGTCGACCACCTTGCAGGTGTGCGCCCAGACGTCCTTGTGCGCGTAGTCGCTGCGGCCGGCGGCCGCCGCGCGAGCCGTGTCCTCGTGCAGCCCGACCAGCGCCTGCACCTCGGGCAGGAACGCCGCCAGCGCCCCGCAGCGGCGGAGCTGTTCCAGCCCCGAGCCGGCCTGCGGACCCGCGAGCAGGCTGTCCAGCTCCCGCAGGACCTCGGTCTGCTCCAGGGCGAGGAAGGCGTCCGTCCGCGGGACGAATGGATGGTCGGCACAGGACTCCAGCCCGGCCGCGACCCGCACGGCGCGCCGCAGGGCCGCCCGCGCCGCATCGGTGTCTTCGGTGGTCGGGGGCTCGGAAGCGGTCATGCCGGTGCTTTGCTCGCCCGCTCCATGCGGCGCAGATCCGCGGTCGTGTCGCGGAAGCGGCGGACGACGGTCAGCAGCATGTCCAGCGCGATCGCCGGACGCTCGCGGATCGCCGCCTTGAGGTCCCACGAGGTCAGGGTGAGGCACGACGTCGGCTCCTCGGCGATCACCGTCGCCATCCGCTCCTCGCCGTCCACGACCGCCATCTCGCCGACGACGGCGTCGGGGCCCAGGTGCCCGAGCAGGACCGAGCTGCCGTCCGGCATGTCCTCGACGATTCGCACCTTCCCCGCGACGATGACGAACATCGCCACGCCGCGCTCGCCCTGCCGGCACAGCGTCTCCCCCGCCTGGAACGTCACCTCCTGGCAGGAGCGGGCCATGGTCTTGAGGTCGCCGCGCTTGCAGCGCGAGAAGATCTCGACCCGTCCGAGGATCTCCCGCTTCGCCGAAATGTCCATCATGCCTCCTCGGCGGCCGCGCGACGCACCAGATCCGCCGCCGCCGCCCGCGCCTTCGGCCCCGGCTCGGCGCCGCCGAGCAGCCGCGCAATGGCCTCGACCCGCTCCGCCGCGCCCAGCGCCCGCGCGCTCGTCACCGTCCGCCCGTCCTCCTCCCGCTTCTCGACCTCGAAGTGCGCCTCGCCCTGCGCCGCGACCGCGGGCAGGTGCGTGACGCACAACACCTGCTGGTGCCGCGCGACGTCGCGGATCGCCGCGGCCACCCGGCGGGCCGCCTCTCCCGACACGCCCGCGTCCACCTCGTCGAACAGGTACGTCGCCACCGGCTCGCGATCCGCCAGCACGCGCTTGACTGCCAGCAGCAGTCGCGACAGCTCGCCGCCCGAGGCGATCCTCTCCAGCGCCCGGCGCCCCTCGCCCGGGTTCGGCGCGAACAACAGCTCGACGGCGTCGGCGCCGAGCGGTCCGAGCTTGCGGCCGCCGGCATCGATGCCCTCCGCCAGCGGACGCACTTCCGCCCCGACCGACGCGCCGGCCATGCCGAGCCACTCCAGCCCGGCGGTGATCTCCCGGGAGAGCTTGCGGGCGGCGCGCGAGCGCGCGGCGGTCAGCTCCCGCGCCGTCTCGTCCGCCTCCTGCTCCGCCTGTCGCACGGCGGCCTCGGCCCGTGCCAGGTGGTCGTCGTGCCGGTCGACCAGGTCCAGCTCGGCCCGCATCTCGTCGAGACGCCCGCGCACGGCATCTTCCGTCCCCCCGTGGGCGCGGACGAGCCGGCGCAGCAGGTGCAGGCGATCCTCGAGCGCCTCCAGGCGCGCGGGATCGAAGTCCATGCGATCGCGGTACGCCGCCAGCCCGGCCGCGACGTCGTCCGCCACTGCCCGCGCCTCGCCCGCCTCGCCGGCGAGCCGCCCCAGCCGCGGGTCGATCGCCGCCGCGTCCCGCAGCGCAGCTTCGGCTCGCGCCAGCCGGACGGTCGCCCCGGGCCCGTCGTCCGTCCCCGCCAGCTCCGCCGCGGCGCGCTCGAGCGTCCCGGCCAGTCGCGCGCCGGCCTTGCGTGCGCCCAGATCCGCCTCCAGCTCCGCGGTCTCGCCCGGACGGATCGCCGCCCGCTCCAGCTCGCGCACCCGCTCGCGCAGCCAGTCGGCGCGCTCCAGCCGCCGGCCGTGCTCGCCCACGACGTCGGCCAGGGCGGCGCGGGCCGCCGCCAGCGCGCGGTGGCGCTGGACCATCGTCGAGCGGCTCGCGCCGCACCCGGCGAAGGCGTCCAGAAGGTCGAGGTGCGTGGCCGGATCGGTCAGCGTCCGCTGCTCGTGCTGGCTGGAGACCGCGACGAGGCCGGCCGTCAGCTCGCGCAGGATGCCGGCGGTGGCGAGGCGCCCGTTGACGGTGATCTGCCCGCGGGCGCCCGACCGGGCGGAGATCGTGCGGCGCACCAGCAGCTCGTCGTCCGCCGGGTAGTCGCGCTCGACCAGGAGCCCGCGCACCGGGTGGTCCGGCGGCAGGTCGAACAATGCCTCCAGCTCGGCGCGCGCGGCCCCGGCGCGCACGAGGTCGGGCTCGGCGCGGCCGCCCAGCAGCAGGCGGACGGCCTCCAGCAGCGCGGACTTGCCCGCCCCGGTTTCGCCCGTGATGACGGTCAGCCCCGCACCGAACGAAAGCTCGATGCTCGGGATGAGGACGAAATCGCGTATCGCCAGCGAGCGAAGCATCCGATGGTCCGTGCGGCTCGCCGGCGCCGGCGCCGCGGCCGCGCCCGCTTATACCGCAGCCGGCCACCGCGCGCTACCCGCCCCCCGTCCCCCGCCCCTCCCTGTCCTGCCAGCCCCCAGCCCCCGACCCCCAGCCCCCTCGACCCGATCAACTTCCGGTGGTACCTTCCCGATGTCGGAGGGAGCCATGAGCAAGATTCTCGGGACCTGGACGTTGGTAGGTTGCCTCGCGTGGTCGCTCGCCGTGGCGCTGCCCGGATGCTCGTCCGGCGACGACGGCGCCGGCGGTTGCGCGAACGAATCGTGCCGGACCCGCTGCCTCGCGCTCGGCTACCCGACGGGCGGGCAGTGCACGGCCGGCAACTGCGTCTGCGGTGGTGGCGGCGACGGCGGCGGGGACGCGGATGCGACCCCGGACGTCACGGGCCCCACGACGCGGATGACCGGCAAGGTGTGGAGCCCGGGCGGCCTGGTGCCGATTTCCGGCGCGCTGGTCTATTTCGCGTTCACCGATCCGGCGCCGATCCCGCCGGGCGCGTATCCCGAGACCTGCCAGGATCCCCCGGCCTTCCACGCGCTCAGCGCTGCCGACGGGTCGTGGGCCATCGACGTGCTGCCCGGCACCTATCGGCTCGTGACGCAAAAGGGCCAGTTCCGCCGCATCCGTGACATCACCGTGCCCGAGACGGGGCCGGTCGACGTCGATCCCCTGCTGACGACGCTACCCTCGCGCAACGACGAGGGCGACACGATCCCGCACATCGCACTGGTGTGGGCTCTGGAAGGCGGCGACCACATCGAGGACGTGCTGGCCAAGATGCAGATGGGCGAGGTCGGCTCCGACGACCGGCTCGTGCTGGGCACCGAGCAGTTCGACCTCTACAACACCCCAGGCTACCCGCCGAACACCGACCTGCTCGAGAGCCTCGACCGGATGCTCGAATACCACATCCTGTTCTTCCCCTGCACCGTCTGGTTCGGCTACGACGGCGTGCAGCTCAACGACCCGACCGGACCCCTCACCGACCCCGGGGTGCTGGAGAACCTCCGCGCCTACGCCAGGGCGGGCGGCAAGATCTACGCGACCGACATGATGTACGACATCTTCGAACAGCCGATGCCCGAGTACGTGGAGATGTGCGGCGACGACGCGCAGCTCAACGCGGCGGACGAAGAGGCGTGGGCGCACGGCGAGACCATGTCCGGCTGGACGTCCCACGGCCGGTCGATCGTCACCGAACTGTCCGCGTGGCTGGACGCCAACGTCACCGATCACGAGAACATCGATTTCCTCGACAACTTCGTCTGGATCGATGACGTTTTCGATACGCCCGATCCGGATCCGGCGGGCCCACGTCCACCAACGGTCTGGGTCACCGGCGACTTCATCCTCGACCCGAGCCGCACTCTGCCGCTCACCGTGACCTGGCCGTACGGCGCCGGCAAGGTGCTCTTCTCGACCTACCACACCGTCGGCGAAGGAGGGCACCCGAGCATCTACCCCCAGGAGTACATCCTGATCTACCTGATCATGGAGATCGGGGTGTGCCAGGAACCGTTCGGCTAGGCGGGGGCTGGGGGAAGGGGAACGGGGACAAGAGGGGGCTGGGGGCCGGGGATTGGGGGCTGGCAGAAGTGGTTCGGAGGGACGGGGCGGGCTGACCGTGTGCCGCGGTGTGCCGGTCCGGAATCTCCCGAGCGAAGTGTGCGGCTCCGTGTGGAGTGCAATTTCAGGAAGTTGACGTGCCGAGTCGAAACGACTGCGGCTGGCAACGGGATTGCATGGTGCCGGGGCGAAAGGCGGGCCTGGCATGAGGCAGTACATCGATCGATTGGGGTACAAGCCGCGGACGTGCGTGTGGGAAATCACGCTGGCGTGCAACGCGACGTGCCGGCATTGCGCCTCGCGCGCCGGCAAGGCGCGCGAGGGCGAGCTGGACACGACCGAGGCGTTGCGCGTGGCGCGCGAGCTGGCGGCTCTGGGCTGCGAGCACGTGACGCTGTCCGGCGGCGAGCCGCTCCTGCGGCGCGATTGGCCGACCATCGCCAAGACGCTCGTCGACGCCGGCGTCGACGTCGGCCTCATCTCCAACGGACTGGCCTTCGGTCCGCGGGAGGCGAAGCAGGCGGTCGACGCCGGGCTGACGTCGGTCGCCTTCAGCGTCGATGGACTGGAAGCGTCCCACGACCGCATGCGCGCCCGCGCCGGCGGATTCCAGCGCATCGCAGCCGCCCTCTCCGCCTCGCGCGACGCGGGATTGCCGAGCTGCGCGGTGACCCACGTCCACCGCGACAATCTCGACGAGCTGGACGACCTGCACGGGTGGCTCGGCGATTTCGGCGTGCGCTCGTGGAAGCTCCAGCTCTGCAACCCCGCGGGCAACGCCGCGGAGCACCGCGAAATGATCCTCGAGCCGCGCGATCTGCTGCGGCTCGTCCCGAAGATGGTGGAGCTGAAGGGTCGCGGCCTGCCGTTCCTCCAGGCCTCCGACAGCATCGGCTACTTCGGCAAGTACGAGGAAGCGATGCGGCGCTCGTGGCGTCCCGAGCTTTCGTTCTGGACCGGGTGCTACGCCGGCTGCCGCGCGATCGGTATCGAGAGCCACGGCAACGTCAAGGGGTGCCTCGCTCTGCCGTCGTCGCGCAACGGGACATGCGACTTCGACGAGGGCAACGTCCGGCTCTCGTCGCTGGCCGACATCTGGTCCCGGCCGGGAGGTTTCGCCTACAACCGCCGGTTCCACCCGCGGCAGCTCACCGGGTTCTGCCGCACCTGCCCGTACGGCGAAATCTGCCGCGCCGGCTGCCACTGGACCGCCCTGGCGCAGGGCGGGACGCTGACCGAGAACCGGTTCTGCTATTACCGGGTTTCGGTCGAGGCCCTTCGACGGGCTCAGGGCAGGCCGCCGACAGCGAAGAACGGTCCGCGGCGCTGGTTCGTGCAGAGCATCGCCCCCGCCGCGATCGTCGCGACGCTCGGCATCACCGCCTGCTGGGACTCGCACCAGGACCAGTGGGCCGACGACGCCGACGCGTCCGCAGACTCCTCGTGGCCCGAGGACGTCGTCCCGCCCTCGGACGCGCCCGTCCCGGAGGCAGCGGTCGACGCCGGCGAGGACACGCCCGACGTGCCGATGACGCACTACGGCCCGGTGCCCGTCGACGCCGGCGAGGAGGTGCCTCCCGGCTGGTACGGCCCGCCGCCCGGAGACGCCGGTGAGGACGTCCATTGCCCCACCGCCGAAGAGGCGTGCTGCGAGTGCGAGTACATGGGTCCGGCACCGATTCCGCCCGGCTGTCCCGATCCCTGCATGAGCCTCGACTATGGCGATCCGATCCCCGTCCCCGACGCAGGCGCCGACGAGGCGACCCGCACGGACGCTTCGACGGAGTGTCCCGACCCCTGCGCGCCGATCACCTTCTACGGCCCGCCGCCCGTGACCGTCTACCCGCCCGGCTGCGTCTACGAGTGCGGCGGCACGGAAACCTGCCCGACCGCCGACGAGGCGTGCTGCGACTGCGACTACATGGGCCCTGCGCCGTACCCGCCCGAGTGCGAGGACCCTTGCGGAGCGAAGCGGCGGTAAGGGCGGAATCTCGCGCAGAGACGCAGACACGCAGAAACACGGCGCTCCCGCGCCCCCCCGCTCGTCCGCTCGTCCGCTCGCCCCACCTACCGCTCCACCGCCCCACTGTCGCACCTTGACCGAGGCTCACCGCGCTGATCGGTCGGCGGGCAGCCGGAGCCGGCGCCGAGCACGGGGCTGCCGTCGGCGGGCAGGACGGTCCAGGTCGGGCCGCCGTTGTCGAACAGATCGGTCAGAAGCGGGTCGACGACGTTCGTGCCGGAAGCGCAGAGGGCGTCGGGGTCGTCGGAGCCGCCGCCGGCGCGCGCGACGGGCCACTGGAAGTTGCCGCCGCCGTCGGCGAGCGTCCTCGTGCAGGAAACGGGGTTCCAGCCGTTGCCGGCGATGCTGTAGGCGACGACGGTGTTGCGCATCGTCATGCCGCCGCCGCCGGCGATGGCCCCGGCGAAAGCCAATTCGTCCGGCGCGGCGTTGCGGGTGAACGTGCAGTTGAGCAGGGTGCCCGTGGTCTCATCGTCGGTGAACAGCGCGCCGCCGAGGCCGCTCTTGGCGAAGTTGCGGTCGAACGTGACGTTGGTGAGGTCGGCGCTGGAGTTTGGGCCGATGAACAGACCGCCGGCGCCGCTGGCGTTGTTGCCGGAGATCGTCGTGGCCTCGATGGTGACCGCGTTGCCCTGGAGATAGAGTCCGCCGCCGAGGCCGAAGTCGTCGGGCCACAGTTCGTTGTGGTCGAAAGAGGACATGTCGATATTCGTCGGCGGGCGCTCGGCGTTGGAGACGCGGAACACGCCGCCCCCGAACGCGTTGCCGCCGTTTCCCCCGACGCGACAGCCGCAGATCGTCAGGGCGTTGCCGACGCCGTCCATGTAGATCCCGCCGCCGTTGCCGCCGTCGCCGGGGTTGCCGCCCGTGCCCGTGGCCTGGTTGGACAGGACGACCGAGTTCACGAGCACCAGCGGGTTGTGCAGGTTGCCGAGCGCGCCCCCGCTGGAGCAGCGGTTGTCGAAGAACGTACTGCCGACGACGGTCGTCGTGCCGACACCGACGGAATACACCGCGCCGCCGGCGACGTCCTGGCCGTTCTCCGGGCCGACGTTGCCGCGGAACGTGCAGTTGATGACGTCGAGCGATCCGCCGAGGCGGTAGATCGCGGCGCCGCCGTTCTCCGTGGACGACGTGTGCGGCACGTCGGTCGTGCGGCCGTTGAGGAAGGTCAGCCGCTCGACCGTCAGCCGCGGCTCGGGGCGCTCGAAGCTGGAGTGCAGGCCGAGGATGCGCGTCGTACCGCCGCCGTCGAGGGTGACGAGGCCCCCGCCGTCGAGCACGACGTCGCCGGTGTAGCCGTCCAGCCGCAGCTCGGCGGCGATCGGGATGATGATCGGCACGGGGCCGCAGTCGAAACGGATCAGGCCCCGCCTGTCCAAGGCCGTGCGCAGCGCCGTCTCCGTGCAGCTCTCCCAGGTCCCGTTACCGACGACGTTCGTCGCGCCCGAAGTATCGACGAGCCCGATCGGCGGCGTGCACGCCTCGGGCGGCGGCGTGACGTCGGCCTCCGCCTCGGCGTCGCCGTCCGCGTCGGCCCCCGCCTCGGCGTCCGCGTCGCCGTCCGCATCGGCGTCCGCGTCGGCCGCGGCGTCCGGCGCGGCGTCCGCGTCGCCGTCCGCATCGGCCGGAAGCTCCCCGACGTCGGCGGGCGAGGTCCCGCCGTCGCCGCAGCCCCAGTGCCAGGCGGCGACGAGCGTCACGATGGGCAAGAGCCTGGATGCGATGCCTCGTGGTCCAGTCATGGCAACCTCCCGTACGGAGAGCTTGCCGCCCGGCGGCCGTTCCCGCAAGCGCGTGGGCGGTGACCCGGCGCGCGGTCGTCCGCCGTCCTAGCGGTGCAGCCTGCGCCAGAGTCCCGCGGCGGCGACGCCGAGCGCGCCGGGGACGGCGCCGAGCGTCCACATCCCGGCGACGGCCAGCTCGGACAGCACGTTCGAGTCGCGGCGCGGCCGGTGGGAGCCGACCAGGCGGGCGATCAGCATGTCGACCGTGTTCCCGGACAGGTTGGCGATGCGGATGAAGTCGACCAGCGCCGCCAGCGCCGCCACCTCGCCGGGTAGGAAGTGCTCCTCCAGCGCGATGTCCTCGGGCGCGGCGTCGGGGATCCCGAAGCCGGCCCGTCGCAGGGCGGAGACGACCGCGGCGCGCTCGCGTGGCGGAAGCTCCTGCCACCGGCGGTCGTGCAACGCTCCGCGCTCCTGGTCGGTCACGCCGGCCCCCTGCGACAGCTCGACGTGCGCGGCCCGGCAGTAGCGGCACCGGTTGGCCTCCGACACCGCCAGCAGGACCACCTCGCGCAGCCGCGGCTCGACCCGCCGGGGCCCCGCCGTCGCGAGCACCAGCCGCGGGACCTGCGGGGCCAGCTCGAACAGCGCGGCCAGCATCTCCCGCACGGTGAACGTCGGCTTCGGAAAAACGGGCGGTGCGGGCAAGCGAGCCTCCTTCGTGCCCCCGTTTCGCACAACAGCGTAGTCCATCCGGGCCGCCCGCCGCAAACCGGACGCGGCGCGCAGTGCGAGCTCCCACCGGTTTCCGAACCGCGCCCTGCTCGGCGGCTGAGCCGCCGAGTCCCTTCGGGGCCAGGGCGCGGCTTCAGGCCGTGGGCTCGAGCCCGCGGTTCGGTTCGGGCACCGCACCTCCGAACCAACGACCAAGAACCAATAACCAAGAACCCCCAAATTCTTGACACCGCGTCGCTGTCTGCGAGACTCGCCCCGGAGGGCGGACGGGGAAGGGGAGGAGTGTGGAAGAAGTCATGAAGCGCAAGCGCACGTGCGATCCGGGACGGAGGGGAGCGCTGCGGCTCCTGGCGGGACTTCCCCTGCTGCCGGCCGCGATCTCCGCCGCCTGCTCCAAGAAGGGCGAACGGACGTCGGTGAGCCTTCCGGCGGGGGGGAACCCCGGCGCCGCGGCCGTCCCCGCGGCGGGAGGCCCCGCGGCGCAGGCTGCGGCGGTCGCGCCGAGCGGTGTGCCGTGGGCGGGGAAGTTCTCCGCGTACGACCTCGCCGATCGGCTCGGCTTCGCCGCGCTCCGGCGCGGGGGGTTGTGGATCGACGTCGGCACCACCGACGCGTTCAAGTACACCCTCGGCGGATGGAAGAGCGGCTGGGGCCGGGCCGTCGAGCGCGACGGCGGCTGGTGCGGCCACGCGACGACCGACTCCTCGCGCCTCTTCTTCCCCTGGCCCACCTCCGAGGACATCGTCATCCGCATGCGCGTGCGTCGCGCCGGCGCCGAGTCGGTTTCGCTCTACGCCAACGACAACAGCCGGCCGTCCCAGTCCGCGGACATCCCGGCGGGCGACTGGGCCGTGGTCTCGCTGCGCGTCGCCGCCGCCAACGTGATCGCAGGCGAGAACCGCATGCTGCTGCGCTGGAGCGGCACGCAGGACATCGGCGGCGAGGCGGTCGCGGCGCTCGTCGATTGGTTCCACGTCGCGTCCGCGTCGAGCGCGGAGACGGCGAGCGACGCCGAGCCGCTCTCGCAGGCGGTCGTGCGGTCGACGGCCGGAGGGACGGCGAAGGTGCTCGTGCCCGCCGGCGGGGGCCTGTCCTACTCCCTCGACGTCCCGACCGAGGCCCCGGTGCGGGGCCTGATGGCCGCGGCCGCCGGCGGCGCCGCGACGCTCGCCGTGCGCGCGACGACCGACGGCGAGGCGCCGAAGGTGCTCGCCGAGGTCCAGGTCTCCGGGACCGACCCGAAAGCGACCGCGGTCGACCTGGCGCCGTTCGCCGGGAAGGTGATCCGCCTCGATCTGGACGCCGCCGGCGCCGGCGTGACGCTCGTGTCGTCCGGGGTCTTCGTCGAGCCGCGGGCCGTCGACGCCGCCGTGCTCGGCAGGCTCGGCAAGGTCACGGCCCGCAACGTGATCCACGTCATGATCGACACGCTTCGCGCCGATCACGTCCCCCCCTACGGCCGCACGCGCGTCCAGGCCAAGGTGCTCGAGCTGGTCGCCCAGCGCGGCGCGCTGTTCGAGCGGTTCAGCGCGGTGGAGGACTGGACCAAGCCCTCGTGCGCCACGATGCTCACCGGCTTGTACCCGAACACGCACAAGGCGCAGACGGACGACATCATGCTGTCGCCCTCGGTCAGGATGATCTCCGAGGAGCTGAAGGCGAAGGGGCTCCAGACCGCGTCGTTCATCGCCAACGGCTACGTCTCCGACAAGTTCGGCTTCAAGCGCGGGTGGGACCAGTACACGAACTACATCCGCGAGGGCAAGCCGACCACGGCCGATCGGGTGTTCGGCGACGCCGCCGCCTGGATCGAGGCACACAAGGCCGAGCGGTTCTACGCCTACGTCCACACGATCGACCCCCACGTACCGTATTCGCCACCGGCGGAGTTCCTCGCGCTGTACGACGACAAGCCGTACGACGGGCCGATCGTGGCGCGCCAGACGCACCTGCAGGTCGAGGACATCAAGAAGAAGAAGATGACCGTCACCGACCGCGACAAGGAGCGCCTCGAGGCGCTGTACGACGGCGAGATCAGCTTCCACGACGGCCACCTCGGCTCGTTCCTCAAGAAGCTCGACGAGCTGGGCATCCTGGAGGAAACCCTCGTCATCGTCTCGTCGGACCACGGCGAGGAGTTCTGGGACCACGGCTCGGTCGGCCACGGCCATTCGATCTTCCAGGAGCTGGTGCACGTCCCCTTCTTCCTCATGTGGAAGAACGTCATCCCCGCCGGCGTCCGCATCGGCGAGAATCACGACCACACCTGCATCGTGCCGACCGTGTTCGAGGCGCTCGGCCTGCCGCCGCCAGGCTACCTGGAGGGCCTCTCCGTCCTGGGCCAGGCGCTCGGCCGCCAGGAAGTCGGCCCCTCGGCCGGATTTTCCACGCACCAGGGCGACCGCATGGCCGTGTGGAGCGGGCGGTACAAGTTCCAGCTCAGCGGCGCCGTGCGCGGCGCGCTGTTCGATCTCGTGGAGGATCCGCATTCCGCCGAGGACCGCGACGACCAGCGCCCGATCGCCGTCCGCTGGATGCGCACCCTTCTCGGCGCGCACCTCGGTTCCCCCGACAAGCGCTTCTGGCGCCACGTCGACCTGTCCCGCGCCAACGTCGGCGAGGTCCAGGCCGAGGCCGCGCAGATGGACGCGCAGACCCTGTGCCAGCTCTGCCAGCTCGGCTACGTCGTCGGCGAACGTTGCCAGAACTGCGGCGCTCCGGCCGGCGGCGGGTAGGGCGAGCGGTCGAGCGGTCGAAGAGGCGAGCGGTCGAGCGGTCGGGCGGGGGCGAGCGGTCGCAGGAGCGCGGATGAGCACGGGTACGAAGCAATGGTGGACTCGCGTGGTCGCGGCGGAACTCGTGGCGACGCTGGTTGCGGCCTGTGCTCCGCGCGCGCCGGAGCCGCCGGCGCCCGAGACGATCTCGCCCGTGCTTGCGCAGATTCGCGAAGAGGCGGCGCGGGCGGCGCCGCTCGTCGACAGCCCGTGGGTGCGGGATTTTCTGGCGGCGACGGCCGACCTGCCGCCGGTGCCGTCGCGCGTCGTGTACGTCGACGCGGAGAACGAGCTGGCGTGGTCGGAGCGCGAGGCCGAAGCGCTGGGCGGGGACGCGATGGAGGGGCTCGAGCGCCGGGTGCTGGACGAGGAGTACTACTACTTCACGCGGTACGGCACGCCGGTCGCGTACGCCCGCGCGCTCGACCTGATCGCGGCGCACGGCATCGACGGGGCCGACGGCCTGCAGATGCTCGACTACGGCTACGGCGGCATCGGCCAGTTGCGGATGCTCGCCACGCTCGGTGCGGACGTGGTCGGCGTGGAGGTCGACCCCGTGTCGCACGCGCTGTACTCGGCGGCGGGCGATACCGGGACGATTGCCGGCCGGGCCGGGGTCGAAGGACGCGTCACCCTGGTGCACGGGAGCTGGCCGGGCGACGCCGAAGTCCGGGCGTCGGCAGGGGGAGGGTTCGACCTCTTCCTGTCGAAGAACACGCTCAAGAACGGCTACATCCATCCCGCGGAGTACGTGGATCCGAAGCGGCTGGTGCACCTGGGCGTGACGGAGGATGAGTTCGTGGCCGCTGTGTTCGAGTCGCTCGCGCCGGGCGGCCTCTTCGTGATCTACAACCTCTGTCCCGCGCCCGCGCCACCGGGCGAGCCGTACATCCCCTGGGCCGACGGGCGCTCCCCGTTCCCGCGCGAGACGTTTGAGGCGGCCGGCTTCGAGGTCCTCGCGTTCGACGAGGACGACACCGCGATGATCCGCCGCTTCGGCCTCGCCCTGGCCTGGGACCAGGGCGAAGATGCCATGGACCTGGAAAACGACCTCTTCGCCTGGTTCACGATCGTGCGGCGACCCTCGTAGTCCGCGCTACCTGCACGGAGCGGACGGAGAGGGACGGGTGGGTGGCGAGGAACACCCTCCACCGCACGTGAACGAGGAAGCCGCTCGCGGCTGGGTCACCAGGGGACGACGGGAAGCGGGACGGGTGTGCTCTCCGTCGCGCCGATGCCGAGGCCGCCGCCGTTGTTGCCCCAGCACCAGACCGTCCCGTCCGAGAGCACCGCGCAGCTCCTCCAGGCCGTGACCTCGACGGCGACGATCCCGGCGAGTCCGCCGACCTCTACAGGGGCCATGCGGTCTTCGGTCGTGCCGTCCCCCAGCTGCCCAAACCCGTTGCTTCCCCAACAGACTTCGTGACCGCCGTCGATCACCGCACAGATGTGGGCCAAATCGCCCGTGGAGCCCTGGCGCAGCGGGTAGCCGGAACGGGCCGAGACGAGAACGGCTCCGGTCAGGCCGGTCACGCCTACGGGTGAGGGGCTGTCCGTAGTCGTGCCGTCGCCCAGTTGGCCGGAGGCGTTCCCTCCCCAACAGCGGACTGTGCCGCTGTTCAGGACCGCGCACGTGTGGATCGGTCCGGCGGAAACAGCGACCGCGCCGGTGACGCCGGTCACCGGCACGGCCACTAGGCTGTCGGTTGTCGTGCCGTCCCCGAGCTGGCCCCAGCGGCTGCTCCCCCAGCAGCGGACGGTTCCGTCGTCGAGGACCGTGCAGGCATGCCCGAGGTGCGCGCAGTAGTCGCTCGCGGGCGCGCAGGAACCCGCGGTCGAAATCCCCACGACGTTCGCCACGCCCGACACGACGACCGGAACGTTGCTGCTCTCCGTGGTGCCGTTGCCGAGCCTGCCCTGCCCGTTGGCTCCCCAGCATCGCGCCGTGCCGTCGACGAGTACAGCGCACGCAAATTCGTCGGCGGCGGAAACCGAGACCGCCGAATCCAGGCCGGCCACGATCACCGGTACATTGCTGTCGGTGTTCGTACCGTCGCCGAGCTGTCCGTATTGGTTGTCGCCCCAACACCGCGCCGTGCCGTCGGCCAGCACGGCGCAGGTCGACTTCGAGCCGGCCGACAGACCGACGGCGGACGTGAGGCCCTCCACTCGGACGGGGACGTCGCTGCTCGCGCTGGTCCCGTCGCCGAGCTGTCCGTGATGGTTGTCGCCCCAGCACCGCGCCGTGCCGTCGGCAAGCAACGCGCAGGTGTGAGGGTCGACGAGCCCCCAGGCGGAGACGGCGATGGCGCCACAATCCGCGGGGCAAACCAGCTGGTCCTCGTCTTCCCCGCAGCTTCCGTCGCCGCACGGCGGGCGGCAGTCCGCCGCGCAGGAGGCGGGATCCTCGTGCAGATCGCAGATGCCGTCCCCGCAAGCGGGATTCCGGCAGCCGCCGAGGTCGACGCCGCAATCCCCGTCGCAACCGAGCATGCCGACGGGGAAGCCGAACGAGGCGCAGGTCCGCCCGCGGAGATCCGTGCCGTCGCACTCTTCGCCTTCCTCCGCCTTGCCGTTGCCGCAGATCGGTTCGGCGTCGGTCGGCGCGTCTTCGCCGGAGTCGGCCGCTTCCCCGGGCTGAGCGGCGTCATTGGGGCGTTCGGACCGGCTGCCGTAGCAGGCCGACCACAGCGCCAAGCCGGCAACGGCCGGCCGGATGGCCGCGGCCAACCTGAGCCTCCGCCGTCGTTTCCCGTGTCCACCCACGATTCGAAGCTTGTTCCGCCGGAACAGCCCTGTCAAACCGAGGTCGCGCGGAGTGCGTGGCGCCGGGATCGGGAACGAGCGGCCCTCCGATTTTCGCCGGTCAGCCGGCGCCCCCATCCCGCCGAAGACGAACTGGCATTGCATGGCCATCTACGCTATACGCTCCGCGCGGCGAGGCGTGCGTGTGGCTGACGGGCTGCGCCTGCGTCGGCGACGATTGCATGGCCCTGTTCCGTTGCTTCGAGGAGTGCCATGCCTACAACGTCGGTTGCGTCTAACCCGCCCCACGCCACCGGCTCGTCTCCGAGACGCCCGAGCAGGTCGGCCTTGCTGTTCGCCCTCATGGTGGCCACCGCGGGGAATCCCATCGGCGCATGCGGGCACAGCGCTCGCACCACGACCCCCGTGCCCACCACCACCGTCCACACCGATTCCAGGTTCCAAGCCCCGCCGGGCCCGGCGAGCATCGTCGTCTTGCCCGAAGCACCCCCGAACGATTGCACGCTCCTGGCGAACCTCGTCGGGGAGAGCTCGTGGTGGTCCGTAGAGGAAGGTGTCGCTCCCCTGTCCCAGGGCGCCTCCGTGTACGTCGTCGAGGCGGAGACCGACGCGCGACGGAAGGCCGTCGCCCTCGGCGCCACCCACCTGCGGCTCGACGAACCGGAGATCGAGAACCGGTATCTCGACGTCGTTTCGATCCGGATCTCGGGCACGGCCTACCGCTGCCCGTCGCCCAGCCCCGGTTCCGCGGCGCCGTGAGGTCCTCGATCGGCATCGTGATGTCCTCGAGCCGTTCCGGCGCCGACAGGCGAGGATGCACCTGCCGGCAAGGAACGCCGCTTCAGAAGGAAGCGCGTCCGAATAGCGTGCTCCGCGGGAGCGCCTGTTGCATGATGGGAGGGTCGCGGAGGTGTGATGATGCGTCGAGTGATCTTCTTCCTGCTTCTCTCCGGCATGGTCGCTGCTTGCGGTGGCGGCGTGGAACTTTCCGGCGACGGCACGGCCGACGGCGAGCCCGATGCGACCGGCGACTCGGGCGACGGGGCGGACGTCCCCGCGGACGAGAGCGGCTCGGACGGCACCGACGGCGGCGCCGACTGCGCGCCGATGGATGCGGAGCCCGAGGGGACGTGCGAGATGATGCTGGGGTACAAGTGGGACGGCGCGCACTGCGTGTCCGTCGGCTCCGGCTGCTCCTGCGTGGGTACGGATTGCGGCGCGGTCTACGACACGGTGGCCGAATGCGTCGCGGCGCGGCTTGCCTGCTACGGCGAGGTCTGCGAGCCGCAGGCCGCGGCGGGACGGACGTGCGACGGCGGCGGGTGCGCGGAGGTCATCGGGCCCTTCTGGGACGGAAGCAGGTGCTTCCCGACGGTGGGCTGCGAGTGCGCCGGCGCCGACTGCGCCGCCGCCTTCGCCTCGGAGGAGGAGTGTGTGGCCGTTCACGCGGGCTGCGACGGCGCGTTGTGCCTGGCGACCGACGGGCAGTGGTTCCCCGCCGCGGCGGGCCTCTGCGGCTTCGAGTGCGGCCTGCCGGCCGACCTGGACTGCTTCACGCCGTTCGCCGCGTGCAACTGCGGTCCGGACCGGGCCTTCATCTCCGGCACCGGGTGCATGACCTCCGGCGTGGCCTGCGATCCGGCGCTCCTCTGCCGCCAGACCGAGGGGCGGTGGGTCCTCTCCTCCGAGTCCCCGTGCGGCTTCGATTGCGGCGTCGCCAACCCGGCGTACTGCGAGTCCCCGTTCGACTCGTGCGACTGCGGCGCCAACCGCAACTTCGACTCGTCCCGCGGCTGCGTCCCCGACTGGACCTGCGCCGCCGCCGAGCGCCGGGAGGTCTGCACCTCGACCGGCGGGACGTGGCACGACTGCTCCCCCGGTGACTACGGCTGCTCGTGCGGCGACTATAGCTGCGGCGTTCCGAACGTTACGGACCCGTGCGTGATGCCCGGGTGCGACTGCGGCCCCTCGCGCAATTTCGGCTCGGAGCTCGGCTGCGCCTGGGACGACGCCTGCTACGGCCTCGGGGTGGGTGCGAACTGCCACGGCGGGGGCAGCTATTCCTCGTGCCGCTCCGGCCTCCTCTGCTGCTCGTCCTCCGGCGCCATGGATCTGCAGGCCTGCCAGGCGCCGTGCTGCCCCGACGACCCCTCGTGCGCGGACGACGGTTGCCCGTTGCCGATGCCGTAGGGCGGGGCTGCCCCTCGCCGGCTGCTCACCTTCGACCACCCGGACCAGAGCCTGCGGAGCGTCACCCGTCATGGGCCGGCCGAGCATGCGGACCGGTGCGTGCGGCGATTCCGCCCGCTCCGTGCTAGCATCTGGTCGCTCGGCGAGGACCACGATGATCAAGATGCTCGGAGCGTTCGTGACGGTCGCTGCCCTCGTGCCTGCCTGCGGTGACGACACTTCCGGCGACGGCGCGACGGAGACAATCGCCGACTCCGCCGACGGCGACCTCGGCCTGGACGCGGCCGGTGACGCAGGCGTGGACGCCGACGGTGACGCGAACGTGGAGGACGACACAGGCCCGGATGCGGACGCCGGCGCGGACGCCGACGGCGACGGCGACGACGATGTCGACGTGCCGGCCGACGCCGCGTCGGACACGGACACGGACGCCGCCGCCTGCCCGGTCTGCCTCGACGGCTCGTACGACTTCGGCCCCACCGGCGGCAGGCGCCCCTACGAGGAGAGCTTCTCGCTTGCACCCTGCTCGAGCTTCACCGCCCGCCGCGAGGACTGGAGCGGCGTCCTGCTGGCCGGCTGCGATGCCGACATGGCGGGGTGCGACCCCGCAGCGGCCGCCGTGACGAGCGCCCACGTCATGCAGGCGGTCGGCGACACGGGCGTCCAGGCTGCGTTCGCCCTGGGCTCGGTGCTCTACGGTGTGGACTCCCGTCCGTGGGATGGCTCCGTCTTCCGCATCGCGCGAAGCGGGGCCACCACGGCGGAGATCTTCGTCGGCGATCCCTGCGGTCCGGGCGACCCCGGCTGCCTGCCCCCGCCGGCGGGGGTCCTGCACCTGCGGGACGTCCTGGCGTCGTTGATCGCCCAGCTCCCGACGTACCCGGGCCCGGGCTGTTCGACCTGGTGAGCGACCGGCTGTCCCTCGCCGCCGGGTGGTGGCTGCTACCGGCTCACCCTCCCGAAAGCGATCTTCGTCGGGACGTACGTCGCGGGATCCTGGAGCGAGCCGTACCACCCGTACGCGACCGGCGTGCCGGACTCGTCGAACTGGAAGGCCATCGTGCCCGGCCCGAACCCGCCCTCGCCGTCGTCGGGACGACTGTCGGATTCGTGCAGGTACTCCGTCGCGTCGGCGATGGGCACGAGCCAGACGCTCGCGAGATCCGGGTGCGGCTGCGGCGTGCCGACGACGAAGCCGACGTGGCCGGTGTTGGGTCGCTCGCGCCAGAAGTCGGGCTTGCGCCAGGCGAACACGTCGCCCGGCGCGATGTCCTCCGGACCGGGGAGCCGGAGCCAGCCGCGGCGCGGCTCGTCAGTCGGGCTCTCCGCGATCCGATCGTAGAAATCGCGGGCGAGCGGTCGGTCGTCCGACAGCGCCTCGCGGGCCCACGGCGCCGCACGATCGAGCACCCACTCCGCCATCCCGGCGCAATCCCAGTAGTAGGTGCCGCGGCGTTCGTTCACCGCGGTGCGGTGCTGGTAGCGCGTCGCTGTCAGTGAGCCCTCGATCTTCCGGACTTCCTCGACGACCTTCTGCGCTGCATCCGTCGCCGGCGCACGCTCGCCGACCGGCTCGTGCCACGGCGTCGCCGTGACACCCTGGATCACCCACGCCCGGGAGCCGTCGGTTCCGAGCACGACGTCCATCGGCGCGTCGGCCGGCTCGACATAGGACGCCTCGTCGTCGGGGTCCGCGTACCACCCGCGGTGGTGGCCCACGAGGCTGACCAGAACGCGCAGCCCTGCGACCTCGGGCTCGAGCTCGATCGACACGATATCGATCCCGTTGCCGCCGAACGCGAACGCCCACGCGTTGACGACGCACAAACCCTCCGGCGCCTCGCGCAGAATCGCGACCGCGGCGCCGTTTCCGGCCCAGATCAGCGGGACAAGCAGGATGTGCCGTCCGTCGACGTTCGCGTGGGCGATCTCGCCCTCTCGTACCCAGGAATCGCCCCACGCCGCAGCCTCGGGATCCGCGATCGCGTCGCCCGCCCGCACCGCCAACAGCGCCGCCTCCTCCAGCGGCTCCTCCACGACGATGTCGGAGCAGCAGCTCGCCCCGACGGCAGGAGGGGAGTCATCCCGCGGCGGACCCCCGTCCGAGGCCGCGGCGGCGGCGTCGGCGGATATCGGAGCCGGAGCGACGGCGTCGCCCGGCGGCCGCGGACACGCGACCGCGGACACCAGCACCCAGACGACGCCGGCCAGCCGGATCGGAATTCGTCGATTCATGTCGCAGCCTCCGATTGCACACCCATCGTACGGATGACGGTAGCACGGGATTCAACGGCCGCGGGTCGCTCGACGCGCGGTTTTGCACAACGTGAACACGCCCCCCCTTCGGCCCGCCCCACCCCACGCAATTCCGCCTCCCCACCTCTCCTCGCCCGGCCCCTCCCCTTGCGCGACGGCCCGGCATGGCGGACGATCCCGGCCGCGGAAGGGAGGTCACCATGCGCATCACGTCCGCCGATCGGCTGATTCAGGTCCTCACCTTGCTTGCGGTGACGGCGTCGTTCCCGCCCGCATGCTCCGAAAGCTCACCCGCGAACCGCGACGCCGACGCGGATGGAAACGCCGACCTCGCCGCCGACACGGATGCGGACGCCGGCGCCGACGCGGACGTAGAGGCCGATGCGCCCGTGGACGACGCGGGGGACGCCGAGGACGGCGCGGAAGCCGTCTTTCCGCCCGACCACCCGCGCATCTACCTCGACGACGCCAACCGCACGCGCCTCGCCGCGATGCTCTCCGAAGGCCGCGCCGCGGCGACCCGCTTCCGCGACATGGTCGACAACCAGCTCGACGGCGCCGACTACTACGCCTTCCGTGCCTCCGACGCCGCCCTGCTGTGGCAGCTCACCGGCGACGCGTCCTACGCCGACTACGCGATCGGGATGGTCGAGGACTTCGTCGCCGCGGAGGAGGCGCTGATCGCGGGCGGCGAGCGGGCCGAGGTCGCGGCTGACAGCTACCTCTACGTCGGCGAGGACGTCGGCGAGGTTGCCCTGGTGTACGACTGGTGCTTCGATCGCCTGACGACCGACCAGCGCGCGCGCTGGCTGGCGTACGCCGACCAGGCCGTCTGGAACGTGTGGCATCCGGACGAGGCGACCTGGAACGGCAACAGCTTCCCCTGGAGCGGCTGGTCGATCGATAACCCCTCGAACAACTACTACTACTCGTTCCTCCGCGCGACGATGCTCCTGGGCCTGGCCGCCCGCGGCGAGCTGCCGAGTGCGGAGACCTGGATCTCGACCTTCCGCGACGCGAAGCTTGAGACGCAGCTCTTCCCCACCTTCGAGCGCGATCTGACGGGCGGAGGCTCGCGCGAGGGCACCGGCTACGGCGTCTCGATGGCCCGCCTGTTCGAGCTGTACGACTGGTGGGAGGCGTCGACCGGCGAGCGCGTCGCCGACCGCACGGCCCACACGCGCGCGTCGCTCCCCGCCATGCTGCACTCCGTCGTTCCGACCATGGACCGCATTGCGCCGATCGGCGACCACGCGCGCGACAGCACCGCCGCGCTGTTCGATTACCACCGCCGCTACATCCAGATCCTCGATTGGCTGTACCGCTCGGACGCGCTGGCCGCGATCGGCAAGGGGTTCCTCGACGCCTGCTCCGTGCCCGAGATGGGCAATGCCTTCATGTTCCTCGACGACTTCCTCTACGACCAGCCGGAGCTGGTCGCAGCGCCGCTCGACGGCCTGTACCCGGCGTACTACGCTCCCGGCACGGGCCAGCTCTACGCCCGCTCGTCGTGGGATGTGGACGCGACGTGGGTTTCCTTCCTGGCCGGTCCGTACACGGAGTCCCACGCCCACCGCGACCAGGGCTCGTTCCTCGTCTACAAGCGCGAGTGGCTCGCCGACGACCAGAACCTGCGCTCCCATTCCGGCATCCGGCAGGAAGAGGAGCTGCACAACCTCGTCCGGATCGAGCAGGGCGGCGCGACGGTGCAGCTGGCGTACGACACCGCGGCGACGCTCGAAGCGCTCGCGGACGAGCCGCTCTACTCGTACTTCGCGGCCGACGTGACGCCATCCTACGGCGGCGATCCGGCGGTGACGCGGGTCGAGCGGGAGGTCGTCTTCGTGAAGCCCGACGTGCTCGTGGTGTTCGATCGGGTCGATGCCGCGGCCGGCACGCGGCGCGTCTGGCAGCTCAACTCGGCCGCGCACCCGTCGGTCGCGGGCAACGTCATCGATCTGTCCGGGACGTCCACGGACTTCCTCGTCTGGATGATGGCGCCGGGCGGCACGACCGCCGACGTCGTCGACTGGACGACCGACGACGACATGAACGGCGGCTGGCGGGTCGACGTCGCGGACGACTCCGCCGGCGGGCGCTCGCGTTTCCTGCACGTACTGTCGCTGGACGGCGCCGCAACGGGGGTCGGCTCGAGCGACGACGGCACGCGCAGCGGCGCCGGCATCAGCCTGGCGGCAGGCGGCAGCGCGGTGGTCCGCTTCGAGAACGACGGCTGGGGCGGCACGCTGCAGCTTCTGGACGCCGGGGGAGGGGTCGTGCTGGAAGTCGTGCTGGAGTCCGGCGTGGAGGCGTTGCCCGTCCTCGAAGGGGGGAAGGCAGGGCGGTAGCTGGTGGCTGGTAGCTCGTAGCTGGCAGCTGGTCGAACCACCAGCCACGAGCCACCAGGCCACCAGCGACGACTCGCGGGCCGGCGGCGGCGCGGCGGATCGTGGGAGAGGGCGCTCACAGCCCCGCGGTGGGAAGCCTGTCGGGACGGAGTCCGCGCAGGAACTCCTCGCATGGGATGCAGAGGATGTCGTCCGTGCGGAGGCGCTCCTGCCCGCGGTAGAGCAGGATGCACTCCGCCTCCCGGTAATCGGCCCGGAACGCCCGGAGCGAGCGGAGGTCTTCGGGCCTCACCCGTCGCGTGTTCTTGACCTCGAACGCCCAGAAACCCTCCGGTCCGTAGACGACGAAGTCCACCTCGACGCCCCGGATCGTGCGGCAGAAGAACAGCTCGGCGCGCCCCGCCCGATACGCGGTCCATGCCTTCAGGTGCTGGGCGACCAGCCCTTCCAGCGCCGCCCCTTCGATCTCCTCGGGACGGTCGAGCGGACCGGATGGGCGGAGGGAGCGGAAGACCCCGGCGTCGAAGAGATAGAACTTGGGATGGGCCGCAACAGCCCGTTTCGCCCGCTTGGTGAAGACGGGGACGCGATAGCCCAGGAGAAGGTCCTCCAGGATCGAGACGTAGCCCTCGACCACCTTGCGCTCGACCTGGCACTCGCGCGCGACGTTGCTGATGTTGAGCATGCTGGTATGGGAGAAGCTGACCGTCTCCAGGAACCGCGCGAACGCGCCGAGGTTCCGGACGAGGCCTTCGGCCAGCACCTCTTCCTTCAGGTACAGCGAGGCGTAGCTCCCGAGGACCTGATCGGGATCGGGCGCCGCCAGCACGAGGGGCAGCAGTCCGCGGCGAAGGGCATCGGCCAACCGAAAGGACTTGCCCAGCTCGGCGGCCATGAACGGGTGTGCGGAACGCAGCAAGGCGCGCCCAGCCAGCAGGTTGACCCCGGCTCGCCGGAGCTTCCTCGCGCTGGAGCCCGTCAGGACGAACCGCCGCGACCGGTCCTCCTCGATCAGCAGGTGGACGGTGCTCAGCAGATCCGGCACCTTCTGGATCTCATCGATGACCACGACCTGCTTCCCGCGCCGGCCTCGCACCACCTCCGCGAGCCGTTCGGGCCGCGACTGGTACGCTCGGTAGGCTTCCAGGTCGAGCAGGTCGACGCGGAGCGCATCAGGGAAGGCCAAGCGCGTCCACGTGGACTTCCCCGTCCCGCGAGGTCCGAAGAGGAAGAAGCTCTGGCCGGGATCCCGCAGGAATCGATCAATCACTTCCATTTCTGCTCCTGAATTGGAAGCGCATGGTGCATAACTACACCGAGCCCCAGGCCGGGTCAACCCCGTTCGCGATCCGGGTCGGATGGACGACCCGGAGCAGGGTCAGTCCGGCGCGCAGTTGACGGAGTTGTTGGAGCAGCACGAGCCGGAGCAGCTCGAGGACCAGGTGGAGCTGGTCACGTGCCAGCCGGCGGGGCAGGACAGGCCGCAGGAGAAGAAGGAGCCGGAGTTGAGGCCGCAGTTGACGGAGTTGTTGGAGCAGCAGGAGCCGGAACAGCTCGAGGACCAAGTCGAGTTGGTCACGTGGTAGCCGCTCGAGCAGGAAAGACCGCAGGAGAAGAACGACGAGCCGCAGCTCGGGGCGCAGTTGACGGAGTTGTTGGAGCAGCAGGAGCCGGGGCAGCTCGAGGACCAGGTCGCGCTGATCACGTGATGATCCGAGGCGCAGGACGAGCCGCACTGGAACGTGGTGCTGCAGCTGCCGCAGCCGGAGCAGGCGCCCCAGTGGCAGCACGTGTCGCAGGTCTTGGTCATGCACGCGTTGGCGCAGCCCGACGAGCTGGTCGTGCCGCGAACGCAGTCCTGGGGCGTCACGCATTCGCAGCCGTTGGTCCACGCCCCGTCGCAGTTGATCCGGCCCGCGTTGCAGGCGCAGGAACCGCCGGAACACGTGGCGTTGGTGCCGCAGGAGTTGCCGCAGAAGCCGCAGTTCGTGCCGCTGGTCAGGAGGTTGGTCTCGCAGCCGTCGGTCCACGTGCCGCTGCCGCAGTTGCCCCAGTTCGTGTTGCACTGGCAGCCGCCCGAGACGCACGTGGCGTTGGCGTTGCAGCGGTTGCCGCACGAGCCGCAGTTCGTGCTGCTCGTCTGCAGGTTGGTCTCGCAACCGTCGGCCCAGCCGCCGCTGCAGTTGCCCCAGTTCGTGTTGCACTGGCAGCTCCCGGCGCTGCACGTGGCGTTGGCGTTGCAACGGTTGCCGCACGAGCCGCAGTTGTTGCTGTCCGAGAAGCCGTAGGTCTCGCACCCGTCGACCCAGCCGCCGCTGCAGTTGAGGTACGGCGCCACGCACGCGCACGAGCTGGCGGCGCAGGTGGCGCTGGCCCCGCAGGCGTTGCCGCAGCTCCCGCAGTTGACCGGGCTGATCCGCAAGTCGATCTCGCAGCCGTCGCTCCAGGAACCGTTGCAGTTGCCCCAGTTCGCGTTGCACGAGCAGGACCCGCCGGAGCAGGTGGCGTTGGGCCCGCAGTTGTTGCCGCACGTCCCGCAGTTGGCCGCGGTCGTGCGCAGGTCGACCTCGCAGCCGTCGAACCACGAGCCGTTGCAGTTGCCGAAGTTCGCGTTGCAGGCGCAGGCGCTCGAAGCGCAGCTCGCGTTGTTGCCGCAGCTGTTGCCGCAGAAGCCGCAGTGCGCCGTCGTCGTCCGCAGGTCGGACTCGCAGCCGTCGCCCCAGGACCCGTTGCAGTTGCCGTAGCTGGCGTCGCAGCTGCAGCTCCCGCCGGAGCACGTGGCGTGGGCGCCGCAGTTGTTGCCGCACGAGCCGCAGTTGGCCGCCGTCGTGTACAGGTTCGTCTCGCAGCCGTCGCCCCAGGAGCTGTTGCAGTTGCCGTAGCCGGAGAGGCAGGCACACGTGCCGGAGGAGCAGTAGCCGCTCGTGCCGCAGGCGTTGCCGCAGGTGCCGCAGTTGTTCGCGTCGGACAGCGTGTTGGACTCGCAGCCCGGCGAACCGTCGCAGTCGGCGAAACCGGCGAAGCACGAGCACGAGCCGCCCGAGCATGTCGCCGACACCCCGCAGTTGTTGCCGCAGGAGCCGCAGTTGCGCGTGTCGAGCGCGCCGTTGACCTCGCAGCCGTTGCCCCACACGCCGTCGCAGTTCAGGAACCCCGTGCTGCACTCGCACGTCCCCGCGCTGCACACCGCGTTGAGCCCGCAACGGTTGCCGCAGGTGCCGCAGTTGAGCGGGTCGGACAGCGGGTTGATCTCGCACCCGTCGGACCAGCTCGCGTTGCAGTTGAGGAACGGCGCGGCGCACCCGCAGGCCCCGCCCGAGCAGTTCGCGTAGAGTCCGCAGGCGTTGCCGCATGAGCCGCAGTGCGACGGGTCGGAATAGGGATCGACCTCGCAGCCGTCGGCGAAGCTGCCGTTGCAGTCGAGGAACGGCGCCGTGCAGCCGCAAGTGCCGCCGGAGCAGCCGGCGCCGACGCCGCAGCGGTCGTCGCAGGTGCCGCAGTTGTCGGGGTCGATCGAGCCGTTGACCTCGCACCCGTCGCCCCAGCTCGCGTTGCAGTCGAGGTACGGGTCGGTGCAGGCGCAGGAGCCGCCGGCGCACGAGGCGTGCGAGCCGCAGCGGACCGTGCAGGCGCCGCAGTTGCCAGGGTCGGTCGCCCCGTTGGTCTCGCAGCCGTCGGCGAAGCTCCCGTTGCAGTTCAGGAGGCCGGCGTCGCACTGGCAGGCGCCGACGGCGCACCCGCTGCCGGAACCGCAGACGTTGTCGCACGTCCCGCAATGGTCGTCGTCGGCCGAGACGTCGAGGCAGTCGCCGCCGCAGCACAGCCCGATCGGGCAGCCCGTGCCGTCCGCGACCGCCGTCACCAGGCAGATGCGGGACGGCTGGCAGACGTCCCCGGTGCACGGGTTGCCGTCGTCGCAGTCGACGTCCGTGACGCAGGTGCAGTCGCCCTCCTCGTCCGTCGTTCCGTCGCAGTCGTCGTCCAGGCCGTCGCAGGTCGTGTCCGTCGCCGAAGGCGGGTCGCGCGGCGTGCAGGTCTCCACGCCCAGCCGGCAGACCGAGTCGCGGACGCACAGGCCCAGCCCGCACGGCGTGGGCACGAAGTCCTCGTCGGCGACGCCGTCGCAGTCGGTGTCCAGGCCGTCGCAGGCCGTCTCATCGGCCATGGGGTCGGGGATGCACGGCGCCTCGCAGCCGTTCGCCACCAGGCCGTCGGCGTCCGTCCAGCCGGACTCGCACGCGAACGCGCACGTCCCCAGCTCGCAGGCCGGCAGCGCGTGCGGGCGGTAGGGGCAGATGATCCCGCAGGCGCCGCAGTTCACCGCGTCGAAGTCGACGTCGAAATCCTCGTCGGTCAGTCCGTCGCAGTCGTCGTCCTCGGCATTGCAGAACTCCGGCACGCACACCGCGCAGTCGCGATCCGTGGCGTCCGTGCGGGTGTCGCAGTCGTTGTCGAAACCGTCGTCGCACGTGCCGTCGGTGGGCATCTCGCGCGCCGCCGTCGGCGTGCAGTAGTACTCGCACCCGTCCACCCAGGTGCGGTCCGCATCGACCCAGCCCGGCTCGCACGCCATCACGCACTCCCCGCCCGCGCAGCCGCCGGTGGCGTGGAGCGGGAAGCAGACCCCGTCGCAGGTGCCGCAGTTGGAGTCGTCCGTCAGGAGATCGAAATCCTCGTCGGTCAACGTGTCGCAATCGTCGTCGATCCCGTTGCACTGCTCGAGCCCCGTCGGCTCGCACGACCCGCCGTCATCCGCGTCCGCGTCGCCGTCCGCGCCGTCCGCGTCGCCGCCGTCCACGTCCGCGTCCCCGTCCGGGAAGGTTTCGCCGTCGGGCACCGGGACGTCCTGCTCGGCGTCGCCGGTCGCCTCGCCCGCCCCGTCCGTCGCCGTCCCGCCCCCGTCGCCGCAGCCCGCGGCCACCGCCCAGACGAACGCGACCGCGAGGATGGCGAAGCGTCCCATGGTGCACCCTCCTGCCGGAGCCGAACACCCCGACACCGCAAGGGTAGCAGGAGGAGAGGAGGACGGCGAGAGGTTGTTGGCAATTGGTTGGTCGTCCTGGTCGAGTTCTTGGTCCGGACGTGCGAACCAACAACCAATTACCATGCACCAAGAACTTCCGCACCGCTTGTTGCGGCGCCCGGTCGCGCTGTGGCATCGTGCCCCCATGCCGATCGTGGTGCAGAAATACGGGGGCTCGTCCGTCGCCGATCTGGACAAGCTCCGGCGCATCGCGGACGCGGTCATGGCGCGGCAGCGCTCGGGCTACGACGTCGTCGTGGTCGTCTCCGCGATGGGCAAGACCACGGACCAGCTCCTGGCGCAGGCCCGCGAGCTGACGGCGTCGCCGCCGCGGCGCGAGCTGGACATGCTGCTGACGACCGGCGAGCGCGTGACCATGGCCCTGCTGGCCATCGCGATCCACGAACGGGGCGGCGAGGCCGTGTCGTTCACCGGCTCGCAGGCCGGGATTACGACCAACGACCGGCATTCGGACGCGCGGATCCTCGAGGTCCGCCCGTTCCGCGTGCAGGACGAGCTGGCGCGCGGGAAGATCGTCATCGTCGCCGGCTTCCAGGGCGTGTCGTACAAGCGCGAGGTGACCACGCTCGGGCGCGGCGGCTCCGACACCACCGCCGTCGCGCTCGCCGCGGCGCTGGATGCCGAGGCCTGCGAGATCTACTCCGACGTCGACGGCGTCTACTCGGCCGACCCCCGCGTCGTGCCCGGAGCGCGGCACCTGCCGGAGATCAGCTACGCCGAGATGCAGGAGATGGCCCAGGCGGGGGCGAAGGTCATGAACGCGCAGGCCGTCGAGTTCGCCAAGCAGGCGGGGATCGCCATCTACGCGCGCGCCTCGTTCCAGCCGGGACGCGAAACCGTGATCCGCAAGGGCGCGCCGGTCGAGGAGTACACCCCGCGCGCCGTCGTCAGCTCCAAGAACATCGCCCGCGTCCGGCTGATCGGGCACGCGACGGGCGCTCGGCTGGCCGAGGTGCTGACCCTGGCCGGCCAGCACCAGATCCCCCTGCGCGAGGTCTCCTGCGCCTCGCCCCCGGCCACTCCGGCCTGGTCGCGGGCGTCGTTCCTCGTGCCGCTGGAGAACGCCGTGCACTTCGCGCGCTTCCGCTCGGACCTGACCGCGATGCTCGGCGACGCCGTCGAGCTCGACGAACACCTGGGCGCCGTGTCGGTGATCGGCGAAGGCATCACGCGCGACGAGAAGGTGCTCCTGGCGAGCCTGGCGCGCGTCGAGCGTCTCGGTATCCCGCTGGAAGGCCTGAGCACCACCGCCTTCCGCATCTCCTTCCTCGTGCCGCTCGGAGACGTCGACCGCCTCGTGCAGGATCTGCACGCGGTGCTCGTCGAGAGCAACGAGCCGGTCGTCGATGCGGGAGCCGTGCGCGTCCAGGGCGAGGCCGGAGGAGGGGACCGATGAGCTACCACATCCTGGTCGTCGACGACGAGAAGAACATCCGCCGCACGCTGGAGATGGTACTCACCGGCGAGGGCTACCGCGTGAGCGCCGTGCCCACCGCGGAGGAGGGGCTCGAGCTGCTCGAGCGCGAGGAGCTCGACCTCGCCATCCTCGACGTCAAGCTCCCCGGAATGAGCGGCCTCGACGCGCTCAAGCGCATCCGCGAGAGGCGGCAGGGTGAGCCCCAGCTTCCGGTGCTGATGATCTCCGGGCACGCCACGGTGAAGGAGGCCGTCGAGGCCGTGCAGCTCGGCGCGGCGGACTTCTTCGAGAAGCCGATCGAGCGCGACCGGGTGGTGATCGCGATCCGCAACAGCCTGGAGAAGTGGCGGCTGGTGCGCGAGGTCACGCAGCTACGCGCGCGCGTCGAGCCGCAGCTCGAGATGATCGGCTCCTCGGAGGCGATGAGGCGGCTGTTCGACGAGATCCGCAAGGTCGCCCCGACCAAGGGCCGCGTGCTCATCACCGGCGAGAGCGGCACCGGCAAGGAGCTGATCGCCCGCGCCATCCACCGCCTCTCGCCGCGCGCCGACGCCCCGTTCGTCAAGGTGAACTGCGCGGCGATCCCCGGCGAGCTGATCGAGAGCGAGCTGTTCGGCTACGAGCGCGGGGCGTTCACCGGCGCGCAGGGCCGCAAGCGCGGCCAGTTCGAGATCGCCGACGGCGGCACCCTGTTCCTCGACGAGATCGGCGACATGAGCCCCAGCGCCCAGGCCAAGGTGCTGCGCGCCCTCCAGTCCGGCGAGATCACCCGCGTCGGCGGCGAGTCCGCCCTGTCCGTCGACGTGCGCATCCTCGCCGCCACCAACCGCACCCTGGAAGAAGAGGTCAAAGGCGGGCGGTTCCGCGAGGACCTCTACTTCCGTCTCGCCGTCGTCCCGATCCAGTCCCCGCCGCTGCGCGAACACCCCGAGGACATCCCCGTCCTCGTCGAAACCCTCGTCAGCCGCTTCTGCGAGGAAAACGGCTTCCGCGCCAAGGTGGTCGAGCCCGGCGTCGTCGAGGCCATGATGCGCTACCACTGGCCGGGCAACGTGCGCGAGCTGAAGAACGTCATCGAGCGCATGGTGATCCTCTCCGAATCCACCATCCGGCCGTCCGACTTGCCCGACGAGGTCCGCGGCGCGACACCCGTCGCCACCCCGGAGTCGGGGTTCCGCCCCGGCGTGCCGCTGCGCCTGTTCCGCGAGCAGGCCGAGAAGGCCTTCCTCCTGGACGCCCTGGCCTACTACGACTGGAACATCTCGCGCGCCTCGCAGGCGCTCGGCATCGAACGCACCAACTTGCACAAGAAGATCCGCGGCTACGGCATCACGCGCGAGAACCGCGGGGGATAGGGCGTTCTACGTTCTACGCTCTGCGTTTTTCGCTGGAGGAGGGTTGCACGATGACGCGAGTCGGCTTCCATTTCATCTTCGCGCTGCTTCTGGGGCTCGTCGGGTGCTCGGGGGGCGATGATGCCGCCGCGGACGGCGGCGACGTGTCGGGCGGGGATGTCGACGGTCGGGACGACGGCGGCGGGGGAGGGGACGACGGCGGCGGCGGGCCCGGGTGCGGGTTCGACCCGAGCGGCGCGGGGGGTGCGGCGACCGTGACCGCGGGCACGCCGGCGACGGTCGTCGAGAAGACCGGTGCCACGATGAACCAGCTCCCGCCCGATTTCCACCCGCTGCCCGAGGGGCGCCCCGGAATGCTGGCGCGCGGGCCGTGCGGCGACGTCGGCCTGATCTACCGCGACTCCGAGCCCACTGCCGGGGGCAGCCCGGCGCTCCTGTACGTCGATCTGACGGGCGGCGCCGGGACTCCGGAGATCGTCGAGCCGGCGCTGACCGGGTTCGGCGCGGGTGTGGCGCTGTGGTTCGACGCGGATTGCTCGCCCGTCGTCCTGCACGCCGCGTCGGGCGGCGAGCTGTACGAGTACGTGCGTTCGAGCGGCGGGAGCTGGTCGTCGTCCGTCGCGAGCGGCGGGCTGGAGGCTGCTCTGGGCGGCGCTCCCTCGTCGGTCTCGCTCGTGGCCGCGTCGACGGCGGCGGACGGCGCGTGGCTGGCCGTCCTGCGGGCCACCGTCGCGGGCGCGGAGCACTCGTGCACGCGCGGCGCCCGGCGTCGGCGGGGAGCGCGTGGACCTTTGCCGGGCTTCCGGCCCTGGATGCCGGCGAGATCCAGTCGTGGGCGGCGGCCGCGGACGGCTCGGTCCACGCCGCGTTCAAGAACACCGAATATCCCTGCGACCCGTGCAACATGGATCTGTACTACGGCCGCGTCGACGCGGGCGGCACGTGGACGACGGAGACCGTGCAGGCCGGGCGCTGGGGCGACCCCAACGACGAATTCGCGACGAACGCGGCGCTCGTCGTCGATGCCGCCGGCGCCCCGTGGATCGCGGCGACGTTCCAGACCCGCGTCGTCACCGGGTCGCTGATCGGCTCCGAGCTGCGGTTCTACGGGAAGCGGGGCGGCGAGTGGTGCTTCGAGACCGTCGCCGATCAATCGGACGACTACGCCGGCGCCGACGGCACGGCGTTCACGGGCGAGACGCCGCAGCTCGCGCTCGACGGGTCGGGCCGCTTCCACATCGTCTTCGACGACGTCTCGCAATGGCACGACGGGACCGGGGCCAACGACGTGCCGGGCCAGGTACGCTACGCGGTCCGGACGGGGACGGCGTGGAACCTGGCGACGCTCTTCGAGCAGCCCGGGCAGACGGAGAGCCCGCGGCCGCTCCACGCCTTCGACTCGCCGATCCTTGCCGTGTCGCCGGACGGCGCCGACGTTCGCGTGGCCGGTGTCGAGCGCATCTGGGACACCGACAGCATCTACAACTCGACCGACATGCCCGTGACGCTGCGGCTGCTGGCCATCGCCGTGGACGTCGCGCTGCCGTAGAGCGCGGCTACGCCGCCTCGGCCTTCTGCTGCCGCTGGAGCCAGCGGTTGTACTGCCACATGCCGGCGGCGGTGAGCAGGCCGATGGCCATGAGCACGCTCCACCCGGCGGCGTTCCAGGCCGGCTGGAGATCGAGCAGCCCGTCGGGGCGCTTGGTCGCGCCGTGGCACATGATCTCGTTGAAGATCGCCGCGCCTACGGGGCCGCCGACCAGCGAGCCGATCGCGGTCGGGAGATTGGCGTAGCCCAGGAACAGCCCTTCCTGGCCCTTCGGCGCCAGCGCGCCGATGTACTCGAAGGTCCGCGCCGACGTGAACAGCTCGCCGAAGGCAATCAGCGACACCGTGAGCACCGCGAACAGGGCGCCGAGCGGGATCCACTCCATGAACGAGGCGCGGACTCCGCCGGCAGCCAGCACCGGCACGATGTTGACCAGCATGGCGACGCTGATGATCAGGATGCCGGTCACGATCGAGCGGATCGGCTTGAGCTTGCCGAAAATCTTCGTGATCAGGAGCTGGAAGGCCACGATCGTGATCGGGTTGGCCATCGTGTACAGGTCGACCGCCGGGTCCTTCTCCACCACCTTCTTCAGGTACAGCGGGACCATGTTGTAGACCTGCGTGTAGAGGAACCAGAAGCCCGACAGCACCAGCAGGAACAGCGCGAAGCGCAGGTTGCGCAACACGAGCACCATGTCCAGGAGGATGCGGCCCACGCTCCTCCGCGGCTTCGCCGGACCGGTGGATTCGACCTCGCGGTACAGGAAGAGCACGACGAAGAAGGCGACGATCGAGCAGGCCACGGCGACCGCGAAGATGTAGCTCAGGCTCGAGCGCGTGCGGACGAAGTAGCTCGTGCCGCGGCCCGCGATCGAGCCGATGTTGATCACCATGTAGAAGATCGAGAAGGCCATGGTCGCGCGGCCGACCGAGGTCTTCTGCACGGTGCCGGAGATGCACGGCTTGATCACCGAGCCGCCCATGCCGATGAACACGATGGCCAGCACCACGGGCAGGATCACCCCGGCGCCGGCGGACATCTCCGGTGCCACCTTGTCGGCCAGCGGCTGCCCGCCGAACCACACCGGGTAGCCCATGCAGGTGTAGCCGATCGCGAGGAGGACGAAGGCGACGAGCAGCGAGCGCTTGAATCCGACCTGGTCGGCGATCGTGCCCGACAGGATCGGCAGGAAGTACACCAGCGCCCAGAGGATCCCGTTGAGCGTGCTCGGCCAGTAGTCCCCCAGCCCGAGTTGGCCCAGGTACAGCATGACGAAGCTCGCCATCGAGTAGTACGCGGCGCGCTCGAACAGCTCCGTCAGGTTCGCGGTCCAGAACGTGCGCGGGAACGGCTCGGGCTGCCCCTTCGCTTCCTCGGCCATGTCGGCTCCTTCGACCCCCACGCCGACGCTAGCCGCACGGCGCGAGTCGGGTCAATGACTGGTCAGGCGGAGCGGTGGAGCGGTGGAGCGTTGGTCCGGGCCGCGTGACCTGAGGGGCCGGGAACATTCGCGGCAATCTGCTATCGTAGGGCTCATGTTTTCACCGTGCGGCAGGCTCCGGTTGACGACCATCTCCATCCTCGCTTGCGTCGCGTGCGGGCCCGCGGCGTCGACGACGCCTTCGACGCCGCCCGTGACGACCGCTCCGACGCTGCCGGCGACACCCGCGGCGGCGCTGTCCCGTGCCGAGGAGCTGCTCGCGTCGGCGGATCTGGCGCGCACGTACGTCCCGCGGGAGGAGGAAGTCGCCCGCGCCCGCGCCGCCGGTCTCGACGAACCGACCATCGTCGGGTTGCTCGAGCGCATCCTCTCCGGCTGCCTGGCCGGTGATGCCGAGTGCGGCTCGCCGCTGGTCCCCGGCGTCGAGGGTCCGATCGAGCCCATCGCCACGGTCTCGAAGCTGATCGACCTCCTTGGCGAGGTCGGCGGCGACGCCTCCATCGCGCTGCTCTACCGCCTCGACGCGCGCGGGTTGTACGAGGCGGGAATGTCCGTCGAGCGGATCCTCGAGCACCGTTGGGCAGCGGAACGCTCGGCTGCGGCCTGCGCCCCGCCCGCCGAGGCGGAAGCGGCCGCGGCGAGCGCCGCGCTGGACGACTTCGCCGTGCTGCGCTTTCGCGACGGCGGGCTGGTCGCCGAGGCGGCCACGGATGGGGAGCGGGCGGATCTGGGCTACTTCCTGGCAGCCGTTGCGGAGGCGGGACCGGAGGTGGGCGTGGCCCCGGAAGGGCAGGGCGGCTCCTGGACCTCGCCCGGCCCCGCGAACGAGGACCTGGAGCGCATGCGCGAGGCGATCGACATGGCGAAGAGCGCGGGCGACATCGAAGGAGTGTACGACGATGCGATGGCGTACCTCACGGCGCTGGGGTATCCGGGAGCCCTGCGGGCGGAGGAGGAGGACGAGTACGCCTGGGGTGGAGCGCGGTTCTCGTACATCATGCGCGACGCCGCGCTCGCCGCCGAGGCGCTCGGCAAGCTCGACGTCGCCGCGGCGCTGTACCGCCGCGCCGATCCCGGCGGCGGCGCGTGCGGCACGAGCCGCGACATCGTCTGGCAGGACCAGGTCGAAGGGCTGATCCGCTCCGAGGAACGGCAGGGGCGTTGCCGGACGGTCGTCGCCGAGCGGCTGCTGGGCATCGACGGCGCGGCCGACGACGGGCCGGAGATTCGCTCCGTGTACGGCACCGCCGCGCTGGCGGATGCGGGGTATGACGTCGCCCGGTTGTACCGCGGCGCGTTGGTGACGCTGTTCCGGGACTTCGAGCGCGAGGAGCTTTCCGCGGTCCTCGGGCGAGCGCCGGCGCCGCTGGCGGAGCGCGCCGTGGCGCGCCTGGAGGGGAAGGGGGCGGAGGCTTGGGAGTTCCGCGTACGGGCGCTGGAGGGGTACGCCGACATCGTGCAGCGCGGCGCTATCCCGTTGCTGCGCGACCTGGCCGTCCAGGCGCCCAAGGAGCTGCGGCTGCGGGCGTTGGCGGCACTGGCGGCACTGGTCGAGCGACCGTGGAACGACCCCTGCCTGCCGATCGTGACCTGGGGCGGCTCGGGCGGCTCGAATGTCTGGAGTCGCGAGATCCATCCGCTCGGCCGTGCCTGCGAGTCGGTCCTCAAGGCGGACGAGGTCGCGGAACTGGCCGGTTGGCTGGAGCCGCTCCTGGCGGACCGGGACGACCAGGAGATTCTCGCCGCGGTGGTGGAAACGATCGGCGCCGTCGGCTCGGTCGGATCGCTCCCGGCGCTTCGCGAGCTGCAGTCCGACCCTCGTGTCCAGGCCGGCGAGGACGTGTGCCAGGAGACCGGGGACGACGTGCGATGCGAGAACTGGCCGCTGGTGGTCTACGTGCTGGAGGAAGCCGTGGCGTTCATCGAGGAGCGGGAGCAGATGTGGGAGGAGCAGGGGAGGGAGGGCGCCGAGGGAGGGGAGGGCGCTGAGTCCGACTGAACCACTGAGACGCTGAGGACGCTGAGACAAACGCTGAGAAGAGGGGGGACGGGTTCCTGGAGCGGCGGCGGGGTGCGGCCGCCGATGCCTTGGCGAGCGCAGCAAGCCCGCCGGACCTCGAGCCGACGGCGCCGCTGCAGGAAGCACCACGCGGCGCCGAACGCCCTTCGTCTCGCTTCGCTCGCTCAGGGCGTTCGGCGCACTTGCTCCGGCTGGGGTTCAAGTGAGCTGCGGCGCGTTCGGCCCGGCGTCGCCCGCGGGCGTTCCTGCGGGTCGAGTGCTACGCTTTGGGCCGGCTTACGGGACGTGGCGAGCTGCTGGTGGACGACCGATCGCTGATCGGCACCGACGACCTGCTGAGTGCACGCGCGTGGTTCGGGAATGGCACCCTCCTGGACACCGTCGAGGAGGGACGAATCGATCTCGGCAACTTCGCCGCGTCCGGCGCGGATGTCGCGCTCCAGCTTGTCCTCCGCGGCAGTGACATGACGCTAGCCATACACGACGCCCGCGTCGTCTGGGACCTGGAACAGGCACCAAGCGGCCATCCGCCGCTCGATGGCAAGCTCGTCCGCGGACTGCTCGGGGGATTCGTGTTTCTTGCCGACGCCGTGGAGTTTCTCCGCCCCCTCGTCGGCGACGCGCTGGTCTGGTTCTACCCGAATACAGACCCCGACGAGACCGTTCGGACGATCCTGGCCGGTCAGGCCGACTTGGACGTGATTCCGGAGGGGTTCACCGACGGCTCGTGCACCGAGAGGACCGCGTTCCAGGACTGCGCTCCGGGGCAAAGCTGCAGACAGGACCCCGATCGCGACGACGCGTTCTTCTGCTACGAGTACGACGAGAACCCCGACGCCATTTCGGTCGCCTTCGTCTTCACCGCCGTGTCCTGCAACATCGTCGGGATCTACCACGAGGGGCCATAGCACCTTCGAAGCCGCGAACGCCGGGAAGGGCGCATCCGCTCGCTGGAGCTCGCGGTTCGGGTGGCGGGAAGGCTCCACGACGAATCGCGTACCGGTCCCGGCGGGTTGACGTGACACGATGGGGCTGACACGCTGCCATCGTGCGTGCACTCGAGAACCGACATCCGTTGCCAACCGCGAGTTGGCTGCTCGGCCTGGCGCTGATTGTCGGGTGCGAGCGGACAGGGGGCGGCGGCGCCGAGGATGCACGGGGCGACGACGGGGGAACCGAGGCCAGCGCCGGCGACGCGGAAAGCGAGGCCGAGGACCAAGGTGCGGACGGAGCGGCAGGGGACGACAGCGTTGCGGAAGGAGACGGCGCCGAAACGGGGGACGAGACCGATGGCGGGACCGTCCCGGATCCGTCGTGCACGGTGGATGGGTGCCTGCGCGAGGTGACGCACCTGGGCGACTACACGACGGGCGACCTGGAGCCGTACCTGGACCCGGACGTGACGATCGATAACGGGTACTCGGCGTACGTCGTGCGGTACTTCACCTCGGGCGAAGACTGCCTCGCGACGGTGACGATTCCGTTCGGGATCGACCCGCCGGCCGCCGGGTATCACGTCGTGACCAACGAGCACGGGACGTCGGGCGTCGCCGACGCCTGCGCGGTGACGGGGACGCTGGCGGGCGGCGGCCTGGCCGGACTGTTCGGGGCGCACGGCATGATCGGCGTCGCGCCCGACTATCCCGGTCTCGGAACGGCCGGCGTCCACCCCTACCTGGTCGCTGCCTCCGAAGGTCGCTCGGCGCTCGACGCGTTGCGCACTGCCCGCGCGCTGGCGGGGTGGCTCGGCGTGCCGATCTCCGGCCGGTACGCGGTAGCCGGCCTGAGCCAAGGAGGCCATGCGGCGCTGGCCGCCGCGGCGCTCCATTCGACGTACGCGCCCGAGCTGGACGTGCGCGCCTTCGCCGCGAGCGGTCCGGCGACGATGTGGGAGGAACAGTGGCGAGCCGGCGCGGCCGTCGACGGGCCGCACCTCGTCTTCCACGCGCTGTTCGTGTGGGCCTGGGCGAAACACTACGGATGGACCGGGCCGGAGCTATGGGCGCCGGACCTGACCGCCCGGATCGACGGGATCATGGAATCCCGCTGCCTCGTCTCCACGACGGGCGGCGCGACCCTCGGCTCCGAGCTGGGCGAGAGCGCCGCGGCGATCTTCTCGCCGGGGTTCCTGGACGCGTACCGTAGCGGAGCATGGGGCGAGTACGCCGCGTTCCACGGCTGGTTCGACGAGAACCGCATCGGGCCGTACGAGCAAACCGCGCCCCTGCGCATCTACCAGGGGGACGCGGACGACGTCGTCCCGGAGGCGTGGACTCGCGCCGTGGTCGACGCGCTGCGCGCGGGCGGGGTGACCGTCGAGTACGAGGTCGTCCCCGGCGGCGGCCACACCGACGTCGCCTTCGGCTTCGTCGCCTACCGCCAGCTTCGTACCGACGATTCGATCGCCTGGCTGCGATCGCACCTCGACGCGCCGTGACTTCGGCCGACCGCGCGGGCCTCTCCACCGGTCGCGTGCTACGCTTCGGGCTGGAGGAGCGGGGCATGGGCGATTGCGTGGGCGGTTGGCGCTTGGTACTTGCCGCACCCCTGGCAATCGCCGCCGGGTGTCTGTTCCAGTCCTGTTCCAATTCCGGATCGCGGGAAGTTGACGTCGGGGGAGGTCCCAACCGGTGTCCCGACGTCCCGCCGCCGTACGAGCCGAACCCATTCGACGGCGTCAAGGCATCTTTCGTGATCGACTCCATCCGCATCGGCAACCCTGACGACGGCGAGGGCTTCAATCTAGACTGCGCCAGCACCGGTCCCGAGGGATACCAGCCGGCCGATGGTCCGTGGGGCACGGACAACCAGTTCGGCGCGTTGGTCATGGCGGTGCAGGATGCCGGCATGGACATTGACGTCGATGGAGACATGCGGCGATCCATCGAGGAGGGACGGAACCTGCTGCTGTTTCGGCTCCTCGACGTCGACGACTGGGCGGACGACGGGGGAGCGGTCTACCTCGCCGTCCACAGTGGAGTGGACACGGACTCCGACCCCACGAACAACTTGACCGGGCACGGCGAGTTGCTCGTGGACGAGGACTCGCTGACCGATCCCGACGACCTCGACAGCGCCCGTGCCCTGTTCGTCAACGGTGTGCTCGCCGACACGGCCGGTGCCGACGGCGACCTCCGTATCGGTGATTACTCGGCGTCGGGAGCGGACGTCACCATCGCTCTCGTGGTGAGCGGCACGACTGCAACCCTGCCGATACACGACGCGCAAATCGTCTGGGACTTGGGCACGGCGCCGGTGGGCGACCCGCCCCTCGACGGAAGCGCGGTCCAGGGGATGCTCGGTGGTAGCGTCTTCCTCGACGAGGGCTCCGAGTTCATCGCCATCGCCTACCGAAGCGAACTCGGACCAACGATCGATGCCGACACGATCCGCGTGATTGCCGCGGGCCAAGCCGATCTGGACGTGATTCCGGAAGGGTTCACCGGCATATCGTGCACGGAGGGGACGGCAACTCAGGACTGCGCTCCTGGTCAGGGTTGTGAGCGTGATCCCGACCGCGGCGACGCGTACTTCTGCTACGAGTACGACGAAAACCCCGATGCCATCTCCGTCGCCTTCGTCTTCACCGCCGTGTCGTGCAACATCGTCGGGATCTACCACGGAGCGCCATAGAAGCCGGAACGGCCTCGCACCTGAACCTGTGCCGGAGCAAGTGCGCCGAACGCCCTGAGCGAGCGAAGCGAGACGAAGGGCGTTCGGTGCCACACGATTCCCTCGCCTGCGACCCGCCCGCTCCCCCCTGCTCCCCCCGGCCCCCGCCTTCTCAGCGTTCCTCTCAGCGCCCTCAGCGTCTCAGTGGTCAGTCGGATCTCCGCGCCCTCCCCCCTAGATCCTCACTCCTAGCCCCAGATCGACCGACACCCCCGGCCCCCCCTCCGGCCCGTACTCGTCCACGTTCCAGCGGTAGAAGAACTCGGCCTCCGCCGCCAGCAGCAGGAAGTCCCACACCTCGAACTCGAGCCCCACCGCCGTCCGCGTGCCGACGTACCACACGTCCTGCGACTGCCCCCAGCCGAACGTCGGATCCCCCACGCCGTTCGACTCCTCCCACACGCTCGACCATGCGAACCCGCCGCCGAACGCGAAGTAGATCGGAAAGTCGCGCTGCCATGGGTACCACACCAGCGAGAAGTCCAGCGGCGCGTCCTCGAAGTTGCCGCCCGCGTGCGTCCCGCCCGCGCCGTACGCGAACTTCGTCTCCAGCGACAGCTCGCTGCCCAGCAGCAGCCGCAGCGCGAAGCTCATCCCGCCCGTGTCGCCCGTCTCGAACGCGTTGCGGTAGCGACCGAACGCCACGAGGTCGACGATGTCGTCCTCGACCGGAGCCTCCTCCGTCAGCGCCACGCTCGCGCCCGAGGCCACGACCACCGGCTGCGGCACCACCGGCACCGCGCGCACGATCACTTGCGGCGGTGGGGGCGGCGCGACCGGCTGCACGACGATCGTCGCAGGCTGCACGTAGACCGGCGCCGGCTGCACGTACACCGTGGTCGGCTGCACGTACACCTGGGTCGGCTGCACGTAGACCGGCGCGGGCTGCACATACGCGGGCGCCGGCTGCACGTACGTCTGGGCCGGGTGCACGTAGACCGGCGCGGGTTGGGGCACCGGGACCGCCACCGGCGTCGCGACCGGAACCGCGACCGGCGCCGGCTGTACGGCGACCGGCGTGACGCCCACGCCCACGGAAACGCCGACGTTGGCGGAGAAGCCGAACCCGGCCGAGGCCGAGGCGGAGAACCCCACGATTCCGTCCGCGGCAGCGGGTGACGCCAGGGCCGACAGCAAAGCCACGGGAGCGAAGAACCGAGCCAGCATCCTCGACCTCCTTCCGATCCGGCGCCTCCGATCCGCGCCCGACGATCCACGTGCGTACGCCGGTTCCGTCTGCCGGGAGCGTGCCGCAATGGAGGTCCCGTGATTCCGGGCTGTTGCGAACGAAGGGGGAGTCGAGTGTGAACCGGCGTGGGCAGGGGCGGCGAGGCCGCTGATCCGCGGATCAGGGCATCGGCAGGTCGACCTCGCCCCCAGGATCGAATCCCACCCGCACGCTCGTTCCCGTCGCCTGGAGCAGCAGACCTTCGAGATGCACGAGGTCGTTGACGACGGTGCGGTTCACGGTCGTGAGGATGGCGCCTGCCTGCACGCCCGCCTCCGCCGCCGGGCTGTTGAGCGTCACGGCACCGACCCGGATCTTGCCGCTCTCGGTCGCCTGCAGGTTCACGCCCCACGTTTCAATCCCGACCGCGTCGCCCACCGGCTGCTCGCCGAACACGCCCTCGTAGCTCATGCCCGCCGGCAGCTCGACCGGCTGGATCACGCGCAGCGGGTTGCCGTTCCCGACGACGCGCGACTCGTCCACCGCGACGAACGCGGTGTACTGGCTCACCAGGCGGAACTCCACGGCGAGGTCCGTGATCTGCTCCTCCAACTCGGCCGATGCCGCCTCGTCGGCGCCGACCATCTGCTTGGAAAGCTCCTCGATTCGCCACCGGGCCCACAGCGGAGCGAGCGCCCCGTTCGCCTCCTCGCGCTCGGGCAGCACGACCGACACCGGGTAGCGAACCTGGCGGGAGCCGATGCGGCCGGTGACGTAGGCCGTTCCGCTGCCGGCGCCCGTGAAGCGCGCGACGAGCGACACGGTCTGGCCGGCGAAGAGGTCCGGCAGCTTCGACGGGTAGGCGTCGACGACCGGAAGGCCGTTCCAGTCGATGCGGACGTCGACGAGGACCGGGGAATCGATCATCGCGAACAGCCGGCGCGTGGCGCGACAACCCTCGGCTTCGCCGGGGTTCAGGACGACGTCGGAGGCGCCGCCGCCGAACTCGGCGATCCCGTCGACCAAGGCGCGGTTGACGCTGGAGCCGATGCCGAACATGAAGAAGCGCGCCTGGCCGCGGTCGTTCTTGACCAGCGCGAGGATCCGGTCCTCGTCCCCGACGAGGCCGTCGGTGAGGAAGACGTACATCTGGAGCGCGCCCGGATCATGCTCGCCCTCGAGTGCGCGGCGGATGCCGGCCAGCATCTCGGTCCCGCCGCCGCCGCACAGGTTCTCGAGGTACTCCCTGGCGGCGGCGACGTTCTCTTCGGTCTTCGGCTTGGCCGACTCCCAGAGCTGGCCGTTGCCGCTGGCGAAGACGAAGATGTTGAAGCGGTCGTCGGGGCGGAGCCGGTCGAGCGTCTCGCGGACGACGGCGGTGGAGATGCCGAGCGGCACGCCGCTCATGCTGCCGGAGATGTCGAGGAGGAACGTGATCTCGCGCGGCACCACCTGGTCGTCGGTCGGCTCGGCCGGCGGCTGCATCATGAGCGTCAGGAAGCCGCCTTCATCGCCGCGGTGGGCGAGGACGCCGAACTGCGTGTCCGCGCCGGCCACGCTCCAGCGCAGCACGAAGTCGCGGTTCGGGATCGTGTCGCCCGCGGCCAGTTTGAGCACGCGCCTGCCCGCGCCCAGGTCCTGCGTCTCGACCTGGTGCGTCGGAACGGCCAGGCGCGCGATCGGCAGGCCCGCGTCGAGCGTCACGGTCAGGCCGATGTCGTGGCCGCTGCGCTGTCCCGGCGGCAGGACGGGCGGCGTGATGCGATCGGCATCGGCCACCTGGGTCGTCGCGGGAGACGTTCCCCCGGCGGCGGGGCGAGCGGTCGAGCGGTCGTCCGGAGGAGCGGTCGCGCCGTCCGCGGCCCGCGTCGCGGGCTCGCCCGGGATGTAGCGCGGCCCCACGACCATCGGGAAGACCCACTCGTAGTAGCCGGACTCGTAGACGAGGCGCTCGAAGTAGGTGATCTCGATCTTCACCGTCCCGCCGGGCTCGATGTTGGCGACGCTCTGGGTGAAGACGTTGGAGCGCTCCTGGGTGAGCAGGCTGGCGGTCTGCCCCGCGGCGCGGGCCTCGGCGTAGATCCGCTCGGCTTCGGCGCGCGGGCGGATGAGACCGACGATCTTCCGGTCGCCGATCTGCATCACGAAATCGTTGACGGCCCCCAGGGCCGGGAGCGGGAAGACGTAGACCGCCTCGATGACCTCGGAGAACGGGTTGCCGTAGACCTGCTCGACCGTCGTCCGGGCGATCATCCCCGAGATCTCGCTCGACACCTCGGTGTGCTGCAGCGGGAAGTCGCCCTTCTCGTCGCCCTGCGGCGTCTTCGCGCGCAGCGTGCCCTGCGTGGTGGGCGGCGGCTCCCCGGTGTCCGACGCATCCGCCGGCGGCGGCGCCTCGACGATCAGGAATTCGTCGACGTCCGGGCAGTCGAACGGCGTCGCATCGCTCCCGCAGCCGCCGCGGGTGCGCGCCGCCCGATGCGCGCTGCCGGTGCCGCGCCCGTAGCCCACGCCTCCGCCGAGGCCGAAACCGCTCACGGTTCCGGACGACGATTGACCCTGGACGGACCCGGAGCGCCCCTTCGCCGCGTCCGCGCCGGTGATGTAGCCCAGCGCTTGCAGGCCGCCGATCGACCCCGGGCCCGCGACGCCCGCCATGCGGTCCACGTTCTCCGCGGACCGCCGCCCCATCTTCCCCTCGTCCCCCGCGGCCCGGGCCCCCCCGCCGCCCTCCTCGTCCTTCTCCTCCTGGTCGAGGTCCCCGGCCGGTGTGCCGGGCGCCGACGCGAGGCCGTTCGGCGACGACCCGGCCCGGCCCGCGCCTCCCGGAGGCTTCGACCGGCAGTCGACGGCGAGGGCGCAGCTTGCGACCACGCAGCCGACGAGTACGAACCTGCGTCGCAACGAAGAAGTGCTTCTCATGTCGCCTCCCCTTGGCCCCTTCGCCGGTGTCTGGCGGTCACGTCCATCGCGTGCTCCCCGCCGACCTCCGTCCGGGCGCGCTTCAGGCTCCCACGACCCGCACAAGTTCCCCGGTTCCTCCTCGCGGCCGCGACCCCGTCGACACCGCAGCCGGCCAATCCTTGGGTGCGAGCTTCTACTCCCGGCACCCCGGATCGCAGACCCGGCGCCGCGGATCGCACGTGCCGAGGAAACACGGCTCGTCGTCGACGCCGAAACGCGTCGGCCGGCACCGCTCGCCCGCCTCGAGCTGCCGCGTGCACACGCGCGTCCGCGGGTCGCAATACAACCCGCCGCAGCAGCCCTCGGGCTCGCACTCCTCCCCCTCCGGCCGATCAGGCGGGCACCAGGACGAGTCGCACGGATCGCCTTCGTGGCAGGTGGAGCGGCACGTCTTCGTCGTCTTGTCGCAGGTCATCGAGCCGGGGCAGCCGGTGACGAAATCCTCCGGCACGCACGCGTCGCCCGCGTCGAGGTGCGGCGAGCAGCGGCCTGCCGTGGCGACGCCCATCCGGCGCCCGTAGCGGTTGATCCCGCCGAGGCGCAGGCCGACGCAAGCCAGGCCGTCGGCGCAGGCATCGAGCCAGCCGCATTCGTCGTCCTCGCCGAGGCGCTCGCGGCACGCGGGCGGCTCGGCGTTCCAGTCGCAGAACAGGTCGGCGCGGCAGATGTCGTCGCTGCGGTCGGTCGCGCAGGACGCGCCGACCCCCTCCGGCCGCGAGCAGATCCCAGGCTGCTCGGGCCTCCGCCATTCCGGATCGTCGTTCTCCGGGACCCAGCCCTTGCACCACAGACCCGGCGCGCAGGCCTGCCAATGGCCGGGGCACGACTCTCCCTCCCGGCGCCGGGGAGTACAGACGTGGTCCTGGCAGAAATCGCTCTCCGTGCAGAGCCCGTGGCTTCCCGTCGTCTCGCACTCGGCTCCGCCGGGCACGCGCGCGAGGCATTTCCCCTCGCACATGCCGTCGGCGGAGCAGTAGCCGTCGATGCACTCGCCCCACCGCGTGCACGGCGCCCCCGGGGAAACCGAGGGAACGTGGTAGACGCGCTCGGCCCCCCCGAGGCAGCCCGGCGGAACGTCGGCGATCTCGAGGTGGCAGCCTCCGGATCGAAGCAGGTCGAGGCACTCGCCCGTGCGCGACAGGTCGATGGCCAGACGGCCTGCGGCCGCGATCTCATCGATGCGCAGCAGGTCGCGGAAGCCCCAGACCAGGTTCAGGCGGCTCTCGCCTTCGCCGAGCAGGCAATCGTCGAGCTGCGAGCGGCCGATCGTGCCGCAACGCACCGCGCGGGCGCAGACCAGCGGCGTCGCCAGGCGCTCGAACTCCTCCGGCGACGAGACGTTCGGCGACGATGCCGGGCCGGCCTCCGCTTCCGCGGTCGCCGTCGCGTCCGCCGTGGCGGCGTCCCGGACGGCTTCCGTCGCGGCGTCGGCAGAGGCATCGCCGGGTGCGGTCGTCCCCGAGCCCCCGCCGCGTCCCACGACCACGTCGCGAGGGTCGGCCGCGGGCGAGTCGCCGCGGGCAGCCGCGGGTGGAGACGGAGCAGGGCGGGAGCAGGCGGCCAGCGCGCCGAGCGCCACGGCGGCGCCGAATGCGAGCCCGAGCCTTGGGCATTGCGTTCTCGCCATCGTCCCGGCGACGATAGACTACCCTGCGGTCGGAGTCCTTGGCCAGCGCGGCCCGGGTGAGTGCGATTGACCGGCGGGTGGGGGCGGCGTGGCACGACGAAGGGGGCTCGGGAAGGAGGGAGAAATGAAGGCGATCTTGCGACGGCGACACAGGCTCGTGCGCGTCGCCTGCCTGGCGGCGATCCTGGCGTGCGCGGCGTGCTCGAGCGGCAACGGCGGCGGCGACGGTGGCGGGGACGATCCGGGCGTGTGGACGAAGCTGCCGAGCGGGGTGACGCAGTGGTTGCGGGGCGTATGGGGTGCCGCGGCGGACGACGTCTGGGCGGTCGGCATGGGCGGCGTGGCGATCCACTACGACGGGACGACGTGGAGCCCGGCGACGACCGGCGTGACCGACAGCCTGTCCGACGTGTGGGGCCTGTCGGCGGACGATGCGTGGGCGGCGGGAGCCCGCGGCGCGCTCGTGCACTGGGACGGCACGACGTGGAGCGACCAGGCCAGCGGGACGGCGGAGTGGCTGCACTCGATCTGGGGATTCGCGGCGGGCGACGTCTGGCTGGCGGGCGAGCACGGGACGATCGTGCGGCGGACGGCGGGTTCTTGGTCGAGTTCGCCGACCGGCGTCGAGGAGTGGCTGTACGGTCTCTGGGGCGCGGGACCCGGCGACCTGTGGGCCGTGGGGACCGGGGGGATCGCGATCCACTGGGATGGCGCCGCGTGGTCGCGCGTGGAGACCGGGACGGACGAGGCTCTGCACGCGGTGTGGGGGTTCTCTACGGCCGACGTCTGGGCGGTCGGCGAGCACGGGGCGGCGGTGCACTGGACGGGCGCGAGCTGGAACGTCGTGCCGACCGGCTCGGTCGAGTCGCTCGACGGACTGTGGGGCGCCGCTCCCGGCGAGCTGTGGGCGGTCGGCAGCAACGGCACGGTGCTGCAGTGGAACGGCGGTGCGTGGACGCCGGCGGTGGGTGATCGCACCGAATGGCTGTCGGCGGCGTGGGGGCCCTCGGCGGCCGAGCTGTGGGTCGTGGGAAACGTGGGCACGCTGCTGCGCCGGGTGCCGACGCCCTGAATTCCGGCGACCCTGCTTCCGCAGTGCCGAGGGGTGCTATGATGCCGCTCGCCGTTGCCGGCGGCGGCGACGGCGCGGGACATGCGCAATCTGGTCGGACAGCTCATCGGGGGGAAGTACCGCGTGACCCGTCACGTCGGCGTCGGCGGGATTGCGGAAGTCTACGAGGCGGCGCACGAGCAGATCGGTCAGCGCTTCGCACTCAAGGTGTTGCGCCGCGAGTTCGCGGACATGAAGGATCTGGCGGAGCGGATGGTGACCGAGGCGCGCGCGGCCAGCGCGGTGGGCCACGCCGGCATCGTCCAGGTCTTCGACATCGGCAAGCTCGAGTCGGGCGAGCCGTACATCGTGATGGAACTGCTCCAGGGCGACGACCTCCTGGAGATCCTGCGCCGCCGGAAGCGTCTGCCGTTCGACCAGGCCGTGGGCGTCTGCCTCCACGTCCTCGACGCGCTCGGCGCGGCCCACAAGGCCGGCGTGTTGCACCGGGACATGAAACCGGAGAACGTCGTCCTGGTGCGCGGTCCAGGGGGCGAGCCCTGGGCCAAGATCATCGACTTCGGCATCGCGCGGCTGAACCTCGAGGACAAGGGGGCCATTCGGCACACGGCGCAGGGAACGATGGTCGGGACGCCGTACTACGTCTCCCCGGAACAAGCGCGCTGCCTGCCCACGATCGATGGCCGCTCGGACCTCTACGCAGTCGGCGTGATGCTCTTCGAGATGGTGACGGGGAAACTCCCGTTCGACGGCGGCACGGCGACGGAAATCGTGGCCAAGGTCCTGAGCCAGCCTTTCCCGTCGCCGCGAACCATCGTTCCCGAGCTGCCGCCGTCGATCGAGGAAATCATCCTGCGCGCCACCGCGCGCGACCGGGCGGCCCGCTACCAGACCGCCCAGGAGTTCGCGCAGGCGCTGCGCGCCGTCCGCGGCGAGCTGGTCGCCGGTCAGGTGCTCGACGAGGACGATCCCGAGTTCCCTTCCGACGAGGATCCCAGCGTCATGCGGCGGCTCGACGAGATCGCTTCCGCCGTGACGGCGGGCGAACGGGTGCGGGCGAGCGTTCCGCCGCCGACGCGGCCGTCGGGTGGGATCCCGCGCGTCCCCAGCTCGCCTCAGGACGGCCGGCGGCCGAGCGGTCCTTCGTCCCTCCTGACGGGACGGCACCCCGTCGCCGGTGCCCAGGGCGTCCGTGCCGGCAGCGTACCGCCGCCCCCGCCGCGCATGTCGTCGTCGCGCGCGGGCGGGACGCGGGGCTCGGTGCCGGCCACCGCGGGCTCGGTCGCGCTGCCGGCGCGGAAGCGTCCGGCGTTCCTGATCGGCGCGGCCGCGGCGCTGGCCGTGGTCGTCGCGGCGGCCGGGGTCTTCCTCCTCGTCCGGTCCGGCGGGTCATCCGGACACACTTCGGACACGAGCCCGCCGGCGCTCTCCACAGGGGCAGCCGCCGACGCTGCCGCGCCCGCCGTGGGCGATGTGGAGGCCGTGCCCGCGCCCGTGACGATCGCGGTTGCGATGAGCGCCGACGCCGGGACCGCCGTCACCGTCGCGCCCGACCGCGGCGAAGACGCAGCCGCCGCCGAACTCGCGCCGCCGCCGCCCGCGACGGCCGTGATCCGTCTCGTCGGCATGCCGGCCGGCGCGACCGCGACCGTCGACGACGAGCCGGTTGCCGCCGAGTTCGAGCTGGCGCCGTCGGACCGTGAGCATCTGCTGCGGGTCACGGCCCGCGGGCGGGTGATCTTCTCGCAGGCGTTCACCGTCTCGGGCGACCTGGAGATCCGGGTCGAGGCGGTCCGGCGTCAACCGCCCGCCGGTACCCGGGACGGCGGCGCCTCCGTCGTCGCTCCGCCGCCCCCGCCGCCTCCTCCCCCGTCCCGCGACGGCGGCGCGCAGCCCCTGGCCAATCCGTTCCCGTAGGACCCATCACGGCGGGGAGCGGCCCGCGTTCGCTTCGGCCCCCAGCCAGCGCTCGTTCTCCGCCTGGCATTCCTCCCAGCGACGTTGCTCGGGAGTGGGGCGGCAGCCGCGGCCGATGCACGTCGGCGGGATATTTCCGCAGTCGGGCCGCAGGCCGACGTGCAGGCGGTACTCGCGCGCCGCGCGATCCTCGCCCGGCACGTACGGACGGAAGACGACGACCCACAGCTCCGCGAACTCCGTGCCGAACCCCGTCACGACGACGTACTTCGGCTCCAGTCGCTGGACACTCGGCGGTCCCTCCTCCGCGGGGCGGATGAGCAGGCCGTGGTCGACCGGCTGACCGCCGCCTTCCACGTAGACGCTGAGCGACAGGTTCGGGTTGACCGGCGACGTGGCGTGCAGCCAGAAGAAGCGCGCCGTTGCCGGCGCCAGGGACATGGTGATGCTGCGTCCGTCGTCCGGATACCGTTCCTCCTTCGTCCGCAGCGGGACCGGCTCGCCGAGCGCCGCGCCGGGCTCCGCGCCCGCGGGCCGCCATTCGCGCGTCTCCAGTCCGGTCTCCATCAGCTTGAAACCGGTCCAGACGCCGCCGTTGCCGCGCGCCCAGAAGCGGACCACGAAGTCGGGGTAGGTCTCCGCGATGCGGCCGTCGCCGTACAGTCGCTTGAGGAGGTCGTCCGAGCCGGTCAGGCCTTCCTGGAGCGTCCGCCGGATGCTCCCCGGCGTCTGCTCCTCGACGTGCTCGACGAGCATCGCGTAGTGGTACGACGCGCGCCCGCCGTGCCAGCTCCGGCTCTCGTCGATCGGCACCGCCAGGACGTACGGCGTGCCGTGGCCGGGCTTGACCGCGGCGTCGACCATGTCGTCGAAGGGCGTCGTCGCGTCCGACGCCCGGAGGGAGAACTTCCGTCCCGCCCACTCCGCCGTCGCCTCGTACCACCACATCCGCCCGCCCCAGAACGCGGCGAACATGTTGCGGTGCATGTCCTGCACGCCGTGGAACAGCTCGTGGAAGATCGTCACCCGCAGCTCGCGCTCGTACGTCGATCGCTCGGCGTCCGAAACCGCCGCCACGGCCTCGACCGTGATGCTGCCGCCCCAGCCGAGCGGGTCGTAGACGGCGCCGGGAACGTCCGCAGTCATGGCGTCCAGCACGACCGGCATCGGGCTGGCCACCGACGCCGACCATTCGTCGAACGGGGGCGAGCCGTCGGCCAGGGGGAACTCGCGCTGGTAGATGCCCAACGCCTCGTGGAGAATGCCGGAGACCTGCTCGACGAACGCGCACGTCGTCTGGGCGGCCACGAGGATCCGGAAGGCGTGGCCGGCGATCGAGTGCGCCTCGCCGGGAAGCGCGCGGTCGCACGGGCCGACGCGATGGGTTTCGAGGCCCAGGAGGTCCGTGGCGACGACGAGGTGCCCGAGGCGGGGAGGCGCGGCGGGAGGCCTGGGCTCCGCCCCCGCCGGAAGCCGGGCGAGTCCGGCGACGGCGGCCGGGTCGAGCACGCCGAGCTCGGGGCGCTCGATGACGACGACGTGCTTCTCCGGGTCGACGCGGGCGGAGACCGGCCAGGCGAAGCGGCCGTCGAAGATCGCGACCGCGCCCAGGCCCGACTCCTTCGTGCCGGCCGGCAACGCCGCCGGGTCGTAGGGCAGGGAGAGCGTGACGGCGCCGGTTCGCCGCCCGGGGCGGTCGGTGACGGCGTAGTAGGCGTCGCCGATCACCGCGCCCGCGAGTCCCGGAATCGCGGCCGGGGCCGCGGTGCGGATCAGAGCCAGGTCGAGCGTCGCGTCCACCGCGCTGGCGGGGGCGTCGAGGCGCGCGCCGTTCGGCAGGCCGACCCACCCGCCCGCGGCACCGTCGATCCGCTGCCGGCGGCCCTCGCGGACGCCGGCGAAGCCGAGCGCGGGGTCGGGGAGGAACTCGGTCCCGTTGGTAACGGGCGCGGGCGGTGCGGGGTCGGTCGCGGGGGCCGAGTTGGCGACCTTCGACGCGGGCGCGGCCGTCGTCGCCGTCACGGCAAGTGGGGCCGCGGCGGGAGGGGCCGTGGCGGTCCCGGTCGCTGCGACGAGCCGCGTCGGCTCGGCGGCAGGCGCGTCCGGAGAGGAGCCGCCGGTCGACAGGCGCCAGATGAGCACGGCGCCGCTTGCGACGATTATCAGCGAAGCGACGACAATCGCGGCGACGACCCCCGTCGAGACGCCGCGCCGGGGCGCGGAGGCCGGGCGGGGGGCGGGAGGATTCTCGCGCAGAGACGCAGAGGCGCAGAGGGGCGCCTGTGGCATCGCGGGGACCGGCGAAGGGAGCGGCATGGCCGGAGCCGGAGCGGCGAGCGGCCCCGCCGGCACCGCCGGGATCGCGGGGAGGTGCGGAGCGGAGGGAGTCTGCGGCATCGCGGGGACCGGCACGGCGGGAGCGGGAAAGGCAAGCGACACCGGCGAGTGCGCGGGAACAACGGGCAGGTGCGGAGCGGACGGCGTCTGCGGCGTCACGGGGACCGGCACGGGCGGAGCGGGGAAAGCGAGCGACACTGGCGGCGTCCCGTGAACGGCCGGCAGGTGCGGAGCGGACGGCGTCTGCGAGACGGGCTGGGCCGCTGCGGCCGGCGCAAGCGGCGGAGCGGAGGGGGCCGCGTTCAGGTTCGGCGCCGACGGCGCGGGTTTCCGGGACGGCGCCGGGTCCGGTGCCGCGCCCGCCGCGGGAGCTCGGGCCTTGCCGCCGTCGCCGGCGACCACGGTGGCCTTGTCGCGCAGGTCGTGGAACGTCACGGCGGCGTGGCCGATCCGCACGCGGACGCCGTCCCTGAGGCGGACGTTGTCCACGCGCGTCTCATCGACCCACAGCCCGTTGGCGCTCCCGTTGTCGGTCAGGACCCAGCCGCGGGCGGTCCGCAGGATCTTCGCGTGATGCCGCGAGATCTGCTCGTCCTCGATCGTCAGCTCGTTGTCCGGGCCGCGGCCGATCGAGAACGGGTCGCGCGACAGCTCGACCCGTCGGCCCTCCTCGACCTTCTGGCCCTGCGCCACGACCCACAGGAACGGCAAAGGCTCCCTCCTCCGCGGCCGGAATCTCGCCGCTCACAGCGGGCCATGTCAAGGAGGAGGGGAGGCGAGCGGCGGAGTTGTTGGTTGTTGGCTGTTGGTCCGGAGGTGCGGAGTGCGCGAACCGTTGACACGCGCCGCGTCGCGGTGCGAGCATCGCTCCGCTCGGTGAGGATGGCAGCGATGTCGATGGTGCTTCGCACGTCGTGTCGTTCGGAGTCGGCGGTCGCCGCGCGGGTCTGGTTCGCCCGGATGCGGCTCGCCAATCGCGGGGCGGCGCGCGCCGAAACGTCGTTCCGTCCCCCCCCCCCCTCCCCCAGTAGTTTCCAGCAGTTACCGATCCCCTCGAAGGTTGTCGGCGCGGCGTACCGCCAAGGGCGGAGTTGTGCGCCGCTCGGTCCGGGTGGCCCCCAGGCAGGTCCGATGGAAGGAGGGCGCCATGAAGCGCGATGACGTGCTGTGCTCGATGAGCGGCCGCAGGGAGTGGGCGACGGCTCGGGTTCTCGTCGTGGGACTCGCCGTGCTGCTGTTGCTCGCACCGTCGTGCGGCGGCGACGGCGCGGGCGACGCGCCGGAGCGAACCTCCAGCGTCCAGGCCGCGGTCATGACGGAACCGTGCGGCAACGGCATCGTTGATCTCTACCGCGCGCCGCCCCCCGCGTGCCCCAATCCTGCGGTCGTGACCGAGGTGTTCGATCGCGCGGACCTCGACGCGTGGCTGACCGACCCGACGACGACGCTCGACGTCAAGGCATCGATCGCCTTCTCGGCCGAGCCGTTGGAGATCGCCACGGCGTGCGACGTCTTCGTCCGGAGCGGCGTCGTCCTGTCGGGCCTCACCGACGTCTTCGTCGCCGCCCGGCGGGTCGACGTCTACGCAGACGTCGTCGCGTCGGGCCGGGTGGACCTGCGCGCCGCCGAGTCGATCTATCTGCGCACCGCGTCGAGCGTGACGGGACCGGCGGCGGCCATCGCGATGGAGGCGCCCTACGTCGACGACCACGCCGACACCGTCGGCGGCATGTACTGCATCGAGGGCGGGCAGGTGTTCGTCCGCCAGGCCTCGAAGAACGGCTCGTCGGGAGGGGCAGTGCGCGTTTCCGGCACTTCCGTCGACGTCCACGGCGATTTCACGACTCCCGGCACCGTGCGCATGACCTCGACCGGCGACCTGATCTACCGTCAGGCCGCACGGATCGAGACCGCCGCGAGCGTCACGATGACGTCCGGCGGCCTCCTCGACTTCCACGGCACCCTCTATGACGCCGGTCCGGTCGAGCTGCGCGCGGGGAGCTTCTTCTATCGTGACGCCGCGTTCATCGAGACGAGCGGCAACGTCGGGGTCGCCGTGAGCGGGACGACCCTCACCGACTTCTACGGCACGATGCGCTCGAATGGCGACGTCAACCTGTCGGCGGCCTCGCTCTACCTGCGCCAGGCGGCTCTCATCAAGTCCGACCGCGACGTCACGCTCGCCGTGGCGGGGCGCTACGACATGCGCGGGAAGATCCAGCAGAACGAGGATGTGCGCGTCACGACCGGGACCTACAAGCTGTACGGCACCCACAGCTTCTCGGGAAACACGAGCTGCGTCGTCGCGGGCGCACGGACGTCGGACAGCGTCGCGGCCGTCGGCTGCGTCGAGTCGACGGACGCCGCGGCCCCCGGCTGGCCGGCGGGGAGTGCGCTCGTCGCGAGCGACATCGGGCCGCACAGCCTGACGTTGTCGTGGACCCCGGCCGCCGACGCGGTCGGCGTCGTGGCCTACCGGGTCTACCAGGACGGGCTGGTCATCGGTGAGAGCGACGCGGGCACGCGAACGTGGGGAGTGACCGGGCTCGCGTCGGGCACGATCTACGTCTTCAAGGTCGAGGCCGGCGATGCCGCGGGGCGCTGGAGCACGGACGGGCCGTCCACGACGGCCACCACGGAAAGCGCCGACGCCG
>JACRCX010000061.1 GCA_016218815.1 Deltaproteobacteria bacterium
GGCGCCGTGGGTGACGTCGTAGTAGGCGACGCGCGGCTCGCCGTCGGCGCCGACGGCGATGGTGGTGTACTTGCCGACGTCGTCGCCGGGGGTGGAGATGCCGCCGCGCCAGCCGGAGGGGGAGCCGGTGACGTCGCCCGTCGCCGGGACGCCGTCCACGTGCTCCCAGTCCATTTCGCCGGCGGTGGCGTCCCAGGTGCCGACGACCAGGTCGCCGTACTCGGAGCGCTCACCGAGGCCCGCGGAGTAGGCGCTGACGTAGATTGTCCCGCCGGGCGTGACGGCGACCTCGGAGTACTGGCCGACGAAGCCGACCGAAAGCGGGGGCAGCTCGGCACAGCAGGCGTCGGACCAGGTGCAGGACTCGGGATCCCAGGTCGGGGTGAAGTTGCCGTCCGCGTCGAGGCAGCCGTAGCCGGGCTCGCAGAAGCCTTCCTCCGCGGGCAGATCGACGCACGCGCCGCTGGAGGCGCAGCAGCCGCCCGGCGCGCAGGATTCGTCGGTGCAGGCCGCCGGCACCTCGGTCCCCGCCTCGTCGCCGCCGTTGCCGGAGCCGCAGTCGCAGCCGCCGGCAAGGCCGACGGCGAGCAGGGCGGCGGCGGCGAGCACGAGCAGGACGCCCTTCGACGCGCTCAGGGGGAGGCGGCCCTTCGACTCGCTCCGCTCGCTCAGGGCGCTGGCGCGGCGGCGACGGCGCAGAACGAGGACGGCACCGAGCGCGAGGCCCAGGAGGCCGGCGAGGACCGAGGAGGACGGACCGCGGCCGGGAACGGCGCAGCCGCAGCCGGAGGAGGAGGGCGTGGTCTCCGGCCGGCCGCGCAGCGCCTCGGAGGGGTGGTCGCGACCGGGCGACCGGTGCACGGTGCGGATGTACGGCCGGACGTCCTCGACGTGCACGGGGACGCGGGCCGGGGTGGGATCGATGGTCGAGTCGTCGTCGGCGAGCCGCGACTGGATCTCGACGGCGTGGTCGCCGGCGAAGGCGAGCCGCGGGTCGCTGACGGTGAGGCGGCTGGCGCGGGTCCAGGCCGACCAGGAGCCCTCGTCGACGCGCCAGCGGTAGTCGAACTTGCTGGCGGTGACGAGGTCGGAGTGGCCGGCGACGTCGATCGTGGCGACGGGGAGGATCTCGCGCAGGCGGACGGGGGCGCGGGCCGCCAAGTCGTCGGCGGGGAGGACCAGCGAGGTGAGCCGCGCGTAGGTGTCGCTCCGGTGCGGCGACGGCGGGGGCGCGATGGCGAGGTTGGCGTAGATCGCGAGGAAGTTCTCGCCGCCCTGGGAGACGCTGGTGATGCCGCCGTCGGGAATCTCGAGCACGAAGCCGGAGAACTCGGGCAGCGCGATGGGGCTGAAGGGCGGGACCATGCCGGCGACCAGGCCCAGGAGGTCGGTGAACAGGTCGTTGATGTTGTTCGGCGGCCCGATGATCTGCGCGTCGGTGACCTCGACGTGCGCGACCGGCTCGCACGAGCCGTCGGTGTTCATGCAGACCGAGCCGTCGCAGGTCGACGGCGACGGGCACTCCTCGCCGGCGGCGCACGACATGCACGAGGACTGGACGGCGATGCCGGTGATGCCCGGCACGAGCTGGCCGGCCTCGGCGTCGAGCCGCACGCCGACATCGAGGTCCATCTGGACGGTGAGGACCTTGACCCAGCGATCGAGCATCCAGAGGTAGAAGTCGAGCTGGGCGTCGTCCAGGACGACCGAGAGCGACCGGCCGTCGGGCTCGAGGCCGAGCAGGGGATCGGCGGCGCGGTCGCCGACGAAGAAGCGGGGCGGGAGCTGCGGCCGGACCTCGATCGAGACGGGCGCGGTCTTGCCCCAGGTGAGGCGGTCGATGGCGGGCATGAGCAGGGCGAGCATGCCGGAGTTGAGCTGGGCGACGGTGGAGGTACCCAGGCCGAGGCAGAGCATGCCGGATTCGAAGAGGCCGGCGCCGGCGCGGTTGAGGAAGCGCTCGGCGAGACCCAGCTTGACCATCACCGGCTGCGTGACGGATTCGCACGCGCCGGCGGCGTCCTCGCAGCGACCGGAGTCGGCGCAGGTGTAGCCGGAGGAGCACTCGCTGCCGGTCGGGCAGCGGCGGCAGGTGGTGAAATCGTTCCCCGAGGAGAACTCGGGGGCGATCGGCGCGGGCGCATAGGTCAGCCAGTCGGCGACGTAGTCGGCCGGCACGCAGGCGTTGGGCTCGACGGCTTCCAGGCCGCCGTAGGCGCCGAGGTTGAGGCCGTTGCCGTCGACGTTGGCGTAGCCGCCCGCGGCGAAGACGAAGTCGACGAGGGCGGAGAGGCCGGGAGAGACGGAGGCCATCATCGAGCCGAGGTCGGTGCGGCCCTCGAGGCCGAGGAGCATGCCGACGCAGGTGCCGTCGGAGTATTCGCAGAAGCCGCTGTCGGCGCCGCAGGTGCTGCCGGACGGGCAGGTCGCGGGGGCGTCGGGGCAGGCCATGCAGGTGAAGCCCCCCATGGCGTCGGTCAGCGTGGAAGTCAACTGGTCGGTCAGCGTGCCGACGATGAGGTCCTTGACGATGCCGATGTCGGCGAGGCTGCAGATGGCAAGACCGCAGAAGTTGGCGTTGGTGATGCTGATGTCGTCGCTCTGGATGTCGTCGGCGAGGCCCGCGTCGGCGATATCGACCGCCGCGTACCCGGTTCGCGTGTCGATGCTGAAGGTCACGGTAAGCCGTAGCGTGTTGTAGGGCGGGCTGGCACGCCGCGTATCCAGGTCCATGTCGCACTCGCAAGCGTCCCAACACAAGCAGAGCAGGCCCGGGTGGATGGCGATCAGGATGTTGCTCGTGACCACCTCGACCTGGGCGACCGCGACGAGCGACGCGGGAGCTGTGGGTTGGATATCGACGCTGGTGATGTTTGCCGTCGCGGTGCATCCGCCGCCGGGACAGATCGTCACGTCGCCCAGTCCCGCCAAGGACGTCGAGCTCTCCGGGATCTCGAACGACAGTCCTTCGGGCATCAGGGTCGCGACGATGGCGGAGAAGTTCGACTCGAGGAAGGTGATGGCGTTGGGCGTGAGCCGCGCCTGCGCCGCGTTGGCGATGCGCTGTTCCAGCGGGAACCCGCCCGGGATCGGCTCGACGCAGCCGCTGCAGGCGCTGCCGCCGGTGCAGGCTTGCAGACCGACGTAGAGCAGGAACAGTCCCACGAGCCTCGCGTGCTTCCTCATCGGTACACCCTCCAGCGACGGCATGCCATCGGAGCCCTCTGCGGCGCCCCGACGGTTCCAACGACGCGGAGGGAGTCTACCCGACGACTGCGGGAGCGGCAACCGGCGCGTCCGGACCAACAACCAAGAACCAAGAACCAAGAACCCTCAACGCGTTCCGTCCACCCGGTAGCGGGCGAGATCGAGGTGGAAGTGGTCGTCGTGGAGGCGGTCCCAGAAGGCGGTGAGGACGACGGAGAAGACGTCCTCGTCGTAGAGGCGGTGCGCCAGGGATCGGAGGAACCGACCTTCGGGCGTGGCAGGCTCCTCGTCCGTGGGGCCGAACCAGCGCTGGACGGTGACGGTGCGGCCGTCGGCGAGCTTGAACGAACGCACATCGATGCCGTTGGCGAAGCTGTGCTCGCTCATCATGCCGGGGAAGCGTGCGATGCGCCGGCAGGCGGTGGTCCCGCCCTGCTCGATGCGGGTGATGCGCGACCCGAGGAAGCGCTCGGCCTCTTCCTGCGCAACCGCCTCGAGGCGGGCCAGGGCGAGAGCCAGGCCGCAGGATGCGACGGGATGAGGGGACCAGCGGATTCCGGTCGGCCCTTCCCGGTAGGTGACGGCCTGCTCGACGCCGCAGACGTCGCCGTTGGGGCGGCGGCGGACGGGGAGGCTGGCCGGGTCCGAGCGGACGCCGGCGGCCTCGAGGCGCGCTTCGCAATCGGGGATGGGGTCGGGCGGGCCGGTGACGAGGTCGTTGGTCGGGTCGAGGTCGGCCATGGAGCCCGGGGGGCGGGGGGGAGGGGAGGAGAGGGCGCTCGAGGTGGGGCCGGTCGAGGCGTCGGGAGCGGAGGGCGGCATGGCCGCGGCGTCCGGTGGAACGGGGCGGGGCCGGGTGGCGGCCGCTGCGTCCGCCGGCGGGGGTGGGCCGGCCTCGGCGCGCTCGGGCATCGCCGTCCTGCCGGCGGCGGCGTCGGGTGGAGCGGGGGATGGAGGCGAGCCGCGCGAGCAGGCAACTGCGGCCATGAGCAGGGCCGCGCGGGGAACGAGCGGCATGCGGGGTCGGGGCGGGCGGCCGATCCTCCCGGCGGATCCGACGGCGGTGCTGGGTGGTCCGATCAGCATGCAGGCGGGCCGATGGTGTGATCAAGCGGCGGCGGCAGGCAACGGCAGGGAAGGTGGAGGCAGGGAGGGGAGGAGAGGGCGCTGAGATCCGACTTACCGCTGAGACGCTGAGGACGCTGAGACGAACGCTGAGAAGGCAGGGGAAGGGACGGCCGGGAGCGGCAGGGTAGGGGTCGCGACAAGCGGAGGATGGAGGCTCGGGTTCCGATGCCCTTGCGCGGCGAGGCGCCGCGCAAGGGACCTGGCCCGCCGCGAGGTGCACGTGTCGCCTTCTCCGGGAACCGTCCACTGTTCTACCAGGCGGCGGAGGAGCCCGTGGCGCGGCGCCTCGCCGCGTCCCGGCACCCACGTCCCGGACCTCCATCGGCGCTCGCACCTCCCTGCCCTTCCCCTGCCTTCTCAGCGTTTGTCTCAGCGTCCTCAGCGTCTCAGCGGTAAGTCGGTCGGTCTCCGCTCCCTCCGCGCCCTCCCCTCCCTCCCGCAACATGGACACCGCGGGGCGGCCCGCGGTACCGTTCGCCCACCGGAGTGAGGCGACGCATGGCGGAGAAGGACGAAACCACACCGACGCGGGAACCCGGGGAAGGCGCCGGCGGCGAGACTGCGAGGGCCGAGGAGCCGAAGGGGCCGTGGTGGCGCGAGGTCACACAGCCGTTCGTGGACGTGGTGCGTGCGCCGCGGGCGCTGTGGGGCATCAACCTGTCGTACTGGCTCGAGGGGCTCGTCTACTTCGGGGTGCTCGGCTACCTGGCCATGTACTTCAACCAGTACGTGGGCATGGACGATAGCTGGGCGGGCTACATGACGGGGACGCTGACGTGGGGCATCACGTTCGCGATGTTCCTCTTCGGCGGCCTGGCCGACAAGTGGGGCGTGCGCATCGCGCTCCTGGCGGCGCTGGCGCTGATGGTGCTGGGTCGCGGTCTGCTGGCGCTCGGCCCGACGATCGGGCTGGGTCCCGACGGTCCGTGGTCGCCCGTGCACTTCACGGCCCTGGCCGGCATCCTGTTCGTGGTGCTCGGCTACGGCATGTACCAGCCCGCGGCCTACGCGGCGGTGCGGCAGTTCACGACGCCGAAGACCGCCGGGATGGGCTACGCGATGCTCTACGCGCTGATGAACCTCGGCGGCTGGATCCCGACCTTCTTCCCTCCGATTCGCAAGGCGATCGGCATTTCCGGGACCTACTGGGTCTTCACCGGCCTGACGATGCTCGGGCTGCTCTTCACGGCGATGATCCTCACGCGGAAGGTGGCCGAGCGGGCGATCGCGGACGCCAAGGCGGCGAAGGAGAAGGAGGGGGGCGGGAAGAAGGACGAGGGCAAGGGAGCGAAGAAGGAGCCGGCCGCGGCGGCGGGCTCCGGGGTGTGGAACTGGCTCAAGAACCACCCGCTGGCGGACGGGAAGTTCGCGTTCTTCATCTTCTGCCTGATCCCCGTGCAGACGCTGTTCGCGCACAACTGGCTCACGCTGCCGATGTACGTCGAGCGGGCCTACCGCGGCACGTGGATCGGGGCGAACTTCGAGGTGGCGACGAACTTCAACCCGCTGCTCATCTTCATCTTCGTGCCGGTGATCGCGGCGCTGACGCAGAAGCGCAAGGTGTACAATCTGATGATCGTCGGCACCGCGGTGATGGCGGCGCCGACGTTCCTCCTGGCGCTGGGGCCGAGCCCGTACACGCTGGGCGCGTACCTGGTGCTGATGACGGTGGGCGAGGCGATCTGGCAGCCGCGGTTCCTGCAATACGCGGCGGAGATCGCGCCGGAGGGCCGTACGGGGGCGTACATGGGAGTCGCCCAGTTCCCGTGGTTCCTGACGAAGATGATCACGAGCCTCTACTCCGGGTGGTTCCTGGCCAACTACTGTCCGGACGAGGGCGCGATGGCCACCGAGACGATGTGGCTGATCTACGGCCTCATCGCCATGTCGTCGACCGTGCTGCTGATCGTCGCGCGGCCGTGGCTGGGGAAGGACTTCAAGGAGAAGTCGTAGGGGGGCGCTTGCCGCCGGACTTCACAGGGCTGGTCCTCGGGGACAAGTACCGGCTGACCCGTCCGCTGGGCTCGGGCGGGATGGGCTACGTCTGGGAGGCGGAGCACCTGCGGCTGGGGCGCGCGGTGGCGGTGAAGCTGCTGCGTCCCGAGCTGGTCTCCGACCCGGCGGCGCTGGCGCGCTTCCAGCAGGAGGCGACGGCGGCCGCGCGCATCGGCAGCCCGTACATCGTCGACGTGCTGGACGTCGGGGCGACCCCCGGCGGCGCGCCGTTCCTGGTGATGGAGAAGCTGCGTGGGCGCTCGCTGGCCGAGCTGCGCCGGGAACAGCCGGTGCTCCCGCTCGTGCGCGCCACCGACATCGCCCGCCAGATCCTGGCGGCGCTCGCGGCGGCGCACGCGGCGGGGATCGTGCACCGCGACCTGAAGCCGGACAACGTCTTCCTGGAGGACCAGGGGGACGGTCGGGACCACGTGAAGATCCTCGACTTCGGGATCGCGAAGGCGATGGACGATCCGAAGGTGGCGCACCTGACGCGGACGGGGATGCTGGTGGGCACGCCGCGCTACATGTCGCCCGAGCAGGCGACGGGGCGGCGCGGGATCGACGGCCGGACGGACGTGTGGTCCGTGGGGGTGTTGCTCTACGAGTGCCTGGCGGGGCGGCTGCCGCACGAGGCGCCGGATCTGGCGGGGACGCTGGGGAAGATCATCGGCGAGCCGGCGGCGGCGTTGCGCAGCCTGCGACCGGAGATCGATCCGGCGCTGGACGCGGCGGTGCTGCGCGCGCTGGCCAAGGACCCGGAGCAGCGTTTCCCGACGGCCGGGGCGTTCCGCGAGGCATTGGGACCGGACCCGTTCGCGCGGCCCGCGCCGGCGCCCGCGCTCGCGGGGCCTCGTCGTCCCGCGCCGGTGGCGGCGGGGGCGACGGTGGTGGACCAGGCCGTGCGCGCGGCGGCGGGGAAGGCGGGGGCAGCGGAAGGGGGCGAGGTTTTCGGTTCTCAGTCTTCAGTGGTCGGTTCCGGAAGCGGAGCGGGCGGGGAGCCGTCCGACTCGGCGTCGTTGCGGATGTACGACTCCGGGCGAGGGGCACCGGCTATCGCGCCGGTCGTGGCCGGGCGCACCGTGCCGCCGACGGAGTTCTTGCCGGCCGCGGGCGGGGCGGGCGGCGGTGCCCCGTCCGCCATCGTCGGAGCCCGTCCGGTCGCAGACTCCGTTCGGGGCGGCCGAGCCGGGATTCCGGAGGCGGGGGGGCGGTCGAGGGGGCTGGTGGCGGCATTGATCGCCGCCCTCGTCGTCGTCGTCGTCGCGACGGTGGCGCTGGCGTGGTACTTCGCGACGCACCCGTCGCGTTCGGCGCGTGGCGCGGCTGCGGCAGCCGACGCGCCAGGAGCGCCTGCGGACGGCGGCTCGGTGGATCTCCGTTCGTTGTTCCCGGATGCCGGTCCCGGGCCGGGCGGGACGGTGGGGGATGCGGCAGCGGGGATGCCCGCCACCGCGGCGCCGGACGACGGCGACGCAACCGCGACCGGCACCGCGGCGCCCGACGGCGACCGGGCGCTGTACGTCGCCGTGACGGTGGACGTGGGCTGCCGGATGATCGAGTACCAGGCGGCCCGCGGCGCAGCGCCCGCGGCGGACGAGCAGCAGCGGATCATCGACGCGGTGCTCGCGGCGCACGGCTCGGATCGGGCGCGATACGCGGTGCTGTCCGAGCGCTTCGCCAAAGCGGAAGACGCGGCGGCGGAGGTCGAGCGGGGGAACGCGGAGTGCGTGCGGCGTTTCGTCCCGGCGGCGGCGACGGCGGCGGCGGCGACCGCGACGGCGGCGACGGCCGGGACGCGCGGCGAGGCGGAGGGGCGCGAGCTGTACATCGCGATCACCGCGGAGGTGAGCTGCACCCTGGCGCGCCCTCGCGACGGCGGAACGCCCGCCGGCCAGGATCCGATGGCGGTGGTCCAGCGTATCGTCGCGGCCCACGGTATCGACATGGTCGAATACGGCCGACTGGCCAGCCTCCACGGCTCGGAGCCCGAGACGGAGGTGGAGGCGTCGCGGCGGGCGAACGAGTGCATGGCGGCGGGGGGAGGGGCTGGGCCGGGCGCGGCGGACGCCGGGTCCGCGGGCGAGGCAGCGGACCGGGAGACGTACATCGCGGTTGCCGCGGACAACAACTGCCTTCCGGCGCCGCGGACGGCGGCGGAGCGGGAGGCGACTCCGATGGACCGGGCCCTGGCGGCGCACGGACTGACGTACAACGGGTACGTGGCTCTGGCGCAGCGTTTCGGGAACGACCCGGCCGTCAAGGCGGAGATCGAGGCGCGAATTCGGGCCTGCACGCACGGCGAGGCTCCGCGGGCGCGGGAGTAGGAACTCGACCGAGGCCCGGAAGCGGCGAGCTGCTCCACGGACGACATCTGTCCTCGTGCGGGCGACAGGCGTCGCCCGGAACGCGACTCCTGTCGCAGGAAATGATCACCATGTCGCGCCGCGGTCGCGCATGCTCCGACAGGTCGCCCGAGCGACTTGAAGGGTGGAGGGCGACAGCAGCGACGACTGGCCGATGCGCGTGTGCCGGGTGGGCTCAGGCGGCATGTGCGAGGTCGGTGGAACCCCGCCCGGAACCGAGGTCGGCGGCGGCAGCGCCAGTTGGCATACGGACGGCGGCGCCGTCGCCGCGGGATCCAGCTCCATCGCGCCCACACGAAGCTGGAGCATGGTGCCTTCCCGTGCGTTCGCGTATCGGATGTACTTCGTGTTCCAGCATCGGGAGAGCAGCGGTGCCGCCAAGGACGTGTACCTCGGCTGGGGCACGTACGACCCGGTCGCGCACACATGGACGTGGAGCGGCGGCCCGTACGCGGTGGCGCAGTTCACCGACGACGGCAAGGACCAGTTCAACCCGTCGCTGAACGTGGTCTGGGGCGGGGGGACGTACGAGTCGCTGCACGCAAGCTGGTACGACCGGCGCGCGGACTGCCTGGTGGGGACCGTGCCGTGCACGGCCGGCTCGATCAACAAGACCAACTACTGCTTCCGGCGCAGGCGGTCCTGGTCAACCACGGGCTCAGCGTGGGGGTATTGGCAGGACTCGCAGGTGGGCTTGACCGATCCGGCGTGCTTGCCGACCACGTGCGACTCCTTTGCCACGATCTGGATCGGGGCGTACCAGGACGGGCTCGGACCGGCGATGCACTCGCACCATCTCTGGTCCGAGGGCATCACCGGCGTGCCGTGGTCTGGCAGGCTCCAGGAAGGCTTCCTCTCCGTGGGCGGCTTCTACACCTACCCGTGACCGGCGGGAAAGGAGATTGAAAAATGCGTTTTCTGATTTGCGTGGCGTTGGGCGGTTCGGTCGTCGCGTGCAGCGCGGAGGACGTGACGGCGGGGAGGGAGCGCGCCGGGTTGACGACGGAGGCGCCCCCCGGGCCGCTCGTCCCGATGGATCCGCAGCCCGCC
>JACRCX010000065.1 GCA_016218815.1 Deltaproteobacteria bacterium
AAGCTGTCCGACCAGCAGACGGCCCTGATCCCCGCTCCGATGCCTTCGGGCGTTGAGCACCCACTTGATCCGGTCCAGCTCGGTACGAACGCGTGCGGCTGATCCCCGCTCCGATGCCTTCGGGCGTTGAGCACCCCGACGACCCCACCATCCCGATGCAGTGGCTCGGCTGATCCCCGCTCCGATGCCTTCGGGCGTTGAGCACATCGGCCACTGCACTCCGACCTACGATTCCGCGACTCTGATCCCCGCTCCGATGCCTTCGGGCGTTGAGCACGAGAAGCCCTCGGCGCTCTCCATCTGCTTGCCGACTGATCCCCGCTCCGATGCCTTCGGGCGTTGAGCACTCCATGGCGGCGTGCCAAGCGCGTTCTGCCTTTTCGCCTGATCCCCGCTCCGATGCCTTCGGGCGTTGAGCACCGCTGGATTGTGGCCAGCTGGTTTGCCGTGGTCACGCTGATCCCCGCTCCGATGCCTTCGGGCGTTGAGCACCAAACAACGGTTGTGAACCCCAAGAGGCTCCCGCCCTGATCCCCGCTCCGATGCCTTCGGGCGTTGGGCACCGGAACGTCGAAGCCTACGTTGAGTCCCAGGTCAAGGCTGATCCCCGCTCCGATGCCTTCGGGCGTTGAGCACGATGACACCCGCGACAGCGCGCGCCGACGGGCGATGCTGATCCCCGCTCCGATGCCTTCGGGCGTTGAGCACGGACCGGGGGCGTTGCGGCGCCGTACGACGAGATCGTCCTGATCCCCGCCCCGACACCTTCGGCACCAAGGGCCGTGCTTGGCGATGTACCCATCAACCGGCGTCATCGGCGTGATGCCCTCCGTCCCCGAGTTCACGACTTCTGTCCCAGATGAGGCGAGCCCGGATCTGACGGGACGCTCTCGGCCACTGCCGGGATGGCCGGCGGACGCGCGGATCAGCGTGACGAACATGCAGGATCGTCCTGCGGTTGTCGCGAAGGCCCGCTCGGTGGTAGACCGGGGAATCGCTGAAGGGAACGGGAGGGGTTGTCATGCCAGAAGTGAACGTCGTCCTGGGAACCGCGGTTTCCATCCGGGAGGCCGGGCTCGACGAACGTTGGCTGCAAGATCAGATCGCCGCGAACCCGTCGTGCTTGGGTCTCGGCGAGTTGGATCTCGTGGCGAAGGAGCGCCGACAAGCCAGCGGTGCTCGCCTGGACATGCTCCTCAAGGACCCCGAGGACGACGCGATGTACGAGGTCGAGGTCATGCTCGGTGAGACGGACGAGACGCACATCGTCCGGACGATCGAGTACTGGGACGTGGAGCGCCGCCGGTGGCCGACACGGCAGCACTTCGCGGTGCTCGTCGCCGAGTCGATCACCCGCCGCTTCTTCAACGTGATCCAGATCGTCGGCAATTCTCTCCCCATCATCGCTATCCAGGTGAACCTGATCGACGCCGCCGGCAGCAAGGTCCTGCACTTCACCAAGGTGCTGGACACCTACACCGAACCCGAGGACTCCGACGCCGCGCAGCCGGCAACGGTCAACGAGGATTTTTGGATCCAGAAGGCCGCGTGGACGGTGGATGCGGCTAAGGTGCTCCTCCAGGCCGTGACGGCGCAATTCCCCGACGCGAAGCTCCGTTGGGTGCAGAGCTACATCCGGATCGATGTCGAGGGTCACAGCTACTTCTGGTTCAACCGTCGGGGCGAGGATCGATCGAAGCTCACGTTCTGGGTTTCGCCGGACTTGAAGGGCGACGTGGAGAAGTTGCTCGTCGCGTCCGGAACCGACTTCGACTGGAGGAAGCAGGACCTCCGGATGAAGGTCACCCCGGGCCTGCTTCGCGAGAAGGCCGACCTGTTCCACCAGATCATCCAACTCGTGCACAAGTCGTGGTGCGAATAGACGCTCCTCACCGCGGAATGATGAGGTTGTTCTCCTACATCCTCACGCATGACTCCGGCTTCGCCCCCAACCCGTTCCACGGCCGCTGCACGCTAGCCTGCTGCAAGCCGAAGATCCGCGCCACGGCCCGGAAGGGCGACTGGGTCGTCGGGCTCGGTCACGGCGGGAAGACGATCATCTACGCGATGAAGCTGTCGAAGACCGTCCCGTTCGGGGAGTACTGGCGCGCGTACCCGAAGAAGCGCCCCCGCTGGTTCTCGAAGGACGATCGGCTTCGCGTCGGCGACAACATTTACAAGCCGCGCGCCAACGCCGGATTCGAACAGCGGCCCTCGTGCCACTCGCACCCGAACGGGAGCCCGAGGCGCGGAGCGAAGACGACCGACCTCGGCGGGAAGAACGTGCTGGTCAGCCGGCAGTTCGTCTATTTCGGGGCGAATGCCGTTGAGCGGCCGGCCAACCTGGAGTTTCTCCGCGTCAGGCGCGGCCACCGGACGATCCGCGACGCATGGCAGATCGCCGAGTTCGAGCGATGGTTCGCGAGGCAGCCTCGCGGGAGGCGAGGTTCGCCGGCCAGGTGTCCGCCGGCAGCATTACCGGCGGGTTGCTGCGCATGCGGCTGAGTTCGGCCGAGCGCGGATTGCGATGAGCTGAGCGTCGGACGGCTTGACCGGCGAGCGGGTGGCCGCCACGCGCAGCGCGCGGCGACGAGCCGTGCCGGGGGTGGGTGGGGCGGGGGGAGAAATGCGATGGGAGCGACGTCCCCGAGTGCAGATGCCCGCCATGCCGAGTACCCGTTCGGGAAGGAGGAGGTGCGGACCCGCGGTCACGAGGTGACCGTGACCGCCAACACGGATCCGAGCGTCGACCGCGGGGTGTGGCTGGAGGTGTGGGGCTTGGCCTTGACGGGCGAGGGGCTCATCGCGCCACCCGAACGTGTCGTATTGTTCTGGGGGAAGCCGGTGGCCGCTGGGCTCTCGCGGGCCGGCGGGTCGATTCCCGAATGCCGACGGACCGATCCTGCTCGACCCCGACCCCGCGCCGCGCAGCCGCTCGTCGGCGCGGTTCACGGCGGTTTCGGGCAGCAAGTCGGGGAGGTAGACGCGCCGGCGGGGGCGCCGCTGGCGCTGTCGTCGATCGCGCCGGTCGCGTGTCTTGCTCCCCCACCGCACCCGTCCTATCCTTCGATCCAGCGCCCAGCGCGCCCAGCAGGAGGGAGCGATGCCGAAGCAAACCCCCCCCGCGACCCTGCCCCCACTCAACCTCGCCTACATCGTCCGCCGCGTGATCGCCACCGCGGTGATCACGCAGGCCGAGCTCGTCCGCCTCGCGGCCAGCGCGTCCAGCGCATTGCCGCCGTGGAAGCCGAATTGAAGACGCTGGCGAAGGCGCTGGCGGCGGAGAACGGCATGCCCGCCGCGGTGGAGGTGATGAAGTCGGCGAAGAAGTAGGCTGCCGGTCATCCTGGCGGCGGGGGGCGGGTGCGCCCGCGGCGGCGGAGGCCACGGCGTTGGGGAAGCAATCGTGACGTACCAGGGACCGAACCAGCCACGGGACATGTGGTGGCCCGACGTCGCCACGATCAAGGGTGCTCAGCGCGGCATCGAACAGGGTGTGGCGGCCGTCGGGCTCGCTGCGGCGGGGACCGCGCTGGTGGTCATCCTGCGTTGGGTCGGTGCTTGGGCTTGGGTCGACGTCGCGATCCTGCTGGCCGCAGCGTATGGAATCCAACTTCGGTCGCGTGTTGCAGCCGTGTTTGGCCTGGTCTGGCACGTTTTCGGGATGGTGCTGAAGATGATCGCCGTCAACCAGAAGGGCAAGACGGCGTTGGCAATCGGACTCTTGTTCCTCGTGTACCTCATCAACGGCGTACGAGGCACTTTCGCGTACCGTCGTCTGCGGGTCGCCGAGGCGAAGACGGCTTCCGACCCGTCAACCTAGTTTGCAGCTCTTCATCGTCGTCATCTCCGGGCCCGTCCCCACTCGTCGCCCAGCGCGGCAAGACGTGCGCCGACGGCGCCGCGCATCGCGCGCCGGTCCCGCCGCTCGTCCCACGAGGCCCGAGGCGGAGGAGGACAGAACGGGGGGCGAGGACGAGGGGAAGGTGTAGGCAGCGGCCCAGACGGGCGCGGCTTGATCGGAATGGGGTGCCGCGCGTAGGGTCCTCCGGCGTCGGGCCCGAGGGGCCTGTGCCCGTTACGCCGGCACCTTCTCCCTCGCCCGCACCCACTCCTCCGGTACGCCCCTCTCCCCCACCCGCAGCGCCACGATCCCGCCCACGATCGCGCACGTCGTGTCCCTGTCGCCCAGCCCCGACACCGTGCGCCACATCGCCTCCTCGTAGGAGTCCGGACACGTCGCCGCCGACCAAAGACAGAACGGCACGGTGTCCTGGGCGCTCACTTCATCTCCGCTGCCCAGGTGGCCCGCGGCATCCCCCGGCATGGTGCCGGGTGCAAGGCCGGCAGCGGCACGGATGCCCGCGCGCGTCGCCCCCGGCGGAACATGCTCGTGGACGGCCTCCAGGAAGGCACGGGGGTCCGGAGTGGGGCGATCACGTCCCTGCCAGACCATCGCCGCGGCGACGGCCACGGCGATCGCCCCAGCCTGGCCCTCCGGGTGCGCGTGGGTCACCTCGGCCGAGAGGCGTGCCTCCTCGGCGGCGCGCTCGATTTCGTCTGCGAAGTACGCGCCGACCGGCGCGACGCGCATAGCGCCGCCGTTGCCGAACGAACCCTCGCCGCGAAAGACCGCCTTCGAAACCTCGCGCCACGGCTGCCCCTGCCGGATCTGGGAGAGGATGTGGTGCGCCATGCCGCCATACCCGCGGGTCTGGTCGTAGCGCAGGGCAAATCCACGGGCGAGGTGGTCCTGGTCGAGGCGACCGAAGTCGCGGAGCACCTCGACGATCGAGATGGCCATCTCCGTGTCGTCGGTCCAGTACCAGGGCGGCTTGGGCAGGACCCGCGCGGCAATGCGCTGGAGCGCCTCCTGGGCCGCCAGGAAGAACTGCTCGCCGAAGGCGTCGCCGACCGAGAGGCCGAGCAGCGAGAGGCGCGCACGAGCAAGGCGGTCGGCGTGATCGGACGGTTTCGTGGTCAAGGCTCCACCTCCCGGAACGCCTGATCGTCCGCCGATTCGACCACCGGCGCAACCGGCGACGCGCGATCGGACCCGGGCAGAATCGTGCGGCTCGTCATGGGCCGTCGCACGCGCACAGCAGGGCGAACACTCCCCACCCCAACCCGCAACTTGGCGCGGCAATTCCGCCTCATGGAACCTTCGCGCCGCTCCGGCCCACGACGCCGGTGCGGAGGATCCACAAGATGGCACGCACCAGGACGAAGATGGACGCCGACGACCCTTCCTGCCCCTGCCACGACGCCTTTCCTGGACGTCCTCACCGTCGACGACCACCTGAGCGCGGTCCAGGTGACCCGGAGCGGCGACATCTGCATGCCCTGCATGACGGAACGAGGATCCGAACTGCGTCCCACGCGCCGGGCGGTCGTGGTCGTCGACCTCGAATCGAGCAGCATCAAGCCCGCCGAGGAACAGCAGGACGACGCCATCCTCGCCTGGTTGCGCGAGGCCATCGACAACAACGTGATCGACCTCCTGCGCCGCCGCTGGAGCCGGCGGGGGTCGCGGACGCCGAAGGCCCCGGGCCGCTCGGTCGCCGCCACGGTGGAGGGCACGCGGACATGATGGAGTGGGTCGGCGGCTCGTTCGACCCGGAGCGCTTCGACCTCGCCGCCGTGAACGCGGATCTGCGCGCCCTCGCCGGACTTCGTGCTCGGCCTCGCCGTCGCGGGAGGCGTTGACCGCTCGCATGGGGACGGTCCGCGAAGGCCAGGTCCCTTGCGCGGCGCCTCGAAGGCCCTGAGCGCAGTCGAAGGGGCGCCGCACCACGGCATTCGCACCACCGCACCTCGCCACCTCTCCAGCCGGCCTCTCCACCTCTCCTCATCCGGTCCGGAAGAGGCTGACGCGTCGTCACGAACCGCGGGATAGTAGTCCAACGAACTGTCAGGATGACCCCGCGCTGCAGGCCCCGTCGGCCGCAGGCGCCGGCCTCGCCTAACGCCACCGCTCCACCGCCTTGCGGTGCTCCTCGTACGTCCGGCTGAACTCGTGCGTGCCGTCCCCCCGCGCCACGTAGAACAGGTCGTCCGTCTCCGGTCGCCCGAGCACCCCGCGCAAACTCGCCAGCCCCGGGTTCCCGATCGGACCCGGCGGCAAAGCGTCCCGCCGATACGTGTTGTACGGATTCGCCGCGTCGTCGAGCATCGCCCGCGTCGCCGCCCGCCCCTCCGCCCCGCGGCACGACTCGAGCCCCGAAAAACGCCGGCACCCGTACACGGCAGTCGGGTCCACCTGCAGCCGCGTCACCTCCGGATCCTTCTTCACCAGGCGGTTCCACATCACCGCCGCAATCCGCCCCCGCTCGCGGTCCACCACCGCCTCGGCCTCCACCATCGACGCCAGCGTCACCCACGCCAGCTCCCCGTCCTCCCCCGCCGCCGCCCCCAACTCCCGAATCGCCGCCTCCCGCCCCTTCCTCAACTCCCCGGTCTTCTCCCGGAAGTTGTCCACCAGCCGGGTCAGCACCTCCCGCGCGGGAGTCCTGGCGTAGAACCGGTACGTGTCCGGAAACAGGAACCCCTCTGCATCGTCCGCCGGAATCCCCAACCCGCGCACGAACTCCCGATCGAAACACGCCGCCAGGAACTCCGCCTCCCCCACCACCCCCGCCGCCCCCAACGCCGCCGCGACCTCGTACACCGTCCACCCCTCACGCAACACCACCCGCGTCTCGTACCGCACCGCCCGCGCCTGCACGAGCAGCCCCACCGCGACTCCCGTGACCAGGACCCCGAACCCCGCCGCCCCCACCACGATGCCCCGCGTCCGACTCACGCCCCTTCCCCCCATCGGTGTTCATCGGTGTCCATCGGTGGTTTCATCTTCCCTCCCGCCCCTCCGCGCCTCCAGCCACGCCTCCAGCAGCAACGCCGCCGCCGCCGAGTCGATCCGCTCGCGCCGCTTCTCCCGCCGCATTCCCCGCCCGATCAGCTCCCGCTCCGCCTGCACCGTCGTCAGCCGCTCGTCGAACAGCTCCACCGGTCGCCCCGACGCGCGACCCACCGCCGCCGCCAGCTCGCGCGCCGCCTTCGCCGCCGGCCCGTCGCTCCCGTCCAGCCGCAGCGGCAGCCCGACGACGATTCGCTCCACCGCCCGCTCCGCCGCCGCGTCCGCGATCACCCGCAGGTGCCCCCCGTCCGCTCGCACCTCGATCGGCTCCAACGGCATCGCGAACGACCCTCGCGGGTCCGACACCGCCACCCCGATGCGCTTCGTTCCCGGATCGAGCGCCATCACCATCATCGGAAGAGGAGTCTAATACACCGCGCCCCGGTCCACGACCCAAGACCCACGATTCAAGGACTCACGACTCACGACTCACGACTCACGACTTCCCCACCCTCACCCCTCCCCCGGCGCCGGCCACGCGACATCCAGCATCGCGTCGGCCGCGCGGGGGTCGAAGTGCGAGCCGCGCAGCGAGGCGATGTGGCCGCGGATCTTCTCGTCCGCCCACGCCTTGCGGTAGGGCCGGTCGGAGCGCAGGGCGTCCCACACGTCCACGACCGCGAAGATCCGCGCCGCGAACGGGATCGCGTCGCCCTTCAACCCGCGCGGGTAGCCCGTGCCGTCCCATTTCTCGTGGTGGCAGTACGGAATGTCCAGCGCCGGGCGGAGGTGCGCGATCGGGGAGAGCAGATCGAACGCCAGTTTCGGGTGATTGCGCATCACCACCCACTCCTCGTCGGTCAGCGGGCCGGGCTTGAGCAGGATGGCGTCGGGAATGCCGACCTTGCCGATGTCGTGCAGCAGCGCCCCGCGCCGCGCGTGCACCTGGTCCGCCTCGGACAGCCCCAGGGCCCGGCCGAGCCGGATGGTCATGTCCGTGACGCGCAGCGAGTGGCCCTCGGTCTCCTTGTCGCGCAGATCGAGCGCGCGGGACCAGCCCTCGATCGTGGCGTCCCAGGCCAGCGACAGCTCGGTGTTGCTCCGTTGCAGGTCGGACAGCAGCCCGGCGTTGTCCAGCGCGATCGCCGCCTGTCCCGCGAGGGCGTCGAAGAACTCCAGCCGCTCGGAATCGAGATGCGTCGGCTTGCGCCAGAAGACCTCCAGCACTCCGGTGACGCGCCCCTTGGTGATCAGCGGCACGCCGGCGTAGCTGACGATCCCCTCCCGCCGCAGGAACTCCTCCCGGCCGGCCGCGCCCTTCTCCGCCTCGATGTCCGGCACGAGCACCGCGGTCCGCTCGATCGCCGCCCGCCCCGCGATCCCCTCCCCGAGTCGCACCCGCAGGCCGCGCGGGACGCGGGTGCGGAAGCCGGCGCCCGCGGCGAACTCGAGCGCCGGGGCGTTCGGATCGAGCAGCAGCACGTCGGCCGCGTCGACCTGGAGGTCGGCCAGCGTGCGGTCGAGCAGGATGCCCAGCGTGACGCGGTGGTCGAACGACGAGGTGATTGCCAGGTCGATCGCCCGCAGCGTCTGGATCTGCGACGATTGCCGCACCACCCGCTCCTCGTGGCGGATCCGCCGCAGCGCGGCCCCCAACTCCAGCGCGCCCGATTCCAGCGCCGCGACCAGGTGCGCGGGAAACCGGTCCCTGCCCGGGTCGGCGATGTGGATCAACCCGAGGACGTCGTTCCCGGCGCGGACCGGCACCAGCGCCACCGACTCGTATCCCTCGCGGCGGCACTCCTCGCGCATCGGTCCCCGCTCCTCCTCCGTCGTCTCCGCGAACAGCCGCGTCATGCCGTTCGTGACCAGCGAGCCGCCGCCCGTGGCCGACCGCCCGGCCCGTTCGGTCGCGCCCCGCACGACGGCGCCGCACCAGCAGCCGTCGCCGTGGACGAGCAGCTCGTTCTCCCGCTCGAAGAAGCGCTCCGGGAACCCTTCGTGCGCCGCGTACGGGATCCGGCCGTCGGCGTCGAGCACCCGGACGCCCACCGCCGCGCACCCCGTCAGCGACCGGATGACCTCGACGAAGCCCCGCACCAGCTCCGGCACGGTCCGGGCCACGTTGGCGACGTGCAGCAGCTCGCCGGACAGGCGGAGCGCCGTGGCCTTGCGCTCCAGCTCCGCCGTCCGCTCGCGCACCTTGATCTCGAGCTGCTCGTTCAGCGTCCGCAGCTCGTCACGCGCCCGCTCCAGCTCGCCGTTCTTCAGCACCGCCGTCTCGTAGGTCGAGATCAACAGGTTGAGGATCTGCAGCCGGTCCGAGGTGATGACGTGGCGCCGGCCGCCGAAGAAGACGTCGACCGCCATCTGCGAGTGGTCCTCCCGCCGGACGGCCCGGTTGGCCAGGAGGTAGCGGATGCGCTGCGTCAGGTAGCGCGCCTCGTAGGGCTTGGTGAAGAAGTTGTCGGCGCCGCACGACAGTCCGCGCAGCACGTCGCCGGCGTCGGACAGCGAGGTGAGCAGGATCACGGGGATGTCCCGCAGCCTCTCGTCCGCCTTCACCCGCCGGCACAGCTCGTAGCCGTCGATGCCCGGCATCACGATGTCGCTGACGATCACGTGCGGTCGCAGGGTCTCCAGCGCGACCAACGCCGCGGCGCCGTCGTGGGCCACCTCGACGAGGAACTTCTCGGCCTGCAGCAGCGCCCGCAGCTCCTCCGCCTGCGTCCGGCTGTCCTCGACCACCAGGATCGTCGCCGGGCCGTTCGGGGTTCCCGGTGCACCGCTCATTCCATCCCCTCCTTGCCGGCGCCCAGCAGGCCGAGCGCCGACACGATGCCTTCGGGCGGCAGCACGTAGGTCGCCGCGCCGAGCCGGATCGCCTCCCCCGGCATGCCGTGGATGACCGAGCTGGCGGCGTCCTGCGCGAGCGTCAGCGCCCCGGCCCGGCGCAGCTCCAGCAGCTCCTCGGCGCCGTCGCGCCCCATCCCCGTGAGCACGACCCCGACCGCGCGCGGACCGAACGCCGCACCGACCGAGCGGAACAGATGGGCGACGGACGGGCGCAGCCCCCCGTCGGGCTCCTCGTGGCTCAGCCGGGTCCGTCCGCCCGGCGTGATTCCGAGGTGCAAGTCGTCCGGAGCGACGTAGGCGCGCCCCGGCTCGAGCGGCTCGTCGTGACGCGCCAGGCTCACCGGGATCGCGGACGTCCCGGAGAGCCAGTCGACGAAGCCGCCCAGGAACCCCGGCGCCATGTGCTGCACGAGCAGCACCGGCGCGAGAAAGCGCCGCGGGAGTCCGGCGAGGATCTGCGCCACCACGGGCGGCCCGCCCGTCGATGCCCCGATCGCCACGACGCGCTGGGGCAGCGGCGACCCGGCCGTCCCCGGACTGGACGACGCCACCGGCGGCGCGACGGGCGCCCCGCTGCGTCCCGCCGGCCGGCGCCGCACGACCGGGACCCCGGCCATCGTGCGCAGCGCGCGCAGCAGCTCGGCGACCTCCCGCTCGTGCCGTTCGTCTCCCGGTCCTGCCGGTCGCCGCAGGATCGCCAGCGCCCCCGCCTCGAGGGCGCGGAAGCTCTTGTGGACCTCGTCCGGCTCGTAGCTCCCAGTCACCACGACGATCGGCGTGGGCACCGTCTCCATGATCTCCCGGGTGGCGGCGAAGCCGTCCATCCCCGGCATCCGGAGGTCCATCGTGACCACGTCGGGCCGCAGCGACGCCACGCGCTCGAGCGCCTCGGCGCCGCTGCTCGCGCTGCCCGCGACCTCCAGCCGCGGGTCCGCCCGCACGAGCTCGCTCAGGTACTCGACGTTCATCGGCGAATCGTCGACGATCAGCACCCGGATTCGTCGCTCCATCATCGCCTCACAGCAGCCGCGCCACGACCTCGAGCAGGTTGCTCTGGTCGAAGCTGCTCTTGACCAGGTACGCGTTCGCCCCGGCCTCGATCCCCTTTTCCCGGTCCTCGCGACTCTCCCGCGCGGTGACCAGCACCACCGGCAGCTCGGCGAGCCGCCGGTCGGCCCGCACCGCCGCGGTCAGCGCGAAGCCGTCCATCCGCGGCATCTCCACGTCGGAAACCAGCAGGTCGAACTCCCCCGCCCGCAGCTCGGCGAGCGCCTCCGCCCCGTCGGCGGCGGTGCGCACGCGGTAGCCCGCCGACTCCAGGATGTTGCGCAGCAGCGTGCGCGAGGTGATCGAGTCCTCCGCGACCAGGACCGCCTTCACGCGCGCGGCCGGCGCCGCGGCCGCCGCGGCGGCACGCCCCGCGCCGGTCGCGGAGCGCCGCAGGTCGGGCGCGTGCAGCACCGGTGCGACCCGGCCGCCGCCCAGCACCGCGGCCCCGGCCAGGTGGCGCACCCGGCGCAACGGGTACGGCAGCGGTTTCGTGACCGCCGGCTCCTCGCCCAGGACCTCGTCCACGATCAGGGCCAGCGGGTCGCCGCCCGCCAGCACCACCGCCGGCAGCGCCGCCTCCGTTCCGGCCGTGCGCCCGCCGGGGCGGCCCAGCAGCTCGGCCAGCCACGCCACCGCGATGCGCCGCCCGCCGTAGGGCAACGTCTCGCGGTTCTCCACCGGAACGACGTCCCCCGGCTTCACCCGGATCGTGCGCTCCACCGCCCGCAGCGGCAGCACGAAGTCCTCGCCGCCCGCCCGCAGCAAGAGGCCGCGGAAGGCGGTCAGGGCCAGGGGAACGACGATGCGGAACACGGCCCCGCCACCGGCCGTCGAGCGCACCTCGGCGGTGCCGCCGAGACGCTCGGCCTTCTCGCGCCCGATGGCCAGTCCCAGGCCGCGTCCCGAGAGGTCCGTGACCAGCGGGCTGGTGGTCACGCCGGAGCGGAACGCCAGCTCCCCCGCCGCCGCGTCGTCCAGGTCCGCCGCCTCGCCGGCCGTCAGCAGCCCGCGCCGCACGGCAGCCGTGCGGATGCTCCCGGCCTCGAGCCCCGCGCCGTCGTCCGCGACCGTCACCTCGACCTTGCCCCCCGGCAGCGTGGCCACCCGCACGGCCACGGTCCCGCGCCGCGGCTTGCCCCGCGCCTCGCGCGCCGCGGGCGTCTCGAGGCCGTGGTCGACCGCGTTGCGCACGAGGTGCACGAAGGCGTCCTTCATTTCCTCGACCACCCGCCGGTCGATCTCGACCTCGGTCCCCTCGAACGTCAGCTCCGCCTCCTTGCCCTGACCGCGGGCCAGGTCCCGGACCAGCAGGGCGAGCCCGGCGACCGCCGCGGAGAACGGTACCGTCAGCGCGCGGCGCGCGGCCTCGGCCAGGCCGTCCAGCGCGCGGTCGTAGGCCGCGCCGTCGCGCTCCAGCCCG
>JACRCX010000064.1 GCA_016218815.1 Deltaproteobacteria bacterium
CGCTGGAAGAGGTTGCTGGCGTTGCGCTCCTCCTCCTCGCCCCACCCTCCCGCGAAGGTGACCTCGGCCAGGGTGCGCAGGGCGGTGCCGATCAGCACCTTGCTGCGCATGGCCTCGAAGTGGGCGAGCGCGAGCTTGAGGTTTTCGCGGGCGCCGGCGTAGTCGCCCATGAGCATGCGGGTCTTGCCCAGGGCGCGGGCGGTCTCGCCCTGGAGGAGGTGGTCGCCGAGCTGGGCAGCGATCTCCTGGGCTTCGCCGAGGGTCTTGACGGCGTCGGCGTAGCGGCGGATCTGGTATTCGGACACGCCGATGTTGGTCAGGAGGTAGGCTTGGCGCAGGCGGTCATCGATGCGCCGCGCCTCGGCGAGGGCTTCGTTCCAGAGCTGGATCGCGCGGTCGTGCTCACCCGCGTCCTGGTGGACGGTGCCCAGGTTGTTGAGGGAGATGATGAGGCCGGGGACGTCCTTGATGCGGCGGCGGATCTCGAGGGACTCCTTGAAGCACTTGAGGGCGTCGTCGAACTGGGCGGAGTCCTGGAAGACGAGGCCGAGGTTGTTGAGGGAGAGGGCGATGGAGCGGGGGTCGCCGATCTTGCGTCGGATGTCGATCGCCTGCTGCATCTGCTGCAGGGCGACCTTGTATTCGCCGCGGCGCCAATGGACCTTGCCGATGTCGTCGAGGGAGGAGGCGACGCCGCGCTGGTCGTCGGCGCGGGCGAAGAGCACGTGTCCGGTGCCGAGGTGCCGCAGGGCCTCGTCCAGGCGGCCCAGCTCGCGCAGGACCCGGCCGATGCGGTTGTGGGCGACGCCGCCCTTGCGGCGCATGTCGAGCCGCCAGGCGATCCGGCGCATCTCCTCGAAGCACGCCAGCGCCTCGTCCATGCGGCCGAGGTTCTGGAGCACGTCGCCGAGGTTGTGCAGGGCGTCGAAGCGGGTGACCATGTCGCCGGGTTCGAGCAGATCGAGGCCGCGGCGGTAGTACTCGGCGGCCTTGGCGTAGGCGTAGCGCTCCCGGGCCTGGTTGGCGGCGTTGAGAAACGCGGCCGCGGCGCGGGACTTGGAGCCGCCGCGGGCGTGGTGGTCGGCGATCATCTCCAGCTCGTCCTCGCGCCCGTGCGCGCGGTACGCCAGCCACTCGGCGAGCACGCCGTGGTAGCGGGCGAGCTTGGACGGGCTGGTCATGCGCCGGATCAGGTCGCGCTCCAGGTTGTGCTTGAAGATGTATTCCTGGTCGCCCTCGAAGGCGGAGTCCGGGACCTCCATGACGTAGTCGCGCTGGACCAGGCCGCCGATGACGTCGCGGATGTGAGGCGCGAGGTCCTCGCTCCCGCCCCAGATCTCGGGAGGATCGGCGTCGGAGCGGCTGAGGGCGACGAGGCCGCCGAGCCAGAAGACGCTGCCGAAGGAGCAGGCCTTCTCGAGCATGTCCCGCTCGGACGGCGTCAGCGCGCCGATGCGGGCCTGGATCGCTTCCTCGACGGACATCGGCAGGCGGACGGAGGCGAGGCGTTCGAGGTTCACCTTCCACTTGCCGTCGGGGGCCTGGGCGACGGTGCCGTTCTCGAGGAACATCTTGACGATCTGCTCGATGAAGTAGGGGTTGCCGCCGGCCATGTTGCAGGCGCGCTGGACGAGGGCGTCGGGGAGGTCCTCGACGGTGGCCAGCAGGGTGGTGAGGTAGCGCTCGGAGTTGAGCCGGGACAGGGGACCCAGCTCGACCAGGGTATGGCGATCGCCGAGGCCCTCCATCCAGGCGGGGCGGCGAATGTTGATCTCGTGGGAGGTGGTGCAGAGGAAGAGGAGCGGCGCGCCCTCGGCCTTGCGGGCGAGGTGATCGATGATGTCGAGGGTTTCCTCCTGGCCGGCTTCCTGGACGTCCTCGAAGGTGTAGATCGTCGGCTTGCCCTTGGCGTCGATCTCGAGGAAGCGGCGGAGGACGGTGCGGCGGATCTCCGACACCTGTTCGGGATTCGCCTCCATGGTGCGGATGAAGGGGTTGTCGGGGTAGCGCAGGCCGATGAAGGAGCCGAGGAAGTGGACGAATTCGGTGACGCGCTGGTCGCCGAGCAACGCGGACATCTGCTCGCGGAACTTCGTGCGAGCTTCCTGCGCGTCCATGCCTTCGAGCAGGCCGAAGCGGGCGCGGAGCAGGCGGGCGAAGACGCCGTAGGTGCCGGTGGACTCCTGGCACACGGCGCGGTAGAGCTGGACGCTGGGCTGGGACTGGCGCACGCGCTGCAGGAACTCGACGAGCAGGCGGGACTTGCCGATGCCGCGGTTGCCGAGCACGGTGACGGTGTGGGGGGCCTCCTGGCGGATCGCGGTCCGCAGGATGTCCTCGAGGGCCTCGAGCTCCTTGAGTCGCCCGACCATCGGGATGCGGGTCTTCAGGGTAGCGATGCCCGGCTTGCCGGTGGTCTGGTGTGGACGATCGTTCATGGGGTCCTCCCTGCCAAGGTGCAGCGCACGGCTCTCTCCTCCTCGTCCGCGCTTCGAGTGGGGTCTCGCGGAAGGAAGTGACAGTCGCGCGGTCGTTATGCTATCGGTACACGTCGAAAGTCAACTGGAGGGGGGCGGGGGCAGGTCGGCGGAAGCGGAATGGACAATCGGGACGACCGGTTCGAGCCCACCCCGTTCGGGGACTACGTCCTGCTGCGGCGGATCGGGACGGGAGGCATGTCGGAAGTGTTCCTGGCCCGGCCGGCGGCCGACAAGAGGGCGCACGAGCGGTACGCGCTCAAGCGGCTCCTGCCGGACCTGGCGCGGGCGCCGAACTTCGTGCAGCTGTTCGAGCAGGAGACGCGGCTGGCGGCGCGGTTGCGCCATCCCAACGTGGTGTGCGTGCACGACGCGGGACGGGTCGACGACACGTTCTTCATGGTGACGGAGTACGTCGAGGGCCTGGACTGCTGGAAGATCACGCGGCGGCTGGCGCGGCAGATCGGGTCGCTGCCGCTGTCGCAGGTGGTGCACATCGTCGTCTCGACGCTGGAGGGACTGCACTACGTGCACACGCTGGCGGACGAGGCGGGGCGACCGCTGGGGATCGTGCACCGGGACATCTCGCCGTCGAACATCCTGGTCTCGCGGCGGGGCGAGGTGAAGTTGGGGGACTTCGGGATCGCGCTCATCCCGAGCGAGGAGGTGGAGACGGAGCGGCGGTCGAGGCTGCGAGGCAAGATCCGGTACCTGTCGCCCGAGCAGGTGCGGGGGCAGCCCGTCGACGCGCGCTCGGATCTCTTCGCCGTGGGCGTGCTGCTGGCGGAGCTGATCATCGGCCGAACGCCGTTCCGGGGGCAGACGGACATCGCGCTCCTGCTCAACATCCGCGACGTGCGGTTGAACCTGGCGGAGGACCTGGACGAGCGGACGCCGCCTGAGCTGCGCTCGATCCTGCTGCGGGCGCTGGCGCGGCAGCCTGCGGAGCGGCATCCGAGCGCGGCGGCGATGCGGGACGAGCTCCTGGACTTCGCCGAGCGGGCGGGGATCGAGACGGACCCGGGCGAGACGGCGGCGACGGTCGAGCAGCTCCTGAAGCCGGGCGACGTCGGGGACAAGGACGTGCTGCGCGAGACGCTCACGCCGTTCGCGCACGCGCCGATCGGCCCGCGGGAGCCGGCGGCACCGGCGGCGGAGCGCACGCCGTCGCTGCCGCTCTCCGAGTACCGGGTGCGGCGGGAAGGGGAGACGGAGACGCGGGCGCTGGCCTACGCGGAGGTGGTGGAGGCGGTGCTGAACGGGGGGATCGGGGCGAACGACCAGGTCTCGGTCAACAACGGCCCGTTCCGGCCGGTCAACGCCGTCCCGGACCTGCAGGGCCACCTGCCGCTGCGGACGCCGACGACCTCGCACATCGACGGCCCCGGACTGCCGGACCGGCAGGGGCTGTTCGCGACCGACACCGTCGCCGGGGTCTTCCTCGTCTTGGCCCGCTCCCGCGACACCGGCCTTCTGGTCGCCGACTCGGGCGCCGCGCGCAAGGAGGTCTACTTCGTCGACGGCCATCCGATCTACGCGGCGTCCAACCTCGCCGGCGAGCTGCTGGGCGAGTATCTGGTGAACCGCAAGGTCATCTCGCGCATGGAGCTGGACATGGCGCTGGCTCTCTTGCCGCGCTACGAGGGCCACCTGGGGGACACGCTGGTGGCGATGGAGCTGATCGATCCGCTGACGTTGTTCAACCACATCACCGCGCAGGTCCGGCACAGGATCCTGGACCTCTTCACCTGGAAGGCGGGTTCGTGGAGCTTCTTCCGCGGCGTGGTGTGCGAGAAGCGCGCTTTCCCGCTGTCCTCGTCGGCACCCGAGCTGCTGCACGACGGCATCCACCGCTCGGCCACCGACGACGAGGTAGCGGGGTGGTGGAGGACGATCGAGGCGGTGCGGCTGGCGCCGGCGGAGGAGGCGGAACCGCCGCCGGGGTGGTGGCCGCTGGACGAGGCGGAGCGGCAGGCGCTGGCCGCGGTGGACCGTCCGATCCTGGCGGCCGATGCGCTGCGCCGGGCGCGGGTGCGGGCGCCCCAGCTAGGGGAGGCGAAGCTGGTCCGCGCCCTGCACTTCCTGTTGGCCGGCCAGCTCGTGCGACCGGCGGACTGAGATGCAGGTCGTCGCCGGACTGATCCTCGGCTGGGCCGTCCTGTACCTCGTCATTTGCGCCTACCTCGTCCGCCGCTACTTCGCCGACGGCCGGCAGCGCCTGTACCTGGACCTGTCCGCGACGAGCCTCCTGCTCTGCGTCTACTCCGTCCTCGCCGTGCGCTTCCACCTCGCCACGGACGTCGAGGAGGGTGCGCTGTTGACCCGCATCCAGGTGACGCTCCTGCCGCTGGTCATCGCGCACCTGATCGACTTCGCGCTGCGCTTCGCGGTGCCCGAGCGGGCGGGGGCCCGGAGGGCGGCGCACGCGGTGTTCGGGCTGGCCGTGGTGCTGTCCGTGCTGGTCGCCGCCGGCCTGGCGTTCGACCCCTCGCGTCCCCAGATCCTGCAGGTCCGGATGCTCGGGGTCACGGGCGCGTACTACCAGCACGCGGCGACGCCGCTGGGGACCGCGATCATCGCCGTGCTGCTGGGCGGAGCGGTGGCGGCCGCGGGAATCGTCGGCTGGGCGGCCCTGCGCGGTCGGAACAACGCCCTGCCCGTCTTCCTGGGCACGGCGCTGTTCGTCGTCGCCGGCACCAACGACGCCCTCGTCAGTCTCGGCCTGTTGCCCTCGCCGTACCTCATCGAACACGGCTACGCCTTCCTGCTCTTCGGCTTCCTGTTGACGCTGCTCGAGCGTTCCTCGCGCCTCGGGACGGAGCTGCGGGTGAGGTCGCGGGAGCTGGAGGGCGCCAACCGCGAGCTGGCGGCGCTGCACCGGAGCCTGCGCCAGAGCTACGACTCGCTGTCGCGGACGAAGGAGGAGCTGCAGGAGGCGGCGCGGCTGGCGGACCTGGGGCGGATGGCGGCGAGCCTGGCGCACGAGATCCG
>JACRCX010000063.1 GCA_016218815.1 Deltaproteobacteria bacterium
CACCGCCGGCAGTTGGTGCACTTGCCGAACGCGATGTCCTTCATCTCCTCGAGATCCTCGTCCGTGTGGACGCTCGCCGCCTTCACCCACCACGGAATCACCCGCCCGGTCCAGTCGTAGTGCCGCTTGAAGATCTTCCGGATGCGGTCCGCCTTGTACGCCGGGGCGAACGTCGGGTCGTCCGGATTGGCCAGGACGTAGTGGCACGACTGCGTGCAGTTCCCGCAGTGGACGCAGGCCGCAAGCGAACCCGCGATCTGGCGGCTGAGCTTCTTCCCCATGCGCTCGATCAGCTTCTGGGCCTTCTCGGAACGCTGCGTTTCCATGTTCCGCCTCCACCCTTCCCCCGGCTACGAGGTCCGCCCGTCGGCGACCGGAACCCCTGCCCCGGCCGGCTCCACCGGCTCGACGCGCTCCGGCTTGCCGCCGCGCGGGAGCGGGAAGACGCCGCGATGGCCCATGGACTTGCCGAAGTAGTAGCGCGTGAACGGGTAGTAGAGGTAGTGCGAGATCTTGCTGAACGGGACGTACACCAGGAAGAACGCCGTGAGGAAGAAGAAGGCGAGCAGCGGCCACTCCGCCAGGTCGGGCCGGTTCGGAACGGCCAGCCCCGCGAAGCCGAACCACACCGTCAGCAGGGTCAGGGAGAAGAAGTCGTCGGGCGAGCTGATCGCCCGCATGTGCTTGCTCGCCGCCCGGCGCACGATGCGGTAGCAGCCCACCGCACACGCCGCCCAGATCAGGCCCTGCAGCCCGTGGACCAGCGTCGGGTTGCCCGCCAGCAGGGATGGAGCGTACGGGATCACGAACGACAGCCCGATCGCCGCCACCACCCCGAGATGGAAGATCACGAACTGCAGGTAAAGGAACAGCTTCGTCCGTATGCTCTCCATCGCCCACGGCATTCCGATGATCGCCCACGAATAGAGGATGCCCTGGCGGCGCGTCGTGCCCCGCGATCCCGTCGCGGCCTGCCGCTCCTTGCCCGCCTTGAACTTGAGCAGCCAGCGGATGCGCAACGTGTAGACCACCGCCATGAAGACCAGCGCCCCCTCCTGCAGCCGGTGCTCCGCGAAGTGCAGAAGCTCGCTCATCGTCCTCCTCCTTCCCCTAGGCCAGCGAATCCAGGACCGTCCCGAACGGCCCGATCTCGCGCGTGTCCTTCGCGCACAGGATGACCTCTTCCAGCTTCGTCGCGCCCGCCAGATGCTCGCGGATGACGCCCAGCGTCACCTTCGCGCTCACGTCGAGCGGCACGCCGTAGAACCCCGTGCCCATCGGCGGGAAGGCCAGCCGGCGCACCCCCTTGTCCTCCGCTGCCTTCAGCGCGTTGCGCACCGTCGCCCGCAGCTTGCCCTCGACGTCCGCTTCCTGGAACCGCGGCCCCACCGCGTGCACGACGAACTTCGCCTTGAGGTTTCCGCCGCGCGTCACGACTGCGCGGCCCGTTTCCACGGTGCCGAACGGCTTCAGCTCCTCCTGGATCGTCGGCCCGCCGCGCACCGCGATCGCGTTGCCCCACCCCGACCCGAGCTGCAGATCCGGGCTGGCGTAGAACACGAAAGCGTCGACGTCGAGCAGCGTGATGTCGTCCCTCGTCACCCGGATCGTCCTGCCGTTCACCTTCTTCTCCGTCATCGCGTCTCCTCTCCTTGGACGGTCCTTCCCGATCGCCCCCTCGGGGCCGTCCCCCCCGAGCCCTTCCCGACCGCGGCCTTCCCCTCCAGCCGCTCCATCCCGCGCTGGAGCCCGCCCTTGCGCGCCAGGTCCTCCAGCGTGAACTCGTTCAGCACCTCGCGGATCCGCCGGTTGATCAGCGCGTAGACCTGCCGGCACTGGCAGAAGTCCGCCCGCAGGCACTCGCGCGGATCCTCCACGCAGTCCACGATACGGAGCGGCCCCATCGCCGCCTCGAGGATGTCGCCCACCCGGATCTCCGCCGCCGGTCGCGCCAGGTAGTAGCCCCCGTCCTTGCCGCTCACCCCGCGCAGCAGGTCCGCGCTCTTCAGGCCGATCACGAGCTGCTCGAGATACCGGCGCGGCAGGTCCCCCCCCCGCGCCGCCTGCGCCAGGCTCACCGGGGCCCCCCCGTCGCTCCTTCTCGCGATCTCGACCATCAGTCTGAGCGAGTAGCGGGCGCGGGTCGAAAGCTTCATTCACCAACTCCGATAACTCCTACTACAATAATCGGAGTTAGGTGTCAACGCGTATTTGCACCTCCGGACCAAGAACTCGTCCCGGACGACCCACCAAGAACCAACAACTTCTTCCTCCGCCCGCCTGGTGCCTCGCGGCACCGGTGCCGGTGTCGCCCGCCACCCCTCCGCCGCCGTTCCGCCGGCGGACGCGCGCACAAGTCCCCTGATTTCGCGGCCCGCCGTGCGCGCTTTCCCGGCACGACGGTTGCACAAGCGCCCCGGCGGGCCCACGGCCCGAAGGAGCAACCGAAGATGACACGATCCCCCTCGAGCCCGCTCGCCGCCCGCCTCGTCCTCGCCCTGGCCGCCGTCGCCGCCGCTTGCGCGGTCCCCCGCGCCGCCCGCGCCCAGTGCGACGCCCCCACGCTGCTGCTCATCCTCGACAAGTCCAGCTCGATGATCACCGGCGACGACGCCTCCGGCATCAGCAAGTGGGAGTCCGCCCGCCGCGCCGTGACGTCGATCACGACGCGCTTCGAGGACTCCATCGACTTCGGGCTCCTCGCCTTCCCCAACCCCGACCACTGCGAGGTCTCCGGCGTCGCCGTCGATGTCGGCCCCGCCAACGCCGACGCCATCGCCGCGGTCCTGGCCACGCCGCCCCCCAACGGCGGCAACTACACCCCGATGGCGCGGGCCTTGGAGGTCGCGACCGCGTACCCGCCCATGTCCGACCCGGCCCGCCGTCGCGTCGCCGTCCTGGTCACCGACGGCTGGCAGTGGTGCTACCCGTACGACTCCGACACCCGCTTCGATCCGGTAGCACGCGCCGCCGAGCTGCGCGCCACCGGCACCACGGTCTACGTCGTCGGCTTCGGCGACGGAGTCGACGCCCTGACCCTGAACCGCATCGCCTGGGATAGCGGCACCTATGTTCCCGGCTGCGACCCCACCGGCGACACGCCCACCGCGCTGAATCCTTGCTACCTCCGCGCCGACGACACCTCGTCGCTCGAGGCGGCCCTCGACGCCATCGCCCGCCGCATCAGCGAAGAGGTCTGCGACGGCAACGACAACGACTGCGACGGCCTCGTCGACGAGGATCTGGCCCGCTCGTGCTCGACCGTCTGCGGCGACGGCCTGGAGACCTGCGACTTCGGTGCGTGGGTCGGCTGCGATGCGCCTGTCCCCGCGACCTCCGAGTCCTGCGACGGCTGGCTCGACGACGACTGCGACGGCGTCATCGACGAAGGCTGCGAGTGCGTCGACGGCGACATCCGCGCCTGCGGCGTCGACGCCGGCGCCTGCGCCGCCGGCGTCCAGTACTGCGACGCCGGTGCGTGGAGCGGCTGCGACGGTGCCGTCGGTCCTGCCGGCGAGGTGTGCAACCGTCTGGACGACGACTGCGACGGCGTGATCGACGAAGGCTGTCTCTGCGTGGACGGCGAGACCCGCGCCTGCGGCGTCGACGTCGGCGCCTGCCGCCCGGGAAGCCAGTCCTGCGTCGGCGGCGCCTGGGCCTCCTGCGAGGGTGACGTTCCGCCCGCGCCCGAGACCTGCGACGGCACGGACGACGATTGCGACGGCACGACCGACGAGGACTGCGAGTGCGTGGACGGCGAAACCAGCCCGTGCGGCGCCGACGTCGGCGTCTGCACCGGCGGCGTCCAGAGCTGCCTCGCCGGCTCGTGGACCGGCTGCGTGGGCGACGTCGAGCCGCGCGAGGAGGTCTGCGACGGCCTGGACGACGACTGCGACGGAACGACCGACGACGGCGCCTCCTGCCTCCCCGGCTACGCCTGCCGCGCCGGCGCGTGCGTCGAGGAGCACCCGACGCCCGAAGACCCCGGCGCCGGCCCGGCCGCCGAAGAGCCCGAAGGCGCCGGGTGCGGCTGCGCCGCGACCGGCTCCCCCGCCGGCGCCGCCCCGCTGTTCCTCCTCGCCCTCGGCGCCCTGGCCCTCCGGCCCCGCCGTCGCGCCTGATCTTCCGCGCCGTCCCGCCGCCCTGCACCCGGTCTTGACAGATAGGTGGATGATGGGTACAGATTTCTGCATGAGGACCACGCTGGACATCGAGGACTCGGTGCTGCGGGCGGCCAAGAAGCGCGCGGCCGAGGACGGCATTTCCCTGACGCGCTTCCTGGAAGACGCCCTGCGCCGTCACTTGGAGCCGCCGGATCCCCTCCGCGCTCCCTATCGCTTTCGGCCCCTCACGCGCCGGGGCCGCCTGCTCCCGGGAGTCGACCTGGCGAACCGCGACTCCCTCCACGAGCGCATGGAAGGTCGTGCGTGATCGCCGTCGATACCAACGTCCTGGTCTACGCCCACCGGCCGGAAGTCCCGCAGCACGCCGCGGCCCGCCGCCGGCTCAGGGCCCTGGCTGAGGGCCGCGCCCAGTGGGCGATCCCCGTCTTCTGTCTCGCCGAGTTCGTCCGCGTCGTGACCCATCCGCGCCTCTTCGACCGGCCGCACGCGCCGGAAGAAGCCGCGGCGGCGGTCGAGCGGCTCATGCAATCGCCCAGCCTGCGCGTCCTCCACCCCGGCGCACGCTTCGTTCCCCTGTTCGCCGCGGCCGTCCGCGAGTCCGCTGCCTCCGGCAACCTCGCCTACGACGCCGCCATCGTCGCACTCTGTCGCGAGGCCGGCGTCCGCACCCTGCTCACCGAGGATCGCGACTTCGCCCGCTTCGACGACTTCCCCGTCCAGCGGCTGTGAGGCCGCGAGGAGGAGGATCCCATGCCCACCGATCGCGCACGCGAGACCTTCGAGTCCCGCCTGACGACCGCCGAGGCGGCCCTGGCCGCCGTGCGCCCGGGCGACCACGTCTTCGTCGGCACCGCCTGTGCCACGCCCCGCACCCTCGTCCGCGCGCTGGAGAACCTCGACCGCCCGCTCGACGACGTCCAGCTCGTCCACTTCCTCACCACCGGCGCGGTCGAGCTCGGCCCCGACGGCCCGCGCACCCGCTTCGGCCACACCGTCTTCTTCGTCGGCTCGGACTCGCGCGAACTCGTGCGGCAGGGCAGGGCGGACTACGTGCCCGTATCCCTCGCCCGCGTCCCGGAGCTGATCGAGTCCGGCAGGATCAAGATCGACGTCGCGCTCATCCAGGTCTCGCCGCCCGACGAACACGGCTTCGTCTCGCTCGGCGTCTCCGTCGACGTCGTCCACGCGGCGGTGCGCAAGGCGCGCACCGTCATCGCCGAGGTCAATCCCCGCATGCCGCGCACGATGGGCGACTCCTTCGTCCCCGCCGAGCGCATCGCCGCCTTCGTTCCCGTCGACAACCCGGTGATCGAGTACGTCCACGCTCCGGCGGACGCGGTGGCCGAGCGCATCGCGCGCTACGTGGCGCGGATCATCGACGACGGCTCGACCCTCCAGATCGGACTGGGCCGCGTCCCCAACGAGATGCTCAAGTACCTCACCCACCGCCGCGACCTCGGCATCCACTCCGACGTGATCACCGATCCCCTCGTCGACCTCATCGAGCGCGGCGTCGTGACGGGGCGGAACAAGTCGCTCCACCCGGGGAAGATCGTGGCGAGCTGGTGCATGGGCACCGAGCGCCTCTACCGCATGCTCGACCGCAACCCGCTCTTCTCGCTCCACCCGATCGAGTACGTCTCCGACCCCGAGGTGCTGGCCCGCAACCGCAAGTTCGCCTCGGTCACCCAGGCCTTCGCCGTGGACCTCACCGGACAGGTCTGCGCCGACCAGTTCCAGGGCGAGTTCTACGGCGGGGTCGCGGCGCAGGCCGACTTCCTCCGCGGCGCGGCGGCGTCGCCCGGAGGCAAGCCGATCCTCTGCCTGCCCTCGACGACCGACGACGGCAAGACCTCCCGCATCCGGCCCGTCCTGCAGGCCGGAGAGGCCGCGACCATCCCCCGCTCCGACGTCCACTACGTCGTCACCGAGTGGGGCAGCGCCTACCTCTTCGGCAAGTCGATCCGCGACCGCGCGCTCGCGCTGCTCGAGATCGCCCACCCGTCCTTCCGCCCGGCGCTCCTGGCCGAGGCCAAGCGGCTGGGCTATCTGCGACCCGATCAGACGCTCAAGAGCTCGGTCGCCTACCCGGAGGAGGAGGAGCGCGAGGTGACGCTCAAGGGCGGGCGACGCGTCCTCCTGCGCCCCGCGCGCGCCAGCGACGTCAACGGCGTCCAGGACATCTTCTACAAGATGGGCGAGCACGACGTGTACACGCGATTCTTCACCCGCCTCAAGTCTCTGTCGGTCTCCACCGCCGAACACTTGTGCAACGTGGACTACGTGAACGAGATGGCCTTCGTCGCCGTCCACGGCGACGCCGAGGAGACCTCCATCGTCGGCAGCTCCTGCTACTACGTCAACCACACGACCAACCTGGCGGAGGTGGCCTACATGATGCGGCCCGAGTGGCAGGGCTGCGGCCTGGGCTCCGCCCTCCACCGCCGCATGGTCGAGTACGCCCAGGCCAAAGGCCTGCGCGGCTTCACCGCCGACGTCCTGGTCGAGAACGTCCGGATGCGCCGCCTCTTCGAGAACGTCTCCCCGAACGTCGCGGTCGAGCGCGACGGCGACGTCTTCGAGATCCGCATGCTCTTCGCCTGAGAGCGTGGACGGTCCCGGGCCCGACGATGCCGCCGGCGGACGGCACGCATGGACGGGTTGCGCGAGCGCCTCGGGCGTGCTGTACTGACGGCGGTCCGATTCGTTCGGCAACGTTGCGTCGGGAGGGGACTCATGGTCGGGAACACCATTCGGTGTCGTTGGCTCGTGGGCGCCTGCTGCGCGCTGTTGTGGCCCGCGGCGTGCGGGGACGGCGACGGGGAGCCTCGGGACGGGGATGCGGAGCTCGACGCCGAGGAGGCATTTCCGGAGTCCGACGCGGAGATCCGGGAGGACGGCGACACGGAGCCGCGATGCGGGGACGGTACGCGCGACCCCGGAGAGGAGTGCGACGACGGGGAGGAGAACAGCGACACCCGACCCGACGCCTGCCGGACGACCTGCGTCGAGGCGTCGTGCGGCGACGGGGTGCTGGACGCCGCCGAGGGCTGCGACGACGGGAACCTCGTGGCCGGCGACGGCTGCTCGCCGGCCTGCCGCCCGGAAGGCTGCGGCGACGGCGCGGTGGCGGCCACCGAAGAGTGCGACGACGGCAACACCGACGACGGCGACGACTGTCCCGGGACGTGCCGGGACGCCCGGTGTGGCGACGGGTTCCTCCACCGCGGCCACGAGGCGTGCGACGGCGAAGACCCGTTGCCCTGCTTCACGTCGTGCGGCACGACCGGGGAACGCTCCTGCGCCGACTGCGCCTGGGAGACGTCGTGCACGCCGCCGGAAGAGGCGTGCAACGGGGTCGATGAGGACTGCGACACGGAGGTCGACGACGGCTACGCGTGCGCACTGGGGCGCACCACGCCGTGCACCACCGATTGCGGGTCGACGGGCACGGGATCGTGCACCGCCGCCTGCCTGCCGCCGTCGGGCGCGGCCTGCCTGCCGCCGGCCGAAGCGTGCAACGGCGCGGACGACGACTGCGACGGCACCGCCGACGACGGGCTGCCCTGCGTCCGGGGCGCCGGAGTGCCCTGCACCACGAGCTGCGGGTCCGCCGGGACCGGCACCTGCAGCGACACCTGCACGGCGCCCTCGGGCGCGGCGTGCGCGCCCCCGGCCGAGAGCTGCGACGGCGTCGACGACGACTGCGACGGACTGGCGGACGAGACGTTCGACTGCGTACGGGGCACGACCGTCGCCTGCACCACCGCGTGCGGCACGGCGGGCTCGGGGTTGTGCAGCGACGCCTGCGGGCTTCCGGACTCGGCGACATGCGCACCGCCGGCCGAGGCCTGTAACGCGGCGGACGACGACTGCGACGGCTCGACGGACGAGACCTTCGCCTGCATTGCCGGAGCGACCGCGCCCTGCACGGTCGGCGCGTGCACGGGAACGCAGACCTGCTCCGCCTCGTGCGCGGCGGGCTCGTGCGCGTTCGGGCTGCCGCCGGCCAACGACGTCTGCGGCACGGGCGTCATCGATGTCTCCGCGGGAGGCGTGTTCGTGGGCTCGAGCTGCGCGGCGAACAACGACTACGGCTACACATGCGGACTCGTGTTCGGCGGCTCCCCGGACGTCGTCTTCCGGCTGGACCTGCCGGGGACGCGCGACGTGATCCTGGACACCGTCGGCAGCTCGTTCGACGCCATGCTCTTCGTGCGCAGCGGCGGCGCCTGTCCGGGGACGTCCGCCGACCGCTGCGACGACAACTCCGCCGGCGGCTCCCCGGGGCAGGCCCGCGTGCAGTGGAGCGGCGCCCCGGCCGGCACGCACTGGATCGTCCTGGACGGCGCCGGCGCCGGCGGCCGGGGGAACTGGGTGCTCAACGTGTCGATCAACCTCCCGCCGCCGCCGACCAACGACGCGTGCGCCCGCGCCACGCTGCTGAGCAGCTCCGTCCGCGTCACCGGCTCGACCGAGCGCGCCACGGACGACCACGTGTCGTCCTGCGCCTCCGGCACGGGAGCGGCCGACGTCTGGTACACGTTCACGCTCACGTCCCGCCAGATCGTGTACCTCGACACTGTCGACGGCAGCGCGTGGGATTCGGCGATCGACCTCCTGCAGGGGTCCTGCCCCGCTCCCGCGACCGTCGCCGGCTGCTCGGACGACGCCTGCGGCGGCTCGCGCTCGCAGTGGTTCGGCGTGCTGGATGCGGGGACGTACTACGTCGTCGTGGACGGGGCTGCCGCTGGACAACAGGGTGACTACGCCCTCACGTTCCAGCGCTCCTCGTGCGCGACGGCGACGCGGATCACCGGCGACGGGGACTACGACGGCTCGACGGTCGGCCTGCCGGACGAGGACTGGGGTTCGTGCGGCGGGTCCGCGGGCGAGACGGAGTACTGGCTCGCGCTGTGCGGCAGCCGGACGGTGACGGCGACGACCTGCAACGCGGTGACGAACTACGACAGCGTGCTGTACGCCCGGTCGGGAAGCTGCTTGGGGACGCAGCTCGGGTGCAACAACGACTCGACGTGCGCGCTGAGCACCCGGCGGGCGGAGCTGACGACGACGCTCGTCCAGGGGCTCAATTTCCTGCGGGTGGACGGGTATTCGGGGTCGACGGGCAGCTACCGCCTGACGATCTCGGGCCTGTGAGTTTTCCGCCAAGGGCGCAAAGAGGCAAAGGGCGCAAAGGGGATCTTGGCGCGAAGGGGAGGTGGGCATGCAACGGGCGAAATGGGTGGTCGTGTTCGGCGCCGGCCTCGCGGCAATGCTCGCGGCGGCCGGGTCGGCGTGCGTGGATGAGGCGTCGTCGGGACGGACCGGGACGGCGTCGTTCGCGCTGCCGGGCGTGTGGGAGTCGGCGCGGACGATGGCCGACACGCGGTACCAGCCCACGGCCACGCTGCTGCGCAACGGGCGCGTGCTGGTGGCGGGCGGCTGCGCGGCCGTCGACACCGCGGGAAACTGCACGACGCTCCTCGCCACGGCCGAGCTGTTCGACCCGGTCTCGCGGACCTGGACGAGCACGGGCTCGATGGCCACGGCGCGCTACGTCCACGGCGCCGCGGCGCTCCTCACCGGGCAGGTGCTGATCCTGGGCGGCTGGGACGACACCGAGTGCACCTCGGACGTCGAGATCTACGACCCGGCGTCGGGCACGTTCAGCCCGGGACGCCCCATGGGGGCCGGCCGCTGCTCGGTCTCCGCCGTGACGCTGGCCTCGGGGCGCGTCCTGGTCGCGGGCGGCTGGAGCGGATTGGACGCGATGAACGCGGCTGAGGTCTACGACCCGGCGACGGGGGCGTGGACGGGGACCTGGCCGATGACCGAGGCTCGGTTGCTGCACCCGCTGACGCGGCTGGGCGACGGCCGCGTCCTCGCCGCGGGCGGTTTCGACGGCTCATGGACGATCCGATCGGCGGAGCTGTACGACGCGACAACCGACCGCTGGACCGCGACCGGCTCCATGTCGACCTGGCGGGAAGGGGCCGGAGCCGCGCTGCTGCCCAGCGGCCGGGTGCTGGTCGTCGGCGGGTTCGATGACACGTCGTACCTCTCGACCGCGGAGGTCTACGACCCCACGGCCGGCACATGGGCGATGGCGGGCCGGCTGTCGGTGTCGCGATACCGTCCCGACGTCTTCGCCCTGCCGACGGGACGGGTGCTGGCGTTCGGAGGATGGACGCCGAGCGGCTCGTCGGCGCTGGCCGAGCTGTACGACCCCGCGACGGGCTGGAGCCCGACGGGCTCGATGGCCGGCGCCCGCGGCGCGCCGGGCTCGGAGCTGCTGCCCAGCGGGATGGTGCTCGCGGCCGGCGGCTGGGGCGCCGGCGGGATCCTGGACGAAGCCGAGCTGTACGACAGCGGCGCCCCGTTCTCCTGCCGCGTCTGCCCGGGCGACGGGAGCTGCACGACGATGGAGGCCGGGACCGCCTGCGGCGAGTGCCGGGCCTGCGACGCAGCCGGGGCGTGCGCGCCGAGCGCGCCCGGCGCCGCGTGCGGGCTCTGCCGGACGTGTGACCCCGCCGGCGCCTGCGCGAACCCGGCGGTGGACGACGCGGCCTGCGGGACGATCGACTGCGGTGCGCTGGACGGCGCGTGCCGCACCTACTCGGACCTGACGGCGAACCGCTGCCTGCCCGGCGGCGTGTGCAAGCCGCCCAACGACGTCGCCTCGTGCACCATCTACCTCGACACAACCGAGGGCACGCCCTGCCCGGACGGCGACGCCTGCAACGGCGCCGAGGCGTGTCGGGCGGGACTCTGCGCGGCGGGCCCGGCCCTCGACTGCAACGACGACGACCCCTGCACGTCGGACGGCTGCGACGCCGGCGCGGGCTGCCGCAACACCACCGTCGCCGACGGCACCGCCTGCTCCGACGGCAACGGCTGCAACGGCTGGGAAACGTGCCTCGCCGGAACCTGCTCGCCCGGAACGCCGCTGGCTTGCGACGACGGAAACGCGTGCACCGTCGAGTGGTGCGATCCGGCCGCCGGCTGCTCGATTCCGACCCCCCTGCCCGACGGAGCGCCGTGCCCGGACGGCGACGCCTGCAACGGGGACGAGCGCTGCGAGTCGGGCGCTTGCGCGCCGGCCGCGCCCCCGGACTGCGAGGACGACGAGCCCTGCACGACCGATTCGTGCGACGCCGCCGACGGGTGCGTGCACGAGGCGGCCCCGGACGGCACGGCGTGCGAGGCGGCGGACCGTTGCGGCGCGACGTGCGCGGCGGGGGTGTGCGGCGGCGGCGACCCCGCGGACTGCGACGACGACAACCCGTGCACCATCGACTCCTGCGACCCCGACGACGGCTGCGTGAACGCGGCGTTGCGGGACGGTGTGGCGTGCGACGACGGGGACGACTGCACCGGTCCCGACGAATGCGTGGCCGGCGTGTGCGCGCCGGGAGAGGCCGGCGGGATGTGCGACGACGACAACCCCTGCACGCAGGACACGTGCCACGGGGCGGACTGCGGGCACGAGATCCTGCTGGGAACGGCGTGCGACGACGGGGATCCGGATACCGCGAACGACTTGTGCGACGGCACCGGCGCGTGCGTCGGGCAGACGCACGACGACTCCGGCGCGTCCTCGGACGGTTGCGGGTGCCGCGCGAGCGGCGGGTCGCCGGGCCGCGCCTGGGGAATCCCGGCGCTCGTGGCCGTCGCCGGCGCGTGCTGCTTGTGGAGGCGAGGCCGCAGGCGCGGGGAACCCGGCGCCCGTGACACCGCGGAATCGCGCCGTTCCGGCCGCTTCCGCGTTGACGGTGCGCAGGCGGATGATTACCCGGGGAAGCGTCGCTCGTACATCAGCAGTCGTCGCCGCGATTCGGCACGGCCAAGGAGAGGAAAGAGAACATGTCGACCGGAACCAAACGCCCGCTCGAGCCTGTGACCGGACGCGGCACGTCGAACCGGGACTGGTGGCCCCATCAGCTGAACCTGAGACTCCTGCGCCAGCATTCCTCTAGGTCCAACCCGATGGGCCGGGATTTCAACTACGCCGACGAGTTCAAGAGCCTCGACCTGCAGGCCGTGAAGAAGGATCTGCACGCGCTGATGACCGACTCGCAGGACTGGTGGCCGGCGGACTTCGGCCACTACGGTCCGCTGTTCATCCGCATGGCCTGGCACAGCGCCGGCACCTACCGCGTCGGCGACGGCCGCGGCGGCGCGGGCAGGGGCCAGCAGCGCTTCGCGCCGCTCAACAGCTGGCCCGACAACGTCAGCCTCGACAAGGCGCGCCGCCTGCTCTGGCCGATCAAGCGGAAGGTCGGCCGGAAGATCTCCTGGGCCGACCTGATGATCCTCGCCGGCAACGTCGCCCTGGAATCGATGGGCCTCAAGACCTTCGGTTTCGGCGGCGGGCGCGAGGACGTGTGGGAGCCGGATGAGGACGTCTACTGGGGGTCCGAGACCACCTGGCTCGCCGGTGACAAGCGCTACTCCGGCGAGCGCGACCTGGAGAACCCGCTGGCCGCCGTGCAGATGGGCCTCATCTACGTCAATCCCGAAGGCCCGAACGGCAACCCCGACCCCGTCGCCGCGGCCAGGGACATCCGCGAGACCTTCGCGCGCATGGCGATGAACGACGAGGAGACCGTCGCGCTGATCGCCGGCGGCCACACCTTCG
>JACRCX010000066.1 GCA_016218815.1 Deltaproteobacteria bacterium
CCCGGCGCGGCGCCTCGCCGCGCCGGGGCACCCGCACCCAGGCCCTCCCCACCTCTCCAGCCGACCTCTCCACCTCTCCTTGGCCGGCTCCGGAAAACCGTGACGCGTCGTCACGAACCATGGGGTTAGTAGTACAGATGAGGGGGGGAAGACCGGGTTGGACCGGCCTTCAACCGACGGCGGCGAGGCAGGCGGCGAGGGCGGCGAGGGCGCGGGGACGGGAGCGGGGGGAGAGAGGGGCGCGGGCGAGGAGCGAGCCGATGATGGTGAGGAGGCGCCGGATGCGGCGGTAGGGGGTGTCGGGGGGAGTGCGCTGCGAGCCCGCAAGGAGGTCGTCGAGGGAGCCGCCGTGGGCGAGGTAAGGGGCGACGAGGGCGGCGATTGCGGCGACGGTCGCGGCGGGGACGCGCTGGGCGGCGGCCCACTGGGCGACGGGGACGAGAGCGGCGGGATTGTCGTCCAGGGGCCAGAGCTCGTTCCAGGTGGTGAGAGGGAGTTCGGGGACGGCGGCGGGGGGAAGAGCATCGTTCACCTGGCCGACGAGGAGGAAAGCGTGGATGGACTTGTAGAGGAAGTCGTCGTCGAAACCGACGCGGGGGTCGCGAGCGATCCGCTGGATCGTGTCGACCTGCCATCGATGGCCGCCCTTGCGGAACAGCGCGCGGTCCCCGCCGTAGACGTGCCGGAAGAGGTAGTCGCCCACCTCGAGCGCGAACCGAAGGCCGTGACGGCGGAGACAGTTGCGGATGAAGAGGACAGCGGAATCGACCAGTTGTTGGTTGTTGGTTGTTGGCAGGCCGTCGGGAACGAGTTGCTGGTCCGGAGGTGCCGTGGGAAGTGCCGCCTGGGGGTTGACGGTGATCGGTCCCGGGGAGGGAAGAGGCAGAGAGGGGGAGGCGACCGCGGCACGGAGGCGAGTGAGGTCGCGGGACAGGGAGGTGCGGAGCGTGGGGGAGAGCGTGAGGTGCTGGAGCCAGCGGAGGACGACCCCGAGGAGACGGATGACGGTGAGGTCGTGATCGGGGAGAGGGCGGGGGGAGTGGGAGTGGGAGTGGGAGTGGGGAGTGGCGGAGGGCGGGAGGGAAGCGGCGAGGAGGTCCTCGAGGCGGCCGCCTTCGTCGAGGCGTTTCTTCCAGGCGACCGCGAGGGCGTCGAGCTGCTGGGTTGTGAGGTGCCGGCGGTTGCACAGGTCGAGGATGGCGCGAGCGGCGTCGGGATGGAGAATGAGGGGACGGAGGGCTTCGAAGTTGGACATCGAGAGGTCGACATCGATGCCGGCGGGGGCGAGGTACTTGCGGGCGACGTAGGCGCGGATCCAGGACTGAAGGCGGAGGTGGCCCAGGCCCGTGCGAGCGGCAATGTCCCGCAGGGAGTCGGGCTTGGTGGGGTCGTGCGTCTCGATGTACCCCAGGTCGCCCCGGTAGACGCGTTCGAAGAGGAATTCTCCGACTTCCCAGGCGATCTGTTTCGCGTGGGCTTGTTTGCGGGCCAGGATGAACTCGCAGGCCTCGTCGATGATGCGGGCGAGGTCGAGCGGGGGAGGAGGGGAGGGTTGGGGTTGTTGGTTGTTGGTTATTGGTGCTTGGTTTCCGGGCGGGACGTGGACGGGAGGGGGGTGGAGGGGGATGAGGGGAACGAGGGGGAGATGGGGGGTGAGGGGCTTGGGGAGTGGTTTGACGGGAGCGGGTCGGTGGGCAGCGGGGCGCGGGCGGCGGGTGACGCGAGGGGCGCGGCGTTGTCTGGGCATGGGGAAACAGAAATCGAAAACGCGAGAGGATGCAACAAGAAATGCGAAGCGGAGGTTTCGGACTTAGGATGCCCTCCATGACGAGAGACCCGAACAGTCATGGCGAGACGGGGGCGGGCGGGGCCGCGAGCGAACTGCACGGCGGGGGTGGGCACGACAAGCGTTACGGGGGAGGCGTGGAGAAGCTGCGCCGGCCGGAGCGTCTGGAGCTGCTGGAGCTCGGCCGGGTGATGCAGCTGTGCCTGGAAGGTGGAGCCTGCCGGAGCGTCCTGGACGTCGGCACGGGCAGCGGGGTCTTCGCGGAGGCCTTCGCCGGCCGGGGGCTCGAGGCGGCGGGGTGCGACGTGAACGAGGCGCTGCTCGAGGAGGCGAGGAAGCAGGTGCCGGGAGCGGCATTCGTCGCGGGCGCGATGGAGCGGCTGCCCTACGAGGACGGCTCGTTCGATCTGGTTTTCCTGGGGCACGTGCTGCACGAGACGGACGACGTGGACCGGGCGCTGGCCGAGGCGCGGCGGGTCGCGCGCGTGCGCGTGGCGATTCTGGAGTGGCCGTTCCGCGAGGAGGAGCTGGGGCCGCCGCTGGCGCATCGCCTGCGCCCGGAGCAGGTGGAGGAACGGGCGCGAGCGGTCGGGTTCGGAAGCGTGGAGCGTCGCGAGCTGTGCCACATGGAGCTGTTCCTGCTGGGTCGCTGAGCCTCGGCGGCGGCGGTATCGGTTCAGCGGTTCACGGGGGAAAGGGGACGGGAAAGCCTACGGTTCCTGCGGGCCCCATTCGTAGCTGAGCAGCGCGAGGTTGAGGTTGGAGCCGGCGTCGGAGCGGAGGAACTCCAGCCGCTCGGAGCCCGCCGCGCCGCCCACCGGCACAGGGAAGACGTACGCCGGCCCCGGCTCGCTCCGCCACGTGGGACCAACCATGCTCGGGAGGTCGGGATCGCGGAAGTCGATGTTCACGTTCGTGGACGAGAAGTGCTGGATGCGGATTGTCATCCATTCGGTTCCGGGGGGAACCGTCCCGGAGAGGCCGATCGGCGTCCAGGAGGTGGGGGTCGGATCCGCCGTATAGAACGTCCCTTGCGCGCTGTGAGCCTCGATCTGGGAGCGCCCCGACTGTTGCATCGGCCACAGGTTCGAGGAGCTGTCGTTGCGGACGGCGCCGAGCAAGCGGCCGCGGTCGAAGCCGGCGGGATAGGTGGGGGCGGTGCGGCTGGTGGAGAGGAAGGCGCGGGGGGTGTTGGAGTCGGTCGAGTCGGCGATGATCCAGACCCAGTACCAGGTGTCGGCGCTTTCGGAGCCAAAGTCACGATCGGCGGCGGTGGCCATGGAGGCGGTGTCCGCGGCGGCGAGGACGATGTTCATGGTGTCGTCCTTGTCGCGGCAGCGTCCGGAGCGGACGGTCACCTGGGAGGTGTCCACGGTGGAGACCTCGAGAGCGTAACGGTAGCGCCAGGGGAGCGCGTTCTCGGCGCAGGAGACCGTGCCGCCGGCGGCGACGCCGGTGACCTGCTGGGCCGCGGTGCACGAGCCGTGGCCGTGGGCCGAGGCGGGGAAGGAGGCCGGGATGCCGCTGAGGTCGTTCCAGCCGACGGGGAAGGTCGTGGGGGTGCCATCGGCCAGGGCGGCGGCCGTGGCGTAGGGAGCGAGGTCGGCCGCGGTCAGGTAGGGATGGGAATGGTCGGCTCGGGCGACGAACGGCGCGGTGCCGTCCCCTCCGAAGGCGAGGTCCAAGGAGACGTCGCCGGTGTCGCCGCCGCCGGAGAGGCCTTCGCCGGCGGTGACGGCGGTGATGTCGCCGCCGGCGGAGCTGGTGACGGCGGCGCATTCCCAGGCGCCGCTGCCGGCGGAGCGGACGAACTCTCCGGTGGCGCAGGCGCCGACCATGGGGACGAGCGCGGGGTCGACCTCCAGCGTGACGTCGCCGCCGGTGCCGCCGCCGGTGAGGCCCGTTCCGGCGGCGACACCCGTGATGTCGCCGGTTGCGGGCGGGGGCAGCTCGCCGCACTCCCAGATCCCGGCGGCGCCGAGGCGGACGTACTCGCCCTCGGCGCAGGAATCCACGATCGGGACCGCGGCGGCGTCCACCCCGAGCGAGACCTCGCCGGTGGTGCCTCCGCCGCTCAGGCCGTCGCCGGCGGCGACGCCGGTGATGTCGCCGCCGCCGGAGCTGGTGACTCCGGCGCACTCCCACACGCCGCCCGCGCCCATGCGGACGAACTCGTTCTCGTCGCAGCCCGTCACGACGGGCACCTGGCTCGGGTCGACGGCGACGGCGCCCTCCTCGTCGAGCAGCCCCGCCCCGGCGTTGATCGACTCGCCGCGGTCCACGGTGCATGCCGTCAGGACCGTCCACGAGCCCACGACAAGGAGCGACCGGATTCGTGCGTGATGCTTCATCGTCGTACCCTCCTGTGGAAGCTACCAGGCGAGCCACCCGGTGATCCCGACGGCGTCGCCGTCGGTGAACGCGCCGACGGCGGCGGGCGGGGACTCGCCCGCGAAGTCCGTGAAGATGGCCAGAAACACGGCCGCGGCGGCGCAGGCGCCGGCGGCGGGCAGCAGGACATTGGTGAGCAAGGCGTAGGTTTCCGCGTCGTCGTCGCTTGCGGTCTCCATCGTGAGTACGGCGGTGGCGGTGCCCGCGCCGGCGGCGGCGACCGCGGTACCGGCCACGATCCAGAACCAGATTTGCGAGATCCCATCGGCACCATCGAGCTCGGCAGACGGAGGCTCGACAGGCGGAGGCTCGACGGCCGCGGCCTCGACGGGCGGCGGAGGCTCGACAGGCGAAGGCTCGACAGGCGGAGGCTCGACAGGCGGAGGCTCGACGACCGGCGCTCCGGCGACGGGAGAAGTCTCCAGGCTCACGGTGACGACGACGCGTTCGCCGGACACGGCGGAGACCTCCTGACGGGCGGGGGCGCATCCCTGGGCGGAGACCTCGACGACGTGCGTGCCGACCTCGACGGTGACGGGGCGGGCGAGGGGGCTCTGGCCGACGGTCCGGCCGTCGACGCGGATTTCGGCGCCCGCAACGTCGACCGTGACAACGAGCAGGGCGAGAAAGCCGCGGAGATCGGCGACGGCCTCGTCCACGGCGGCGTGTTGCTCGGCGGTAGCGACGGCGCCCCACTGTACCTCCCACGCGTCGAACTGGGCGAGCGCTTCGCGATAGCGGTGGACGGCCATGAGACACATGCCGAGGTTGAAGGTGGCGGAGCGGGTGGGGAAGAGCTCGAGGGAGCGGCGGAACTCGAGGATGGCGGCGTCCCAGTTCTCGTTGCGCATGAGGGCGACGCCGCTCTCGAAGTGTTCGGCGGCCTCGTCACGGCCGGCCGAGTCGGGCTGCTCGGCACCGGCGCCCGGCTGAGCGTGCGCCGCGGCAACGAGAGAGGCGATGACGGCAAGGACCGCGAGGACCGGACGGATCCACCCCATGCGAACCCCCGCCCCCCCCGAGGCGGCGTGGCCCCGACCGCCGGTCAGACGCCGCGCGCGGAGGAACGAGCAGGCCCTCCGACGCGCGGCCGAAGAAGGAAGGATGGTAACCGATCGGGTGGGACCGAGGCAACGGATTCGATCGGCCGCAGCCGTGAATCCCCACCCCGACGGGTGGGAGCGGGGCAGTGCCCGCGGGAGTCGGCGACGGGATTGCGGTTCAGGGGATCCGCCTTGCCGGCGGGGCGCCTCGGCGGCCAGAATCCGCACATTCATCTTCTCGCGGGTCCCTACTCCTCGGGACACTGCCCCGCGCGCAGCAGCGGGCGCTGCTGCCTGAAGAACTCGACGCTGTCGCCCCCCAGACTGACGATGCCCAGGAAGCCGAGGTCGTAGCCGGCCGAGCCGAGGATCAGGGCGTCGGCACTCTGGCAGGCAGGGAAGAAGGTGTACGTCCCGCCGACGAGGTACGCGATCTGCGCCCACGGAACGACGGTTTCGTGGAACACGTCCAGCTCCACCCGCGGGTATCCGACGCCGAAGTTCACCCCCGCCGCCTGCGATGCGGCCGTGTGCGGCGTCTGCTCTTCCTCAATGGCCACCTCGCCGGCGTGGCCGCCGGCGTGCACCTCGCCCCCCGCGTACTCGAACCCCAGCTCGCTGTCGTACGTGAACTTCACGCTCGCCAATGCCGAGCCGTCCAGCGGCACGATCGCGTTCACCACGAACTGCGCCCGGATCTTCAGCTCCACCGGAATGGGGCCGACGAGGAACGGGATGCTCATGATCGTCACCGGCAGCTCGACCGTCATGAAGTCCTCGCCGGACGCCGCCACCGCCACCGACAAGGTCGCCTCGCCCCGCATCCCCTCCAGCGTGTGCACGAACGACTCGACCTGGTTGTCGCGGATCTCGATCCGGTCCCGGCTGCGGAACGCCTCCAGGAAGCCCCCGATCGTGAACTTCGCGCCGGCGTCCCCCATCAGCTCCTTCACCAGCGTGAACTTGAAGTCGCTGCGGTCGCCGCCCAGCCGCACCTCGATGCTCACCTTGTACGCCTCGAGGTCGAGCTCGAACTCGATCGTATCCCCCTCCGGCACAGCCTTCGCGTCCGCGACCGCCACCGCGCCGACCTTGTCGGGCGAGAACGTGATCGCACGGTCCCACGCGACTACGCCGTCCGCGATCGCCTCGTTGAGCGTGGCGGGTCCGGTCGTGACACGGATCTCGCCTCCCGAGGCTTCGGCGCCCGCGATCCTGCGCAGCGCCCGGCCGGCCAGCACGAGCACCCGTCCGGGGGCGAGCTCCAGGCCCGCGGCCCGCACCGCACGCTCGTCGAACACGTACTCGTGGGCGGCGTCGTCGGCGCGCAGCAGGACGCCGGCGTGGACGTCATCGATGACGGTCGCCAGCGGGTCCCACTCGACCTCGAACGTCGTACGGTCGCCCTCGCCCGGAGGCAGCGGCGCGCTCGGGGCGGAGGAGCCCGCGTCGGCGGGCGCCGTCGGCTCATCCCCGCCGTCGGCCGGGGCGCTCGGCGTCGTCGTGCCGGCGTCGCCGGTCGCGGTCGGCGGCGCCGCGCCCGCGTCTTCCTGGGCCGGCGGTTGCACGACATCCGCAGCGGCCGTCGCGGGCGGCGTGCCGCCTTGCGGTGCCGGCCCCGCCGTGGGCCGCACGGGCCCGCAGGACCACGCGCCGGCCACGGCCAGCGCGGCAACGATCCAGATCGGCGCTCGAGCGCTTCTCGTCACGGTGGTTTCGTTCATCAGGCCCCCACTCGCGCGCCGTTCCGGGCCGCGAGGTTCGCGACGATTGTGCGTCAACCCGGATCGCGGCACAAGAGCCGGACGACAAGAGCCGCACGACAGGATCATGTTGTTGGTTCTTGGTTGTTGGTTCTTGGTCCGGACCCCCTCCCCGCCCATCGGTGTTCATCGTGTCCATCGGTGGTTCCTACCCTCCCCCCTGCCCCATCGGTGTCCATCGGTGTTCATCGGTGGTTCCTACCCCATCTGTACTACTAACCCCATGGTTCGTGACGACGCGTCACGGTTTTCCGGAGCCGGCCAAGGAGAGGTGGAGAGGTCGGCTGGAGAGGTGGGGAGGGCCTGGGTGCGGGTGCCCCGGCGCGGCGAGGCGCCGCGCCGG
>JACRCX010000067.1 GCA_016218815.1 Deltaproteobacteria bacterium
CCGGCGCGGCGCCTCGCCGCGCCGGGGCACCCGCACCCAGGCCCTCCCCACCTCTCCAGCCGACCTCTCCACCTCTCCTTGGCCGGCTCCGGAAAACCGTGACGCGTCGTCACGAACCATGGGGTTAGTAGTACAGATAGGGGGATCCGAATCCGAACCGCGGGCTTCAGCCCGCGGTTTCGCGGCTGCAGCGCGATCGTGGGGTGATCGAGGGCGTGGACGTGATCGTGAACGTGCTCGTGCTCGCGCCCATGTTCGGCTCCCTGCTCCCGCTGTTCCCCATCCCCCCTCCTCCTCCGGACGCAACACTTCTCCCTCTCCCCGCGATCGATCCTGGCCATGTCTTTTTCTCACGAGCGTCTTGATGTCTACCGCTGTGCCACTGCCCATCTTGCCCTGGCCTTGCGTCTGATCGCCGGCTTTCCCCGCGGCCACGCCTACCTCGCCGATCAGCTCCGGCGCGCGGCCCTCTCAATTCCGCTGAACATCGCCGAGGGGGTCGGCAGACCCTCGCCCGACGATCGGCGGCGACACCTCGCCATCGCCCGGGGCTCGGCGATGGAGTGTGCGGCGGTGTTCGATGCTGGCCGGATGCTCGGCCTGTTATCGGAGGAGGCGGCGGGAGAGGCGAAGGCACTGCCGGAGAGGATCGTGCAGATGCTGACCAAGATGGGGGCGGGGCAGAGGGGGTAGGGGGAGGGAGGGGTCGAGCACGGGCGCGGGCGCGGGTGCGGGCGCGGGCGCGGGCGCGAGCACGAGCACGAGCACGAGCACGTCCACGATCACGATCACGATCACGATCACGATCACGATCAAGGTCACGATCGCGATCACGATGGCGCGGCTGCCGCGCGTCGGGTGGGTTGTGATACCTTGTGGTCGGCGGGGGTTGCCATGAGCGACGGTGCGGGGAGGCTGATGACGGGGAGGCCGGAGGGGCGGGGGCTCGGTGCGAGCGCGGCCGCCGTCGTTCTTGCGGCGATCGTGGCTCCGGGGTCGGCGCTCGCGCAACTCGAAGCGGGGGCGACGACGGCAACCGTGAGTGCGGACGCGCCGACGGCGGCCAACGGCGGGACGGCGGCGCCGGGGAGGCCCTGCATTCCGGCAGAGTTGGCGGAGGCGCTGCGAGGATGCATTGCGGCGACGGAGGGGGAGAGACAGGGGGAGGGGGAGGGACTGGGAGGGGCGGCGGGGGGAGAGCCCGACGCGGTGTGGTGCGAGGCGAGAGTGGAAGCCGCGAGCGATGCGGCCGGCGAATCGGCTCCTGTGGGACCATCGATTCGGGGATGGGCGGGACTGTCCGAACGGTGGCGCGCTCTTTCGGAGATGCGGACAGCCTACTTGATCGAAATGGAAATTGACGCGAGGGAGATGTTGCTCCGCAAGTTGCCGGAACGCGATCCGAGGGAACCCGAGGCTCGTTTCCGGCTTGGTCAGCTGTACCTCGAGCTGGCAGAGGGCCGGCGCTACAGGGTCGGAGAGCTGGAGATGGAGTTGGAGCGGCTCGATGCCGAACGGGATCCCGAGCGATGGCGCGAGACGGTCGCAGGGATCGGCGAGGCGCGCAGCGGAGTCGAGGATGCGAGCGACGCCGCCATCGCCGAGCTGAGGATCGTCGTTGAGCAATTCCCGGAGTGGGAGCTGGCCGCCGAGGCGGCCTTCTTCCTCGCGATGGCACTGGACGATCGCGGTCGGGATGCGGGGGAGCCAGGCGAGCGCGAGGAGTGGGCGGGGAGGGCCTTCGAGGTGCGAAGTCGACTCGTACGCGACTACCCGGACAGCGAGTGGGCAGCCATGGCGCAGGCGGAGATGGCAGACTACCTCCGCGCCCGCGGCGCGCCTCCGGTGGAAGTCCTGGCGAGCTACGAGTCGGCCTTGCAGACGCCGGATTCGGCGGCCTACGTCTACGCCCTGTACATGCGAGCCTGGACCCTCGACGACCTCGGACGGTTCCACGAGGCGATCATCGCATTCCTGGAAACGGAAGCCTGGGCCGCGCATCGTCCGGAGAACGGTGTCTGGGCAGAACTGGGGACGCTGGCGCGGATCGACCTGCTGCGCGTGCTGGAGGACTTGCCGCGGGCGGCGGAGGGGAGGGCGGGGGTGGGGGATGTGGAGGGGGCGGCGGAGGGGTACGAGTGTTTTGGCGAGGTGCCGACGGCTGATGGACGGCGGGTGGTCGAGGCGCTGGCCGAGGCCGTCGAGCTGCGGCTGATGAACGAACAGACCGAGGCGGCGGAACGGGATGTAGAACTGGCCGGGAAGCGGGCGGGGGATGACGAGGTTGCGCAGCGGCGGGCCGCGGAGGCGGCGTTCGCGCTTGCGGAGGAGCCGGTAGCGAGAGGGGACTGGACCGCGGTGGTGGAACGGATGGAGGGATACGTGGAGACGGAGGCGGAGCGGGGAGGACGCGATCTGGCGGTGAGGGCGAGGGTGAGGCTGGCGCAGGCGCATGGCGAGTTGGCGAACTGCGCGGGCGTGGCGACGGTGCGGGAGATGCGCCGGTGCCGCGAGCACCGGGATCAGGCTTTCGAATACGCGCAGGACGCGGCGGAGATGGTGCCAACAAGGACGGCGCCGGGGGGCGTTGAGGGCGGAGGGTTTTTCCCGCACGACGCGGTGGGGCCGGACCTGGCGGGAACGGTCCAGTGCGGGTTGGAAGGGGCGACGGAGGAAGAACGGCCGATGGTCCTTGCCGAGCGGATGCAGGCGCTGGGAGGGGCGCTCGCGCAGGCGTACTTCTACCTCGGCGAACGGAACTTGGAGCAGTTCCTGGCGATGGAGCCGCCGGAGTTCGACCCGGGCGACTGGAGTCCGGATCCCGGTGAGTGCGAGCCGTTCCGTGAGAATCGCGAGTACATGGCCGTGTGCATGGACACGCAGAGGTACAAGGAGTGGACGGAGAAGGCGCTCAACCCGTTCGTGTTGGAGCGGGTGGGGCGATTCGACGCAGCGCGCCGGAGCTGGGAGGTGATCGCCTACTTCGACGCACCCGAGTGGGAGATCGCCGCTGCGCGACGGATCGGTGACATGAACCTCGTTTTGTGGCGCGACGTGGTGGATGCCCCCGTTCCTCCCGCCTTCCTGCAGCCGGAGTTTGCCGCGGTGGGCTTGGCGTACCGGCGGCAGATTGCGGAGGAGGCAGAGCCGTTCCGGCGGCGGGTGATGGAGGCGTACGAGTATTGCGTTGCGGCGGCGACGTGGGCGGAGGAATGGACGGGGGATGCCTCGGCATGCGAGGCGGCGCTGGAGGAGCTGGACCCGCAGGGTCATCCGGGGTTGCGCGAGGTCTTCGCGCTTCCGATGGCGGCGCCGGTGCATTTCGCCGTCCCGGACATTGACCTCGGACCGGCCGTGGGTCAGCCGGGTGAAGAGCGGCCAAGTCCGGCCGTTCCCGTCGCGGGCGCACCTACTCTTGATGCGGCCGGGCGGTACCGTTTCCACGCTGGTGGCGACGGGCCGGAGTGATTGCGCCGGACCGTTCGAACCGCGTACCTTCCGCTTCGCCGAGGGCGCGTCCGCCACGGAGCGGGTCGGCGGACGGGCGGGCCGGAGTCTTGCGGCCTTCGCTCGGCGAGGAGCACGAATGATGCGGTGGAAGGGAATGGTGGTGGTGTGCTGCGGACTGGCCGGCGGATTCGCGGCGTGTGGCGGGAAGAAGGGCGGCGGAAACCCGGAGGCGGGGGCGGGATCCGCGACGGGTCCGGCGGCGGATGTGGGGGTCGCGGCAGACGCGGCGGAGGCGGCGCCGCCGGCCGTGCCGGGCGAGGCGGAGCTGCTTGCGCTGCTCGCGGGGCTCGACGAGTGGTCGCCGCGACTGACGGATACGCTGGCCGCGTTCCAGTGGTCGTCGGCCGAGGTGCTGGCGAAGGTGGACGCCGCCAGGATCCTGCCGCACCTGGAGGCGACGCTGTCCGACGATCGGCTGCTGGCGACGGCGATCCTCGTGGACAAGGGGTACGTCCCGGACGCGGCGCTGGCGGAGAAGCTGTTCGCCCGGCTGGGCAAGTCCCGTCCGGCGGGCGACATCGTGGCCGACGTCGAGGGGGTGTCCGAGGCGGAGGCCGGGGCGATCGTGGATCTGCTTTCGCTCGGGTGCGAGGCGGCCGTGCCTCCCGCGCTGGCGGCGATCGAGGCGGCGACCTGGGACGGCGGCGGCGCGGGTCCATGGGCGTTCGAGCTGCTCGGGTGGTGCCCGTTGGATGCCGCCACGACCGGGCGCGTGATGGCGGTCACGACGATGCTGATCGAGCAGGTGGATGCGCAGATCCGAGAAATCCGGCAGGGCGGCTACGCGACGATGGACCAGGAGAAGCAGGCGAACCGTGCGATCCGGCTGGCGGGGCGGGCGCTGGGCGCGCTCCGTCACGGAGACCGGGCGACGGCGGTCCCGTTCCTGGTCGAGCGGCTGGGGCACCGCTGGGTGGGCGACGGGGCGTTCGTGGCGCTCGCCTTGATGAGCGGCGGCGGTGAGGACATCCCTGCGGCGTTGGGGCGTGCGAGCGGGGTGCGGGCCGACGCGCTGCGGGCGCTGGGCGGCGACGTCCAGGCGGCGGCCAAGATGGCGAAGGGCAGGCCGAAGCCCGAGGACTTCAGCGCGTGGCGCGCGGTCGCCGTGACGACGGCGGCGCCGGAGGTGGTCAGCCGGGTGCTCGAGGAGCTGTCGGCGGTGGAGGACGTGACCGAGGCGGCGCGGTTGGCGGAAATGGCGGTCGAGGCGTTCGCGCAGGCGCCGGAGCTGATGGCCTCGGCGCCGTTCCACGGCGCGGCCGGCGCCCGATCGCGTTCGGTGGAGTTCGCGGACCCGGCGGTGCGCGAGGACGTGGACGGGTTGCAGGCGAAGATCGTCGAGGCGATCGCGGGGACGGCGCCGCTGGACTACGAGCTGTTCGCGCGGCTGCCGGCGCTGGCGGTGACGCAGGTGCGGCTGGACCGGGTGGACGACGCGCTGGCGACCGTTGCCCTGGCCGAAGCGATGCGCGACGGCGTGTCGAACGCCCTGATGAACATCGACTTCGGGTCGATGTCGACGCGGGAGCTGAGCCGGCGCTCGGAGTGGTCGCTGGCGCTGATCGGCTTCGACTTCGAGTCGCTGCTGCAGACGTTGCGGCGGTTCCGCGGCGCGCAGCTCGTGCGCATGACGCTGGAGGAGCGGCTGCGAGCGCGTCCGCTCGTGCTGGAGCCGGCGGAGTTGGAGGAGGCGGTGCGTGCGGCGCAGGCGGCGGGGCGGAAGGGGGATGCCGGCTACGCGGGGAAGATCGCGGAGTGGACCCGGCGGATGCCGCGGGGCGAGCTGCCGGAGCTGTTGGCGGAGATGCGGGACGTGGGCCCGTTGCGGGCGCTGGGGTCGCTGGGCCTGCCGGAGGCGGCGGAGGGGATTGTGCCGCTGGTGCCGAAGGAGGGGTTTGCGCGCGAGGTCGTCTACGCGATGGCCGGCCGGGACGGGGCGACGGACGAGCAGCTTGCGACGTGGCTCGGGTCGACGGAGGCGAACGTGCGTTTCCACGCCGCGTGGGCCATCGGGCGGCGCCGGGCGGAGGGGCTGCTGGACCGGGTGCAGGCCGTGCTGGGGGCGGAGAAGGACCTGCGGGTGCAGGTCGCGCTGCGGTACGCGATCGTACAGCTCACGACGCCGGAGGCGCCGCCCCCGCCGTCTTGAACGCCCGTGTCGCCGCGGCGCGCGTGCGTGGTCGCGGAGGGACGGCGATGCCCGAGGGTGGCTGGTTTCGGAGGTGAGCGCATGGTTGGGCGGGAACCGTCGGGGGGGAAGGAAGCGTCGGCCTCCGTCCCTTCGGCCCGGCACATCGGAATCGTCGGCTGCAGCGCTCCGGGCGCCGCACTGTGCTTTCAGACGATCTGCACCGAGGGTGCGGCTCTCCTGCGAGCGAGGCACGCGCATCCGCCGGTGAGCCTTCACGTCCATTCTTTTCACGAGTACATGCGATTCATCGAGGCGGGGGACTGGCGCGGGGTGGCGGACCTGATGCTGTCCTCCGCGGAGAAGCTCGCGTCGATCGGAGCGGAGCTGCTGATCGCCCCCGACAACACGATCCACCAGGCGCTTGAGCTGTTCCGGGGCGGCTCGCCGCGCCCGTGGCTGCACATCGCCGAGGAGGTCGCGGCGGAGGTGAAGCGGCTGCGCTGTCGCCGCGTCGCGCTGCTGGGGACGAAGTTCCTGATGGAGGGACCGGTGTATCCGCCCGCGTTCGCGGCGCGGGGAATCGAGTACCGGATCCCGGAGCCCGACGAGCGCGAACGGATCAACGCCCACATCTTCGGCGACATGGTGGAGGGCCGTTTCACGTCCGAGGCTCGGGCGTATTTCCTGAAGGTCGTCGAGCGCCTGCGCCGGGACGGCTGCGACGCCGTGGGGATGTGCTGCACGGAGATCCCCCTGCTGCTGCGCCCCGAGGACACGCCGTTGCCGCTCCTGGATTCGACGCGCCTGCTGGCGCGGGCGGCCCTGAGGTGGTCGACCGGGGGTGGGAGCGCCGCGTGACTTGAGCATCTACCCTCGGCGGCGGGGGAAGGTCGACGATTCTCGAGCGGGCGGGGTCGCCACCGAGCGGACGAGGGGATGGGGAGGGACAGGCGTTTTCAGTTGACGAAACCGACACTGGGGAAGAGGAGCGCGGCGCGGAGCGGCTCGGCCCACGAGGCGGGGTCGAGCAGCGGGTCGCGGTTGCCTGCGGCGACCAGCTCTTCGTAGCGGGCCTTGAACGCGGCATCGGCGGTCCAGTCGAAGGCGGGGTTGCGGAAGCGGGCGAAGTCGAGGATACCGACGAGCGGACAGACGGGAACGTCGTCCCCGGCCTTCGGCCTTCCCGTGCCGGCGGCCGAGGAGAGGAGGGGAAGAGCCATGGTCAACGTGCGTGTTCTCGCCATGACGGCCGTCGTGGTCGTCTCGGGGCTTTCCTGCCGCAAGTCGGAGCAGCCGGCGGCGTCGCGGCCCGACGCGGCCGTGGCGCAGTCGGCGGGCGCCGGCGGCGACGCCGTGGAGTCCGGGCCGGCGACGACCGTGTCGGCACGCCCGGCGGAGCCGCTGGGCGACGCGGAGGCGGAGCGGCTTCTTGGAGCGCCGTACGAGGACCACACGAACCGGCTGCCCGCGGCGGAAGCGGCGGTCGAGCGGGACATCGCCACGTTGGGCTACGGCTCGGGCGAGGCCGAGGGAGGTTTGGGCATCTTCGGCCTCGGCCTGGGCGACGTCGGGGCCATGGGCCACGGCTACGGCACCGGCGACGGCGTCGGCTTCGGACGCGGTGGCGGCGCCATGGGCCGCCGAGGTCGTGACGCCGGGGACACCGGACCCGACCTCAGCGGTCGCGTCGGGCGCTCGCCGGACCTGCGGCTGGGCGAGGTGACGACCTTCGGGGGGCTCTCCAAGGAGGTCATCCGGCGGATCGTGCAGCAGCATCGCGGGCGCGTGCGCCACTGCTACGAGGCGGCGCTGCGGACCGCGCCGGCGCTGGCGGGTCGTGTCACCGTCAAGTTCGTCGTCGGGCCGCAGGGCAGCGTCTCCAGCGCCGAAGCGGTCGGCAACACCTCGAGCGACACGGCGTTCGCGGAGTGCGTCGTCGCCGTGGTCAAGCGCATGAGCTTCCCGCAGGCCGACGGCGTCACCGCCTGCACGTTTCCCTTCCTGTTCCAGATGACGGGCGAGGACGAGATCGAGGTGGTGGTCGTGGCGCAGACCGAGCAGCCGCCGGCGCCTCCTCCTCCGGACCCGACGCAGGGAGCGCTGCGGGCGAAGAACAGCGAGGGCGAGCTGGTGGGCGAGTTCCCGCTCCGGCACACCGAGGTCACGGCCGAGATCACCGGCTACGTGGCACGGACGGTGGTCGAGCAGACGTACGAGAACGACTTCCGGGAGGTGATCGAGGCCGTCTACCAGTTCCCGCTGCCCTCGCTGGGCGCGGTCAACGACTTCGTGATGGAGATCGGTACGCGGAAGATCGTGGGGATCGTCCGTCCGCGGGAGGAGGCGGAGCGCATCTACGCCGAGGCGCGAGCGGCGGGCTACACGGCCAGCCTGCTCACGCAGGAGCGGCCGAACCTGTTCACGCAGAACGTGGCCAACATCGAGCCTGGCGGAACGGTGAAGATCCGCATCACGTACTTCGAGCGGCTGGTCTACGAGCACGGCATCTACCAGTGGGTGTTCCCGATGGTCGTGGGCCCGCGGTACATCCCGGGAGGTCCGCCGACGGAGGCGGGCGGCGAGTCGGGCGCGCCGCTCGCGGGGACGGCGGTGGGCACGGCGTCGGGGACACCGGCCGTGGACACGGCGGGCATTCCGCCGGCGACCGATCCGTCCGTGCCGGGGCCATCGGCGGTGGCGGCGCCTTCCGGGGGCGGGGGAACGTCGCCGCCGACCGGGCGCGTCCCGGACGCCGACCGCATCACGCCGCCGGTGCTGCTGCCCGGCACTCGCAGCGGCCACGACATTGGCCTGACCGTGACGCTCGAGGCGGGGGTTCCGCTCCGCGGGCTGCGGGTCGTGACGCACGAGGCCGACGTGGAGGAGACGTCGCCCACGCGCCGCGTGATCAAGCTCTTGGCGGGGGACTCGATCCCCAACCGGGATTTCGTGCTGCGGTGGATCCCGGGCGGGGTCGAGACCCAGGTCGGGGTCCTGGCCCACCGGGGCGCGGGGGGGGGATTCCTGACGCTGATGATGCAGCCGCCGCTGGCGCCGTCGGACGAGCAGGTCACGCCGCGCGAGCTGACCTTCCTCCTCGACGTCTCGGGCAGCATGCAGGGGCAGCCGCTGGACATCTCCAAGGCGCTCGTGCAGAAGACGCTCGACTCGTTGCGTCCCGAGGACGCGTTCAACGTCGTCACCTTCGCGAGCGGCAACGCGCAGCTCTTCGACGGACCGATGCCCGGCACGGAAGAGAACATCGCGGCGGCGCGGCGCTTCCTGGAGACTCTCGGGGGCGGCGGCGGCACGGAGATGCTCGCAGGGATGCGCCGGGCGCTGGGCGCGACGCACGAGCCGAAGTTCCTCCAGATGTACATGTTCCTGACGGACGGGTACGTCGGGGACGAGGAGGAGATCCTGCGCGTGATCCGGGAGGAGCGGGGAGGGGCGCGGTTCTTCGCCTTCGGCATCGGCTCGGGGGTCAACCGCTTCCTGATCGACGGCATTGGCGAGCACGGCGGGGGCGCCTCGCAAGTGATCCTGCCCCGCGAGTCGGAGGACGCGGTTCCGCGCGCCGTGGAGCAGCTCTTCACGATGATCGACTCGCCGGTGCTCGTGGACGTCGAGGTGGACTGGAACGGGCTGCCGGTGGCCGACGTGTTTCCCGCGAAGCTGCCCGACCTGTTCGCCGGCCAGACGGTCAACCTCGTGGGGCGCTATTCCGCCGCGGCGGAGGGAACCGCGTACGTTCGTGGCCGCGTCGGGGCGCGCCGCGTGGAATTCCCGGTGGTGGTGGTCCTGCCCGAGAGCGAGGAGGCCAACGCGGCGCTGGGGCCGATCTGGGCGCGCTGGCGCATCGAGGAGCTGACGAAGGCGAGGTTGACGGCGGAGGAGGCGGAGCAGGCCGAGCTGAAGCAGCAGATCACCGATCTGGCCGTCGAGTTTCGCCTGGTCAGCGAGTACACGGCCTTCGTCGCGGTCGACGAGTCGCGGGTCGTCGGCAACGGGCAGCCGCTGCGGGTCATCCAGCCGGTGGAGCTGCCGGAGGGAGTGAGCTACGAGGGGGTGTTCGGCGAGCCGGCGATCGGCGAGCCGCTGGAGATTGCCGGCTGGGGCCTGATCGTGCAGATGTCGGAGTCCGGGAAGATCCGGATCGGCACGGTGCGCGAGCAGGGGGCGGCGAGGGCCGCGGGCATTGAGGCGGGCGCGCAGATCCGATCGGTGAACGGGACCGTGGTCAACGACGTGCGGCACCTGGAGGGGCTGATCCTGCAGTCGGGCCCGCGAGTGCGGCTGGGGCTCGAGCCCGGCGGCGAGGTCGAGCTGCCGGCGCCGTGAGACTGGATCGGCGTGACCCGGCACGGGAGCGGGACACGAGGTCGGTCGGGGCCTCGCGCCGCGGGTCGATCTTGCGTCGGACCGTCCCGCGTCGTAGAAGGCGCGTCATGTTTCGTTCCCTCGGGCCTGCCGGGAGCTCGGCGCGAACCGACTGATGGACGCTGCGTCGCCGGCGGGGCGCTTCGCCTTCGTGATCCCGCTGTACACCCACGGGCGTACGGCGCGCGAGGTCGTCGAGCAGGCGCGGACGCTCGGGTTCCCGGTGTTCGTCGTCGATGACGGATCGAACGACGGGGGAGCGGAGGGGCTTGGCGGGCTGAGCGGCGTCGTGGTGCTGCGGCACGAGACGAACCGCGGGAAGGGTGCGGCCTTGCGCACCGGGCTTGCGGCGGCGGCGGGGGTCGCCGACTGGGCGATCACCGTCGATGCGGACGGCCAGCACGAGCCGCGGCAGGCGACGGAGCTGATCGCGGCCATTCCGGCCGGGGAGCGTCCGATCGTGGTCGGCCGTCGCGAGGGGATGGACGGACCGGACACGCCGTGGAAGAGCCGCTTCGGCCGGAGGTTTTCCAACTTCTGGGTGCGTGCCGGAGGCGGCCACCGGGTGCGGGACACGCAGACCGGGTTCCGCATCTACCCGCTGCCCGAGACGCTGCAGCTCGGCGCGCGTGCGAACCGGTTCCAGTTCGAGGTCGAGGTCCTGATCGTGGCCCGCTGGAAGGGGATTCCCGCCGTGGAGGTCCCGGTGCGGGTGACCTACTCGCCCCCGGGGGGGCGCGTGACGCACTACCGGCCGTTCATCGACTTCTGGCGCAACAGCGCGGTCTTCGGGCGCCTGATCGTGGCCCGGATGTTCCTGCCGCGGCGGGTGCGGGCGCGGCGAATCGAGGTCCGTCTTGACGGCGCCTAGGGCCGGCGTCCGCTGGTGGCTGCTCGGCCTGGTCGTCGGCGCGCTGGCGGGCGCCGCCTGGCTGGCGCAGCGCCGGGTGCGCCTGGAGACCGACATCACGGCGTCGATTCCGTCCGGCGATCCGGTGCTCGCCGCGACGCGCGGCATCCTCGCGGACCATCCGGCGCTGGAGCGGATCGCGGTCGACGTCTCCTTCGCGGACGGCCGAGCGGATCGCGACGCGCTGGCTGCGGCGGGGGATCGGCTGGTGGAGCGGCTGCGGGCCAGCGAGCTGTTCCACCAGGTGGGAATGGCCGAGGCGAGCGGGGCTCTCGCCGCGTTCTATGTCGATGTCGTGCGGCGGTTGCCGGCGCTGTTCACCGACGAGGAGCTGGCGCGCGACGTGGCGCCGCTGCTGGGGCCCGAGCGGGTCGGCGCCGCGCTGCAACGGCGGCTGGACGAACTGGCGCAACTGGACGGCGTCGGGCAGGCCGAGGCGATCGCGGCGGATCCGCTCGGTCTGCGTGCGCTGGTCCTGGGGCGCCTGGGCGCGCTGCTCCCCGCGGGCGACGCGCACACGTGGCGGGGGCATCTGCTCTCGGGCGACGATCGCCACCTGTTGGTGCTGCTGAATCCGCGCGGGCGGGCGTCGGACACGAACCTCGCACGGCGGCTGCGTGCGCTGTTCGCGGACGCCGAGCGCGAGCTCGGCTGCGAGCCGGACGCCGGTGTCGAGGGGCGTATCGTGCTCACCGTGGTGGGCGGGTTCCGGGCGGCGCTGGACAACGAGGAGACGATCCGCCGCGACACGACGCGGGCGATCTGGATTGCCAGCCTGGGCGCCGCCCTGCTGATCCTGCTCTGCTTTCCCCGCCCGCTGCTCGGCCTGCTGGCGTTGATCCCGGCGGGGGCCGGCATCGTCCTGGCGCTCTTGGCGTACTCCCTGCTCCGGGGCGAGATCTCGGCCCTGGCGCTCGGTTTCGGCGGCGCGCTGGTGTCGATCACGGTGGACCAGGGGATCGCGTATCTGCTGTTCCTGGACCGGACGCGGGTCGTCCGGGGGGCGGAGGCGGCCCACGAGATTCGTTCGGTCGGGTTGTTCGCCACGCTGACCACGGTCGCCGCGTTTTTCGCGCTGCAGTTCAGCGGGTACCCGCTGCTGCAGCAGCTCGGCCTGTTTGCCGGGCTGGCGGTCGGACTGACGTACCTGTTCATCCACCTCGTGTTCCCGCTGGTCTTCCCGGCGATGCCCGCGGCGCGTCGCGGCGCGGCGTTGCCCGTCGAGCGGTGGCTGACCGCGGCGACGACGAACCGGGGATGGGCGGGGCCGGTCATTGCCGGGCTGCTCGTCGTGGGGTTCGTCGCCGTGGGGCGTCCCGCGTTCGTGGTCGACTTGCAGGCGATGAACCACGTTCGTCCCGCGACTCTCGCGGCCGAGGCGCGGGTGAAGCGGGTGTGGGGCGACGTGTTCAACCGCGTCTACGCGGCGGTGGAGGCGCCGACGCCGGAGGCGTTGCAGGCGGATGCCGACCGGCTGGCCGGGCTGTTCGACGGGGAACGCGCGCGGGGCTCGCTGGCGGCGGCGTTCGTCCCGTCGCAGGTGCTGCCGGGTGCCGAGCGTTCGGCCCGGAACCTCGCCGCCTGGACGCGGTTCTGGACTCCGGCCCGCGTCGCGGAGCTGCGGACCGCCATCGACGGTCGCGGCGGCGAGCTGGGCTTCACGGCGGACGCGTTCGCGCCGTTCTTCACGGCCCTGGAGCGGCCACGGGTGGTGCCGGCGGCGATCCCGGCGGGGCTATTCGAGATGTTCGGGATTTCGGCGGCGCGTGACGGACGCGGCTGGGTCTGGCTCGGCGCCGTGACCCCGGGCCCGCGCTACGACGCGGCGGCGGTGTTCGACCGTGCCGCGCAGGCGGGCTTCCGGCTGTTCGATCCGCGGCTGTTCGCGCAGCGGCTCGGCGCGCACCTGGGCCGCGCATTCACGACGATGGTGGTCATCGTCGGCGCCGCGGTGCTGGCGCTCGTGATCTTGCTGTTCCTCGCCGTGCGCACCGTCGTCCTTGCCGTGCTGCCGCTGCTCTTCGCCCTGGCCGTCACGCTGGGGGGATTGAGTCTGCTCGGCCGGCCGCTCGACATTCCGTCGCTGCTGCTCGCGGTGGTCGTCTTCGGCATGGGGGTCGACTATTCGCTGTACTTCGTCCACACCTCGCAGCGGCTGCTGGACGAAGGTCACCCGTCGTTCGGCCCGATGCGCCTGACGGTCTTTCTCGCCTCCGGGTCGACGCTGCTCGGGATGTTGTCGTTGGCGTTCGCCGAGCATCCGGTGCTGCGCAGCGTGGGCATCACCGGGGCGCTGGGCATCGCGGCGGCGGCGCTGGGGTCGTTCCTCATCCTGCCGCCGATGCTGCGGCGGGTGTTTCCGGGTCGTGCGGCGATCGAGTGGCGGCAGGCGCCGGGAGAGGATCCGTGTCGGGTGGTGCGGCGACGTTACGCGGGTCTTTCGGCGCACGCGCGGCTGTTCACGCGGTTCAAGCTGCGGCTGGACCCGATGTTCGCGCGTCTGGCGGAGCTGGTGGGCACGCCGCGGACGATCCTCGATGTGGGTTGCGGGCAGGGGGTGCCGGGGGCGTATCTGTTGGCGCGTTTGCCCGAGGCGCGGGTGACGGGCGTGGATCCGGATGCCGGGCGGGTGCGCATCGCGGCGCGCGTTTTCGGGCCGCGGGGCGAGGCGATCTGCGGTGGGGCGCCGGAGCTGCCGGCGTCGCCGGCGCGGATCGACGTCGCGATCTGCCTCGACGTCATCCATCAGCTTTCCGACGAGCAGTTCGCCGCGACGTTGCGGGACGTGCGGGGGCGGCTGAGCGAGGGGGGCAGGTTCGTGCTGCGGGCCACGGTGCCCGGGGCGGGCAGGGTCCCGTGGATGCGGCGTTGGGAGATGCTGCGCCTGCGCCGGCTGGGCCTGGCGGCGCGCTACCGAACGGCGGCGGAGCTGCGTCGGTCGTTCGAGGACGCGGGGTTGAGGGTGGAGACGGTCGAGCCGGCGGAGCCCGGGAGCGAGGAGCTGTGGGTGGTCGGCGTGGTTCCGCGCGCCGGGGCGGAGACCTGCTAGAGTACATCCCCGTGCGCGTGGCGCTCGTCCATCCCGCAGGCTCGAACTGGGTTCCCGGACAGCGGGACATCACGTCCGTGGCCAACCGCATGGCGCCGCTCGGGCTGCTCTCCATCGCCGCGTGGCTGGAGCGGGACGGGCACGAGGTGGCGGTGTTCGACGGGCTGGGCCCGGACGCGCCGCGGGAGACGGGCGAGCGGGTGCGGGAGATTCTGGGGTTCGGGCCGGAGCTGGTCGGTTTCTCCGCGACGACTTCCGGCTTCCTGGACGGCAACGATCTGGCGGTCGCGCTCAAGGCGGCGGCGCCGGAGGTCCGGATCGTCTTCGGCGGCGTGCACGTCTCGGCGGTGGGCCAAGGGCTGCTCGAGCGTTTTCCGGCGATCGACTTCCTCTGCCTGGGGGAGGGCGAGGTGACGATGGCGGAGCTGGCGGCGGGGCGCGAGCCGGCGACGATCGACGGGCTGATGGGGCGGGACGGCGAGCGGATCTTCGCCAATGCGCCTCGTGCGCCGCTGGCCGAGCTCGACCGGCTGCCGTTCCCCGCCTACGCGGCGTTGCGCGGCTTCCCGCGGCGCTACCGGCTGCCGCTGTTCAGCTACGTGCGCACGCCGGGGGCGACGATGTCCACGAGTCGCGGGTGCCCGTACCAGTGCTCCTACTGCGACCGTTCGGTCTTCGGGCGCAGCCATCGCGTCAACTCGGCGGAGTACATCTACGACCACATGCGGCATCTGCGCGTGCGGTTCGGGGTGCGGCACATCAACATCTACGACGACCTGTTCACGTTGAACCGGCGGCGCATCACGGCACTGTGCGGCCTCCTGGCCGCGAGGCCGCTGGGCGTGCAGTTCAACTGTGCGGTGCGCGTCGGCCACGCGGACGACGAGCTGCTGGGGATGCTCAAGGACGCGGGCTGCCTGATGGTGTCCTTGGGCATCGAGTCGGCGGATCCCGCGCTGCTGGAGCGGCACAAGGCCGGGGTGGAGCTGGACGAGGTGCGGAGCACGGTGGCGCGGATCAAGGCGAAGGGGCTGCGCGCGAAGGGACTGTTCATGATGGGGCTGCCCGGCGAGACGGAGGAATCGATCCGCGCGACCAGCGACTTCGCCATGTCGCTCGGTCTGGACGACATGAACATGACCAAGTTCACGCCGTTTCCGGGCGCGCCGATCTGGAAGGATTTGTCGGAGGAGGGGGAGTTCCACGAGGACTGGCGGCTGATGAACTGCCTGCACTTCGTGTTCGTGCCGCGGACGATGGCTTCGCGCGAGCGGATGGACGAGCTGTACAACTGGCACGTCAAGCGGTTCTACTCGGACCCGGCGTGGCGGCGGACTTTCCGCCGCCGGCTGTGGCAGCACCGGGGGAGCCTGTGGTACCTGCTGCGGCACTTGCCGTCGTTCCTGGCGGCGAAGCGGCATTTCGAGCCGGGGGCGGCGGGGGCGGACTGAGCGGGAGGAGCGGCGCGAAGGTGGGTCTGGGGCGGAACATCCTGGGGCGTCTGGCGCGGACCGCGTACGTGCGCGAGGCGCTGGCGCGTCCGGTGGAGTTGAGCGCGCTCAAACGGCGGCCGACGAAGCGGGTGTGGTTCGGGATCTTCCTCGCGGCGCTCAGCTACACGATCGGCTGGCCGGTGATCCTGTTCCTCGGCTGGCTGGCGTACCGGCTGGAGCAGCCGCTGGTGATCGCGATCGGGGGCCCGGTGACGTACGGGATCTCGCACCTCACGTTCCTGGCCGGCGCGTATTTCGCGGGATCGGGATACGTTCCGACGTTCCTGCGCTGGGCGACGCGGCGGTTTTTCGAGCGATTCGCGGGCGCGGGGCGGCAAGCGGGGCATCCGGCCGTGGTCGGAGAGGTGGGGGAATCCGGTCCGCGGAGCGTGGGCGGCTGAGCGCGAGGCCGCCGAGCGGGTCAGGCGCCGCGATGCCGGGCGACGATGTCGTCCCATCGGGCGACCCGGGGATCGTCCTCGCCCAGCATGTCGGCGATGTGGCGTCGGACGGAGGCTGCATCGAGCCGCGGGCCGCGGACCGCGACCAGCCGCTCCAGGTCCGCGACGTCCTTGCTCCGGAAGAACAGCAGCTTGAAGACGGCCAACGACTCGGCCGAGAGGAACCAGGCCTCGCGGCCCTCCACGGCGTCCCGGATCCGCGTCCGCTCCGCCTCCCAGGAGAAGTCGATGCTCGCCGTGAAGAGGTCCACGCGCATTCCGGCCCAGGTGACGACGAACTGACCTTGCCGTTCGCTGGCGCTGCGCGCGGTCGCGAGATCGACTTCGATGCCGAGCGCGCGCAACACGTCGACCACCGGCGCCACGTTTCCGACGTCGGTGAAGACGTTCACGTCGACGTCGAGCGTGCCGCGCGGCACTCCCCAGATGCCCAGGGCCAGGGCGCCGCCGAGTGCGTAGGAGATGCCTGCCTCGTCGAGGGCGGCGGCGAGCGCCAGCCCGGCATCGAGTGCGCCTTCGGGAGCGCGGGGGTTCGTCACGGTTCGCGCCCGCGGCGCGCTTGCGCGCGCAGACGCGCGAGCGCCGCCACCGAGCTGTCGGGGAGCGGGTCGCGGTAGCCCAAGACTCGTTCACGATCCGGGCGCGACATCGCGAGCCGCCAAGCGTCACGACAGACCAGCGACAGGCGTCGCCGCCGTTCCCGGGGGTTCATCTGCCGGTACGGCTCGGCTTCCTGCCGCACGGACTCGACGTCATCCACCACCCATCCGGGCAATGCGGCAGGCAGGGGAGGAGCTCCCCGCCCAGGAACCGGAGACCGGCGTTCCTCCGCCGTCGTCCCGACTCCATCCGCCCCGCCGGTCTGCCCTGCAGTCATCGTCGAAACGCTAGCACCCAGGGCGGCCGCGGGCAACGGCGGGCGCCCGAAATCCCGCCGTGGCGCGTGGTGCGGGCGCGGCCGTCCGTCTACTCCTCGGGCGGGTAGTCGTTGTGCCGCGTGGGCCCGGCGCCCTCGAAGCGAGCGCAGAACATGTCCATCAGCTCGCGGATGCGGGAGACGTCGGCGTCGCCGGAGAGGGAGCGCGCGCGGGATTCAAGGTCGGACTGGGCCTCGCGGCACTGGTCCTCGACCTTGGCCGCCTGCTCGCGGTCCGTCGTGTCCTGGTGGTCCGCGAGCTGGGAGAGATGCCGCGCCCAGGCCATGAGGAGGCGGGCCTTGAGGACGTTGCGCGTGGGATCGGCCAGGATGTCGCCGACGCGGAAGGCGAAGGTCTTCTCGGTCGCCGTCCCGGTCGACGGGTCCTCGAACTCGATGGTCAACTTCACTTCGTCCGAGGCCTCCGGCTCCCGGTCGGCCAGCGCCAGGTCGGAGAGGAAGAGCTGCGAGGTACCGGCGAAGTAGTGGATCGCCTGTACGCGCGAACGGTCCGTGGACGCCTCCTCGCCGTAGAAGCGCTCGAGCGCCAGGGAGGCGGGGAGGTCGAGACGGAAACGGACGTCGGAGGCGATGGTTTCGACCAGCGAGGTGAAGCCGTCCTTGAAGACGCGGTCGACGACGCTTTCGGAGCCGACGAAGACGTAGGCGCCTTTCCCGCGCTCGGTCAGCCGGTCGAGCAGCTCGTCGTTGAAGTCGGCGCCGACGCCGATGCCCGAGAGGCGGATCTTCTGGTCGTCATACCGCCGGCCGACCTCGGCGATGAGCCGTTCGTCGGTGGTTCCGGTGTTGGTCAGGGCGTCGGTGACGAGCAGCACGCGGTTGTTCTTCTCCGGGTCGAGCGACTTCTCGGCGAGCCCGTAGCCCAGGGTGAGCCCCTCATGCAGATCGGTCGCGCCGCCGGGCTGGAGTCCCTCGATGGCCCGACGGAGGCGTGTCGGAGAGTCATCCGTGATTTCGAAGTCATCGAGGATGGTCTTCGCGTTCTGGTTGAAGGTCACGAGGTTGACGACATCTCCCGGCTTGAGCTGGTCGAGCATGGCGAGGAGGCCCTGCTGGAGGAACTCCATCTTGCCTTCGTCGCGCATGGAGCCGCTGACGTCCAGGACGAGGGTGAGGACGAGGGGAGTGCGTTCTTCGCGGGAGACGGAGCGGCCGCGGACGGCGATGGCGAGGGTGTAGCCGCCGGATTCGCCGGCGGAGATGTCGGCCTTGACGGAGAAGGTTTGGCCCGGATCCACGGGGGCGGTCTCGAAGGAGTAGTAGTTGAGCAGCTCGTGCGGGCGGATGTGCGCGCGCGGCACGGCGAGGCCCTTCTCGATCGCGTACTCGATGCGTTGGGCGGAGGAGAGGCTCATCGAGTCGTCGTTGGAGAGGTAGAAGGAGCGAACCAGCTCGCGGCGCGGCTCGGGTGGAGGCCGGACGGCCTCGTCGTTGTCGCGGGCGCCGCGTCGTCCCTGGCCGTGCTGTTCGTCGTAGCCGTTCGCCGAGTCTTCGCCGCCCTCGGCGTGGCGGGCTTCGGTGCCGTGCAAGCGATCGGAGAGGGGCGAGCCCTGGTCGAGGGCCAGATCACGGGTCGTCTCGGTGGCGGAGGTGCCGCCGACGGCCGACTCGGCGGTCGTCGTGGGTTGGGGGGAAGGTCCGACCACCCCGGTCGGAGCGGCGGGCTCGGCAGGCGGCTGGTCGGGAGAGGGAGCGGCTTCGCGGCGGCGGGGATCGCCGGGGGTGGCGGGTGCGGTCCGGCCGGCGGTCAGGCGTTCGGCTTCGGCCTGAGACGGAGGGGAGGCGGGTGCGGCGGGTGCGGCGGCGACCGCGGGTCCGGCGGCCGGCATCCCGGGAGCTTCGTCGGCCTTCTTCCTGGCGCAGGAGCAGGCGAGGAGCGCCGCGAGAGCTGCGAGGAGGGCGGTTCTGGAGTATTTCGACAAGTTTCACCTCCCGGTCGGCGTCCATCCTACGTGCGATGGGCGATTTGGCGCTATCGGCGCCACGGTTCCGACGGCGGCGGGTCGGGCGACCTTGGCGGCCTTGGCCGAGTTCTACCCGTTCCTTCGTTCCAGGTCGACGCTGGTGCCGACGGCGTGCTGGCCGGCGGTGTCTTCCAGGAGGGTGATTTCGTCCACTTCCGGTTCCTCGGGCGCGACGCGGAGCAGGGCCGCGATGGCGGCGGCGGGGTCGGTATCGCCGAAGGGGCGGCCGGGGAGGGCGACGGCGGCGGAGTGGACGCGCATGCGGGCCAGGGTTCGCAGGGCGCGGCGAACGGCGTCGTCGAGGGCGGCGTCGTCGAGCGACCTGCGGGGACCGAGGCCGAAGAGGAGGAGGCGTTCGCAGGCCATGCGGTGGCCGACGGGGAGGAGGACGACCTCGTCGGCGGCGCCGGTGACGCGTCCGAGCTGGATCAGGCGGGAGAGCGTGCCGCACAGTCTCCAGTCGACGAGACCGCGGACGTCGGGCAGGGGGACTTCGTCTTCGTGGAGATAGAGCACGAGGGCGCCGACGTGGAGTCGGTCGAGCTTGCGGAGGTCGGGGGTGACGAAGCCGAGGTCCATGCGGCGGCCTAGTCGGAGCGGACCTCGCCGCGGCGTTCGGTCAGGAGACGGGCGACGCGGTCGAGGATGCCGTTGACGAAGGCGGGGGAGTCCTCGCCGCCGTAGCGGCGGGCGATCTCGACGGCCTCATTGATCGTGGCGCGCGCGGGGATGTCGGGGCGGGCGAGGAGCTCCCAGGCTCCGAGGCGCAGCAGGCAGCGTTCGAGGGCGCCGATGCGTTCGAGGCGCCAGTTGGTGCTGGCCTTGCGGATCAGCTCATCGAGCTCTTCCCGTCGCGCCACGATGGCGCGGGCCCACTCGTCCAGCTCCTCCTGGACGGGACCTTCGGCGAGGCTGTCCTTGTAGCCGGTGATGGCGGCGTCGACCTCGGATCCGCCGACGTCGACCGCGTAGAGCACGCGCACGACGGCCTCGCGGAGGCGTCGGCGGCGGGTGGCGTTGCGTTCGGATTGACGTGGCATGGGGGGTGTGGGCGCGAGGCGGTGCAGCGGCTGCGATCAGCCGAGGTTGCGGAAAAGGTCGGCCATCTCGATGGCGGACACGGCGGCCTCGAAGCCCTTGTTCCCGGCTTTCGTGCCGGCGCGTTCGATCGCCTGTTCCAGGGTATCCGGCGTGATGACGCCGTAGATGATGGGGACGCCGGTCTCCATCGAGGCCTGCGCGATGCCCTTGGTGACCTCGGCCGCGATGAAATCGAAGTGCGGGGTGCCGCCGCGGATGACGGCGCCGAGGCAGATCACGGCGTCGTGCTTGCGTGACCCGGCGACGCGCTTGGCCACGACGGGGATCTCGAAGGAGCCCGGGACGCGGACGAGCGTGACCCGGCCCATGTCCGCCCCGTGGCGCGCCAGGGCGTCCAGCGCTCCTTCCACCAGCCGGTCGACGACGAAATGGTTGAAGCGGCTGGCGATGACGGCGAAGGAGAACCCGGAAGCGTCGAGCTTGCCCTCGAGGCTCCGCGGAGTCCCGCCGGTGTCGCTGCTCTTGTCCTTCGGCATCTCTGTTCCTCCTGACCGAACGGTCGCAGAGGATACGCGTGCCGGGACGAACGGACAAGGGAGTTGTTGCGGGACAGCCGACGGCGCTACGGCGTGATTCCGATCTCGCGGAACGGGATGGCCTCGAAGCCCGGCATCGTGAAGGCGGGGCTCTCCGGGCGGAGGGTGAGGTCGAGCGAGGCCTCGTCCACGAAGAGCGGGTCCTGGTCGTCGATGTTCGGCTCGGTGGAGGCGTAGAAGCCCAGGGCGCCCTCGCCGCCCCAGGTGCTTTCGCGCATCAGCGACTCGGTGCGCCAGGTGATGTTGCGCGCGAAGACGCAGCCCTCGGGATCGAGCCAGTGGCTGGCGGCGACGGCGCTCCAGTCGTTCGGGATCGCGGCCAGCTCCGGGTAGCGGGTGGCCCACGGCTCCGATTGGTACGCGATCGGGCGCGCGCCGGCCCAGCAGTCCTCGAAGACCACGTTGACGCGGCCGAGCAGGTTCCAGTCGTCGGGGCACTCGCCGCTCCAGTCGTCGTTCGCGACCTCCTGCGCGCGGCGGTCGGTCATGTGCGCGCCGTCGTCGGCATCGACGACGACGTTGTTCTCGAAGCGGTTGTCGCGCCCGCCGCCGCTCTGCGTGGCCAGGCCGCGGATGCCGTAGAAGACGTTGCCGAACACGACGTTCCCGCTCGCCGCGTCGTCCAGGTACACGCCGTGGGCGCCGCCGAAGCTCCCGCCGACATCGTGGAAGAAGTTCCAGCGGATGAGGTTGCCGCGGTAGCCCCAGTCGCGTCCGACGTAGACGGCGCCGGCATCGTTCGCCTCCCGCACCACGCGCTCGAACACGTTGAACTCGAGGCGGTGCTCGTTGCCGGTGAACAGGACGCCGGAGTGCGGTGCGTCGTGGATGCGGTTGTGCTCGACGATCTGCCCGCAGCCGTCGAAGCCGACGCCGGGCTTGTAGGTGCGGTCCCAGCGCCCGTATTTCGAGATGTCGCTGCGGCGCACGAAGAGACCTCCCGGCGTGAGCGTCGGCCGGTCGCCGCCGGAGAGACGCACGCCGGCGCCGCCCGGGTCGCGCACGACGCACCCGTCGAGACCGCTGTCCGTCCCTGCGATGCGCACGGCGTCGCCGCCCGAGTTGCGGAACGTGCACGCCTCGAAGCGGACATCGTCCGCACCTCGCGCGTCGACCAGCACCCCGCGGCCGAGCTCGAAGACGAGGCCCGCGAAGCGCACGTGCGCCGTGCCGTCGGTGCGCAGCAGGGGATCGGCCATCATCGACACGCGCAGCTCGGCGTCGGTGGTCGGCCCCGGCGGGAGGAAGTAGAGCACGCTCGTGCTCCGGTCGAGGTAGTACTCGCCCGGGGCGTCCAGCTCCTCGAGCAGGTTGAAGGCGAAGAACGGGTGCAGGATCTCGAGGCCATAGCTCGGGTCTTCGGCGAGGGTCACCGTGCCGTCCGCCGCGACCGTTCCGGGGAGGGAGTCGTCGGCCCAGTACTGGGCGAAGAGGCCCTGGAACCACGGATCGGGGGCAGCACTCCAGCGCTCGTGCCGCGTTCCCGGCATGCGGAAGCTGGTCGCGCCGAACACCTCGGGAATCCGCAAGAAGCCGTTCTCGGCGAAGTCGACCGGGCGCGTGCGGGGAATCACGGTCTCCGACGCTTCCCCGCCGAACGCCTCGAGCGGCGGGATCGGCCAATTGCCGGAGGCGAGCCACGAGGTGACGGCGTCCGGCCAGCAATTCGGATCGGTGCGCGGATCGGCGGGGGAGAGGAACCAGTAGCGGTGGATGCCGCCGCCCCATTCCCAGGTGCAGTGGTAGAGGAAGAACGTCGTGCCGCCGACGTCGGCCGAGTAATTCGCGAAACCGTCGTCGGCGCTGCCGGACGCGGTCGTGCCGAGGTAGGCGAAGACGGTGCCGTCGCCGAAACGGTCGCCCGCGACGATCGCGTCGGCGGTCAGGTCTTCCGGATCGGTCTGTCCGCGGTTGGGCCAGCGGGCGGGCTCGAGCATCACGCCGTCGATGGCAGGCTCGAGCGCGCTTTCGGCGCCCCAGGTGGAGAAGCCGCGGCGTTCGAGCGTCCCGAGGTCGGTGATGCCGAGTGATTCGAGATCGACCTGGCGGACCTGGTCGGCGGCGCCGGCGGGCAGCCGGGAGCGGACGGGCGAGTCGGCGGGCACGGGAACGACGGCCGTGGCGGGCACGGCGACGCTGCCCGTGAGTCGCGCCGTCTCGGCGGGGTACGACGCGTACCAGGTGGGCGCGTCGCCGCGGCCCGAGTCGTCCGCGGTCAGGTCGAGAGTTTCGGTCAGCTCGTAGGTCCCCTCGCGGAGGGCCACGACCAGGCCGCCCGGAGGGATGCCCTCGGCCGCCTGGACGTCGCGGACGGCGTCGCGCGCGCGGCCGATGGTCGCGAAGGGTTCCTCGAGGGTGCCCGGGTTGGAGTCGTCGCCGGTGGGGCTGACGAAGAAGCGGGTCGCATCCCACGGCACGTCCGGGGTGACTTCGGGCGGCGCATCCCCGTCGGCGTCGGGACCCGCGTCGGAGCCGGCGTCGGCGTCCGCATCGCCCGCCGGGGTGTCGCCGGGGTCGGCGTCGACGTCGCCGGCGTCCGCGGCGTCGGGCGGCGAGGTCGCTCCGTCGCCGCACGCCGCGGCGAGCGACATGGCCTGGCCGAGCAGCAGCCCCGCGAGGAACCTGGATCGTGCCATGCGGAAGAGGTTGGCCTTCCGGGACGAGGTTGTCAACGCGAGGCCGGCACGGCAGAATCACGCCGATCTTCGCTCGAATGTCCTAGTACGCGCGCCGCCGCATGGCGAGCGCCGCGAGGAAGGCGGCGCCGACGGCGAAGGCGGCGAGGACTCCCAGGTAGGGCAGGGCGCGCAGGTCGTTGCCGCGGAGCATGATCTCGCGCACGGCGGCCGTCGCGTGCGTGAGCGGCATCGCCCAGGCCAGCTCGTGCAGCCCGGACGGCAGGTACTCGACGGGCAGGGCCAGGCCGCAGAGCAGCGCCTGGGGCAGGATGACCAGCGGGATGAACTGCACGACCTGGAATTCCGTCCGCGCCAGGGTCGACAGGAAGATGCCGAGCCCCTCGGCGCAGACGGCGGTCAGCACGAGCAGCGTGGCCAGCGCGGGCCAGCCGCCGGCGTTCCGGATGCCGAGCGCCCAGACCATGAAGCCCAGGACCACGGCGGCCTGCACCAGTGCCAGGCCGAGGAAGCCGCCGAAGTAGCCGGTGGTCAGCTCCATCGGCCGCAGCGGCGAGGCGCCGATGCGCTCGAGCGTCCCGCCCACGCGTTCGCGCAGGAACGCCATGGCCGTGAGCAGGTAGCCGAAGAAGAAGACGACCAGCGGCGCGGTCGCGGACACGTAGTAGTCGAGATCGCTGCGCTCGCCCGTGAGCGGCACGATCGTCAGCTCGGGCGGACCGGCCGGACCTGCCGCGCAGCGTTCCGGGCAATCCGGCGGCGGCTCCGGCGCCATCGCCGCGGCCAGCTCCGGCAAGCGCTCGCGCATCCGCCGCATCACATTGGCGACCCGGGTCGGGTCCGAGCCGGAGACGAGCAGCTCGACGCGAGGGGGGTGCCCGGCGAGGCGTCGCGCGAGGGTGTCGTCGCCCAGGCGCAAGGCGGCGTCCAGCTCGCCGTCGCGCACGGCGGCCTCGACGCGAGCGTCGGGCATGAGGACGACGTCGAGACCCGGTCCGCGGAGCCGGTCGGCGACGGCAGCGGCGGCGAGCCCCGTGAGACCGCGCCCGACCACGGCGATTCGTGCCGCGGAAGGTCCGGAGCGGACGGCGAGGGCCAGGACGGTCATGATCACGATCGGGGCGCCGAGCGCGAGGGCGATGAGCCGGCGGTCGGAGATCACCTGGCGCGAGATGCGCCGGACGACGGCCAGCACGCGGTAGAGGTTCACGAGGTCCTCCGCCGCGCGAACCACAGGAACGCGTCCTCGATCGAGTCGCAACCCGCGCGCTCCAGCAGCTCGGCCGTGGTCCCCTCGGCGATCGCCGCTCCGTCGCGCAGCAGCACGAGGCGGTCGCAGCGTCGTGCCTCATCGAGGTGGTGGGTTGTGATCAGCAGTGCGGCGCCCGCCTTGCGCATTTCGACGAAGTGGTCCCAGAACGCCGCCCGCAGCTCGGGATCGACGCCGACCGTCGGCTCGTCGAGCAGGAGCAGGCGCGGCGCGTGCAGCACGGCGCAGGCCAGCGAGGTGCGGCGCCGCATGCCGCCCGAGAGCGTGTCGACGCGGTCGCCGGCGCGGTCGGCGAGGTCGACCAGAGCGATGGCGCGGCGAACGGCGTCGTCTAGCGCGTCACCGCGCAGGCCGTAGAGCCGGCCGAAGAAGCGGACGTTGTCGCGCACGCTCAGGTCGGCGTAGACCGCCTCGGCCTGGGTCATGTAGCCGACGTGCGAGAGGTCCGCCGCGCGCGGCGTCTTGCCGAACAGCTCGACGGAGCCCGAGGTCGGGCGCTCCAGCCCGACGATCAGGCGCATCAGCGTGGTCTTGCCGGCGCCGTTGGGGCCGACGAGGCCGATCGCCGTGCCGGCGGGGACGTCGAGGTCGATGCCGCGGAGCGCCTCGCGGGGGCCGAAGCGCTTGCACACTCCGCGCAGGCGCAACGGCAACGGTGCCGCCGGTGCCGGCCGATTGCCCGCGATTGCGTGCTCCGCCGCGACCTCCATCATCGGTCCATCGTACCGGGGAGCCTTGCCGGGCGGCAAGCTGTCGCGCGGCTGTCGCGCGGCTTGACCAGGGGATGGTTTGGGGCCAACCTTGCCGGCTGAGGTGGGGTGTCACCTTGGAGTCGAGAGAGCGATGAAGTTCCTGCTGCGCGTTTGCCTGGTGGTCGTCGCCACGACTTGGTGGGGCTGTGAAGGCGCTCCGCTCGCGTCGCAGGCCGATGCCGACGACGACTCCGACGTGGTGGTGGAAGTCGGCGGCGAAGCGGACGTGGGCGGCGACGCCGAGGCGGGTGCCGATGCCGAGGTGGGTGGCGAGGCCGAGGTGGGTGCCGACGTCGAGGTCGGCGGTGACGCCGACATGGGCGGCGACGCCGAGGTCGTTGGCGACGCCGATGTGGTCGGCGACTCCGGTGTGGACGCCGACGCCGGGGCCGACGGCGAGGCCGTCACGGACCTCGATCTCGACGGGGTCGACGACGCGCTGGAGCAGCGGGTGGCGGAGGAGTATCTGCCCTTTCTGTCGGTCGACCCCGACGACGGCTGTGCCCGGTCGATCATCGTCTTTCGGGTCCGCCCGCACCCCGAGGACGCGACGCTGCTGCACGTCGTGATGGACCGCCTGTTCGAGGAGGACTGCGGGTTGAGCGGTCACGTCGGCGACGACGAGGTCTTTGCGATGACGGTGGACCCGGCGGTGCCTGCGCCGGCGGGGATCCTGGTGGTGCGGGCGATCTCGCACCAGGACACGCTGTGCGAGCACGTCTCGGAGTGCGGGCGGTGTGGGTCGGGGGTCGAGCCCTGCACCGCGGCGTCGCGCGGCGGGGTGCCGGGCTTTCCGGTGGTCTTCTACAGCCTGGGCAAGCACGGCTCGTACATGAGCGAGGGGTCGTGCGACGGCGCCTGCTTCCTGACGAACTACTGCACCCTGGCGCCGGAGTCATCGGAGCCGCCGATGATCAACGTGGGCGAGCCCGGCGCGCCGCTGGTCAGGGACCTCACGGCGGCCGGGATGATCACGGCCGAGGCGGGATGGAGCGAGGCGGATCTGTTCGGCTACGACCCGTGGGGACCGGACGATTTCGGCGGCGCGGGCAGCGTGGCGGCCGACCTGGTGGACGACGCGTTCCTCACGCCGGCCTGCCGGCCCTGAGCGGAGCCGCCGGCGGCGGACGCAGGATCATCGGAATTCAGCAGGAGTCTTCCTGGGCGGGGTCCTGACCGAAGAAGCGGCTCAGCTCGCCGTAGAGATCGGGCGCCTCCTCGCGCAGCCGGCGAGGGCGTTCGAAGAAGCTCTCCACGGCCACGGCGAAGAACTCCGCCTCGTTCTTCGCGGCGTAGTCGCGCAGCAGCGCGGGCTCCTCGGCCGCGCCGTCCCGCAGTCGCAGGAAGTGTCGGCTCATCACTTCGGCCCACGGACGGTAGTGCGCGGAGGCGCGCAGGCGGGGCGTGCCGCTGAACGAGCCGCCGGAGCGGTCGAGCACGTGGGCGAATTCGTGCGCCGCCGTGTCGTGGCCGTCGCACGGATTCGCCAGACCCGCGACCACCGCGGGCCACGAGAGCACCACGGTCCCCCAGCGGTGGAACTCGCCGAGAAAGACCCCCGTCCGGTCCTCGCGCCGGTATTCGCCGGGATAGAGCACGATCACGCGCAGGGAATCGTAGTAGGACAGGTCCAGGGCGAGGATCAGACGAACGGCGACCGCGCCGACCACGACGCGCATCTCGTCGGTGACCACCAGCCCACCGGCGCTCTCGAACTTCTTCTCCGCAAGGAACACCTGCAGGTGCTCGCGGAATCGCGGCAGCAGACGGGCCGGGAGCCGCGGGTAGAACGGCACGCGGCTCCCGAGCAGCGCCTGCCACTCGGGCGGGAAGGGGCGGGCGAGAATGCGCTTGCGGCGCCAGCGACGGTACAACCCCGACACGACCGGCAATCCGAGGTGGACTATCGCCCCGGTTCCGGCAGCGGTACGCCGTACTCCATCACGTACTGGCCGTCGTCCGGCGGCGCGACCACCCCGTATTCCTCCACGGCCGGATTTGGCGGTTCGACGGGAACGCCGTAGGCGGGAGCGGCGACGACGTCGCTCGCGGCGCCCGCATCCGCGACGGGCCGCGGCTCCTGTACCGGGCCCGCGGACGGCCCGCAGGCGGCCGGGGCGCCGGCCAGCGCGCAGAGCACGATCGTGCGGAAGACCCGCGCCGGCCGGGATTTCGGTGCCGCCGTGTTCGTCGTCCTCGTCGCGTTGTCGCCATCCGCCATGGTTCACCTCCCGTACCCGCATCATGCTCGGTCGGCCCTACCGGACGCAAGAGTCCCGTCCGGCCGCGCCGGGCGCCGTCGCTCTCGTCGCGGCCGGCGCGAGGCCGAACGCTTCAGGTCGGGCGGTTCGCAGCGGTCTTCGACAGGTCGACCCACTCGACGATGTGCAGGCCGAAGCCCTCCAGGCCCAGGAAGACGCGGGGGTTGTTGGTGATGAGCGCGATCTCGTGCAGGCCGAGGTCGCCGAGGATCTGGGCGCCGATGCCGAACTCGCGGTTCACCGGCGGGCGCTCGGTGTCCGGGGCCGTCCCGCACATCGGCTGGGAGGGCCGCAGGCCGAGCATGTCCGCGAAGTGCAGGTCGGGCGACGCGGGCAGGCGCAGGAACACCCCGCCGCCGCCGTCGCGGATCGCCCGCAGCGCCTCGGTGACTCCGACGTGAAGCTTGTCGATCCCCCGGACACGCAACGCGTCCGTCGCCCAGCACTCGCGGTGCACCCGCACCAGCGCCGGCCGGCGCGAGAGGTCGCCGATCGTGAGCGCCACGATCGGATCCTCGCCGTCAATGCCCGGGGTTGTCTCGTAGACCAGGGCGTGCGCCTTGATCCACTCGCCGTCCCCCAGATCCAGCTCGACGTCATGCTCGGCCGTGCGCCTGACCAGCCGCTCGCGCTGCAGCCGGTAGGCGATGACGTCCGCGACGCACAGCATCACCAGGCCGTGCTCGGCCGCGAACTTCTCCAGCTCCGGCCGGCGCGCCATGGTTCCGTCCTCGTTCATGATCTCGCAGATCACGCCGGCGGGCGTCCGCCCCGCCATCCGCGCCAGGTCGACCGCCCCCTCGGTCTGGCCCGAGCGCTGGAGCACGCCTCCCGGCACCGCGCGCAGCGGGAAGATGTGCCCCGGCGAGACGAGGTCCTCCGCGCCGGTCGCGGGATCGGCCGCGGTGCGGATCGTGTGCGCCCGGTCGGCCGCGCTGATGCCGGTCGAGACCCCGCAGCGGGCCTCGATCGAGATCGTGAAGTTCGTGCCGAAGCGCGAGCGGTTGTCGCGCACCATCATCGGCAGCCGCAGCTTCTCGACCCGCTCCGGCGTCAGCGACACGCAGATCAGGCCGCGCCCCTTCGCGGCCATGAACGCGATCGCCTCCGGCGTCGCCGCGTCCGCGGCCATGCACAGGTCGCCCTCGTTCTCGCGGTCCTCGTCGTCGCACAGGACCACCATCCGGCCGAGCCGGATCTCGTCCAGCGCCAATTCCACCCGTCGCAGCGTCTCCGTCGTCATGGCTTCGTGAACCCGCACCGCTCCAGCAGGTCGACCGTGACCCCGTCGCCCTGCGCACCCCCCAGCATCCGCGAGACGTACTTGGCCAAGACGTCCGTCTCGACGTTGACCGAGAGCCCCGCGCACGCCTCGCCCAGCTTCGTCGCCCGCGCCGTGTGCGGGACGATCATCACCTTCAGCTCCGCCCCCCGGACCTCGTTGACCGTCAAGCTCACCCCGTCGAGCGCAATCGAGCCCTTCGGCGCCACCTGCCGCATCAGCTCCTCGGGCAGTCGGAGCGTCAGGCGCAGCGTCCCGCCTCCGCCGCCGGCCGCCTCGACGACCGTCCCCACCGCGTCGACGTGCCCCGTGACGAAGTGCCCGCCCAGCCGATCGCCGGGACGCAGCGCGCGCTCCAGGTGTACCCGGTCCCCGGGCCCCTTGCGCCCCAGCGTGCTCCGGGCCAGCGTCTCCGACGACGCGTCGGCGTCGAACCGCCCCTCGCCCCCCGCCCGGGCGACGGTCAGGCACACGCCGTCCACCGCGATGCTCTCGCCGAGTTGGAGATCGTTCCACGGCGACGCGATGCCGAAGCGCGCCCCGGCCGAGGTGCTCATCCCCGATTCCACGGTCCCGACGGCGGCGATCAACCCTGTGAACATGGCTTGCCGACCCACAACACGTCCCCGCCATAACGCTCCAGACGGAGAAGCTCAAGCTCCAATCCAAGGGCGGGCTCCAGTACTCCGAAAGTGTTGTAGAAAACGCGCTCGGCCGGGCCACCCAACAGCCGCGGGGCGAGGAAGATCGCGAGCCGGTCGAACTGGGTGGAGAACATCAACCGGGTGAAGACCTCCCCCCCGCCCTCGACCAGCATCGACATGATTCCGAGCCGACCCAACTCCCGCAGCAGCACGCGCTCCGGGATCCGGCCGTCGCGCCCCGCCGGAAGCTCGATCAGGCGCACGGACCGGGGGAGGGCGGGACCTTTCGGGAGCGCTCCGGCCGGGCGAACGACCCACGTCTCGCCGCGGCCGCGGAAGACCTTTGCACCTGCGGGCAGGCGATGATGCCCGCCGGCGAGCACGATGCGTACGGGCGGCGGCGAGACGAACTCCCCGCGCGGCAGGCGCAGCGTCAGGCGCGGGTCGTCGGCCCGCACCGTGCCGGCGCCGACCAGCACGGCGTCGTGCGCGGCGCGCATCCGCTGCACCTCTGCGCGGGACGCGGGACCGGTGATCCACTTCGATCGCCCCGTGCGGGCAGCGATGCGGCCGTCGAGCGACGCGGCGATCTTGAGCGTCACGAAGGGGAGGGCGCTGCGCGTTGACTTCTCGAACGCCGTGATGCGCTCGGCGCACTCCGCGCCCAGCACGCCGCCGAGGACCTCGAGGCCGGCGCGCCGCAGCCGTGCGGCGCCTCCCCCGCGCACATGCGAATTCGGGTCGCGCGCGCCGAACACGACGCGGCGGATGCCCGCCGCCAGGATGGCCTCGGTGCACGGCGGTGTGCGGCCGTGATGGTTGCAGGGTTCGAGCGTCACGTACAGGTCGGCGCCGCGAGCGCGCTTCCCGGCCTCGCGCAACGCTTCCACTTCCGCATGCGGCAGTCCGGCGGCGCGGTGGAATCCGCGCCCGACGACGCGACCGGAGCGCGCGACGATGGCGCCGACGGGAGGGTTGGGCGTGGGGCGGGCTCGGGCCGCGAGGGCCAGCGCTTCGGCCATGCACTGTTCGTCGTCGCTCAACGCGTCCCCCCGCCGCGAGGTTCGAAGCGGCCGCCGTCGGGGCGCCCCGGCAGATCGGCCGGCAGCGCGATGCCGCGGCGCTCGAGCATCGACCGCAGGGCCTCGAAGAACTCGCCGACGTCCTTGAACTCGCGGTAGACCGAGGCGAAGCGCACATAGGCGACGCCGTCGATCTCGCGCAGGCGCTCCATCACCCACTCGCCGACCTTGCGCGACTCGATTTCCCGGTCGCCGGACTCGACCAGCGTGCGCTCGAGCTGGTCGGCCGTGCGCTCGAGCACCGCGAGCGGGACGGGACGCTTCTCGCAGGCGCGGCGCATGCCGGAGACGACCTTGTGGCGGTCGAACGGCTCGCGCCGTCCGTCCTTCTTCACCACCAGCGGCAGCTCGTCCTCGGCCCGCTCGTAGGTCGTGAACCGCCGGCCGCACTGGAGGCACTCGCGCCGGCGGCGGATGGCGGCGCCGTCCCGCGCCGTGCGCGAGTCGACGACCTTCGACTCCTCGTGGGCGCAGGCGGGGCAGCGCACGTCAGCACCGGCCTTCGGGCGGCTCGAGCTTCGCCACCCGGCGTCCGTGGCGGGCCCCCTCGAACGGCGTGTCGACGAAGATGCGCAGCAGCTCGAGCGCGTACTCGGGCGCCAGGATCCGGGCGCCCAGGCACAGGACGTTGGCGTCGTTGTGCTGGCGCGCCATGCGTGCGGAGAAGGCGTCGGAGCAGGCGGCGGCGCGGACGCCCCGGTGGCGGTTGGCGGCGATGGCCATCCCGACGCCGGTGCCGCAGACCAGCACCCCGCGCTCGGCGGCGCCGCCCTGCACCTCGCCCGCGACGACGTGCGCATAGTCGGGGTAGTCGACCGACTCGCTCGAGTTCGTTCCCACGTCGTTCACTTCGTGACCCCACTCGCGAAGCTGGTCGCGCAGGCGGTTCTTGAGCGCGACGGCCGCGTGATCCGAGCCGATGACGAACTTCATGCGCGCCTCCCTTCCGCTCACGGCCGGGCGAAGACCAGCGTGGCGTTGGTGCCGCCGAAGCCGAAGGCGTTGGAGATGGCGAAGCGCGCCGCGTGCGGCCGCGCCTCGTTGGGGACCACGTCCAGCTCGATCTGCGGGTCGGGGTCCTCCTGGTTCAGCGTCGGCGGCAGCATCCCCCGCTCCAGCGCCAGGATCGCGATCGCCGCCTCCACCGCGCCGGCCGCGCCCAGCAGGTGGCCGAGCGCGGACTTGGTCGAGGAGACGGGCGGAGGCTTCGCCCCGAAGACGTCGCGGATCGCCTTGGCCTCCAGCCGGTCGCCCAGCGGGGTCGAGGTCGCGTGGGCGTTGACGTACCCGACGTCGGCCGGCGCAAGGCCGGCGTCCTCCAGGGCCAGGGCCATGGAGCGCGCCATGCCGGCGGCCTCGGGGTCGGGCTGGGTGATGTGGTAGGCGTCCGCCGAGGCGCCGTAGCCCGCCAGGATCGCCCGGACGCGCGCGCCGCGCCGCGCGGCGTGGTCGGCCCGCTCCAGCACGAGGATCCCGGCGCCTTCGCCGATCACGAACCCGTCGCGGCCGCGGTCGAACGGCCGGCTCGCCCTCGCCGGCTCGTCGTTGCGCTCCGAGAGGCCGCGCATCGCGCCGAACCCGGCCACGCCCAGCGGCGTCACCGCCGCCTCGGTCCCGCCGGCCAACGCGAGGTCGATCCGCCCCACCCGCAGCGCCCACAGCGCCTCGCCGATCGAGTGCGCCCCGGAAGCGCAGGCGGAGGCCGGCGAGACGCAGATCGCGCGGGCGCCCAGCCGCATCGAAACCAGCGCCGCGGCGAGGTTGGGAATCGCGGCAGGGATGAAGTACGGCGAGATCCGCCGCGGCCCCTTGGCCGCCAGCGTCGCGTGGTTCCGCTCGATCGTCTCGAGGCCGCCGATGCCCGTGCCCACGATCGCCGCCGCCCGGTCGCCCAGCGGCCCGTCGCCCAGCCCGGCGTCGCGCGCGGCGTCGAGCGCCGCGAGGACGGCCATGAGCTGGAAGCGATCGAACGTGCGCTCGTCCCCCGGCGGCAAGTCGTTCCCGGCCTCCAGGTCCGTCACCTCGGCCGCGATCCGGCTGCGGTGACCGCTCGCGTCGAACCGCGTGATCGGGCCGATCGCCGTCCGTCCGGCGACCAGCGCGTCGAACGTGCGCTCCGCGCCCCGGCCGAACGGCGTGAGCACCCCGAGACCGGTCACCACCACGTCCATCGCTCAGCCGGCGACCCTCTCCTGCACGAAGCCGATCGCGTCGCCGACCGAGCGCAGCTTGTCCAGCGCCTCGTCGGGAATCTCGATCGAGAACTCCTCCTGAAGCTCGAGCACCAGCTCCATCACGCGCAGCGAGTCGGCGTTCAGGTCCTCGACGAAACGGATCTCCCGGCCCAGGCTCGCGGGTTGGGCGTTCATGACCCGGGCGATCACGGCGACGATGCGCCCCTCGAGCCCGTTGCCGTTCCCGCCGCCCGCCGCCGGCCTCGCCGCCTCCCCATGCTTCCTCTGCGACACCTTGCCTCTCTCCTTCTCCCTCCCCGCCCGGGAGAGGGGCATTCTACCGGGCGTGCCGGCGGTGGCAAGAGGCCCCGCGGCGTGCTACGAATCGGCGTTCTTCTCCCTGGGGGGGGGCGGAGTGATGGGCATGACTTCTCCTCGGCTGCGCGGGATGACCTTGACGGTGACCGAGCGGTGCAACCTGCGCTGCGGGTACTGCTACGTGCCCGTCGAACATGGACGCACCATGTCGCCCGGGATCGCGGACGCCGCGGTGGACCTCTTCCTGCGCCACGCCGCCGACGGCGCGAAGCTCGACCTGTCCTTCTTCGGCGGCGAGCCGTTCCTGGTACCCGAGCTCCTGGAGCGCGCCGTGACCCGCACTCGCGCCGGCGGCCGAAACGTCCGCGTGGCGACGCCCACCAACGGCACGCTCCTGGAAGACCAGAACCTGTCTCTCTGCCGGCGGCACGGCCTCGAGCTGGCCGTCAGCCTCGACGGCGAGCCGCGCTCGAGCGACCGGCCGTTCGCGGGCGGCGGAGACTCCACTGACCGCCTCGTCGCCCTGCTGCCGGGAATCCTCGAGCTCGACCCCGGGGCTCGGCTCACGGCGCGCATGACGGTCACGCCGGCCAACGTCGACGAGCTGTCCGAGAACGTCCGCACCCTCGCGGGGCTCGGCTTCCACCGGATCGTCTTCCTCCCGGCGTACGAGCTGCCCTGGGGCGACGACGCGGTCGCCTCCTGGAAGCGCGAGCACGAGCGGATCGGGACGTGGCTCGTCGGCCTTGCCGGCACCGGGCGCCGGGCTCCCGACCTGCCGACGTGGCGCGGCGTCGAGTCGCGCCTGCTGCTCGGCAAGCCCCGTCGCGCCTGTGGTGCCGGCGCGCGGCTGGCCGCGGTCTCCGTCGACGGCGACATCTACCCCTGCTACCGCTTCGTGTTCGCCGAGCATCGCGAGGAGTTCCGGCTGGGGGACGTGCGCGACGGTTTCACGAACGCGGAGGCGCTGGCGCTGTTTGCCGCGCTGGATCCGAAGCTCGCCCAGCCCGAGGACGGCGACTGCCGGACGTGCGAGGCGCGCGACGGCTGCACGTTCTTCTGCCCCGCGCTGGGCTTCTGGACCTTGCGCGACCCGCTCGCCGTGCCGGCAACCGCGTGCCGGCTGGCGCGCGCGCAGGTGGAGGCCATCCGTCCGTACGCCGCCCTCCAACCGCGTCGAGCCGCGCCGCGCTCCCGCTCGCGCTGGGCCGCCGCCGTCGTTGCCACGGCCGTCACCGGCGCTGCCGCGGCCGCGTCGTGCTACTCGTCCACCGACGATACCGGCTCCGATGTCGTCGCCGAGGCTTCGGACGACGCGGCGGGCGATGTCGGCGGGGAGGACGGCTACGTCGGTGGCGTCTGCCCCGTGGGCGCCGACGCGGACGCGGACGAGGACATGATCGGCCCCGGGATCTGCGCCGTGGGCCCGGATGCCGACGCCGACGCCGACGACGACGCCCCGACCCCCGGCGAGTGCCCGGTCCCCGGGATCTGCTGATCCTTTCCCCCCCGACCCCCGACCCCCTCCTCCAATCGTCCCGCCACCCAGACCTGCTGCACGGACCGATTCCAGCGGAATGGCTTGTCGCGCAGGCCGCCGTAGAGCTGCTCGACCTCGAAGCCGGCGGCCTCCAGGAGCCGCTTCGTTTCGTGCGGAGCGTACAGGCGGACCACCGTCACCGGCAGCTCCTCCCCTCGTCCGTCGGGACCCTGGATCGCCCGGGATGTGGTGAGTCGGGCGGTGAGCGGGTCGTAGACGGAGCGTTCGACCGCGACGCCGGCGGGGATCTCGCGCCGGGTCGTCGACGGCCAGCGGGGGAGGAGGGCCAGGGGGTTGGTGAGGTCGAGCAGGAAGCGTCCGCGGGGGACGAGGCGCTCGTGGACGGCGCGCACGATGCGTGCGTGCTCGTCGTCGTCGAAGTAGCCGAGCACGGTGTACAGGCAGATGCAGGCGTCGAACGGGCCGAGCCCGTCCAGGTCGCGCATGTCGCGCCGCTGCCAGTCGACCTCGACCTTCGCCGAGGTCGCCAGCGAGCGGGCGTGTTCGAGCATGCGTTCGGACAGCTCGACGCCGGTGACCCGGTGGCCGCGGCGGGCGAGCGGCACGGCGTGGCGGCCGAAGCCGCAGCCCAGGTCGAGGATGCGGGACCGGGGCCGCAGGGCCAGGGCGCGGTCGACGAACGCGGCGTCCGCGGTCGCCTCGCGCAGGGGCAGAAGGCCGTCGTAGAACCTCAAGTACCGGTCGTCGAACAGCTCTTCCCACCAGGCCGGCATGGCCCCGGATGGTACGGCGAGAAAGCGAAAGACGTCCATCATTTCGGGCCTTGCAATTCATTTCGGCCCGGCGTATTTGGCAACCATCCGGGCCGTGCGGCATGTCGATGGTCGCTTCGCCGTGCGTCTGGAGGATCGTTGCGAACCGCACACCTTGGGGAGGTGCGGGCAAGAGGATCGGGAGAGAGACCGATGAAGAAGAAGCTGTTTGTGGGAGGGCTGGCCTGGGCAACGGACGAGGAGTCGCTTCGCGGGGCTTTCGGCTCCTACGGGGAGATCAAGGATGTTCGCGTGATCCGCGACCCGATGACGAACCGATCACGCGGGTTCGGTTTCGTGGAGTTCAACGACGAGCCGCAGGCCAGCGCGGCGAAAGCCGGCCTGGACGGCACCGAGCTGGACGGCCGGCGCATCCGCGTCGACTTCGCGCAGGACCGCCAGGGCGGCGGCGGTGGCGGTGGC
>JACRCX010000068.1 GCA_016218815.1 Deltaproteobacteria bacterium
CAACCGCGAGCTGGCGGCGCTGCACCGGAGCCTGCGCCAGAGCTACGACTCGCTGTCGCGGACGAAGGAGGAGCTGCAGGAGGCGGCGCGGCTGGCGGACCTGGGGCGGATGGCGGCGAGCCTGGCGCACGAGATCCGCAACCCGCTGTGCGTGCTGTCGAACGTGGCGGCGGGGCTGCGGCGGCACGCGGCGTCGGAGGCGGCGTTCGAGGACGAGAAGGTGCTGATCGCGGCGCTGTCGGAAGAGGTTTCGCGGCTCGACCGGCTGGTCGACGACCTGCTGGCGTTCGCGCGGCCCGACAAGCGCTCGCGGACCCGGGCCTCTTTGGCGATGATCGCCGACCACGCGATCCTGGCCGTCGTCTCCACGCTGCCCGACGCGCAGAAGTACGTGATCGAGCGCGAGTACGAGGAGCCGCCGCCGAAGGCGATGATCGGGATCGACCGCGTGCGGCGCGCCCTGGTCAACCTGCTGCTCAACGCCTGCCAGGCGATGCCCGACGGCGGCACGTTGACCGTGATCGTGCGGCGGGGCGCGGGGAACCGCGGGGTGCACGTGGGCGTGCGGGACACGGGCGAGGGCGTGCCGGAGGAGGATCTCGAGCGGATCTTCACGCCGTTCTACTCCACCAAGCCCAGCGGGACGGGCCTGGGCCTGTCGATCGTGCGGTCGATCGCCGAGGAGCACGAGGGCCGGGTCGACGTGGAGAGCGAGCCGGGCCGGGGGGCGACCTTCTGGCTGCGTCTGGGCACGGAGGATTCCGAGGCCGGAGCTCCCGCGGCCGACGAGTCCGCCTCGCGCCGGTCGATCGCGCCGTGAGGGTCACCGCAGCGCGAGCCAGAAGTCGCCGAAGAGGTGGACGGAGAGCAGGTAGCCGAGCGGCACGTTGACCAGGACGCCGATGGTGAAGGCGTAGAACGGCTGTGCGCCGAACTTCGTCAGGTCGCGGAACCGGGTCGTCAGGCCGATGCACAGGAAGGTGAGGACGAAGGTCCAGGTGCGCAGGACCTTGATCGGGGCGATGAGGCCGTTCTTGAGCGCCTTCTGTGCGGCGGCGGAGGGGTCGGCGTAGAACTTGACGATCAGCGTCATGAGGATCGAGGCGGCGATGAAGCCGAGGACGAACTTGGGGAAGCGGTCCCAGATCACGCCGGCGCCGACCCGGCCGGAGCCGCCTCCCTCCTTCTTCTCCCAGTACACGACCGCAACGATCGACAGGATGAAGCACCAGATGCCGATCCAGATGTCGCGACCGATCACCTTCATGAGCGTGAAGGCGCGGATGGCGTTCTCGGTGTCGTAGCGGTAGCGGGTCTCCAGCAGCTTCTTCTGCGCGTCGGTCGCGGCGCCGGCCTTGTCGGCGCGGACGGCCTCGGTCAGGTCGGCGGGCATCGCGGGGGCGTAGGCGGAGGCCGCGGCAAATCCCGCCGCGTCGGCGAACTCGCTGGTGCCGACCCAGGCTCCCGCCTGGGCGGTGGGGAGCCCCAGGCCGCGCGAGGCCAGGGGGATGAAGAAGATCATCACGATGGCCCAGATGGTGACGACCGAGATGGAGACGGCGATCTCCTCCTTCTTGGCCTTGACCGCGGCGCCGACGGCGATCGACGCACTGACGCCGCACACGGAGCCGGCGGCGCCGAGCACGGCGGCGAACTGCGGGGACTTCTTGAACACGCGCGTCAAGGTGAAATACATCGTGAGCCAGGTCGTGACCGAGACGATCGTCGCCTGCAGGAAGGCGATCGGCCCGGCCGAAGCGATGAGGGTGAGCGGCAGGGTGGCGCCGAGCAGCACGATCCCGGTCTTGATGTAGTACTCGGTCCGCAGCGAGGTCTGGAGCCAGTCGGGCATCTTGACGATGTTGCCGACGAGCAGCCCGACCAGGAGGGCGAGCAGGGGCGCTTCCAGGTTGTAGTCCTGGGCGAAGCCGGAGTTCGAGAGCACGAGGATGACGACGGAGCCGGCGAAGATGACGGCGAAGCCGGGGACGAACGTCCGGGGCCCGTGGCCCATCAGGGCGGCACTGCCCGTGAACACGGCCAGGAACACGCCGAAGAGCACGAGGTACCACATCCAGCACTCGGCGAAATGGGCGCCGACCTTGCCCGCCTCGGACCACTTCGGCGGCTGGACCGCGAAGCGCACCAGGGTCTCGGCGTGGCCCGCACCGTAGAGGAGGAAGGAAACGATGACGATGCCGAGGCCGAGCCAGACGGCCCACCAGTCCTCGCGCAGGTAGAACTCCGACCACCTTCCGCGGTTCTCGGGCATGCCAGCCTCCGTCGCCAAACAGGGTCGCGGCAAGCGACCCACCTGCCCCACGTGTCGCGAAACGAACCATAGCATGTCGGAAAACGCAACAGGGAGGGCCACCGTCGCGAGGGTGCATCCCCGCCGCCGCGCGTGCGGCGCGCGTCGGGAGGGCGAATCCGCCGGGGGGCGGCGCGGGGCTCACCGAAGGTCGAAGCGATCCAGGTTCATCACCTTGGTCCAGGCCGCCACGAAGTCATCGACGAACTTCTTCTCCGCGTCCGCGCCGCCGTAGACCTCCGCCAGGGCACGCAGCTCGGAGTTGGACCCGAAGATGAGATCGACGCGGGTGCCGGTCCACTTCAGCTCGCCCGTCCTGCGGTCGTGCCCTTCGAACAGGTCATGGGCCTCCGAGACGGGCTTCCAGACCGTGCCCATGTCGAGCAGGTTCACGAAGAAGTCGTTGGTGAGCGTTTCCGGCGTCGCGGTGAAGACGCCGTGCCGCGTCTGCCCGAAGTTGGCGTTCAGCACGCGCAGGCCGCCGACCAACACCGTCATCTCCGGCGGGGTGAGGGTCAGCAGCTGCGCCTTGTCCACCAGCAGCGCCTCGACCGGCACCGCGTACTTCGCCTTCACGTAGTTGCGGAAGCCGTCGGCGATCGGTTCGAGCACGCCGAAGGACTCCACGTCGGTCTGCTCCTGCGCGGCGTCCATGCGGCCCGGCGCGAACGGCACCGTCACCGTATGGCCGGCATTCGTCGCGGCCCGCTCGACGCCCGCACCGCCGGCCAGGACGATCAGGTCGGCCAGCGAGACCTTCTTGCCGCCGCCGGCCGAGCGATTGAATTCGCCCTGGATGCCTTCGAGAGCCAAGAGCACCTTCGCCAGCTCGGCCGGCTGGTTGACTTCCCAGTCCTTCTGCGGCGCCAGGCGGATGCGCGCACCGTTGGCGCCGCCGCGCTTGTCG
>JACRCX010000069.1 GCA_016218815.1 Deltaproteobacteria bacterium
ATGCAGTTCGACCGCGGCTACGTCTCGCCGTACTTCGTGACCGACCCCGAACGGATGGAGTGCATCCTGGAGGACGCCTACCTCCTGATCCACGAGAAGAAAATCTCCGCCATGAAGGACCTCATCCCGGTGCTCGAGGCGATCGCGCGCTCGGGCAAGCCCCTGCTCATCCTGGCCGAGGAGGTCGAAGGCGAGGCGCTGGCGACGCTGGTGGTCAACAAGGTCCGCGGCACGCTCAAGGCCGTCGCGGTCAAGGCCCCCGGCTTCGGCGATCGCCGCAAGGCGATGCTCGAGGACATCGCGATCCTGACCGGCGGCAAGATGATCGCCGAGGAAGTCGGCATCAAGCTCGACTCCGTCACGCTCAAGGATCTCGGCCGCTGCAAGAAGATCGTGATCACCAAGGACAACACGACCCTCGTCGACGGCGCCGGCAAGTCCGACGACATCAAGGGCCGCCAGGCCCAGCTCCGCGCGCAGATCGAGAAGACGACGTCCGATTACGACCGCGAGAAGCTCGAGGAGCGGCTGGCAAAGCTGGCCGGCGGCGTCGCCGTCGTGCGCGTCGGCGCCCCCACCGAGACCGCGCTCAAGGAGAAGAAGGCGCGCGTCGAGGATGCCCTGCACGCCACCCGCGCCGCCGTCGAGGAAGGCGTCGTCCCGGGAGGCGGCGTCGCCCTGCTGCGCTCCATCCCGGCGGTCAAGGCCATCAAGGCGACCGGCGACCGCAAGATGGGCATCGACATCATCGCCCGGGCGATCGAGGAACCGCTGCGCATGATCGCCAACAACGCCGGCGTCGAGGGCTCGGTCGTCGTCAACAAGGTTGCCGAAGGCAAGGGCGCATTCGGGTTCAACGCCGCCACGGAGAAGTACGAAGACCTGCTCGAGGCCGGCGTGATCGACCCGACCAAGGTCGTCCGCGTCGCGCTGCAGAACGCGGCCTCCGTCGCCGGTCTGCTCGTCATGACCGACGCCATGATCACCGAGAAGCCCAAGAAGGGCGGCGGCGGCATGCCGGACATGGGCGGCATGGGCGGCGGCGGCATGGGCGGGATGGGTGGCATGGGCGGCATGGGCGGCATGGGCGGCATGGGCGGAATGGACGACATGGGTGGCGGCGGCGACTGGGATTGAGCCGCAGGCCGGTCGTGGGGGACTCCGCATGACTTCCGACCCGTCGTCTTCCGGCACCGAGGCATCGTTCGAGGAAACCCAGCGCTTCCGCCAGTGGTGGCTGGTGGCGCTGCTCTCGCTGATCTTCGTCGGCGAGGTCGGCGTCTTCGGCTACGGCCTCTACAGGCAGTTGGTCCTCGGCCAGCCGTTCGGCAACCATCCGATGTCGAACACCGGCCTCATCGCTGTCTCGGCCGTCGTCATCCCCTTCACCACCCTCCTGGTCTTCGGCCTGCTGGCGATGCGGCTCACCGTGCGGGTCGAGGTGGACGGCCTGTCGGTGCGCTTCTGGCCGTTCGTCCGTCGCCGCATCCCGTGGTCCGAGGTCCGGGGATTCCGTGCCGTCCAGTACCGGCCCGTGCGCGAGTACGGCGGCTGGGGCATCCGCGGCATGGGCAAGAACAAGGCCTACAACGTGTCCGGCGATCGCGGCGTCCGCCTGCTCCTGGACGGCGACAAGAAGCTTCTCCTCGGCTCCCAGCGCGCCGAGGCCCTCGAAGCCGCCATCGCCAAGGCCGCCGGCCGCGATCCCGGCGGCGTCGACTAGAGCAGTCCGCAGTACACCGCCGGAATGACTCCGCGGTTGTTCCCGTCGCGGCACTCGAACACCGCGTCGTCGGGGTCGACGACCACGGTCACGTCCTCCGGCGTCGTCCCCGCCGGCACGAACCACGTGCACGAGACCTCCGTGCACGCGCCGACGTCGAGCAGCCGCGGGAGCAGGGTCTCGCATGCCAATCCCGCCCCGGCGTCGGGATCGCCGTCGTAGAACACGACGCGCGCGCCGTCGGGCACGGGGTTGGTCCCGCGGTTGCACACGTTCGCGGCCAGGGTCACCTCGCCCGTCACCGCGTCGCACAGGTCGGCCACGTGGGCCAGCGCGACCGTCAGGTCGGCGGCGCCGCGGCGCTCCAGCGTCCCCTGGGCGTTCATGCGGAAGTTGTTCATCGCAGGGTCGGCGTGGTTGGGCAGCCAGTCGCTCGTCCGCGGGATCGTCAGGTCGTCGTTGACGTTCGTGATCGCGTAGGCGTGCTGGGTCCACAGCGGTCGCGAGGCGGCCCAGCGGTCCTCCACGTCGCGCAGCACGATCACCCCGTTCTGCGACTCGAAGATCGATCTGCCGAGCGTGAAGATCGGGTCGGTGGCGGGGCACGACACACCGGAGTTCAGCGCCACGACGATCTCGCTGTTGAAATCGCCGTCGACGTCCGCGATCACGGGGAACTCGTAGCCCGTGCCGCTGGAGGCACTGCGCGAGAACAGCACCTCGCCGTCCGTCCCACGGTAAATCCGCGCGAAGCACTCGTCCCCGTACACCACCTCCGCCGTCCCGTCCGCGTCGAAGTCGAAGACGGACGAGCCGGTCACGTTCGAGCTGCGGTCCTGCGAGGGCCGGCTCCACAAGACGCCGCGCGGCAGGCCCGCAGCGCGCGCGCATCCCGGTCCCGTCTCCTCGGGGATGTCGCAGTCGAGGTCGAAGACGGTGTAGCGGCTGCCGCCCGCGACCGCGAACTCGCGTCGCCCGTCGCCGTCGAAGTCGGCGATCGTCGGCGGCCCGCCCCGTCCCGCGACGCTCGCCGCTTCCGCCGGCAGGTCGAAGGGACCGAAGACGATGTCCCCGCCGACCGTCATCACGCGCACGCGCCCGGTCGCCGTGGGACCGGAATCGATCGCCGGCGCCGCGGCCACGACCAGCTCCGCCCGGCCCGCCGCATCCCCCACCGCCCCCGGGAACTCGCCGAAGTCGGCCACGGCCACATGGCCCACGAGCGTCGCTTCCGCCGCTTCCGCGGCCGGCGGCGCCCAGTACGTCTCGATCGTCCAGTCTTGCGCCGCCGTGTCCCAGGCGAAGACCCCGTCCGGCGCCGCCAGCTCCGGCGCCCCGTCGTTGTCGACGTCCACCGCCACGGCGAACAGGCCGAGGCGCAGGTAGTTGGCGTACGAGCCGCCCGGGTTGAGCAGGCAGCCCGCGGCGTCGTAGACGAACTTGTCGAGCAGGATCTCCGGCACTCCGTCGTCGTCCAGGTCGTGCATCGACGGCCCGTTGTTGTTCAGCCATTCGTTCGGGACGTGGCGCGGCTCGCCCGCCAGATCGCAGCGGCGGCCGTACCAGCGGCGGACCAGCGTCCCGGCCGCGGCGTCGTACCCGAACGCGATCAAGCCGCCCGCGCTCTCCCGGGCTTGCAACGCCGCCGCGACGATCTCCGGCCGGCCGTCGGGGGCGCCGTCCAGGTCGCCGATGGCGAAGTTCGAGGCGTAGATCAGCCGGTCCGCGGCGTCCTCCAGACGAAGCTGTTCCTCGCACGTGCGCCCGTCCAGTAGCCGCAGGATGCCGCCGTCGCTCGAGGTCGCGAACGTGGCGACGACGATCGACGGGGCGAGCACCAGCGGATCGTCGTCCAGGTCGAAGTCGGCGACCATCGGCGCGCCGTAGACCAGCGACCAGGAGTCGAACGCACCTCCGGCGGTCGTTCCCTCCCACCGGCACTGCTCCTGCGGCTCGAACGAGCCGATCTCGATCGGCCGCTCGCAGTCGGGGTCCGAGAGCACCTCCGGCGGCGTGCCGTACGGTGTGCACCGCCCGTCGGCGTCGCAGTAGCTGTCGCCGCGGCAATCGTCGTTCGTCGTGCACGGACCGAGGTCGATGACGCACCCGCCGTACGCGCACCGCTCGCCGCCGGCGCAGCACTCGTCGCCGCAGACCACGCCGGATTCGCAGCCCGCCTCCGCCTCGCCGTCGGCCTCCCCTCCCCCGCCGTCGTCGCCGTCGGCGTCGGCGTCGCCGCCCACGTCGGCGTCGCCGCCCCCATCGCCGGCCACGCACCTGTGGTCGACGCACACGCCTCCCGGGCACTCCGCGCTCGAGGAGCACTCCGCCGCGGTCCCCCCTCCGCCGCCGCAACCCCCGACGCCGTACGCGATCAGTGTGCCGAGCGCGCCCGCGACCGCCCTTCCCGTCCAACTCTCCCATCGGTGTTCATCGGTGTTCATCGGTGGTTCATCCCCTCCCATCTTCACGGATCCGGCTCGGCCAGGACCAGCTCGATACCTTCGACCGCCGCCGTGGCATCGATCTCCTGCTGCGGCGACGGACCGTAGCCCCGCGCCGAGGCGCCGAGGCGGTAGCGGCCGGGGGCCAGACCGCGGAGCTCGAACGTGCCGTCGGGGCCGGTCATCCGGCCGCCCATCGCGGCGCGAACCGCGGCGCCGGTCTGCACATCCGAGACCGAGACCCTGGCCTCGGCGACCGGCGCTCCCTGCCCGTCGACGACCCGACCCGAGACGCTCACGCCTCCGGCGAGTCGTACCTCGATACCTTCCAGCCGCCCGGAGGCCGGTACCTCGGCCGAAGCCGTCGCGGCGGCGTAGTCCTCGTGGGACACCGTGAGGTCGTACTTGCCGGCCGCGAGGCCGGTGACCTCGAACGCGCCGTCCGGCCCCGAGCGTCCCGCCCCGGCCCGTGCCGACGGGTTGAATCCGGCAGTCTCTCCCCCCTCCCCGGCCCGCAGCGCGACGATCCGCGCGTCGGCCACGGGCGCGCCGGTGGCGGCGTCGAGCACCCGGCCGGCCAGCGAGCCCGACGGCACCTCGAGGTCCAGCTCCAGGTCCTCGATGTCCGGCACGTCGACGCGCTGTGACGAACGATCGATCCGCGCGAGGTAGCTGCCCGGGGCGACGCCGTCGAGCCGGTACTCTCCCTGCTCGTCGGCGACGGTCGAGACGCGGGTGCCGAACGGGCCCTCGACCGCGGAGAACTCGACGCGCGCGCCCGGCAGCGGTGCCCCGGCCTGGAGCACGAGGCCGTGGACGGCGGTGCCGCCGCCGAGCTGGAAGTCGACCGTCGTCGTCTCGCCGATCGCGACCGCGGCCTGCTGCGGCGGAGAAACCTCGGGGCCTCCCCCGCCGCCGCTCGTGGGCATCTGGAACACGGCCACGCGGTAGCTTCCGGCGTCGAGGCCATCGATGCGGTACCGCCCCGTCGCGTCGACCTCGGCCACCCCCGCGGGACCGCCCATTCCGGGCGGCCCCATCCCGCCCGGACCTTCGCTGCTCGCGAACACGATCGACGATGCGACGCGGTCGCCGCCCCGCGTGTCCGAGACCGTCCCCGCGATGGCGCCGCCGGCGGCGAGCCGCAGCTCGACGCCCTCCACGTCGCCGTCTTCGGGCACGGCGACCGTCTTCTCCGCTTCCGGATGCCCGGCCGCGGTCGCGGTCAGCGTCTGCCGTCCGGCGGCGACGTGCAGCAGCTCGAATCGGCCGTTCGCATCGGTCGTCGCGCTCAGCTCGGTGTTCTCCGGCCGGCCCCCGCCGAAGCGCGCGGCCATCCGCGGGCCCATCATTCGCCGGCCGTGGTTCTCCATCGGCGACGCCCCGGCCTCGCCGAAACGCACGACGGCACCCTGGACCGGCCGTCCGTCCGGGTCGGCGCGCACGACGCCCGCGATCCGCGCGCCCTCACCCAACTCGATGACGACGTTCTCGACGCTGCTCCCGGGCTCGAGCGTCACTTCCTGCGAGGAACCGGGCGCGCGATCGGGTGCGTCGGCCCAGACGGTCCAACGGCCGGGGACGACGTCGGTCAAGACGAACCGCCCATCCTGGTCCGTCCGCGCGCCCGGCGAGCGGCCGAAGCCCGGACCGCGCCCGCCGCCCGGTCCGCGGTCGCCTCCGGGACCTCCACCGCGCCCGCCGCCCCGACCGGACGGCACGGCGCGCACCTCGGCATCGGGAACGGGACTGCCGGCGCCGCGCCAGACGACGCGACCCGAGATCGAGGCCGCACGACCGAGCTGGAGATCGATCCCCGTGCTGCCCGCGCGCACGTCGTCCAGGTCGGACTCGACGAAGCCGTCGGCGTCGGCGCGCACGCGGTACGTCCCCGCCCGCAGCCCGCCCAGCTCGTAGCTCCCGTCCCGCGAGGTCGTGGTGAACAGGGCGTCGTCGCCCCGCATCCCCGCCGCGACTTCCGCCCCGACGATCGGCGTCCCCCGGTCGTCCGTGACCTTGCCGGAGATGGACAATCCCGCGTCGAGGACGAACTCGACCCACGCCTCGCCTTCGACCGGGATGTCGATGCCGCGCTGGACCGCGCGCACCAGTCCCGTGCAGGTCGCCTCGACGGCGACCGCGGTCGCGGGCAGCCCCTCGATGCGGAAGAAGCCGTCCAACTCCACCCGCGCGGTCGCGATCCCCGGCGCGGGACGCTGAAACCCGCCCCTGCGCGGTCCCCAAGGCTCGTCGCCGGCGTCGAGGCGAACCGTGACAACGGCGCCTACCGCAGGCGCCTGATCGCGGTCCAGCACCAGGCCGGCCAGCACGCCGGTGCCGGCAGGCGCGGTCGGAACGGTACCAGCGTCGGCGTTCGCCGGCCGCGCGCCGGCCTCGTCCGGCGATCTCCCCGCGTCAGCGCGATCGGAAAGAGGCGGTTGCGGCGTCTCGATGCGCGCGCGGGCGTCCTCGTCCGCGATCGCCGCTTGTGCGTCGCCCTCGTCCACGGACGGCGATGTCTGCTCCGGCGAGCACGCCCAGCGCGGAATCACGAAGTAGCCCGCCACGACGAGCGCGGCGACGACGGCGACAAGAATCGGCACGATGCGACGGCCCACCGCTTGGCCTCCTTCGGACCGCAACCTACTTCGATTGCGCGGCGTGGTCGAGAGAAGCCGAGGAGTCGTCGGCCCTTCCCGCGGGAGCCGCGACGACGCACCTTCCGCCCCTCAGCGCTCGGCCGTGCCCCGCACCCACTCCGGCGCTCGGAAGGTGCACGCCGACCCGCCCGCGAAGAGCGCGCCGACCGCTCCGCCGAAGTCGCCGTAGATCGCGTCGCTCGACTCGCCGTGGCACGGGACGCACGTCCCGACCCGCACCACCCGCCGCTGCTCGGCGGCGTCCAGCGACCGCAGACCGGCCCGCGTCCCCTCCCCGGGCCGCGACGGAAACAGCGCGACCCAGCCGTCCGCGGCCACGCCGGCCTCTCCCGCCGCAGGCTCCGCCGGCTCGAACCGCGGCCCCCCGGGACCGAGGTCCAGCGTCCCCGAGCCGAGCCCCAGCGCGACGGGCTCGGCGTGACACGAGGCGCACGAGCGCGACTCGCGGCGCGTCGCGTGCGGGTCGAGCGCCGCGAACAGCCGGCGCTCGAGCGCCGCCCTCCCCGTCCCCGCGGCGTCCACCGTCAGGATCATCCCCGGCATCGCCGGCACGATCCGGTCGCCCAGCACCGCCAGCGCCGGCGGCCCCCACCCGAAGCGCTCGGACTCCTCGACCCACGCCCCGGACACCTCCGCGCCGCGGCCGAAATCCCACTGCCGTCCCGCCGCGTCAAAGCGCGTGTGACAGGTCGCGCACGATGGCGCCCACGCCGCATGGCACGAGACGCACGCGAGCCGCTCGTGCCCCCGCAGCCCATGGTCGGCGTCGGCCGGCGTGGGGCGCAGCGGGTGCAGCCGCCCGTCGAGCTTCCCCGCCAGCGCCCACGGTGCCTCGGCAGCCTCCCCGTCGCCGCCCGCGAACGCGTGCGCCGGACGCACGTTCCACAGCGGCACGCCCCGGCGCGTCCACCGCGCCGGCTCCAGCGGCCCGCGCGCTTCCCCTCGCAGGCGCAGCAGATCGCGCACCAGGGCGTCGCCGGCCGCTCCCCACGGCGCGCCATCCGCCGCCGCCGCCGGCGGATGGCACCCCTCGCACGTCGCCTCCGCCTGCGCCTCCTCGTGCGCGTACGACCGGCCGTCGCCCATCACGTCGGGGATCGTGTGGCAATCGACGCAGCTCATGCCCTGCTCGCCGTGCACGTCCGGCTCGGCCGCGGCGGCCGGCCTCCCGTCGTAGAGCCGCGTCGTCGCCGCCGGGTCGCCCGGCCGCAGCTCCACCAGCCCCGCGTACGACAGGCTCACCCGGCCGCTGCGGCTGTGACCGCCGCGACACCGCTCGTCCGGCACCCGCGCATCGATCGGCTCGTGACGTCCCGCCGTCCCCGGCGCCCGCCGCGCGGCGTGGCAGGAGGCGCAACCGGAGCCCACGCCGCTCACGGCGTCGTCGCGATTCTCGCCTCGTGTCCCAAGATGGCACCCGGCGCACAAGCGCCGCAGGTGGTCCTGCGCCGGCGACGGCCGCGCCACGGCCAACAGCTCGCGGAAGGTCTCCGTCCCGTCCGGGCCGGGCGCCTCGCCGAACACCCAGCGGTCCACCGCGATCAGCCCGCGCCCCGTCGCCATCAGCGACCGGGTCACCCGCTCCACCTCGCGGACGTGGCACCCGGAACGGCCGCACGTGCGATCGACCGTGTCCAGCGCCCCAGGCTCGCGCTCCAGCCCCGCGTGCGCCCGGCGTTTGTCGTACGCCAATCGGTTGCCCAGATGGCAGGCCTCGCACCCCAGCGCGTCCGCCGCGTGCGCGCCGCCCGGGCTCTCGTCCGGATCGTCGTGGCAGACCAGGCAGCGCTCGACCCGCCCCCCGGCCCGCTCCGGCCCCTCCCCTACCTCGGCCGCGCGACGGCTCTCGCGCACGGCCGCGACGACCAGCCCCGCGCACGCCGCGGCCAGCAGCAACGGCAGCACCAGGCGGCGCACCGTCATCCGGCCCCCGCGAGCAGCAGCCGCACGGTCCAACCGACCCACGCTGCGAGCAACGCGCCGAGCGCCGCGAGCGTCGCGGTGCGCGCCCGTCCCTGGACGTGCGCCAGGGCCCCGACGCCTCCGGCGAGGAACACCGGGACCAGCCACGCCGTCGCCGGCGGCAGGTCGAGCAACATGCCCTGGAGCCCGAGCAGGTACCACGGACCGAGGAGCCCGACGCCGGTCGGCTCGGCGGGGCCCAACGGCAGCGGGACGACGCCCGCGATCGCCGCCGACGAGAGCAGCGCGACGGCCCAGGACCGGCCCGTGGGCCACATCCTTCGTCCGTGGTCCGCCGCGATCAGCCAGAGCAGCAGGCTGAACGTCCCCGCGTGGTGCGCGGTCACCGCGCCGAAACCCGCGCCGGGCGGGCCGAGCAGCAGCGTCGCCAGCGGCGCTCCCAGCAGGGGAATCGTTTCCAGCACACCGCGCCAGACGGCCAGGGCCGCCAGCGACTCGGCGTCGCCCCGCAGGACGAAGCCGCCGAGCATCGCGAGCACCGCGAGCGGCAGCAGCAGCGTGCTCCGCCACCACGGCCCGGCCGGAAGCCGCTCGCGGCCGCCTGCCCGCACGGCGTCGACCAGGTGCGCGACCGTCGCCAGCAGGAAGCCCAGCGCCGCGAACCCGTGCACCGCGCGGAGCAGCCAGGCCCACGGAAGCCCCGCCTCGATCGCCTCCACCGACTCCAGCGCCGCCTCCGGACGGTACAGCGGCGCCAGCGCGACCCCGGACAGCACCGTCACCGCCAGGAAGCCCAGCGCCAGATCGCCGCACCGGCAACGCGGGCCGGCGGCCGGCTCAATCATCGTCGGCTCCCAGCTCGACGATCCACCGGTCGCCGCTCCGCCGCACGGCGGGCCGGAGCAGGTCGGACCGCGCGGGGCCGGAATGTACCCGGCCGTCGAGGCCGTATCGGCTCCCGTGGCACGGGCACTCGAAACCGCCGCGGGCCGGGTCGGGACGCACCCGACAACCCAGGTGCCGGCAGCGCAGGCTCAGCACGTCCGGAACGCCGTCGCGCACGCGAACGTACACGCCCTCCACGGCGACGCCGCCCTCCCGCGCGGCTCGCTCGAGTATCCCGGGATCCAGCACGATCTCCCGCGGCCTCCCTCCCGCGCGGGACAGGATTCCCAGCACGCCGAGCGGCGCGAGCGCCGCGCCGGCCGCCGCGACCCACCGCCAGGCGGTATCGAGGAATTCGCGCCGCGACCGGGATCCCACCGTGGCCATCGCCGGCGCCAGTCTAGCCGAACCGCGACCGGCTCCGGGAACGGAAATCCTGCGGCGTCCCGGATCCGCGCGGCAGGAATCGCCCGGCCTCACGCCCCCAGCAGCCGCCACGTCAGCCAGACGGCGGGGACACCCGCCGCGAGCACGAGCAGCGTGGAGACGAAGCCGAAGCGCAGGTACTCGCGGAAGCCGAGCGCGTAGTGCTCGCGGGCCGACTCGGCGACGATGATGTTCGCCACCGACCCCACCAGCGTCAGGTTGCCGGCGACGGTGGTCGTGAACGCGAGCAGCACCCAGCCCAGGCCCGGGTCGCCGACGGCCGAGAGATGCGGCCCGGCCAGGAGGACCATCGGGACGTTCGACACGAGGTTGGAGCCCGCCGTCATCGCGGCGGTGAACGAGGCCAGCCCGCCGGCCGTGTGGAAGCCGAGGTACGGGCGCGCCGCGCCCCAGGCGTCGTCCACGAGGCCCGTCTTGCGCAGGGCGGCCACGACGACGAACAGGCCGCAGAAGAAGACCAGCAGCGGCCAGTCGACCCGGGCGAACGTCTCCTGCGGATTCCGCCGGTCGATGAGGATGAGGACCAGCACGCCGGCCAGGGCCGTGTAGCCCAGATGCCCGCCGAGGAAGAACCCGGCGACGATCCCGACCGTCACCACGCCGGTCAGGACGAGCTTCCCGCGGTCGGGGATCGGCGCCGGCCCGTCCTCGGCGGAATCGACCCGCGACGGCAGGGCGCGCCGATAGTAGAGCCGCAGCAGGACCAGGTTGAGCAGCAGGCCGATGACCGCGGCGGGGGCGGCGCGCAAGAGGAACGAGGCGAAGCCATAGCCGCTCAGGCTGCCGATGATCATGTTCTGCGGATTGCCGACCAGCGTCGCGGCGGAGCCGAGATTGGCGCAGGTGGCCACGGCGATCAGGAACGGCCCGAACGGCAGGCGCGCGCGGCGGCAGGTCGCAACCACGACCGGCGTCAGGAAGAGGCACACCGCGTCGTTGACCAGGAACGCCGAGAGGACTCCCGAGAGCGCCCCGACCGCCATCAGGATTCCCACCGGGGTCCCGCCCAGCCGGATCACCTGCCGCGCGAGCACCTCGAAGAACGACGCGCGATCCAGGTACGCCGTGAGCAGCATCATGCCCAGGAGCAGCACGATCGTGTCGTGGTCGATCGCCGCATAGCTCTCCCGGGGCGTCAGCGCACCGACGGCAACGACCAGCACGGCGCCCAAGAGCGCGCTGGCGGGCCGCCCTAGCGGCAACCAGGTCAGCCGCCGTGCGGCGGCGATCAGCACGTAGGTGAGGGCGAAGATCAGGACGACGAGCGTGGTCATCGGTGGTTACGAACCCTCGACCAGCACCCCCGACACGCCCTGCGCGGCCTTCTCGACGAAGGCACGGTCCTCCACGTCGAGTCGGTCGAGCTGCTCCAGCCAGTAGCACGCTTCGCAGTGCTCCAGCACGAAGCGTTCCGTGAGCGTCCCGTAGCCCCCGTCGCCCCACGACGCGCCGATCGAGTTGCGGAACAGGAACGTGCGCGTCGACTCGTCCCAGCCGACCAGCAGGACGGTGTGCCCGGTGCAGCCGACCCCGCGGTCGGCACACGCCGCCGCTTCCGACGCCGTGGGCATCCGCACCATTGCTCCCGAATCGTCCCACACGTCGTAGGCGTAGATGTTCAGCACCACGGGACGCTGCTCGGCGACGAGGAACGACCCGATCGTCTCGCGCGGCACGAACTCCATCCGCAGCCGATAGCCCAGCGGCTCGACTCCTCCCGGCGGCTTGCCGGTGAAGCACTCGTCGGGAATCGCCGCGCCGTCCGACTCCCGGCAACCGCGCTCGCCGAGCTGCATCGGGCTTCGCGCCTCGTACGGCCAATCCGCCTCCGCCACCGGACCCGACCGCTCGTACGCCTCGACCGCGAGGAATCCCGCAAGGCCGTCCTGGCCCGCGTACATGTTCCGCAGGTACGGCGTGTCCAGCGTCTCGGTCCGGCCGACGTAGTAGTTCCAGTTCTCCGAGAAATCCGGTGTCGTGCCCGTCGCCCGGCCGACCAGGAACTCCATCAGCGCCGTCGCCGCGAAGGAATTGCACGTCGAGCGACCGCTCTGGTCGATCGGGGGCAGGAGATACGGCCGCAGGTCGACGGTCCAACTCGTGACGGCGCGCACTTCGGGAGCCGGAGCGACGAATCGCGCCGGCGCCACCGGCGGCACGGCCCGGGCCGATTCGGACGCGCCGACGCGCGTAACGAACACCGGCTGTGGTCCGGCCGTCCGCACCCCGACCGGAAGCGGGCGGACCGCGGGACAACCCGCCGCGAGGGCGGCGGCCACGACAAGGACCAGTGGCGGGGTCGACGTGACGTCGCGCATCGGATCCAGGACCTACGGATACGGCACGGACGGGAGGCACGGGTTCTCGGAGCACCCGTACGCGATGTTGAACTCGGCCGCGGCGCCCGGGGCCCCGCCCACGGTCACCACCGCATCGCACGTCCGCGCCCACTGGTCCATGCACTCGCCGACCCCGGGTGCGAACGACGGCACGGGGATCGCCTCGCCCGCTCCGGGATCGCCCTGCGGCCCGAGGAAGTCGGCCTTGGCCATGACCACCAGGCAGTACGTTCCCGGCGCGGCCGCGAGGGTGAACCTCCCGTCGCCGTCGGTCGTCAGCCGCGCGGTTTCCGGCTGCGACGGGTCGTAGACGCCGCCGGGTGACGCGATGAGCAGGATTCCGCCGGCCGGCCGCGGGGTGGCCAGCGCGTCCAGCATCTCCTGCGACGGCGCAGGTCCGCCGCAGTACGTCGAGGTCGTCGTCAACCGGCCGCAGCCGGTACCCGCGGCGCAGGGCTCCAGGCCGGACGCCGTTCCCGGGACGGCGGCCTCCTCCGCATCGGGTGCAGGCGTTCCCGCGTCGAGCGGCCCTCCGTGCCAGCCGCCGTTGTAGACCCCGACGTCGGCGGTCTCGTAGGTCGGCTGCGGACTGGAGCTCGACGTCGTCCGCGGACCGCATCCCGGCAGGAGCAGGACCGCCGCCAGGTACCCAACACGAGCGAGCATCGCCTGGTGCATCTCTCTTCCTCCACGTCGGTCGCGACGTTAGCACGGACCGCCGCCCTGCGCGACGGGCGGCGTCCCATACGGTCGGTGCGCGAGGTACGGTCTAGGGCGGCGCGGCAGCGCTGATCGCTACCGCACGGGCTCGGCCGGCGGCGCGGACGGAGCGGCAGAGCCGACGGGAGCGGCGGGAGCGTCGTCGGGCACCTCGAGCGTGACGTCGCGCAGCGCCTCGGTCAACTCGACCAGCAGCTCGCCGCGCTGCGACGTGAGATCGATGATCTGCGTCTGCAGCTCGGCGTACCGCTTCTGCAGCTCGTCCAGCCGCGTCGTGAGCCGCGTCCGCAGATCGCCCGCCCGCTGGATGCCCTCGATCGCGTAGATGTTGTTCTGTACCTCGTAGGTCGCCGCCGAAACCTCGTCCCGCTCCGCCGTGAAGCGGGAGACGTCGAGATCGATCTTCGCGATCTGCTCGCGCAGGTCGAGCGCCTTGCGCAGCGCCGGGCCGGCCACCTCGTCCACCGCCGGACCTTCCAGGTACAGCCGGACGGCCGTGGCGGCCTCCTCGGTCAGGATCTGCACCGTCTGGAGGGTGGGCGAGCGCTCCACGATCTCCAGCTCGGCCTTGCCCTGCGCCGGGAACTCGATCGGGAAGATCGCCGTCAACGGATCGACCTCCTCCGAGCCCTTCGGCCACGTGCGCAGCTCCCAGCCCGACCAGCGGCTGTGCTGGAGGTACAGCGTACCCGCGTGGTCGGTGAGGTTCTGCACCACGTACTTGGTCTTGCGCAGCGAGTACCGCTTGATCGTGAGCACGCCGCGCAGCAGCTTCACCAGCCGCGCCTCCTCCACGTCCGAGCCGCTCTCCACGGAAACGGTCATCCCCCGCTCGAGCGCGTACGGGATGGAGGTCGTGGCTCCCATCGGCAACGGCTCGAGCAGCCCCTGCCCGAGGAACCGCTCCGTGCCGAAGATGGCGACCGGGCCCCGCTCCAGCGTCACCCCGGCCTGGTTGGTGAAACGCACGACGCGGAACGGATGGAGCGAGGAGGCGGGTACCCCGGAATCGGGACGGTACAGCAGCGTGTCGGTCGCCTCCACCGGCTGGTTGAAGATCGAAACCATCGTCGATGCCTCGTCCAGCACCGTGACCGGCACGGGCGAAGCGTACGTCGTGATGCCGCCCTCCTCGGCGCCCAGCGCCAGCAGCGCGAGACTCGCCTGCGCGCCGGCGGCCGAGAGGCCGGTCGGGGGCGCGGGCGGCGGGGCGGCCACCGCCTGGTCGTACCCCCCCGGGTAGCCCCCGGGCGCCATCTCGCCGTCCCACGCGGACGGCTCGGCGGCGGCGGTCGGGGCGCCGCCGTAACCCCCTATCGCAGCGATACGGTCCACGTCATCCGCATCGCGAAGACCCATCTTCCCCTCGTCACCCGAGCCGCGGGCGCCGGTCCCGCCCTCCTCCTCGGCCATCTCCTGCATCCGCGCGCGAACCTGTTCCGAGACGGAGACGGACGAGGCCACTGCCGCCTGCACGACCTCGCCGCGATCGGTCACCAGCGGCCGCAGCGGGATGAACGGAGTGCCCAGATCCGCGCGGAAGGTCAGCGGCGCCCCCTCGGTCACCGTCAGCCACACGTCCTTCCAGTCCTCGCCCGACGTGTTCTGGACGACCGCCCAGCCCTGGAGCAGCGCCTTCTTGCCCTTCTCGTCCAGGACAATGCGGTAGGTCGGCCGCCAGACCGGGGACTCGACGACGTAGGCGACGACCACGTCGTGCTCGGCTGCACCGCCCTGGAGCTTCACGACGACGTCCACGACGTCCTCCTCTTCCTCGTCCTCCTCCCCGTCGTCCGGCGGCGGTACGTCCCCCGGGCACGTCGCGCCGATGGGCGGATACGGATACGGGTAGGGGTAGGGGCAACGCGGCGGCTCCTCGTCCTTCTTCTTCTCCTCCTTCTTGATCGGGAAGGAGACAAACTCGACCGGCTTGCCGTCGCGGGCGACGACGGCGAGCGAGGCGAGGAAGTCGCCCACCTGCCGCTCGCGCACCTTGAAATGGATCTCGTCGCCGGTCACCTTCCCCGCGCGTTCGAAGTAGCCCACGCCGTTGCGGTACAGCACGACGCGCTGCACCGGCAGCTCGGCCGTCACCTGCGGCGCCTCCTTCTCCTTCTTCTTGCACGACGTTCCCCCGACGAGAACCAGAACCGCCAGCGTCGCGACCGCCGGCCCCAACAAGACGGACCCCGACCTCCCTCGCATGCTCCTGCCTCCTTCTCGACTCCGCCGCGGGGAATCCCGCGGCGCTCGCGGTCCGCACGATACGTCCGTCTCCTGGGAGGATCCAGCCCCCCCGCTCCGCCCCCACCCTACCCCACCAACAACTCGTCCCGATCGACCAACCTGCAACGGCGGCGCGCTTGCCGCCGGCCGGACCGCTGTGCTACGGAACCGGTCGCGCAGGAGGCAAGCCATGAAGAAGTTCGGTTCCGTCAACGAGGTCCTGGATTTCGCGATCTCCGAGGAGGAGAAGGCCCACGATTTCTACATCGACCTCTCGCACAAGGTCGAGAAGCCGTGGATGAAGAAGGCCCTCGAGGACTTCGCCAAGGAGGAAGCCGGCCACAAGCAGAAGCTCCTCGGCGTCAAGAGCGGCAAGCACCTCGCCGCCGCCGAGACCAAGGTCCTCGACCTCCAGCTCTCCGACTACCTCGTCGACGTCGAGGCCAAGCCGAACATCACGTACCAGGACGCGCTGATCATCGCCATGAAGAAGGAGAAGGCGGCCTGGAGGCTGTACATGGACCTGGCCGAGGCCACGGCCGACGCCGCGCTGCAGAACACGTTCAAGTCGCTGGCCGTCGAGGAGGCCAACCACAAGCTGCGCTTCGAGACCGAGTACGACGAGACCATGCTGCGCGAGGGCTAGGCGCTCCGCCGCGCCGACTGCGTCGAGGCATCAGGACATGGAAACGCTGGCCTACCGGACCGAAGGACGGATCGGGTTCCTCACGTTGAACCGGCCGGAGCAGTACAACGCGGTGGACCGCACGATGATGCTCGAGCTGGAGGCGTTCTGGCGCGAGCGGCAGTGGGACGATTCGGTCGGGGTCATCGTGCTCGACGGCGGGCGGGCGAAAGGCTTCTGCGCCGGCCTGGACATGAAGACCTTCGGCCCGGAGATCTTCGCGCTGGACACGACGGCGATGTACGACGGCCAGCGCCGGCTGTCGCGGCTCCTGCTGGCGATGCGGCGCGTGCCGCAGCCGATCGTCTGCGCCGTGCACGGCTCCGCCGCAGGCCTCGGCTTCTCCCTCGCCATGGCCTCGGACCTGCGGATCGTCGCCGAGGACGCGCGGTTCTCCGCCGCCTACATCAACATCGGGCTGGGCGGCGCCGACATGGCCAGCAGCTACTTCCTGCCGCGGCTGATCGGCGCGGGGCGCGCGTACGAGTTCCTGCTCACCGGCAACTGGATGAGCGCCGCCGACGCCGGCGCGCTCGGCTTCGCCAGCCGGGTCGTCCCGCGCGAGCGCCTCCTGCCCGCCGCGATCGAGCTGGCGCAGACCATCTCGGCCAAGAACCCGCTCGGCGTGCGCATGACCAAGGAGGCCCTCAACGTCTCCCTCGACGCCGGCGGGCTCGAGGCCTGCCTGGAGCTGGAAGACCGCAACCAGACGCTGTTGATGGTGGCGAAGAAGGCGGAGGGCGGGACGCCGTCGCGTCAGTAGATGAACGGCGTGCAGTACTCGTCGAGGATCACGTCGTTGATCGCCTCGGTCATCGACAACGTGTGCGACATCACCTCCTGGATGTCGAACACCTGCGCCCCCGTCCCCGTGGGCAGCGCCGGATCGCCGCCCCACTCGGCGAAGAAACCCGGCTCCGTGTTGTGCACGGGCGGGATCGCGCAGTCGGAGGAGTCGTGCGCGGCAAAGGCGGCGAGGCGGATCTCCCGCGTCCGCAGCTCGGCCAGCACCTCCGGGTAGTTGTGCTGCACCTCGATCCACGACGTTCCCAGCGTGCCCGGGTTCTCGGCGAAGGTGTCGTCGGTCGCGTGGAAGATGACGTGCAGCGCGTTGTCGCGCCAGGGGAACGAGGTCGCGCCGGCCCAGATCGCGTCCAGCGAGTTCTCGGGGCAATCGTCGTTCATGCCCGGGTCGCCGCCCGGCTCGCCGTTCGAGGAGCAGAAGTCGCGCCAAGCGTCGAACTCGTTCTGGATGTCGTCCACCGTCGCGTACCAGTTGCCGCCGTTGGTCACCAGCACGTCGTCGACGAACACCACCAGGCCGAACTGGGCCTCGGGATCGATGCCTCGCGCGTACGCCCACACGTCGCCGATGCCGTCGTGGAGCGCCTGGAGGATCGGCGTCATGCTCGTCGACACGTCGAGGACAAAGACGATGTCGATGTTCTCGATGCACGTCCCGTCGCCCTCGGACACGACGTCCGCGTCCACGTCCGCGTCCGCGTCCGCCCCGCCGTCCGCGTCCGCGTCGCCGGCCCCGTCGCACAGACAGTTCCCCGCGCTGCAGCGGCCGCCGGTGGAGCCCAGCGTCCGGCAGCGGGCCGCGCACGACTCGTCCGTGCACCCGCCGCTCCCCGAGTCGTCCTCCGAGCAGGCCGGCAGCACCGCGGCGGCCAGAAGCGCCAAGCCACCGAGGCAGATCCGACGAGCGTGATGGTCGCGCATGTTTCCCTCCGACGGGATGACGGTAGCACCCGGACCGCCGAGCGTCCATGCGGAGCGGAGGCGATCGAGCGGGAGCACCGCGTGCCGGGCGACGCCGAGGCCGACGATCGAGACGCCGAAAAACGCGCCCGAAGTCCTCCGAGGAGGCACTCGGAATACGAGCGGGACGTCGCTCCGAATGCGCACTGCCAACCCGCAAACACGAAGTCCAGGACCAGGGCCGACAGGAACTGGCTGCCGCCGGAGATGGCCATCTGGAGCGGCGGCCCCGGCGACGCATGGAGCGTCGGCGACCACGGGACGATCCTCCATCGGGAAGACGGAGCGTGGTTGGTGAGCGACAGCGGCACGGTCCATTCGCTTCACGGCGTGCACGGGACGCCGTCGGGCGAGCCGTGGGCCGTCGGCGAAGACGGCACCGTGCTCCGCCGCGAGCCCTGACCGGCCGTCACACCAGCCCCGCCAGGAACCTCTCGTAGTCCATCACCCGCACGCGATGCTCGGGATACTCCCGGTCGAAGCCGCGGCGATCGACGAGCTGGATGTTGTGCGTCGTGCCCAACCGCGACGCGAACTTGCGCAACGCCGGCGCGGGCTCCACCTCGCCCGACTTGCACTCGACCAGCATCCAGGGACGGCGGTCCCGCACTACCAGGAAGTCCACCTCGTCCTTCTCCTTCGTGCGCACGAAGTGCAACCCGAATTCCCCCAGCGCCACGTCCGTCCAGTACTGGCAGGCCTTCAGCAGGTGCAGCGCCGTTGCGTTCTCCAGCCGCGCGCCGGGGTTCGTCACCGGCACGTAGTCGAAGAGGTACAACTTCGGCTCCGCACGCAGCGAACGGGCGATGCGCCCCGCCCAGGGCCGCAGCAGCAGGATGTGGTACAGCGCCTCGAGCACCAGCACCCAGTCGCGCACCGTCGCATAGGCGACGCCGACCTCCTCGCGCAGGCTGTTGATCGATAGGAGGCCGCCCACCCGCTCCGGCAGCAGATCGGCCAGCACCCGCAGCGCCTGCAGGTCGTGCACGTGGCGCAGGTCGCGCAAGTCCTCCTGGACCAGCCGCTTCGTGCGCAGCCGGCTCCACCGCACGGCCTTCGCTTCGCTCCCGCCCAGGAGAGGCTCCGGAAAGCCTCCCAGCCGCAGCACGGCCTCGAACGGATACGCCGGCTGCCGATCCTGGAGGACCTCGCCGGGAGCCGGCGGGTCCCGCCGCTCGCCCACTGTGAATCCGTGCAGGCGATAGGGCAGGAACCGCCCCAGGAGCGACTCGCCGCTCCGGCGGAACACGTCGAGCCGCGCGCTGCCCGTGACGACGATCGGTAGCTCGGCCCCCCGAAGATCCCAAAGCCCCTTGAGCCGCCGCTTCCAACGTCGGTCCTTGTGGATCTCGTCGAGCAATACGGGTCCCGGACCTCGCTCGGACACGGCGCCGATCGGGTCCCGCACCCACCGCATCCGGAATCGCTGGTCGTCCCAGGAGAACTCGTTGCCCGGCGACTCCAGCATGCCGCGCGCCATCGTCGTCTTGCCCACTTGGCGCGCACCGCTGATGAACGCCATCCTGCCCGCGGCGAGCGCGTCCGTGCGGATGGCACCGTCGAGGTACCTGGAAACGGGCGGCGGCTTGGCCTCCGGCATGTCGCCACGCTATCACCGTTCTGATAAAAAGTCGCGACCGTTTATCGGAATGGTGAGAACAGAAGGCTGGCCGCCCCGCGCCGCCTTGCTCCACGAACACGTACTCCGGACACACCTCGCGCCCGACCAGCCACGGGAAGACGAGCCCGGCGAGGGCCTCGCGGATGCAGTCCAGGAGGTCGGACCCGCCGCCGCAGGGCCCGGCTCATCCTGATACCCCGCCCAAGCCCACGCTCCTGATGTTGCCCCCGCCGGCGACCATCGTCAGCGCCGACGACCTCCTCGCGGTGCTATGCTGACCCGCCGTGCCCGCTCGGCGGCGGGCCGGCCGAGCAGGAGGATGCCGATGAGCCCGATCGAAGTCCTCGTCGAAGAACACCGCCTGATCACCCGCGCGTCGGAGTGCGTGGCGCGCATGATCGGCGCCGCAATGCCCGCGCGACGCCTGAAGTTCCTCCAGGCCGAGTCGGTCGTCGACTTCATCGGCAGCTACGCCGACGGCTGGCACCACGCCAAGGAAGAGCAGGAGCTGTTCCCCCGCGTCGCCGCCCGGAAACCGCCGTGGGACGTCGATCACCTCGCGGACCTCGGCGCCGATCACCGGCGCTGCCGCGACTGCGCCCGCGAGATGCGCGAGTCGTTCCGCGAGGGCGCCCACGGCGACGCCGAGGAAACGCAGCGCTTCTGCCGCAACGCCCAGGAGTGGATCGACCTCATCCGCATGCACATCTACAAGGAGGACCGCGTCGTCTTCCCCCTCGTGGAACAGGCGCTCACCGCGGACGACGCACACGCGCTGGAGCAGGCCTACGCGGCGCTTGCCGCCGAGCCGCGCTTCGCCGGCGTCGACGCGAAGTACCGGACCGCCGTCGAGGATCTCGAGTTCGTGTACAACATCCTGCCGACAGGCGCACGTGGGTAGGTCCCGCTTCCCTCTGGCCGTCGCGCTCCTTGCCGCGACCGCCGCGAGCGCCGCCCCGCGCGCGGCCGCGGCCGACGGCTGCCCGCTGCCCGACGGCGCCGACCCCGGGCTGGCGGACGTCCCGGACGCCGCGCGACTCGAGTTCCTCCGCACGGCGCTGGCGGACGAGGCCGGTCCCGTCCGGACGTGGACCGGGCTGTGGGGCGCGGGCTACCTGATGCTGGCCACGACGCAGGTCGCCGCGGCCCCGGCCCTCCCGGCCGCGAATCGCCCCGGCCTCTGGCTCGGCGCCGGCGGCGCCGGCCTCGGCCTGGCCGTCCTGACGATCCTCCCTCTCGGCGTCCAGGAGCACGGCCCGATCCTGGACGCTTACGCCCGGGCGCTCGGCCCCGAGGCTTCGCCGTGCGCGCTGATCGCGCGCGGCGAACGTTGGCTCGAGCTTGACGCCGGGGACGAGGAGTTCGGCACGAGTTGGCTGGTCCACGTCGGCAGCGTCGTGGTCAACGCAGCCCTCGCACTCACGATCGGCTTCGCCTTCCACGACTGGCTGAGCGCGGGGATCGCCGCCGGGGTCGGGCTGGCGGTGGGCGAAACGATGGTCCTCACGCAGCCCACCGCCCTGATCGACGCCTGGGAACGCTACCGCACCGCCGGCGGGGCCGAAGCCTGGCCGAGCCGCTGAGAGGCCCGCGACCACGCACGGACCTTCCCCACCTCCCCAGTCGACCTCTCCCCCTCTCCTCGTCCGGTCCGGAAAAGCCCGACGCGTCGTCACGAACGGCGGGATTAGTACCTCACCGGCACAGGTCGTCCGGCCACGCCGGCGGGACGAAGGGGACGGCGGCGTCGAGCGGAACGGCCGCGCCTGAGACGTCGTCGAGAGCGAAGACCCGGGCCCCCTCCCCCACCCCCACCTGCAGCTCCTCGAACGCCGTCACGAAGAAGTAGCCCGTCTCCACGTGCTCGTCGGCCGCGACGTACTCCAGGATCAACGTCTTGCGGCCGCCCGGGCTCGTGCCGCACTCCACGCAGTAGCGCGCGAACGGATCGGCCGCCGTCGGGTCGTCCTGGACGAACTCCCCCGTCGTCCCGCGCACCAGCAGCGACCCGGGGGGCGTGGGCGTCGTCGACACGATCGGCGTCCCGGCCGGAACGGCGAGCACCAGGCGGTCGATGCCGTCGTCGCCCCACAATGCCGGGTCCCAGCCGCCACCACCGAAGAAGTTCGGACCGAGCCAGGTCGTGGTCTGCACGTTGTCGTCGACGAACCACACGGCGACGTCGTCGCCCGCGCCTCCCATGAACCGGAAGTCGTGCGTGTTGCCGCGCAGGACGAGGAGGTCGTCGCCGTCGAGCGGATCGAGCGCGTCCGTCCGGCCGCTCTCCCCATTCCCCAGATCGACCGCGGCGCGTGAGATGTCGCGCACGAACGCCCAGTCGCTGCCTGGGCCGGTGTGGATCGTGCTCGTCATGTAGTCGAACGAGCCGTCGGTGTTCTCGCCGCACCCGGCGACGAGCAGGTCGTCGTCGCGGGCGCCGCCGGTCAGGCTGGAACCGGTGCGGAAGTCGAGCGACCAGCTCTCGCGGAACACGAGCACGTCCGGACCCTCGCCCAGGTTGCCCTCGCCGAAGCTGTGGATCGAGCCGTCCGGACCGAGATCCAGCCAGTCGGCGCCGGCCGAGCCCTCGAAGTACATCGCGGGTCCCGAGTAATCGACGGCCTCCGGGACATTGCCCACGAGGCGCCAGCCGAAGTGGCGTCCGGCGCCGTCGCGCAGCATGTCGAAGTGTCCCAGGTTGCCGTCGAAGTTGCGCCAGCTCGCCAGGTCGTCGTCCGCGTCGGTCCAGTCCCATGCACCGGGAGGGAGGATCGGCGTGGGATTCCCGCTCCGGTCCGGATGGCCGTCGAAGTACTCGTTGTCGAGCAGCCCGTCGAGCGGGAAGTCGCCGTCCGCAGGCGTCCAGCTCCCGTTCCACGACCACTCGTTGGGCGTCGGCCACTCGCCGGAGGCCGGTGCGTCCCCGCCCTCGTCCGCGACCTCCGCCGCGTCGTCCGCGGCCGTTCCGTCCTCGCCGCTCGCCGCATCGCCGTCGCCGGGGCCGGCGTCGTCCGCCGGGCCGACGTCGTCCCCGCCCGCCGCATCGCCGGCGGCACCGTCGTCCCCGCAGCCCCACACGCCGGCCAGGACAATCGCCCAAACCATTCGCATGATCCCCTCCCCGCTCCCGAACCGCGCCCTTCAGCGCGCGGCCGCGCCGGTCACACGCGCCGCGGGCTCAAGCCCGCGGTTCGGTTCCAACCCCCGCTCCTCCGGACCAACAACTCGTCCCGGACGACCCACCAACAACCAACAACTTCCTACTGCCCCTTGGCGATCTTCGCCCACGCGTCGCGCAGGGGCACGATGCGGTTGAGCACGGGCTTGCCGGGAGCCGAGTCCTTCGGATCCACGTAGTAGAACCCGCGGCGCTCGAACTGGCAGCGGTCGCCGGGCGCCAGTCCGGCGACGGCGGGCTCCGCGCGCGCACCTTCCACGACCTCGAGCGAGGCGGGGTTCAGGACCGCGCGGAAGTCCTGGCCGCCGGCCCCCGGGTTGGGCACGGTGAACAGCCGGTCGTACAAGCGGAGCGTCACGGGAAGGGACTGCGCGGCGGAAACCCAGTGAATCGCGTTGCCGATCTTGCGGCCGTCCTTGGGAGCGTCGAACCCGGCGTCCATGTCGACCGTGCCGCGCAACGCGATCACCTCGCCGGTCCGGTCGTCCTTGACGACGCCGACGCACTTCAGCACGTACGCCTTGCGCAGGCGGACTTCCTTGCCGGGCGAGAGCCGGGTGAACTTCTTCGGCGGGACTTCCGCGAAATCGTCGCGCTCGATGAACAGCTCGCGCGAGAACGGCACCTTGCGCGAGCCCATCCCCTCGCGCCCCGGATCGTCGGGGAAGTACGGGGTCTCCAGTTCCTCGACCTTGCCCTCGGGGTAGTTCTCGATCACCACCCGCAGCGGCCGGTGGACGCAGGTCATGCGGCGGCATTTCGGGTTGAGGTCGTCGCGGATGCAGTCCTCGAGCAGCGCGACGTCGACGGTGCTGTCGGCCTTGGCCACGCCGATGCGCTCGGCGAACTCGCGGATCGACTCCGGCGTGTAGCCGCGGCGGCGCAGGCCGGCGATGGTCGGCATGCGCGGGTCGTCCCAGCCGTCGACGCGCTTCTCCTGCACGAGCGAGCTGAGCAAACGCTTGCTCATGACCGTGTAGGTGAGGTTCAGCCGCGCGAACTCGATCTGCCGCGGGCGCGCGTCCGGCGCGAACCCGAGCTGGTCGAGGAACCAGTCGTACAGCGGACGATGCACCTCGAACTCCAGCGTGCAGATCGAGTGCGTGATGCCCTCGAGGGCGTCGGACTGGCCGTGGGCCCAGTCGTACATCGGGTACAGGCACCACTTGTCCCCCGTGCGATGGTGCGATTCGCGGCGCAGGCGGTACATGACGGGGTCGCGCAGGTTGATGTTGGGCGAGGACATATCGATCTTCGCCCGCACGACCCGGGAGCCGTCGGGAAACTCGCCGGCGCGCATGCGGCGGAACAGGTCGAGGTTCTCCGCCGCGGGGCGGTCGCGGTGCGGCGACTCGCTGCCACCGGCGGTGAGCGTGCCGCGCGTCTCACGGATGCCGTCCGCGGACTGCTCGTCGACGTACGCCTTGCCGTCCCGGATCAGCTTCTCCGCCCACTCGTACAGCCGCTCGAAATAGTCGGCCGCGTGGTACAGGTGCTCGCCCCAGTCGAAGCCGAGCCAGCGGACGTCCTCCTGGATCGAGTCGACGTACTCGACGCTCTCTTTAGAGGGGTTGGTGTCGTCGAAGCGGAGGTGGCAGCGTCCGCCGTAGTCGCGCGCGATGCCGAAGTTGAGGCAGATCGACTTGGCGTGGCCGATGTGCAGGTAGCCGTTGGGCTCGGGCGGAAAGCGCGTCACGACGCGCCCGCCGTTCTTCCCGGCGGCGAGGTCCTCGTCGACGATCTGCCGGATGAAGTTGGTTGATTTGCGTGGCTCGATCATGGGAGCGCCTAGAGCGGCAGGATCGTGCGTTTGCCGTTGTACAACCGCGTGTCGTACTCGCGCTCGACATCGACCAGCGCGAGCTTGCCGATGATCTCGGACAGCGGCACCGATGTGTACTTGCCGTCGAGGAACGAGACCATCCTTCCGGTCCGGCCGTTCTGGATGAGGTTGACGGCGCAGATGCCGAAGTTGCGAGCCATCCGCCGGTCGTAGGCGCAGGGGGTGCCGCCGCGCTGGAGGTGCGAGAGCACGACGGCGCGGGTCTCGAGACCCGTGGCCTTGGCGATCTCCTGGGCCAGGACCTCGCCGACGCCGCCGAGGTTCACGTGGCCGAAGTCGTCCAGGCCGGACGTGCGCTGGATCACGCTGCCGCCCTTCGGCTTGGCGCCCTCGGCGATGATCACGATCGAGTAGCGGATCCCGGCCTGGCGCCGTCGAGCCACCAGCGAGCAGACCTGGCCGAGGTCGTAGTCGTGCTCCGGGATGAGGATGACGTAGGCGCCCGCGGACATCCCGCCCTGCAGCGCGAGGTGCCCGGCGTGCCGGCCCATCGTCTCGACGACGAAGGTGCGGCTGTGCGAGCCGGCGGTCGTACGCAGGCGATCGACCTCCTCCGTGATGACGTTGACCGCGGTCTCGAAGCCGATCGAGTACTCCGTGCCGGCGAGGTCGCGGTCGATCGTCTTGGGAATCCCGACCGTGGGGATCCCGCGCTCGGAGAGCTTCGCGGCGACGCTGAGCGTGTCCTCGCCGCCGATGGCCACGATGGCGTGCAGCCCGAGCCGCTCGATGTTCTTGATCACGACGTCGCTGCGGTCGTTCTTGGGGTTGAACGGGTTGGTGCGGGACGTTCCGAGCCTCGTTCCGCCCTGCCGGTCCCACGGACGAACCTCCGCCGACGTCAAGTGCTTGAAGTACCCTTCCTCGCCGAATTCCGAGAACGGCGGCATGATGCGATCCGGATCGCCCTTCACCAGGCCCTTCCAGCCGTCCCGGATGCCGATCACTTCGTAGGGCACCGCGCTGGTACCGGGGTCCTCGCAGGTCTTGACCAGCCACTTGATCGCCCCGTTGAGCCCGGGGCAGTCCCCGCCGCCCGTGAGGATGCCGATCTTCTTCATCGCGTCGCTCCTTCGCTTTCCGTCCCCCAATCCCCCGACGCACCTTCCGGTGCGTTTCGGGCGCGAAGGATAGCCGCGGGCGAGGGTTGCGGGCAAGCGTGGGTCGAGTTGGGGCAGGAGTTGCCCGGCGACCGGGCCGCATCGTAGACTCCGGCCGCCGAGGAGCGGAGCGGGTGCGTTCGGGGCCGGCACGAGGTTTCGACGGGGCCCACGCTCCACCATCGGGGAGGGGTGAGGACCATGAGCATCTCCTGGCGTCGTTTCGCGACGACGATGGTCGCGGCCGTGCTCGCAAGCGGCTGCAGCGTGATGGGGTTCTTCGACGAGACCCCGGCGGAGGGATGCCGGCCGGGCGAGGAACGCTCGACCGCCCATAGCTGCGGCGTCTGCGACCAGGGCACCACCGTCGACATCTGCAACGACGAGGGCGTCTTCGAGTTCGCCCGCTGCGCGAACCTCGACCTCGACGCCGACGGCGACGGCGTGCCCAACGCCGCCTGCGAGGATCTTGCGGGGGGCTGCTGCACGGAAGAGCGTGACTGCAACGACGGCGACCCGGCGCTCGGGGTCGTCCCGGCCGGCGGGTGCGGGTGGCTCAACGGTACCCCCGACGAGGAGCAGTGCACGACGGCCTGCGGAACTCCGGGGACCCACGAATGCACGGCGGCCTGCACCTGGGGTGCCTGCGCGGCGACCGCGACCACCGACGACTGCGACGACGTGGACGACGACTGCGACACGGCGACCGACGAGGATGTCGCGTGCCGGGCGGGCGAAGAGGTGTCGTGCCGCACGTCGTGCGACCTTCCGGCGGCGCGCACGGGCCGCGGGACGTGCACCGCGGAATGCACGGAACCCTCGGAGGCCGACTGCACTCCGCCGCTCGAGGCGTGCGACGGGCGGGACAACGACTGCGACACGGCGACCGACAACGGCTTCCCCTGCGTCCAGGGGACCACCATGAGCTGCAACACGAGCTGCGGGGGCGAGTTCGGCACCGGCCGATGCTCGATCGACTGCCTGATGCCCGCCCCGGGCGACTGCACGCCCCCGCCGGAGATGTGCAACGGCGTGGACGACGACTGCGACACCGCGCCGGACAACGGCTTCGCCTGCATCCAGGGCCACCTCGAGGAGTGCGAAACGAGCTGCGACAGCACCGGCACCGGCGTCTGCACCTCCACCTGCGGCATCCCCGGCCCCTCCGACTGCACCCCGCCCGGCGAGGCGTGCCTGGACGGTGCCGACAACGACTGCGACACGCTCACCGACGAGCTGGAGGCGGGGCAGTGCACGCCCGGCGCCCCCGTCGCCTGCCGCACGTCGTGCGACGGAGCGGCGCCCGCGCCGATGACCGGCTCCGGCACCTGCACCGCCCTCTGCCAGCCGCCGCTTCCCGCCGACTGCACCCCGCCGGCGGAAACGTGCAACGGGCGCGACGACGATTGCGACACCGTGCTCGACGAGGGCTTCGACTGCGTCGCCGGGGCCCCCGGGACCTCGTGCACCACGACCTGCACGACGACCGGCACGGGAACCTGCACCGCGTCCTGCCAACTCCCCGCGCCGGCCGACTGCACGCCTCCCGCGGAGGTGTGCAACGGCATCGACGACAACTGCACGGGCGGCTGCGACGAGCCGGGCTGCTGCCGCGGCTCGGATCGGTCGTGCACCACGTCGTGCGGCTCGACCGGCACCGAACACTGCTCCACCGCCTGCTCGTGGGAGGGCTGCGTGGCGCCCCCCGAGACGTGCAACGGCGACGACGACGACTGCGACACCGTCGCCGACGAAGGCTACGACTGCATCGCCGGCGACACGGTCGCCTGCACCACGGCCTGCGGCACGACGGGGACCGGTGCATGCACGGCCGCGTGCGAATTCCCGGCGGGCGCGGACTGCTTCGGCGGCACCGAGTCGTGCAACGCGCTGGACGACAACTGCAACGGGAGCACCGACGAGGGCTTCGCCTGCGTGCAAGGGCGGTCGACGACCTGCACGACGACCTGCGGCTCGACCGGCACCGGCACCTGCACCGCCGCCTGCGACCTGCCGGCCGGCGCCGCCTGCACCGCACCCCCCGAGATCTGCAACGGCGACGACGACGACTGCGACGGGACGACCGACGACGGCTTCGCCTGCGTCGTCGGTCGCACCGTGCCCTGCACGACCACGTGCGGCACCACGGGCTCCGGCACCTGCACCGCGGCCTGCGCCGTCCCGGGGCCGGCGTCCTGCACCGCGCCGGTGGAGACGTGCAACGGGCTCAACGACGACTGCGCGGGAGGGTGCGACGACGGCTTCCCGTGCTGCGCCGGTTCCGTCGTGTCCTGCACGACGAGCTGCGGCTCGACCGGCACGGGCACCTGCTCCGGCTCGTGCGCGGTCCCCGCCGGCGCCGCCTGCGCCGCCCCGGCGGAGTCCTGCAACGGCGCCGACGACGACTGCGACACCGTGCCCGACAACGGCTTCGCGTGCGTCCTCGGCACCGGCGTCGCCTGCACCACGTCCTGCGGCACGACCGGCACCGGCACGTGCACCGGCGCCTGCGGCATCCCTGCACCCGCGAGCTGCACGGCGCCCGCCGAGACGTGCAACGGCGCCGACGACGACTGCGACACCGTCGCGGACGACGGCTTCCCGCTCCCGGCAGCCCCCAATCCCACCTGGCCCGGGAACTGCGCCCGCACCGGCAGCCACCTGGCCCCGGGCGCGCGCCGCCCGACGTTCCGCTGGCTCGCCGTCGCGGCCGGCTCCTGCGGGGCCATCACCTACGACCTCCAGGTCGATGACTCGTGCACCACTCCGGGCTTCGCGTCCTGCACGTTCCCGTCGCCCGCGGTGAACGCGACGGCTCTGGCGACCGCGTCCTACCGGCCGGCTGCCGATCTCGCGATCAACACCGCGAGCCGCCCCTTCGGCACGCGCTTCTACTGGCGCGTCCGCGCCTGCGACCCGTTCCGCTGCGGCGCCTGGAGCCCCGTGCGCTACGTCGACGTCGGACGCGCACCGAACGACTTCGACGGCGACGGCTACTCCGACCTGCTGGTCGGCGCCCCGCGCGAGGGAGTGAATGCTCCCGGCCGGGTCCGCCTGTTCCTCGGCGGCGCCCCGCCGGACGCGACCGCGGACGCGACGATGGACGGCACCGCACCGGGTGCGGGTTTCGGCGACTTCCTGGGCGAAGCGGTCGGCGGCGCCGGCGACGTCAACGGCGACGGATTCGCCGACTTCCTGGCGGGCGCCCGGAACGCTCCGACGACCTCGCCCGGCGACGGCCGGGCGTACCTGTTCCTTGGAGGCGCCAGTCCCAACCTCGTCGCGGACGTCACGTACGTGCCGGTGACGACCGGCGGTGGTCTGGGCCGGTCCGTCGCGGGCGCGGGCGACATCAACGGCGACGGGTTTGCCGACGTGATCATCGGCGCGCGCAACGTCGGCCCACCCAGCAACACCGGCCGCGCCTACGTGTATCTCGGCGGCACCTCCCCGGACGCCGTCTTCGACGTCGAGCTGGCGCCGCTGGGCACGGGCGAGCAGTTCGGCACCTCGGTCGCCGGAGCGGGCGACGTGAACGGGGACGGGTTCGGCGACGTGGTCGTCGGCGCCTACGCCTGGAACGGCTCCGGCCTCATGACCGGACGCGCGTATATGTTCCTCGGCGGCGCCGCGATGGACACCACGTACGACGTGCGGGTCGACGGCACCGCCGCCGGGGCCTATTACGGCTCGAGCGTCTCCGCGGCCGGCGACTTCAACGACGACGGCTTCGCGGACTTCGTCTTCGGGGCGAGCGGGCTCGCGCGGGCCGAGGTGTTCTACGGCGGCACGACCGTGAACGCGACCCCGGACGTCGTGCTCACCTCCGCCAGCCAGTATTTCGGCGGTTCGGTCGCGCGGGCCGGCGACGCGAACGGCGACGGGATCGGCGACCTGCTCGTCGGCGCCTATGGCGCCTCCCTTGGTGTCGGGGCCGCGTACCTGTACCTCGGCGCCGCTTCGCCCTCCACCACGGCCGCCCAGTCGGCCGTCGGCTCCGTCGCGGACGACAACTTCGGCACGGGCGTGGGCGGCGCCGGCGACGTCAACGGCGACGGGTTTGCCGACTGCCTCGCCGGCGCCCCCGGCACGCTCGGCGGCGGGCACCTCGGCTACGCCACCCTTCTGTGGGGCGCCAGCCCGGTCACCTGGGCGTCCCCGGCAACGTTCACGGGCGCGTCGGCCAACAGCCTGTTCGGCACCGGCGTCGCGAGCATCCCGCCGTAACCCGAATCCGCTGCCTGTCGCTCAGCCCGCCTTCGACGCGGGGCCGGAGGCGCGTCGCCGGCGAAGCCACCAGCGAACGCTCAGACCGACGGCAAGGACACCGAGGAGGATCCAGACGACCGTCATGTACCGCGACATCCAGCCGGAGAGCTGCTCGTAGTTGACGCCGAGCTGCACGCCGGCCAGGAAGATCAGCCCGTTCCACGCCAGCGCGCTCACGAAACCCCAGAGCAGCGTCCGCCCCAGCGGGTAGCCGAAGAAGCCGGCGCCAACGAAGAGGAAGGCTCGGATCCCCGGCAGGAAACGGTTCGAAACCAGCGTCAGCGCGGCGCGATGGCGGTAGCGGTCCTCCAACGCCAGGATCGAGCGCAGGCGCGGCGACACCTCCGCGTCGCGGCCCCGCCCCCGCTCGACCCGGCGGCGCAGCCACACGCCGACCCCGTAGTCGATCGCCATCCCCAGGCCCGTCCCCGCCATCACGGCCGCGAAGACCAGCGGCAGGCTCCAGCCGGACCGGCCGACCAGGAACGCGCCGAAGAGGCAGATCGCGTCGCCCGGGATCGGCGGGAAGACGTACTCCAGGAGCGCGGCGCCAAGCAGCGCGAGCGCGCCGAGCCACTGCGGTTGCCGGCCGATCGTCTCGAGGATGTCGGAGAGCGACGGCATCAGGGTTCCGGATCGTGCGGGAGGCTTCCGCGACGCGCGCGAAAGTACGCGAACGGCGTGTGGTGCAGGAAGTTGGAGACCCTCGAGGTGTACACGTCCGCGGAACGCTCGACCTGCCGCGCCAGGTGGCTCTTGTCGTTGCCGGTACGCAGGAGCAGGCCCCAGTTGGGGTTGGCCAGCTCGCCCGCGGCGCGCGCCAGGGGCGCGATGCCGTCGTCCAGCCCGGCCAGCTCGGCCTTCCGCTCGGCCAGCCGCCGCTCCAGCGCTTCCGCCGGGTCCTCCCCCTCCGGCGCGCGCCCCCGCCGCCGCCGCTGGACGCGGAGACGGAGCTGCGACACCTCCAGCTCGCACCGCTCCTTCTCCGCCATCAGCTCGCGCAGCCGCGCCTCGGTCGCCGCGAACCCTTCCACGGCGGCCAGCTCGTCCTCCAGCTCGCGCAGGATGAGCGCCGTCCTCCAGCGCAACGTCCGCTTGGTCACCGTCACGTCGCCCCAGATGTGGTCGCCGACGTAGAGGATGTCCTCGCCCGCCAGACCGAGCCACTCCTCGACATGGGCCGCGTCGCCGCCGTGGTGCACGCCGCCCTTGCGCAATCCCTTGGGCGCCGGCCGCAGCAGCCCCTCGTCGTCGACCACCTCGAACAGCGGCAGCCGCAGATGGAAGAAGTCCGGCTTGCGCGCCGCGACGATGATGACGTCGAAGAGGTCCCGCCACCGGAGGCCATCGGGCAAGAAGCGATCGAAGGCCCAGGCCAGCATCTCGCGCGTGTAGGGCCACTCCGAGTTGGTGATCAGGAGGAGCTTGCGGCCGGCCTCCTTCTGGTCCAGGAGCGCAAGCGGGGTCTCGGGATCGAGGTCGACGAAGCGACCCGGGTCGGCGACGATCTCGGCCTTCAGCCGCCCCTCGACGTGCGCCTCGTCCAGGCTCTCCTTCACGCCGTCGTACAGGTCGCGGTACGAGAGCACCCGCGTGAACGCGTGCGCGTCCAGGCGGTCGACGAGCTGCGCGAACATGCACGCCTCGGACAGCGAGAACAGCGTGTTCAGGAACACCCAGCGCGGCTCGGAGAGGTCGACCAGCGTGCCGGCGTACGCCCGCCGCTGCTCGTCCCACTCCAGGAAGCGCGTGCCGTGGCACGCGCGCTTGACGTAGCCGAAACGATCGGCCTTGACGACGTTGCCCAGGCGCAGGTCGAGAATCAGGCCGCGGACCATCAGCCCGGGATCCAGCTCCAGCCCCTGCGCCGGCCAGCGCTTGTCGCAGAGCTTGGCGCGCAGGTGGGCGTAGGCCCGCCGCTCCCACTCCACGACGCGGTAGTGGATGAGCGTGTAGTCCAGATCGTAGCCGATCGCGCCGATGGAGCGCAGGTTGAGAGTGCGGTTGCAGAAGATGCCGCGCTGCATGCGGAGCCGATCGTGGCACGGGCCGCGCGCGAGGTCCAGCACGCGGGGGTTTGCGGGGGTTTGCGTCCCGGTGGCGGGGTTGGGTATTTTGGCGGTTTGCACCCGGGCGGGGACGGGGCGAGGAGAAGCGTGACGAGGCAAGGGCGCCGCATCCTGGTCATCCATCGCCGCTCGGCGTACACGGCGACGGTGTCGGAGGGCCGCAACCGCCGGATCGCACGGCTGGTGCGCGAGGGGCACCCGCTGGGCCGCGAGATGCTGCGAGCGCACGAGGAACACCTGGAATCGGTGCACGAGGTGCGCCGCGCCCTCGCGCGCCTGGGACTCCGCGCCCGGTTCCTGCACCGCACCGACGGCCTGCGCGTCCGCAACGACGACCTCGTGGTCGTGGTCGGCGGCGACGGGACCGTGCTGCACGTCTCCCACCTGGTCGGCGACGCGGGTGTCCTCGCCTTCAACTCCGCCCCGCACGCGTCCTGCGGCTTCCTCACCGTCGCCACCTGCGACCGGGCCGAGGCGTACCTCGCCGCCGCGATGTCGGGCCGCCTCCCCGCCACGTTCCTCCAGCGGATGCGGGTCGACGTGGACGGCCGGCGGGTCACCGACCGCGTGCTCAACGATTGCCTGTTCTCCAACGCCTGCCCGGCGAGCACGACCCGCTACGTGCTGCGGCGCGGCGCGGTGTCCGAGGAGCACTTCTCCAGCGGCGTGTGGATCTCCACCGCGGCCGGCTCCACCGCCGCCACGCACGCCGCCGGCGGCCGGATCCTCCCGCTCGGCTCCCATCGCCTCCAGTTCGTCGTGCGCGAGCCGTACGAGCTGGGCCCGCGGCGCGCCACGTACCGCCTCGTCCACGGCTTCGTCCGCCGCGGCGACACCCTGGAGCTCACCAACGCCTGGCGTCCGGCGGTCGTCTACGTCGACGGCCCGCACGTCTCCATCCCCGTGGCCCCGGCCGCCACGGTCCGCTTCTCGCTCTCCCGCCGGCCGCTGCGCCTGCTGGGCTACGACGCCGCCGCGAAACGCACCGGCGGGTAGGGCTCACTCGACAGGTTCGAACACCGCCGCACCGAACTCGGCCTTGCCGAACTCGTCGACGATCGCCCGGCCCGCGCCGGCGACCACGAAGTCGCGGAAGCGCCGCGCCGCCTGGTGGTTCAGCTCGGGGAACTTCGCCGGCGAGAGCAGCAGGATCGAGTAGACGTTGGCCCACTCGTCCGTGCCGGGGTCGACGACGACGGCCAGGTCGAGGCCCGGGCGGGCCTTGAGCCAGGTGGCAATGTCGGTGAGACAGTAGGCCTGCTTCTCGTTCGCCACGCGCAGGGCGTGCATCATCCCCGCGCCGACCGAGAGGTACCAGTCGTTCCCCTCGGGCGAGACCTCCGCGGCCTGCCAGAAGCGCTTCTCCAGGCGGTGCGTGCCCGAGTCGTCGCCACGGGAGACGAACGGCGCCTTCCCCGCGGCGAGCGCGCGGAACACGTCGACGGCGGCCGTCAGGCTCCGCAGGCCGTCCGGGTCGGAGGCCGGGCCGACGATCAGGAACCGGCTGCGCATGAACGGCGTGTCCTCGACCGCAATCCCCTCGGCCGTCAGCTTGTCCTCGCCGGCCGGGTCATGGACGAGCAGCACGTCGGCATTGCCGTCCCGGCCCATGCGCAGCGCCTCGCCGCTGCCCACCGCGATCGGGGCGACGGGGATGCCCGTCTCCTTCTCGAAGGCCGCGGTGAGCAGGTCGAGCAACCCGCAGTCGCGCACCGACGTCGTCGTGGCCAGCACCAGACGTCGCGGGGCCGCGCCCTTGCGGCACGCGACGGCGCCCAGCGCGAGCAGCAGCAGCGCGACGAAGCCGGCGGCGCGCGCGATCGCGGCGGACCGGCTTCGGACGACGACAGACCCGCTTCGGGGAAAGACCGGGGGCGGTGCCCTCATTCGCCGGATCCTGCCAGCCCCCAGCCCCCAGCCCCGCGCGGCCGGAGGCCGCGCGGTAGACGACCCTCCGGAATGGCCGCTGGCGCCGGCCGTCAACCCCTACATTCGTAGGGGGGCCCCGCGGTTGCCCGCTTCAGGCTTCCCCGTGATCCGGGGCTTGCACACCGCGGGTAGAGGCAGGGCCCACGTTGACGTTGTGGGGTCAACGCATGCCGGAACCTGGCGCACCTTCCAGAGGGTCATCGGGGCAGACGGTAACGACGCGGTCGCGGGGAGTCAATACCAGCCGGTGGCCACCAGCCCGTAGCTCGTGGCGGAAGCCGGACTACCAGCGGCCGGCCGCGAGCCACCAGCCGCCAGCCACCGGCCACCGGCCACCAGCCGCGATCGGCACGAGCTACTGCGGGGGTTGAGGGGCCGACTCGGTCTTCGCCGCCTTCCGCGCGCGAAGATACTCGACGGCGATCGGGATGACGGAGATCGCGACGATCGCGACGATGACGTAGTGGAACCGCGTCTTCACGATCGGGAGGTCGGCGAAGTAGTACCCGCCCAGGAGGAAGAGCAGCACCCAGGCGACGCCGCCCGAGACGTTGTACGTCGCGAAGCGCAGGTACCTCATCTTGCCGATGCCGGCCACGAACGGCGCGAACGTGCGGATGATCGGCACGAACCGCGCCAGGACGATCGTCTTGCCGCCGTGCTTCTCGTAGAATTCCTGCGCCCGGACCAGGTGCCGCTTGTTGAGCAGCCGGGAGTTCTCCCGGGAAAAGACCTTCGGGCCTACCCAGCGGCCGATCGAGTAGTTGACCGCGTCGCCGCCCACCGCCGCCACGCAGAGCAGCGGCGCCATCAAGGGAAGATCGATCGGCGACCCGGCACTCGCCGACAGGGCCCCGACGGCGAAGAGCAGCGAGTCCCCGGGCAGGAACGGCGTCACCACCAGTCCCGTCTCGCAGAAGATGACCGCGAAAAGCACCACGTAGAGCCAGGGGCCCAGCGACCCGGCCCACGAGTTGAGATGCTCGTTCAGGTGGAAGAAGATGTCCCAGAGGTCGCGAATCAACTGCATCATGCCGTGTCCCCGTCCGGCCCCGCGAGGCGCGAAGCGCCGCAACATACGGGATCGGCAGCGACGCGGCAAGCGAGGGAGCACGCTGGTCGCTTGTCGCCGGTCGCTTGTCGCTGGTCCGGGCGAACTCTCGCCGCGCACGAGTCCGGGATGTGGTACCGTCCGGTGCGACTGGACCGTACGGCTCGTTTCGACGCCTCGCCAGGCCGCCAAGGAGGATTGCCGTGAATCGCGACCGCATGCCCGCAATGCTGTTGACGCTCGTCCTCGCCGCGCTCGGCTGCCCCGGCCCGGCCGGGGTGCCCAATCCCGAGCCGCCAGCCAACCCGCCCCGCACGGTCCCCGATGCCAGCATGGAGCGGGCGCAGATTCCGCCGCAGTACCTCTGGGACCTCTCGCCGCTGTTCCCCGACGAGGCGGCGTTCGAGGAGGGGCTGGCGCAGGCGGCGACGCAGCACGAGGAGCTGGCGCGATGCCGCGGCACCTTGGCCGATCCCGATCGGCTCGAGGCGTGTCTCGATCTGTACTTCGGGCTTCGTCTGCTGACCTACCGCGCCGGCCTGTACGCCAACCTGCGGCAGGAGACCGACATCGAGTCGTCGGAGGCACAGGCGCGGTTCGACCGCGCGCAGGACGCGTTGTTCGACCTCATGGGCCTCGCGGCGAGCTTCCGCGGCGAAGTCCTGGCGTGGGACGACGCGACGCTGACGGCGGCCTGCGAGAGCCGCCCCAAGCTTGCCGGCTTCCGTCCGTACCTCGATCGGATCCGCGAACGACGGGACCATGTGCTCGGCGAGGAGGCCGAGCGCGTGCTCTCGCTCGCGGGCGACAACCAGTGGGCGGAGATCGACCTCAACGAAATCCCCTCCGACCACGAGAAGGCGTTCAAGGCGCTGCTGGCCGAAATCCCGCTGCCGGACATCACCGACGAGAGCGGGACGCCGGTGCCGCTGACCCTGTCCAACTACGGCCGGTACCGGGCCTCGCCGGAGCGGCGCGTGCGCGAATCGGCGGTGGAGGGCCTGTTCGGGGCGTTGCGCTCGTTCGACGCCACGTTCGCCGCGCTGCTCGCCGGCCAGGCCGGCTTCAACGTCTTCCTCGCCCGCGCCCGCGGCTACGACACCGCGCTCGACGCCTACCTCTGGCGCGACCAGGTCGACCCCGCGATCTACATCAACCTCATCAAGGGCGTGGAAGCGAACGTCGCGCCCCTGCAGCGCTACCTGCGCTTCCGCAAGCAGCAGATGGGCCTGGACGAGCTGCACATCTACGACCTGTACACGCCGCTGGTGCCGGTCGTCGAGCGGCGGATCCCGTACGAGAGCGCGGAGGAGCAGATCGCGGCGGCGTTGGCCCCGCTGGGCGACGACTACCTGTCGGTCCTGCGCCCGGCGCTCGACCCGCGCAACGGGTGGATCGACGTCTTCCCCCACCGCGACAAGCGCAGCGGCGCCTTCTCGGCGAGCATGTACGGCGAGCACCCCTACGTGTTCGTGAACTACTTCGAGGAGCTGGACGACATGCTGACGGTGGCGCACGAGTACGGCCACGCGATGCACAGCTTCCTCGCGATGCAGAGCCAGCCCTACGTCACCGCGAACTACACGATGCTCATCGCCGAGACCGCCTCGACGTTCAACGAGGTCCTCGTGCTGCGGCACCGGATCGACGAGGCGTCCGACGACGACGAGCGGCTGTACCTCCTGGGCGAGCTGGTGGAGACCATCCGCACGACGATCTACCGTCAGGCGCTGTTCGCCGCCTTCGAGCTGGAGGTGCACACGGCCGTCGAGCAGGGGACGCCGGTGACGGCGGAGTTCCTCGAGCAGACGTACATCGACCTGCTCCGCCGCTTCTACGGCGATGCGCTGACCCTGGGCGAGAACGACGGCATGGAGTGGGCCTACATCCCGCACTTCTACTACAAGTACTACGTCTACAGCTACACGGGCGGGCTCCTGTCGGGGATCGCGCTGGGGGAGCGCGTCCTGGCGGGGGGCGAGGCGGAGCGCGACGCCTACCTGGGCATGCTTCGTTCCGGCTCCTCCAAGCCGCCGCTCGATCTGCTCCGCGGCGCCGGCGTGGATCCGAGCGACCCCGCCGTGGTCGAGGCCGCGGCACGGCTGCTGGACGACTCGCTCAACCGCATGGAGGAGATCCTCGCGCGCCGCCACGCCCCCGACTCGTAGATCCCCCCTCCCCTCCTGTCGGTCCCCCCTCGACTCGCAGGGCCTCGCTCGGGGCAGGCCAGCCCCCGACTCACTCCCGACCCGGAGTCGGCAGGCGCTCGCGCGGCACCGTCCGGTGCGGCGGAAGCTCCGTCGCGCGCGGGGCGTCCCGCGTGGCCGCGATCGGCTCCGGGCGCACGTGCGCCGACCCCATCGGCTCGTCGGGCAACGCCCGGTGCTCGGGCAGGGTCGTCGCGCCCGGCGCGTCGCGGACGGCAGGAACGGGCGTCGGCTGCTGGGACCGATCCGGTATCGCCGCCGCCTCCCGGATGATCACCCGCTCCGGAGACACCCGCTCGGTCTCCGCGGCGGGTGGGAGAACCAGGCGCAACGCGGACTTCTCTCGCGGTGTCGCCGCCGGCTCGTCGTCGGTGCGGATCAGGACCCAAGGCTCGTCCACGGCCGCCGCGCCGCAGGCCCGGGCGCCCTGGTCCATGCGCAGCCCGAGGGGCACCCGGGCCAGCGCGTCGATCGCCTCGTCGTGGCCCAGGATGTGTTGGGCGAGATCCTCGCGTCCCAGGTCCTGGCGCCGGGCGAAGGCCCAGGTCTCGGCCACCTTGCAGGCGAGCGCGGCGGGGCGCACCGGCGCCCAGCCCACGACGTCGTCCGACGTGCGCCAATCAACCCACGCCGCGGCCCACCGGCTCCCCGGTTTCCACACCCAGCCCAGCGACGGGTCGCGGAACCAGCTTCCGTAGTGGAAGACGATCCTGCCCCACGACCAGGCCGATTCGAACTGCCGGCCCAGCGGCGTCTCGACCCATCGGCCGCCGCTCAGGTACGGGACGAAGTCCGTCCCGACGACCGAATCGTCCGGACGCCACACCGAGCCGGCCTCCGCAACCTCGTGCCAGCTTCCGTGCGGGGCGAGCGCCTCCTCGATGGTGACGAGCTGGGACGCCCCGGTCTCTCCCGACGCGTACATCGGGGCGGCAGGGCTGGCGGCGGCGGCCCCCTCGGGACAGTACCGGAACGCGAACGGCGCGACGGCGAACGCAGCCGCGACGATCACGACCCGGCGCGCATTGCCGAATCTCCATCTCATGGTGCACCTCCCTCGGCGCCCGCGCGCAGAACCCTCGCGGCGGGGCAACCGGGGAGGGCGCCAGAATCCCGGCCGTCCCGTCCCGCGGGCAACATAACGACGTGTCTGGTGGTGTCACGCACGCGCCGGGCGACGGCGCAGTCGTTGCGAATCCCGGCCGCCGCCCGGCTGCCGACGCAACCACGCCGCGGCGGCGGCTCCGGGCCTGACTACTCGTAGCGCACGATCGAGAACACCGGGACGCCGCGGAGCTTCTTGCGGCCGTGGAGGAAGCCCAACTCGACGACGAAGGCGGCCTCGAGGACGCGGGCGCCGGAGCGACGCGCGAGGCGCACGGTGGCGGCCGCCGTGCCGCCGGTCGCCAGCAGGTCATCGACGACCACCACGCGGTCGCCCTGGCGCACGGCGTCGACGTGCATCTCGACCGCATCCGTGCCGTACTCCAGCGCGTACGTCTCCCGCCGCGCCTTCCACGGCAGCTTCCCCGGCTTGCGCACGGGCACGAATCCCACGCCGAGCTTGTGCGCCAGCGCCGCGCCGAAGATGAACCCGCGCGCCTCGACGCCGACCACCTTGGTCACCTTCTTCGCGCGGTAGCGCGACGCCAGGGCGGAGATGGCGGCGCGCAGGCCCTCGGGCGAGCCCACCACCGGCGTGATGTCCTTGAACACGATCCCCTTCTTCGGAAAGTCGGGGACGTCGCGGATCAGCGAACGGATCGTCGATTCGGCTCGGTTCATCTTCCTCCTCCTGTGCGCGCGCGCGACGCCGACGCCGTGCCGCGCGATCTGGTCGGCGCTGCGGGACCCGCGTGACCCAGCATCTCCAGCAGCGCGCCGAACCGCCGGCGGGCGTCGCGCTGGGTCAGATCGAGCGTCAGCGGCGTGAGCGACGGGCGCCCTTGGGCGATGGCGCGGGTGTCGGCCCCGCGCTCGCCGTCGGCCTTGACCGGATAGCCGCCGATGCGGGCCGCATGGGCCGAGCCGCCCACCCGCCGCACGGCGACCTCCTCGGGGTAGGCGCGGCGGCCGAGCCGTGCGAGGCGCGCCGGCCCGGTGACCCGGGGCGGAACGTTGAGGTTGAGCAGCACGCCGCGGCCGTCCGCCAAGGCGTGTGGACCGGAACGCAGCACGCGGCGGACGAGCTCCGCGGCGATGCGCGCCGCCTCGTCGAACCGCTCGCCCTCGGTCAGCGACACCGCGACGGAAGGCACGCCGCGCAGCGCCCCTTCGCGCGCCGCGGCGACCGTACCGGAGTAGATCGTGTCGGTCCCCAGGTTGGGACCATGGTTGATGCCGGAGACGACCACGGCGGGCCGGCGGGGAAGGAGACCGAACATCCCGACGAAGACGCAGTCCACGGGCGTGCCGTCGACTGCCCACCGGCGCGGCCCCAGCCGCTCGACCGGCAGCTCGCGGCGCAGCGTCAGCGAGTGGCTGCACGTCGAACGCTCGCCCGAGGGCGCGACCACCCACACCTCGCCCAGCGCCGCCATCGCCCGCTCCAGCGCGAGCAGTCCCGCCGCCTCGATGCCGTCGTCGTTGGTGAGCAGGATGAGCGGCCGTTTCCGCACGCCGGGCAAAGACCACGGGACGGCATCCGAAGTCAACCTCCGGCCCGACCTCGTCCCTCTTGGACCGCAGCGCGGGACTTGCTAGCCTGCGGCCGGAATGGACGACTCGCTGCCGCGCCCGGACGTTTGCGAGGAGCACCCGCCGACGGTGACGCCGGAAGCCGACGGCCACGTCCTGGTGCGGCCGATTCCGCGTTCGTTCCGCTTCCTCAAGGCCTATACCGCGACGTTCCGGGTGATCGGCTCGTACCTGTGGCTGCGCCTGAAGTCCCGCTTCCTGGGACGCGACTACTACGAGCGCCGGGTGCGGCGGGTGCACGTGCGCAGCGCGCAGCGGGTGGCGCGCACCCTGCTCTCGTTGCAAGGCCTGTTCATCAAGGTCGGACAGCTCATCTCGGTCATGACGAACTTCCTCCCGGAGGAGTTCCGCAAGGGGCTGGAGCAGCTCCAGGATCGGGTCCCGGCCCGGCCGTACGCGCAGGTGGCCCGACGCGTTCGCGAGGAGCTGGGGGCCGACCCGCACGAGCGGTTCGCGAGCTTCGACGAGCGGCCGATCGCGTCGGCGTCGCTCGGCCAGGTCCACCGGGCGACGACGAAGGACGGACGGCTGGTCGCGGTGAAGGTACAGCACGTCGGCATCGCCGAGGTCGTGCGCAAGGACCTGCGGACCATCCGGCGCATCCTGTCGATCGTGCACCGCTTCTTCCCCGTCGGGAACCTCGACGAATACCACCACCAGATCCGCGAGATGGTCCAGGCCGAGCTGGACTTCACGCTCGAGGCGGACCACATCCGTCTCGTCACCCGGAACTTCCGCGACGAGCCGATGGTGCGCTTCCCGGAAGTGGTGCCGGAGCTGTCGACGAAGGCGGTGCTGACCACGACCTTCTGCGAGGGCGTCAACGTCTCGCACGTCGAGGAGATCGACCGCTTGTGCGTCGACCGCAAGAAGCTGGCGAAGCTGCTCATCACCTCCTACTGCCAGATGATCTTCGTCGATGGCGTCTACCACGCCGACCCGCACCCGGGAAATATCCTCGTCCGCGCCGACGGCTCGATCACGTTCCTCGACTTCGGCGCCATCGGCACGCTCTCGCCGTCGATGCGCGAGGGGATCCCGGAGTTCCTCGAAGGGGTGATCCGCCGCAACACGGCCCAGATCCTGGGCGCGTTGCGCAAGATGGGGTTCATCTCGGTCGCCGCGGACGAGGTGGTGGCCGAGCGGATCATCGAGTACTTCCACAAGCGCCTCCAGGAAGAGGTGCACATCGATTCGCTGAACTTGAAGGACGTCAAGTTCGACCCCAACCAGGTCTTCCGCAACCTGGCCGACCTCTCCGGCTTGGGCGTCTCCCTGCGCGACCTCACCGGCGCGTTCCGGGTCCCGCGCGACTGGGTCCTGCTCGAGCGCACCCTGCTCCTGCTCATGGGCATCTGCACCACGCTCGACCCCGAGACCCGCCCGATGGAGATCATCTACCCCTACGTCCGCGAGTACGTGCTGGGACCGGAGCGCGACTGGACGCAGATCTTCGTCGAGTCGATCAAGGACACGGCGCTGTCCTACCTCACCCTGCCCGACCAGGTGCAGAAGTTCGTCCAGCGCTCGCTCAAGGGGCAGCTCGAGGTCCAGGTGCGTGGCCTGCCCCCGGTGCTCGAGCGCACCGCGCGCGGCGTGCGCCAGCTCACCTACGCCCTGCTCGGCGCCGGCGCCTGGCTCGGCTTCCTGTACTTCGACTACGCCGGGAATGCGGTCTGGAGGGAGCGCTGCCTGTGGGCCACGGGCACCGCGCTGGTCCTGATCGCCGGCTCGATCCTGGCCGGGCGTCGCAACGCGAGGAGGCGGTAGATGGAGGGGGGCTGGGAGTTGGGGGCCCTTCGGCGGGCTCAGGGCAGGCCTGGGGGCCGGCAGAAGGCGGAGAATCGCGTGTTGCCGCCGGCAATCACGGGACCGATCTTGCGGCACGGGCGGGCGGCCGTCCTGGTCGCCCTCGTCGCGGTGCTCCCACCCCCGGCCGCGTCGGCCGATGCAGGTGCTGCGGCGCCCGCGTTCGCGGTCGAGACACCGTACGGGTCGGCACCGCCGCCGGTGGCCGCTGCGGACACGCCGCCGGAGGCGGACGAGACGCTCGGCGACCCGTTCGATCCCCGCCTGCGGCTCGACCTGCCCGGTCTCCAGTTCCGGCCCCGCGACGTCTCGACCGCGGCACCATCGATCCTCGGCGTCGACGCGCGAAGGATCGTCACGACCATCGCCGGGGTGCGTGTGTCGTCGATCCTCGCCGGCGCCCGCGACGACGCGTTCTGGTCCCACCTCACGAACGGTGCGCTGCGGCTGGGGCCGTGGGTCGGACCCGATGCCGCCGCGCTGCGCGGCGACGCGCTGGGCGGCACGATCGAGCTCGCGGCGCCGGAGCCGCCCGACGATCCCTACCGCCCGACCGACTTCGCGCTCGGCGGGCGGCTGGGCTGGGAGGGCGACACGGGCGGCCTGGCCGGCCACCTGCGCGCGGGCGTCCAGGTCGCCGACCTGCGGCTCGCGGCGGTCCTCGCCGGAGCGACGCCCGGGCTGACCGACGGACTGGCGGTGGACGACACGCGGACGGGCGAGGCCCTGGCGGGGGACGCGCTCTTCGACTTGCGCACGTCCGTGGGCGAGGACGACGCATTGCGGTTCGTGTTGCGCCTCGACGGTTCCTCGGGCCTCGTGCGGGGCGGCGAGAACCTGGGCCGCGGCTTCCTCCGCGTCGACGACGCAAGCGACACGCTGCTGGCCGTGTTGTGGCGGCACGGCGACCCCGGTCCGGGCGGCGTGACGGCCTGGGCGCTGGCCCGCACCTCCCGACGCTCGCTGCTCGCCTTCGACCCTCCCGCCGATCGCTGGAGCCGCTCGGACGAGACCCTGTGGACGGTGGCCGGCGGCGCATCCGCTTCCTTCGCCGAGAGCTGGTGGACCGTGGGACTGGCAGGCGAGTTGCGGGCCGAAGGCGTCTCGGCCGCGCTCTCGCGCGGCTTCTCCGCGGGCGGCGACACCTGGGGGGACCTGATGGGCGACTGGCCCTACCGCCCGCTGCTCGACGGCTCGTCCCGCGCCGGCGGCTCGCTGGCTGTGGACGCGGAGCTTCGCCTGGGCGACGACGTCCGGGTCCGCGCGGCGGTGTCGCTGTTCGTCTACCGCCTGGTCCTGCCCGAGGATCCGTTCGGGCAGCAGGAGCCGGACCGCTACGGGGCGACGGAAAGCTGGGAGCTCGAGCCCGCCGCGGACCTGGGGGTCGCCTGGCAGCTCGGCAGCGGACTGGTGCTGGACGCACGGTTCGAGAGCGGCGCGCGGCCGCCCGACGCGGAGCAGCTTGCCGCGGCGGGGTTGCAGCCGGGTGCGGAGCTGCGCTGGGTCCCGGCCTACGGGCTCGAGCCCGAACGCTCGTACGGCGGGCAGGTCGGGTTGCGCTTCGAGGCCGGGATCGTCGATCTGCGGCTTGCCTACCACGTGCAGTGGATCGACGGCGCGGTGACGGCCGGGCCGCTCGGCGAGCCGGCGGGCGGCGAGCTGGCGGCGACGTGGCGCAATACGGAGGAGTTCGTGCAGGGCGGCGCACTGTCGGGTACCGTGTACCTCGACGGCGACTGGCCGTTGCGGTTCGTGCTCGAGTCGTCGCACGGCTGGCTCGAGGACGGCTGGGGCGGCCGGTACACGCCGCTCGAGGTGGCTCCGCTGTCGTTCCTGATCGAGCTCGCCTTCCGGCCGCCGGAGGGCGAGCTCGAGGCGGGGATCTACGGCGGGTACCGGTGGCGTCCGGGGAGCTGGGAGGCCTCGCCCGTGGAAGCGCGCCTGGCGGCATCCTGCGTCCTGGATTCGGTGTCGTGCGTCGATCGCGAGACGATCCCGGTCGGGGCCTACCTGCGCTGGACGTTCTGGCGCGGGCTGGCGATGGTGGCGCGCGCGGGCGGCATGTCCTTCCAGGGCGACGGGCCGACCGTGCAGGGCTTCCTGACCGCGGCGTTTTGAGGCGAGCGGTCGAGCGGTCGAGCGGTCGAGGAGGGCGGAGCATGGCAACGAAGATGCTGATGATCCTGAACGACGCGCCGTACGGGAGCGAGCGGACGTACAACGCGCTGCGGCTGGCGGACGTGATGCTGACGCAGGAGGAGGAGCTGGAGCTGAGCGTGTTCCTGGTGGGGGACGCGGTGCTCTGCGCGAAGAAGGGACAGCAGACCCCGCAGGGGTTCTACAACCTCGAGCGGATGCTCAAGCCGGTGCTGCGACGCGGGATGGTGCTGGTCTGCACGACGTGCATGGACGCGCGGGGGATGACGGACGCGGAGCTGGCCGAGGGTTGCCGGCGGGCGAAGCTCGGCGAGCTGGGGCTGCTCACGCTCGACGCCGACAAGGTCCTGACGTTCTGACGGATCGAACTACAGGAAGTCGGGGGTCGCGGAGATGCGCGCGCCGATGCCGATCTCGGCGTTCTCCACGTCCTGGCCCGCCAGGGGAACGATCACGCCGGCCTCCAGGAGGAGCCAGTTGATCGGGCGCGATCGTGCGCCGGCCATCAGGTTGAACGAGCGCAAGGGGTCAGTCGCCGCCCCGATGGGCTCGTCCAGCTGGACGTGGAACTGGAGGTCGACGAAGCCGCCGATGAAGTCGAGCGGCATCACGGTCGCCCCGATCGTCGGCGAGAAGAAGTACGAACCCTCGGTGCCCGAGTCGGGGAACTGCAGCCAGAAGACGATCGGCAGGGTCACGTTGATCGACAGCCACGTCAGCGGCCGGTAGGCGATGTACAAGCCGGGATCGAATGCGAGGGGATGAACGGACTCGTAAGACTCGTAGGTCGTGGTGGGCAGGAGAATGCCGATACCGACGGCGATGTCGAGCCAGTCGAGGGGCAGGACGAGCACCTTGGCGCGAGGTACGACGAAGCCGAAGTCGTCCGAGCCCGGATTGCTCGAGGTCGTGTCGTGGTGGTCGAAAACCTCGAAGTCCACGCCGACCTCCAGGAAGCCGAACAGCTCCAGATGGGCCTCGATCAACAGCCCGAGGAGATTGTCCCTGGTCGGCAAACCTGCCGCGTCGGTCCCGCTGTCCGTACGCCACTGGAGGGCAATCCCGAGCCGCGTCTCGGGGGAGGTAGCGCGGGGAGCGGCAAGGTTGCCCATCACGGTCGAGGGAGCGAACTCGAAGGGACCGAGGAATTGCGTCGACGGCGCCTCCTCTTCGGTCCCCTCCTCGGCGGCCGTCACGGTCGAGGTAGCGACTACGCACAGGAACGCAGCCAGGACGATCGCGCGCATCTTCACCTCCTACTTGCCGCCGGGGCGGCGACTTCCGGTGCCGATGACAGTAGGACAGCGAGAGGGGCGAGGCAAGGCGCTGTCGCCGCGCATCGTGCGGAAACGCCGGTTGTCGAGGTCCCGCCGGGTCGAGTAGACTTTGCGACGACCGGTGGGCGGGACGGTCGAGCAGGTGATGACCGAAGAGGGCGCCACGAACGACCCGATGGTCGGACGGACCATCGAGGGGAAATACGAGATCGTCCGCCGCATCGGCGAAGGCGGAATGGGCTCGGTCTACGAGGCCCGCCACCTCCTGCTCGGCAAGAAGCTCGCCGTCAAGGTCCTGCTGCCCGAGGTCGCGGGCGACCCGGAGGTGGTGCAGCGGTTCCACAACGAGGCACGCATCGCCGCCTCGCTCGGCCACGAGAACGTGATCGAGATCACCGATATGGGCACCCTGCCCTCCGGCTCGCCCTTCATCGTCATGGAGCTCCTGCAAGGCGAAAGCCTGGCACAACGTCTGGAGGAGGTCGGTCGCCTGCCGACGAGCGAGGCCGTTCGCATCCTCGCACCGGTGCTCGACGCCCTGGCGGTCGTGCACGAGGCCGGGGTGGTGCACCGCGACCTCAAACCGGACAACGTGTTCCTCGCCCGGCGCAGCGGGGCCGAGGGCACCAGGACGGTCGTCAAGCTGCTCGATTTCGGCATCTCCAAGCTGCGCTGCGCCGAGACGGGCAACTTCCACTTGACGCGCACCGGTACCGTCCTGGGAACGCCCTACTACATGTCCCCGGAGCAGGCATCGGGCTGCAAGGACCTCGACCAGCGCGCCGACCTGTACGCCGTGGGCGTGATGCTCTACGAGATGCTCGTCGGCCGGCGGCCGTTCGAGGGCGACACGTACAACGCGCTGTTGGCCGCGATCCTGACCCGCGATCCACCGCGCCCGCGCGCGCTGTGCCCCGACATCCCGGAGGCGCTGGAGGCCGTCGTCCTGCGCGCGATGTCGCGGGAGGCGGCGCAACGCTTCCCGACCGCGAGCGACTTCCTGCACGCGCTCGCGCCGTTCGGGCCCGCGGGCGTCGTGCCGCGCAGCTCGCCGTCACGCCTCGCCCCCCTCCCCTCCCGCTCCGCCGTCGGCACCCCGGCCGCGCGCTCCGTGGAGCGCGAGGGAGGCGCCCCGCCACGACGCGCCGGCATCGCCTGGGCGGCGGCCGGCCTGGTCGTCGTGGCCGCCGGGGCGGCCGCGCTCTTCGTGCTGCGCCCCTGGGAGGGTGGCTCGACCGATTCGCCGACGCCGCCCGGCCTCGAGAACCCGCTTGCCGCGCGCGCACCCGCTCCGGCAATCCCGGGGCCGTCGCCGGTGCCGGCCCTGCCGCCCGGACCGTCGCCGAGCGCTCTGCCGGCCACGGCGGACGCCGGCGCCCAGGGAGCGCCCCCGCCCGACGCCGGAGTGCCGCCGAATCCGACCGTGGCCGCGGCGCCGGATGCGTCGATCGAGGCCGTCGCCCCGCCGGACGGGCCCGATGGGGGACCGGCGCCCGTGGACGCGGAGCGCCCGCCGCCGCCGCAGGATGCCCGCCGGCCCGTCGATCGAGCCGCGGTGCGGCAGGACGCGGCACCGGTCGAGCCCGGACTGCCGGCGCAGCCGGACGCCGGAATCGCGAGGAGCCGCTTCGAGTCCGCGCGCGGGGACGTCCGCGCCTGCTTCGGCGCAGGGGCGGGTCGCGTCTCCTGCTCCGTCGAGTTCTCCGGCGAGACCGGACGCATGACCTCGGCCAACGTCACGAGCCAGCCCGCGCGCCCGGGGCTCGCCACGTGCGTGCGCGATGCCCTGCGCCGCGTCCAGCTCCCGCCGTTCTCCTCCGCGGCGACCACGCTGCAACACGTCTACGACTTCGCCCCGGCCGGGGCGGCGACGTCGGACGCGGGCGGGACCGAGGTCATCCGGACGGTGATCGAGGAATACGATGAGCCACCCCATCCCTAGACCGGCACGGTCCTGGTGCGCGTCCGCGCTTCTCGCCGCCGTCCTCGTCGCGGCATCCGCCGGCGTTTCGGCGCAAGAGGGCGTCGAAGCGGAGGCCCGGGCACGGTTCGACCACGGCGTCGAGCTGTTCCGGGCGGAGGACTGGGCGGGGGCACTGGCCGAGTTCGCCGCCTCGTTCGACCTCGTCCCCAACCCGTCGCTGCGCTACAACATCGGCGTCTGTCATTTCAACCTCGGGCAGCTCGACCAGGCCGAATTCCAGCTCCGCCTGTACCTCGAGGAAGTGGACCCCTCGCGCATTCCGGAGGATCGGCGGACGGACACCGAGCGGATTCTCGCCGTCATCGATGCCCGGCGCGGAACGCTGGATCTCCGGATCTCCGTCGAAGGGGCGACGGTCCGGATCGACGATGCGGAGGTCGGCGTCTCCCCGCTGCCCCAGGCGGTCGTCCTGCCCGAAGGTCCGCACCGGGTCGTGGTGACCCTCGAAGGGTACCAGCCGTTCGAGCGCGAGGTGGATCTCGCACCGGGCACGACCCGCCCGCTGGACGTGGTGCTCGTGCCGGTCGCGGTCGAGCCCCCGCCGCCCGTCGAGCCCCCGCCGCCCGTCGAGCCCCCGCCGCCCGTCGAGCCCCCGCCGCCCGTCGAGCCGCCGCCCGTCGTGGAGTCCGAGGACGGCGGCATCTCGCCGGTCTGGTGGAAGACGCTGGCCAACGTCGCCGGCGCGCTGGCCGTGGGTGGCGCGATCACCGGCGGCCTGGAGTTGTGGAAGGAATCGCAGTTCGAGACGGCCGTCGCGGACTGCAGGCGCGGCATTCCGACGGCCTGCTCGGAGGGTTCCGACATCGCGTCGGACGGCGAGGCCCTGGGGGCGACGACGACGGCGCTATTGATCGTCGCGGGCGTGACGGCGGCGGTCGCCGTGACGCTGGTCTTCTTCACGGACTTCGACGAGGACGAGGAGGAGGAGGCCCCCGCGGCGCCCGCGGTATCGGTGGGCTTCGGCCCGGCGCTCGATCCGGTTTCCGGCAGCGCCTCCGGCGGCATCTTCGAGACGACGATTCGCTTCTGACGGGTGACGACGATGGCACAGCGGTTTGGGCGACTGATCCTGGGGATTCTGGCAGGCGCGGCATTGGCGGGGTGCTTTCCCGAGTTCAACCGCGATCTGCTGACGGACGCGCAGGTCTGCGAGCCCCCGTGCGAGCCCGGCTGGACGTGCCTGGGCGACGCCGGCTGCCTGGCACCCGGCGAGGACTCGTCCGCCGAAGCGGAAGCGGAGGCGGAGGCCGACGCGGACGCGGACGCGGACTCGACGTACGGCGAGGCCGATGCAACGCCTGAGGACTCGGCGGGGGGCTCGTGAACAGCCGGCCGCCAATCCGGCAGACCGCCTGCCGCCCGGCGCCTGAAGGCGCCGGCTGCACCCGGAAGTGCTCCGCTGTGTTCGGAACCGAACCGCGGGCTTCAGCCCGCGGCTGGATCGGCCGGGAGAGCCGCACCCTGAAGGGTGCGGTTCGGTTCCGGCCTGTCGCTTCGTTGTTGTTCTTCCTCGCCTCTTCCGCCGCGGCCCAGCCGTGGCCGGCGGCGCGCCATGACGCCGCACGTTCGGCACGCTCGGAGCCCGTGGCGCCCTTCGTCGCGCCCGCCGAGGCATTCGCACTGTCCGTCGGCGGCAAGCTCGGCGCGGATGAACTGCGCGTGGCGGACGTGGACCTCGACGGCTTGCCGGAGACGCTCTTCCCCGCCGGCCGGCGCGTGCGCGCACTGCGCGACGGGGGGGACCTGCTCTGGGTTTCGGAGGACGTCGGCGCGTGGTGGATGCTCGGCACCGCCGACTTCGACGGCGACGGGCGGCCCGAGGTCGCCGTCGCCACCGCCGTCCCCGGAGTCGCATTCCTCGACGGCCTGGAAGGCCGGACGATCTTCGCAAGCGGCGCCGGCGACGTCTCCACGCTCGGCACCATCCTCCCCCTCGACGTCGAGGGCGACGGGGCGGTCGAGCTGTACGTCGCCGACGACGGCTGCTCGCACGACGGGCGAGGATTCGGACGGGTCTACGGCCTGGCCGGCGGCGTCGTGACCCGCACCGTCTTGCGGACGGAGACGCACGACTTCTGGTGCGGGCGCGATCAGGTCGTCGCCGACCTGGACGGCGACGGGCGCCCGGAGATCGTGGCCCCCGACGAGGACCGGGTGTGGGCCTACGATCCCGCAAGCGGCTTCTCGACCCGCGCCTCCGGCTCGCTCGACGCCTTCCCCGTCGGCCTCGTCCACACCGCCGTTGCCGACCTCGATCGGGACGGTGACGACGAGCTGATCCTCGCCAGCGACAACCCGTGGCGGTGGTACGCCGCGGCCCGCAGGCTCCAGGTGCTCGACGCCGCCGGCGACGAGCTGGTGTCGAGCTGGATCGTCCGTGTCAGCCCCGAGGCGGGCGGCCATCGGTTCCTCGACGCTCCCGCGGCCGACGTCCTGGCGTCCTCGGCGGGGCTCGAGGTCGTCTCCTCCATCGCGGACTCCGCGTCGTCCGGGTGGGAGGTGCGCGTCTTCCGCGGACTGTCCGACGACGGGGACGAGCACGTCCTCGCCGCGATCCCCGACGCCGTCGCGCTCGGTCTGGCCGACGTCGATGGCGACGGCTTGGCCGAGATCCTGGCCCGGCCCGCGCCCGACTTCGTCGTCGATTCCGCGCCGTCGACGATCTCGGCGTTCGACGTGCTCGAGGACGGCACGACGGAGGAGCTGTGGAGCGTGCCGTCAAGCCGGCTGCCGCTGGCGCCCGACCCGGGGGGAGCGGACTCCGCCCTTCCCGCGGCCGGAAACGACGGATGGGGCGGTCCGGCCGGGCCCATCGTCCAGGAGGGGCCCGCGGGACTGCCGGCGGTGCTCGTGGAGTCGGACGGCGATGGCGACGGGGTCTCCGACCGGCTGGCGCTGCTCGACGGTCCGACCGGAGCGGAGCTGGCGCGCTGGAGCGACCCCGATTCGGCGCTCGGTCCCGGAGGGATCATCGCCGTCGGTCGCGCCTCGGGAGCGGACGTCTGCCTCGCGGCCGCGACGGAGAGCGCGCGCGTGGCGCAGTTCCACGCAGGCCTCGCACTGTCCAACGACGCGGACGGCGGGGGCGTTCCCGACGTCACCGCGGCGAATCGCGCGGCGACTCCGCCGATCGTGCCGTCCGGAAGCGAAGTGGTCGCCGCGGAAGCCGGAGGCCGCGTCCCGGTCTTCAGCGCCTCGTGCAGCTCGGCGGTCTGCGGACCGGCGCGGCGGTCCCCTTCGCGACTGCTGTCGAGCGAGCCCCGCGTCGCGGGCGCCGCGTGCGACTGCACGGCCGAGCCGTTCCTCGTCGGCGCGTACCGCACCAACGGCGGTCACGCGGCGGTGGCGCTTTTCCCCGGCATGACTGCCGCGGCGACGACAATCGACCTCGGCGCCGCGGTCGAGCCCGTCGCCGACGCGCTTCCGGTCGGACCGCTCGATCCCGAGTTCCCGGAGTGGGACACCGTGGCGTTGGCGCTTTACGACCCGTCGTCGAACCGGTCGTCGCTGGCTCTGGTCTCGACCGGCGGCGCGCGCACGCAGTGGATGGGGCTCGACGCCGACGGCACCGTGGGCGGCCCGCTGGCCGCCGCGGACCTCGACGGGGACGGGGACGACGAGCTTCTCGCCGTCCGCGACGGCTTCGTGCAAGTCGTCTCGGCGGGCGGCGAGGAAGTCGTGCGGCATGAGGCGTGGGGCGGAGGGTCGATCCTGGCGTGGGACGTGGGGGAGGGACGGCCGGCGCTGTTCCGCACCGGCGCCGACTCCTTCGCCGTGGAGCGGCTGGACACGAATCTTGACCGCGTCTGGATCGCGGGAGAGGGGACATCGCACCGGGGCCGGCTCGCGGCAATCGCCGGCGGCGGCGACGGCACCTTCCGGCTGGGAGTCGTGGCCGAGGTGTCGGCGGAGCTGTCGGCCTACGCGGCAGAGGACGGGGCGCTCCTCTGGCGCACTGCCCTGGCGAGCGGCGACGCCTATCCGGATGTCGCCACGGCGTATGCCGCGGGCGCGCGGCCGGGCGTCCTGTCGAGCCCGGCGACGGCGGCGGCGACGGAGCCGGCAGCCGCGGACACGCTGATCGTGGGCTCGAGCGACGGCTTCCTCTACGGCGTCTCGGCGGCCGACGGGAGTCTGGCGTGGTCCGTCGCGCTGCACGCGGCGGTCGGCGAACCCGTGGTCGTGCCGTTCGACGATCCGGGCGGCGAGCCCGACCCGTGGACTGCCGTGCTGGCGCCCGCCGCCGACGGGCTGGTGCACGTGGTCGGCGAGGCGCGACTGCCGGCGCCGGTGGAGGTCTGGGACGGGGACGGCGTGACGGACCCGGCGTCGGCGGCGGATGACATCGACGAGTCGCACAACGGGGCCGTCGCGGCTGCGGTCTGGCCGGCGTCCCCGGAGGCGACTGCGTACCTCGTGCAGCTCGTGACGGACGACGACGTCGTGGTGCGCCCGTGGTACCGCACGGAGGAACCCCGGTTCGCGGCGCGGGACCTGGCGCTGCGGCCGGACGAAACGTACCGGGTCGTGGTCCGGGCCGTGTCTTCGACGTCGTTCTCTCGCGAGACGTCCTCGGACGGCTTCACGATCCTGGACGAGGACGTGCCGCGGGTCGAAGTGACCGCGCGTCCGGGCCGGATCCTGCCGGACGTGGACGGCGTGGACGACACCAGCACGATCGGAGCCGCGTTGTCGGACGACGTCCTGCTGGTACGCTGGCATGCGGAGGTGCAGGATGCGGCCGGAAGCGTCGCGAGGGACCTTGGTCGCGGCGAGACGGGGCGGCGGCGGATGGACGTCTCGCTGCGCTGGGACGGGCGGGACGACGGTGGGCGCGTGGTGACCGGGGGGCCGTGGCGGGTGGTGATCGTGGCGGAGGATTCTGCCGGACGCGAGGGTCGGGGGGAGACGACGGTGTGGGTGTGCGCCGGGGCGGCGCTCTCGGAACCGGCGTGCGCCGAGGGCGGCGCGGACGCCGGACCCGGGGACGGCGGTCCGGACGGGCCGGCGGACGCGGCGGACGGCGACGGCGGCGACGGCGATGGAGGTACGGGCGGCGGGGGCTGTGCGTGCCGCGCCGGAGCGCAGACGGGGCCGGGAGGCGGTGCGGCATGGCTGCTCGTGTCGATCCTGCTGGCTCGCGGGCGCACTCGCCCTTCGGCTCGCTTCGCTCGCTCCGGGCTACGTGGCGCCCCTACCGGCCGAGGAGCGGATCTCCGGCAGCCGGGCGTGTCGATGCTCGGCCTCGCGTCGCTCGCGGCCGCACTCCTCTCCTGCTCGGCGCCGCCGCCGCCCGGAACGGTCGAGCCGGCGGATCCGCTGCTGCGGTCGAGGCGCGACGCGACCGCGCAGGCGCCGGCGGATGCCGGGACGCCGGTCGAACTGGACGTGGCGGAGCCGGCGGTGGAAGAGGACGCCGGCACGCCGGCGCCGGTCAGCGACGCGGGAACGCCGACGACGACGGAGGCGACGAGCGGACCGGAGGCGGCCGCGTCTGCGGACGCAAGCTCGCCGGCCGAAGCCGGAGCGGAAGCGGCCGCCGGTGCCGACGTCGCGCCGTCGGGCGATGCGGCGGATTCCCGGCCGCCGGTGCCGCCCCCGTCGGACGATCCCTCGGCGGTGGTCCTGCGCCTCGGCTGCAGCGTGATCACCGAAGGGCAGCTCCAGCGCTCGGTGCGGCTGGTCCGCGTCTTCGCCGGCCTCGCAGGACGGGAGACGACCGAGGAGGACGACGCGCGGATCCGGGAGATCGCGCTCGAGCGGCTCGGGCTGGAAGTCATCGTGAGGCGCGAGGCGGCGGCGCGGAGCCTGACGGCGACCCAGGCGGAGGTGCAGGCGGCGGCGGCGATGGTCGCGCAGGGCAACGGCGTCGAGGTCTCGGCGTTGTTCCTGGCGGTGGAGGACCAGGGCCTCTCGAACGAGGAATACGAGGCGGACCTGGAATTCCAGATCCTGGAGATGAAGGTCATCCAGGCGTACGGCGAGGAGGTGCCGGTGGTCGTCACCGATGCCGAGATCGAGGCCGAGTACCTGGCCCGGACGGAAGGGCTGGACGCTTCGGTGATCCGCCCCCTGGCGGATGTGCGCGACACGCTGCGCGACAAGCTCGCGGCGGACAAGGTCGAGATCCAGGGCCGGGAGTGGCTGATGCGGCGCCGCGACGAGCTGGAGCGCACGCGAGCCGTGCGCGCGTCCGGCGGCGGTTGCGTGGAACAGCCGGCGGAATCGCCGTAGGGACCCGGGGGAGACGCGAGGCACGGAGGAGGCAGCAATGGTCGAGGAGCACGGGCAGGCGGCGGCGAAACCCAAGGAGAAGGCCGACGAGGAGAAGGGGCTCGATCTGTTCGAGCTGTGCAGCGCGACGCTGCTCGGACTGGCGGCGATCGGCGGCGCCTGGTCGGCATACCAGGGCGACCTGTGGGGCGGCCAGTCGGTCGAGGCGTACGGCGAGGCGGCGACGATGACGACGCAGGCGGCGGGGGAGGCGACGACCAAGGCGACCTCGGTCGCGGCCGAGGCGACGAAGAAGATGACCGAGGTCTCCGCCGCGGTGGCGACGCAGACCACGGGGATCTCGGGCGAGGCCGCGGTGGCGACGACGCAGGCGTCGACGGAGTTCGGCCTGCAGATCACCGTCATGGCCCGCGACTCGGCGCTGGACATCGACGCCAAGAAGCTGCTGTTCGAGGCGGCGACGACGCGCGATCGGACGACGGCCGAGCGCCAGTTCACGGTGGCGAAATACCTCTACACGCAGCAGCTCAGCGACGAGGCGTACCAGTCGCTCGGCCTGCCCGCGGAGTTCCGGACCGAGGACCAGGAGAAGGCGTTCGAGATCCCGCTGGAGGCACTGGCGGCGGCGGCGGACAAGGAAGTGGCGACGGACGCCTACATCGAGTCGATGCTGGGCCCCGCGGTCCAGAAGTTCGAGGCGGCGGAGACGGGGCTGTCGGAGGGCTTCGCGGCGGCGACCAAGACGCTGACCGACGGTTTCGGCGAGGCGGCGACGGGCCTGACCGACGGCTTCACGGCGGCCAACGCGATGCTGACCGGCGGGTTCGCCAAGGCGGGCAAGCGCTTCGACGAGGGGCGGGACGCGAACAACACGGGCGACAAGTTCGGCCTCGATTCGATCTTCTACACCGTCTGCCTCTTCCTGGCCGGCATCGCGCTCGTCTTCAAGACCAAGGTCCGCTGGGCCTTCTTCGCGATCGGCCTGACGAGCTTCGTCGGCGCCACCGCCTACCTGTTCACGATCCCGTGGGCCTGAGCGATCAACGCCGCGGTTGGTGACGACGCGCCAGGCTTCTCGGACCGGATAGGGAGAGGTGGAGAGTGCCGACTGGAGAGTGGGCGAGGTGCCGTGGTGTAGATGCCGTGGCGCGGCGGAGCGCCGCGCCACGGCACTTGCACCCGAACCCTCCCCACCTCTCCAGCCGATCTCTCCACCTCTCCTCGTCCGAAGCGGGGTGCGGGGCGGCAGCCCCGCCCGGCTGCGGACGCCGCCCGCTCATTGGACGACGCTCGCCTACTGGTTGGCGTAGCTGTTGGAGGCGCCGCAGTCGGGGCAGGTCCAGGTCACGAAGTTGCAGGTCATCCCCCAGGCGTTCTCGTCCATGCAATCCTGGCAGATGCCGAAACCGCACTTGCAGCTCCAGCAGAACGCGATCTGACGGCGGCAGCAGCAGCACTCGTACTCGCGCTTCCGTCGCCGGGGACGTGGGCTGTCGGGTGCAGTCGGCTCGTCCGGCATCGGGTCCCAGCCTCCTCGCCGGGCCGCCGACCGATACCACGCACCGCGCGGCCGCGCCACCTCCCATTTCTTCGTTTCGGCGGCGAGTCGTGCTACGCCCGGGCTGGGAGTCCGCGATGGAGACCTCGCGGACGGGAGGTGGAGCGATGACGATCCGCATGCTCTTCGTGATCGGCGCGCCGCGTTCGGGAACGACGATGCTCGAGCGCATGCTGTCGGCGCATTCGCAGATCCAGGGAGGGCCGGAGCCGCACCTGCTGACGCCGCTGGCGCACCTGGGTGTCTGGGCCAAGGTGGACAAGGCGCCCTACGACCACATCCTGGCGGCGGAGTCGCAAAAACTGTTCGTGGACCAGCTCCCGCGCAAGGAGCAGGACTACTGGGACGCGTGTCGGGCGTACTGCGACGTCATCTACGGGCGGTATCTGCAGCCGAGCGGCAAGCCGATCTGTCTGGACAAGACGCCGGCGTACGGCTTGATCCTGCCGTTCATGGCCAAGGTCTTCCCGGACGGCAAGTACGTGGTGCTGACCCGGCATCCCGCGGCGATCTTCTCGTCGTTTGCCAACTCGTTCTTCGACGGCGACTATGCCGAGGCGCACAAGTTCAACCCGATCCTCGAGCGCTACATCCCCGTGATGGCGGCGTTCCTGCGGCAGACCGAGGTACCGTTCTTCCACGTGAAGTACGAGGAGCTGGTGAGCGCGCCGGAGGCGTGGTTCGAGCGCATCTGCGGGTACATCGGCGTCCCCTTCGAGCCGCAGGCGATCGAGTACGGCAAGGAGGGGGGCGAGGCGCCGCGCCCGCAGGGTCTGGGCGATCCGATCGGCGTCGGGCAGCACAAGCGGCCGTCGAAGGCGTCCTTGGACAAGTGGCCCAAGGAGTTCGCGCAGGACCCGGCGAAGCTGGAGCTGGTGCGCAAGATGGTGGAGCGGATCGACCCCGAGGACCTGCGGACGTTCGGCTACGAGTCCGCGGACCTCTGGAAGCCGATGGAGTCGGTGAAGGCCGGCAAGCCGCCCAAGCCGCCCAAGCTGACGCGCTACCGTCTGGAGCGCAAGATGATCATCCACCTCCGCAACCACGCGCAGCAGGCCGGCCCCTTCCGCCGCCTGCTGGAGAAGGCCCGGCTGGCGTGTGACGTGCTGTTGCGGGAGTAGGGACGTCCGACCCTGCTGTCCTTGACGTCGCGCGCAGGTCTACATCCAGTGGAATGCGCTGCCGTCCCACCGCAGAAGGAACGGCCGCTGGGGGCACTCTCCGGTCGGTGACACTTCCGTCACTGCCAGGAAGACCTCGCTGGGTGACAGTCCACGCAAGCGCACAATACGCGTTCCGCCCATGCACGTGGCGCCGTCGGGTGCAGCTGCTGGCGGCCAGTATGCAAGCACGGCGAATCCGGAACCGTCATACCAGCAGCTCGCCGTTCCTCCCGGCAGCGAACACATCATCCCCGTCGAATCCCCATATTGCCGTGATATCCGATAGGGTGCCGACGTCATGAACACGCCACGACCCACCATCCAGCGACATCACCGTCCCGCCGTGCCCCGCTGCGAAAACGTCATCATTGTCCGCCCACAGTCTCGACACGTCGGCCGGGCGAAGCGACGGCAGCCGTGACCAGGAGATCCCGTCGAAGTGGACCACATCGTCGTCCCAGATGGCGTAGGCAAGATCATCGCGAACCAGAACCAACTCGGCCGGCGTCGCGGAGAACTCCGGCCAAGGGCTCACGCTGCCTGCCACGAGAAGGCCAGCACCCGGATCGCGGCCCCAGAGGACGAGTGCGTCGCCCCGATAGCCTGCGAGGAAGAGTCCACACCCGCCGGCGTACGTTCCTCCCTCATCCACGCACAACGTCCGGTAGCTCTCCGTCCATCCATCCCCGTCATTGTTCCAGATCGTCAGCCACTCACCGAGGAAGTGCCCTCCGGATGTGGTACGCTCCCATTCCGCCCACCCGAAAAGCTCGGAGACGCCTCGTTCGGCATCCACCCAGATGTCGTAGGGCCAACAGTCTGGGAACTCGGGACTCGGCGCGGCGGCGCGGCTGCAATCAGTGATGCCCGGCGGGGTCCACGGCACCTCCCCGTCGCGCCAACCCCCCTCGCCCAACCCCTCGACTTCCGGCGCCCATCGTGCGCCATCTGCTACGTCGCTGTCGAGCCGCGTGGCCAGATCGCAGCCAACGACGACGCACAGGGCAAGGAGCATTCCGGCGGCGCACAGGGCTCGCGCAACAGCGCCACGTCTGCACACCCTCACGCCCACTCGGGACCCCAACTCCTCGTCCCGACGCTCATCGAGCACCGCCGTCCGTGAGTTCAGCGAGCGACATCCCGGACCGCGCGAAGTAGACTTCCACATCAAGATCCTCCCATCCATCGAGTCTAATCATCGCCGTCCCGCGGTCGGTCCACGCCGGGGTCCCGGCGATTGCGGGCTCGAATGCCTCCCGCGACTGAACGGAGTCGAAGGCGACCTCCACGCGGCACAGGGACTGTCCGCATTCAACGCTCTTGAGCGAGGCGCCAGTAGTTTCCTCTAGCAGGAACCAGTCCTCCACACCAGACTCCATCGCCGGTGCCCAGTCGGGATCCTTCGTCTCGCGCTCGAGGGCTGCGTCCAGGGCAATCGCGGTCCGCCGCTCCTGTTCCAGGACCTCAGCCTCGGTCGGTAGCGCCTGCGCCGTCTGCTCGGCCTGCCTGCCGTCGCCCCCGGCGTCCGCGATGAGAGCTGTCACCTTCCCTTGAATCGCCCCACCTTCCCCACCCCCGAATGCTGCCGCATTCTGAACCGGACGTTCCGCATTGGCAACCATGTCCCGGAGGACGTCGATCAACACGGCCTGGTCGCCCTCCAGGCGTGCCAGTCGTCTTGAAAGACGGTCCGACATGGAGGTGCTTGAGATTGACCGAGGCTCACCATGCCCCGCCTGATGGTGCTCCGGTGCCTCCGGTTCCAATGCCGGGCCGCGTCCGGCAGGTTTGTCGGCAGGCGACGAAGGCCAAGCGATCCACAGGATGGCGCCGGCGGCAACCATCAAGGTGCCGACAACCCCTGCAATTCGGGTGGTACCGCGTCGCACCGGTGCCCGGCTCTCCCGCTAACAGTTCTCGTCGATTGCGTACCCCACGACGGCCGACCGGTTGCCGGAGTACTTCGCGGGGACGGAACAACTGATGTATCGGACGAGGTAGGATGGGGTCGTGTCGGGTGCGTCGAGCGTCTTCTGCACCGGGCCTTCGATGCCCGACGTTGTCGCCGCGTCCCCGTAGTACGTCGACCCCGTGACAGCGTTCCGATTGACCAGGGAACAGGAGAAATTGGTGGAGCTGTTCCTGTCCCACAACACGATCCAACTGTCGTTTTGGAGGCCATAGCAGTCCAAGGTGGTAGCGCAGATGAACGAGTGGGTGTACGCGTCATCATTCTGAGCACCGCTCGAATCGTAGTACAGCGTGCTCGATGAGACGACTCCTGACTCCACGCAGAGGATGCCCGAGTAGGTCTTGAGGTCGACTTCCGACTGCGCCGATGTCGCCATGAACAGGCAGGCACCCGCCACACACACCAGAATCACCAGACGTACACGACTCATCTTGTCCCTCCTCCCGTGCGCGGTGAGAGCACACCAGCATCCCGCCGACGACCGCCGATGGAAGCCGGCACCACGCTCGGCTCCACGGCGCCCGGATCATCACGCCGGTCAACGGCGAATTCCCGGGCTGGGGCAACCGATGTGCTGCGGTTGGTCAGGCCGGTACGCACCACCCGCTGCCCACGCCTATTAGTCCCTCCTTCTCCGGAATCCTGACACGGAATCGACGGGTCCTTCCGGACCACCCTGGATCCGCGCGATCCCGGCGGGGCGTCGAGCCGCGCGCGACGACCAAGCGTGGCTACGGCCACGGGAACCGCGGCTCCGGCGGTGGGGGGGGGGGGGGCGTCCCGGACAGGAACGGGGCAACGAACCGGCGCGCAGACCCGCGATGCAAGCCCCAGGGAGTGAGGCACGTAGGAGGGACGGCGGTGCACCAGGCGTAGGTCGCACGCAGGTCGGTGAAAGGACACCCCCCCGCCAGTACGTGGGGTTTCCGCCTGCGGGACGGCTGTACCCACCGCAACGCCTCGTGAATCATGATCGCGCCCCGATGCACGTCCTGGTACACCGTGTCGATTGTCAAGCCGAGTTCCTCCGCGACATCCGACGCCGATCGACCCCAGATCGTCAGGGCAAGCCAGCACACCACCGGACGAGGGTGCAGAATGACCACGAGTTGAACGGCGGTGGAAACGCAGCACAGCCGGGCCACCGTGTCTACTTGCTGGTCGGGCGAAGGCCGGACGTCCGCGATGACCACCGCGGGGGCATCATCGAGTACCAACTCTCCTCGGCCCCGGCGCTTGCAGCAGTCGGCGACGCGGTGCTTGACGATCTGGAAGACCCACGTGGCGAACCCGGCGTCCCCACGGAAATGCCGCAGGCCGAGCGTCGCGTCCGCTGCGATGTCGTGCACTAGGTCGCCAGGCACGGCAACGCCCACACCGCAGCGCCGGATCATCCGCGGCACGACGCCGAGCAGCCAGGTGTAGACCTCGCGGCAGTCCGCAGGATCGCCCCCCGCCGCCGCGCGCAGCGCCTCGACGGAAGGTGTCGGTCTGACCCGTGCCGGACAATCGGCCGCGGCCGGCGCAAGCAACGCTCCTGTCACCTCGATCGACGTGCGGGACCCTCCCGCTTCGCTGCACGCCATCTTCTCCAACTCCCGCCGTCATCATGGCCGGGTAACTCGCACCGTGTCAAGCATCGCTCGGATGGCGGGCGGATGGCCGTCGCAATTCCGCACGGGCCGCTAATCCAAGACTTCTGGAAGCCACCGACAGACGGTCGGAGCGCGACTCCACCCGAGATCGCGGGGCCCGCAGGGAAACTTGGCCCGTGCGAATCGGCCCACCTGATCCCGGTTGGGCGGAACCACAATTGAGACTACCTTGTCGGCATGCGCCGGGTCGTTCTCACGCCCGCGGCCGCCCGCCGATACAAGCGCCTGGGCGCTGGGGTCCGTAGCATGCTCAAGCAGATGATGGCGGAGTGTCTCGGCCTCGAGGAGCCGACGCTGCAAGACCGCAACCGGTCCCGGGTCAGGCGTCTGCTCCTCGCCTAGCGGAGCGACTTCTGGCAACTCTACGATCGAGCCCACGCGGAGGGAGAGCGACGAGGATTAACGAAACTCGAGGACCTGCCGGACTGACCGCCCGCCCCGACGATTCCAGCGGATCACGGCCCGGGGCCGCTCCACGCCGGCGCCGCCTCGCGCAACACCTCCTCGCAGGTGTGGGCGTACGGCGTGTCGGCCGGGTAGTCCTTCATCTCGGGGCCAAGCTCCGAGACGGGGAGCGGCAGCGGCGGTTGCTCGTCGTCGCCGTGCCAGATCCAGAAGCTGCGGCCGTTGAGCGCCTCTTCCAGGTTCCGGGCGAATCCGGTGGCCTCGTCCGCCAGCGCGGGATTATCCGCAGCGTCCGTCAGGCACAAGTAGGCCAACGTGTGGAAGAACGGCGCACGAAGCTCGGCGGGGCCGCGGCGCGGCCACCACCACCGGGACGCCGCCAGCATCGCCAGGTTGAAATGCGCCTCGGGCCGACCGGGATCCCGGCGCACGAGGCGCCGGTACAACCCCGCCGCCCGGTTGCCCTCGCCCTGCCCTGCCATGGCCGCGGCCCGCAGCAGATCGCCCTCGTACGTCCCCGCCAGCGGCTCCGCGAAATCCAGCGCGCCCTGCCAATCGCCGGCCGCCAAACAGATCGCGGCCAGGTCGGTGCGCGCCACGACGTCCTCCTCGTCGAACCCGTCGCGAAGCTCGTCGAAGAGCCGCGCCCCGCCGTCCGCGTCGGCGTCGCGCCACGGGGCCGGAGCCCCGGGCGCCAGCGGACGCAACGGCTTCGCCCCCTGCTCCACGCACGTCCGCGCCTCCTCCCCCGAGGCGTGCGTTCCGGCCACCACGCCGGCGCAGTCCCGCCAGGCTGCGTCCTTCCATTCGTTCCACGCCGCCAACCCACGCCCGGTCGCCGCCCGGAAACGCTCCTCATCGTCGCTCGCGGGCACGTCGCAGATCGAGTACGCGTCGCGGACCCCTTCCGCGAGCCCCACGATGCGGTGGTAGGCAGCAATGCGCTCGCCGGGCGAAGCCGCCTCGTCCGCGGCGTCGGCCGTCGCGCCCTGGAGGTCAGCGATCAGCCGATCGAGCGTTTCTGTCGGCAACGCAGCCGGCTCGTAGCCCCCGCAAGGCTGCGCGGCGGCGGCACGCGAGAGGAACCCCATCGCCAGGAACAGGAGCAGAACCGTGGCGCGATTCATGCGGAGGTCGACGAGAGGGCGGCGTCGGGGATTCATGGACGGCGGAAGTACCGGGGCGGCGTGTGGATGTTGGGCACCGCCGGGCGGGCTTCCTTGCCGGACGACAGCCAGTCGGCAAGAGCCTCGATGCCGAGCCGATGGGCGGCGGTGATCTCGTCGACCGTCATGCCGACGTCCGGGACCGGCGGAACGTGGATGAAGCCGAACGCCGCCGGTACCTCGGTCGCGCTCGCGCAGTAGTCGAGCAACCGATACATGACGTAGTTGCACAGGAAGTCGCCGGCATCGGCCGAAACGAGGGTCGGGAACCCTCCCGCGGTCATCGCCGCGTCCATCTCGTCGATCGGGTAGTCGGCCCGCAGCCGGCTGGTACCTCCCGGCACGATCGGCTCGCCCGACATGGTGACCCCCGCGTTGTCGGTGCCGCGCATGACGTTCAACGCCGCGGTTTCGAACCGCATCCCCTCGGGCCCCGCCTGCCCCGTCGCGATCACGGCGTCGGGATGCAGCCGCTCGATCTCGGCCTCCAGCTCGTCCCAGGACGTCCCCCACTCCACCGCCAGCTCGACGACGCGCACGTCGAGACCGCCCACCATCGTCTCGCCGAGCGGCTCGATCGCCTCGTACGACGAGTTGATCGCATACCCACCGAACGGCTCGAACCCGCTCATGAGCAGCACCTTCGGCACGGCGATGGAGAGCATGCCGACATCGGAGGCAGTGGCCTCGTGCACCGTGACCTCGAAGTCGTACGTTCCCGAACGCTCGGGCAGGCCGGAAATGGCCCCTTCGACGTCAAGATCCAGTCCAGGCGGAAGGCCGCCGCTCGTGACTTCCCAGGTCACCGTCCCCGAGGCACCCGACGCCTCGAGCTGCGCCGCGTAAGCCACCTGCACACGTCCCCCCGGCAGCGACTCGGTCGTGATCGCGATCGCCGGAACCTCGTCCGCGACGTCGCCGTCGCCTCCGGCCCCATCGGCATCGTCTCCCGTCTCGGCCGCACCGGCATCGTCGTCCGACCCTTCATCGCAGGCCGTCGCCACGCCCAGAATCGCCAAGCAGAGCCACAACCAGCCGAAGCGCGTCCTCAACATGACGGCAAGGTACCATCGGGCACCCCGGGCGGCAACGAGCGCCGTTGACCGCCAGGAACCGCCCTGGTTGTTCCCCTTTGCGTCCTTTGCGGCCCTTTGCGCCCTTTGCGCGAAATTCCGGAACCGCGTTGGCCGGAACGACGATCGCTCGCGAAGCCGCTCACCACTCCGTCCGGAACTGCAGGTGGATGCCGCCGGACTGGGCGTCGCCGAAATTCCCTTCGAGGGAGAGGTTGCGCAGGATGAGCCACTCGACGCGGCCTTCGTTCGAGTTCTGCACCTGGTCGGCGTCGAGCTGGTACGAGTACTCGACGTAGAGATTGGACAGGACGTTCATCCCGGCACGGAGGCGGGCGTCGGTGAAGCCCGAGGTGCCGGGATCGACGCGCAGCACGGTCAGCGGCGAGATGCGCGAGGCGACCTCGGACTGGAAGAAGGCGAGGCCGACGGCGTCGACGACATTGCCGGCGATCTGACCGGCCTGGTCGCGCAGGGCCAGCTGCTCCGCGGACGTCACGTCCGTGCGCCCCAGGAAGAGCAGCGCGAGGATCTCGCTCTGGTCGCGCGGCGGATCGCTGGTGAGCTGGACGGCGGGGTGGCGCAACGTGCCCGTGACGTCGACGTAGACCGGCCCCTCGGAGGTCTGGGCGGCGAGCCGGACGTCGATCGTGCCGTCGACCGGGTAGTGCCCGGTGAACTCGACCGTGCCGAACTCGAGGTCGAAGCGGCGGCCGAACATGTCCGCCCACCCTCGGCGCACCTCGACGCTCCCGGCCACCGAGGAGCCCTCCTCCTGCCTCGGGCTGCTGCGGAAGACCAGCGTGCCGGTCGCCGTCATCTGCATGTCCTCGCGCCGCACCGACAACTCCCCCTCGGCGTCGAGGGTCACGGTGACGTCCCAGGGGGCCAGGGACTCCGCGGATTCCGCCGGGCGGGGCGTCTCGTGGCCGGCGACGACGAAGTCGGGGTGATCGCCCATCCCCATCACCGCCCGGCTGCGTTGCCGCGGCAACACCAGCGTGCACCTCCCGACCTCGACGCCGGCATCGACCCGCCGAGCGCCCGTCAGCGGATCGATCACGGTCAACACCGTCCCCGTGACGCCGGCCGCACAGGTCAGCCGGCCGAAGGTCGTCCCCTCCCCGGACAGCGGGAAGTCGGTCGAGTCGACCTGCAGGTCGAGGCCGAATCCCCCGGGCACCGCCCAGTCGATCGTGCCGGAGAGGCTGGCCTCTCCCCCGCCGCTCTTCGCCGCCACGCGTTCCAGGGTGATCCGTTCCTGCTCGGCCGTACCAACCAGCTCCACCGCGGTGAACCGCTGGGCCGTGGCCAGGAGCACGAACCCGCCCTCGACCACGTGGAAGCTGCCGGTGACGTCCGGGGAGCCCAGCGGACCGTGGACCGCCAGGTCCAGGTCCGCCAGGCCGGACATATCGGAGATCTCGGGCGGGGCGGGCACGCCGCCGAGATCGAGCCGGCGGGCGAAGATCGTCGCGTCGATGACCGCCGCGGCCGCCTCCAGCCGCCCGAAGGACAGCAGGTCGGGGAACGCATCGCCCTCCTCTTCCGGCGGAACCGGCCCCCGTGCTCCGGCGCCGCTGCCCGTGACCAGCGCCCCGTCCGGGACCCCGGGCAGCGTGCCGCGCCGCGGCTCCGGGGCCGGCTCGTGCCAACCCGGGCGCCGCTTCCCCTCCGGGTTGTCGGGAAGCAGGAGGTCCCCGCGGACCTGCAACGCCACGCCCTCGTCGTTGCGCACCGTCGCCCGCACCGCCGCCCGCCGCCCCTCGCCGTCGATCGCGAGGGCGACGGCCCGCGCCGGAACCTCGCCCAGGTACGGGCTGTCGCCGGAGACCGACAGCGACCAGACCGAGACGCCGCCGGCGGGGGGCGGCGACCAGCGGGTGCGCAGCCCCACGCGCTCGGCAGGCGCGTGCACGAATCGTCCCGGGAAGGCCGCCACGAGCAGCTCTCCCCCGACGGTGCCGGCAAGACGCACGTCGGGTCGCACGGCGACGTCGCGGTCGCGCAGCAGGGTCAAGGGATCCGACGCCCATTCCACGACCGCCTCGGCCGTGCCGCCGGCCGAGTCGCCCAGGTGCACTGCCACCCGCACGCCCGCGGCGTCGGCGTCCGCGGTGACGCGACCGTCGAGCAGCGGCAGCTCCGGGCGCGCCGTCCAGGCCAGCCTCCCGGCCGCCCCTTCCGCCCGGCCGCGCGGCCTTCCCGGACTGCCGGTGAGCACCGCGGACCCCGACAACGACCCGGACGGGACCTCGGGCCCGGCCGGACCGAGCTGTGACGGGTCCACCTGGACGAACGCGACGTGCTGGAGCCACTCGCCGTCGCGCAGCCCCTGCCACGCACGCGCCGGCGCCGCGGTCGGGTCGTGGAGCAGGGCGATCCGGCCGTCACCCTCGGCCACGCCATCGCCGGGCAGGTCGAGCCGGAATCGATCGCCGCAATCGCGACCGCGGCAGTCCAGGCCGATCCAACCGTCGATCGGCGGCAGGTCACCCACGGCGAAGTCCTCGACTCCCACCTGCACCTCGATCGCGTGCTCGTCGGCGACGAACAGGACGCTGCCCTCCGAGACCGTCCCGGCAATCTCCGGCATGTCCGGACGCGCCGTGCGCAGCAGGGAGAGCGGGACCTGGTCCGCCCGCACGAAGACGGTCAGGCCGGAGCCGGGAAGCTGCGTGAGATCGGCGACCACGGCCCCGCCGGAAGCGAGCGTCGCTTCCGCGGAGACGCGAAGGTCGCTCCCCTCCAGCCGGCCGGTCGCCGTCACGCGCGTCTCGCGGACTCCGCCCATCGCCAGCCCGTCGATGCTCGCGCCGAACTCCACCACGGGCCGCCGCACCGTGCCGCCCGCCGTCACGTGCCCCGAGACCCGCCCCGCCTCGACCGCGTCGCGCATCGAGGCCGGGGCCACACCGAAGTCGAAGAGGAACCCGAGCGGCAAGCCGGTCAGCTCCGCCGCGAGCTGCAGGCGGCGCCAGCCGCGGACCGAGCCCGCGGCATGGCCGGCGGCTCCGGCCCCCTCCACCACGAACGACGGGATCTCGAGGCCGGAGGACCCGCCGCGCACCGTGCCATGGAAGCGCAGGGCGGAATCCCGGGAGCGCAGCAGCCCGCCCTCGAGCGACGCCTCGACCGTGCCGGTCTCGACGGAGCGGCGGAGCCGGATCGAGGACGACGCCGTGCTCCTGCCGCTCGCCAGGCGCACCGTCCCTCCCCCCGACACCGTGTCCCCGACCAGCTCGACCGAGACGGTGCCGATCCGCGTGCGGCCGCTGCGCAATGCCGTCACGCTCGCGCTCGCGCGCGAGTCGCCGTTCACGGCCGCCGGCTCCAGCTCGGCATGGATCGCACCGGCGCGCACCGTTCCGTGGCGCGCCCCGGCCGCGTCGGCCGAGGCGCGGACGAGCCGCCACTCGCCGTTCGCGGCCGTCGCTTCCGCGCTCGCCAGGAACGGACCGGTGACGGTGTCCGCGCGACCGAGCACGAGCGAGCCGTCGCTGCGGACCGACGCGACGATCTCGAGTCCGCCCGCGCCGTCGCGCTCGAGCGACAGATCCGCGACGACGGGCGCCGTCGTCCGCGTCCCGCGGGCCCCGTCCTCGGCCGCCGCCACCCGGGCGTCCTCGAGCCGCAGCGCCAACCTTCCGTCCGGACCGACCTCGAGGTGGAGCGGCACGCCGCGCGGCTCGCCGGCCGACGCGCCGTCGCGCTCGATCGGCCCCGAAACCACCGTCTCCCCGGCGCGCAGCGCGGCGCCCTCCTCGCCCAGCAGCCAACCGTCCGCCGCCCAGGCCCCGTCTCCCGCCGGGCGGGCGTCCAGGTGGGTGCTCCAGGGACCGCTCAGCTCCGCCGCTGCCGCCTCGGCGCGCAGCTCGCCGCGGGAAGAAATCGTGACGGCGCCCCCCCGGACATCGGCGCCGCGTCCGGAGGCGTCGGCGGCGATCTCGAGCGGTCCGACGGCGGCGAGCCAGGGCGTTTCGAGCCGTGCGGCCGAGGCCAGCTTGACCTCGCCCTGCGCGCGCCACTCCTCGGGCCCGCCCTGCGCCAGGTCGACCGACGCCGCGACCGCGAGCGTGCCGTCGACCGCCAGGAGGCTCACGGCACCGCCGCTGCGATCGCCGCGAGCGGCGCCGGCCCACGGTCCGCCCGGTACGTCGGCGCCGGTGATTTCGACGCCCGTCAGGTCGGCCTCGACTGCGGGACGGGACAGGTCGGCGCGCAGGTCGGCGTCGAGCGACACGGCGAGTCCGGGGGGCGCGCCGGCGGCGCCGAGCCGGACGGGGCGCGCGTCGTCGAGGTGTACCGTCGCGGTGAGGGTGCGCGCCTGGGCGGCGGACTCGAGACGGCCATCGACCAGGGCGGCGCCGGCGTCGGTGCGAGCCGACGCGTGGAAGGCGAGCGCTTCGGCGGGGCCGTCTGCCGTGACGTCGAGGTCCCGGGCGCGGCCGGGGCGGAGGCCCGGGATTCCGGCGGGGAGGTAGCGCTCGAGGTCGAGGCCCCGCTCGTCGCCCCGCAGCGCCGCGTGCAGCCCGGCGTCGTCGACCCCGAAGCGGACGGCGGCGGAGTCGCCCTCCTGCTCCAGGTGCGCCTCGGCGTCGACCGGGCGACCGGTACGCGACTCGACGCGCCCGTCGAACGCGACGCGGTCGGTGCGCGCGGCGGGGCCCATGCGCCGCACGTCGACCTCGCCGCGGGCGTCGGCCTGGACACGATGGGACCCGCGGCCGGCGAGGAGGGAGACGTCCAGCTCGGGGATGCGGACGGTCATGGCGGCGGGCGGCAGGTCGACGGCGACGCGCACGCCGGCCATCTTGATGTCGGGCAGGTCGAAGAGCCACGGCCCGGGCGGGCGCCTCCCGCGCTCGGCCTCGGGTACGGGCTCGCGGAAGGCGCGCACGATGCCCAGCCACTTCTTCCGCTGGCGCACCGTCACGTCGACGCCGCCCAGCCGCACGTCGGTGAAGCGGGCGACGCTGTCGAACAGGCGCCAGAGGTCGATGCGGGCGGAAGCGTCGGCCACGCGGACGACCTCGTAGCCCGCCGGGTCGCGGATGACGACGTTGCGCACGCGGATGTCTCCGAGCAGCGTTCCGCCGCCGTACTCGAACTCGATCGAGCCGGGGATCCCCTCGTCGATCGACTGCACGACGCGGCGTACCGCCCATTCGCTGCCGGTCTCGGTCGCGAGGACGAAGATCAGGGCGGCGGAGGCGAGCAGCACGAGGCCGAGCAGGACGAGCGCGCCGCGAAGGATCCAGCGCAGCGCCCGGCGGCGCAGCGTGCGGTGCGCCGGCGTCGGCAACACCGTGCGTCGGGCCCTGCCGCGCATCAGTAGGCCTCCCCCAGGGTGAGCTGGAACGCGACGGGCGGGAGGTCGGCGAGCCGCGGGTCGGTCTGGAGCGGCACGCCGACGTCGAAGCGCACGGGGCCGACGGGCGTGACGTAGCGCAGGCCGGCGCCGACGGTGGGGTGGAACAGCCGGGTGCTGGACGCGGAGTAGACGCTGGAGAAGAAGCCGTCGATCACGTTGCCGGCGTCGAAGAAGACCGCGGCGGAGAGGTCGCCCCAGACCTTCACGCGCAGCTCGGCCGATGCTTCCCACAGGGTATTGCCGCCGAGCGACGGCTGGACGCACGCGGGGTCGGGCGGATCGGTGGGGCAATCGCGCCAGGCGCCGACGGCGTGGTAGGGCAGGCCGCGGATGTTGTTCGCGCCGCCGGAGAAGAACCTCTCGTCCGGCGGCGCCAGCGCGTCGCCGCCGAACGGCACGATGATCCCCGCCGCCACGCGCAGGACCAGCGTCACGCGCTCGTGCAGCCCGTAGTAGCCGCGCAAATCCCCCTTGAGCAGGAAGTAGCGGTAGAAGTCGCGCGAGTCGTCGCCGTCCTGGTAGTCGCCGCCGGTGGGATCGATGCCCAGGCGGAGGAGCGCGGAGATGTAGTGGCCGTTGTGCGGGGCCAGCGGGTCGTCGCGCAGATCGAGGGTGGTGGTGAAGTCGAGCAGGTAGAGCAGGTACGGGACGTCGGCGACGCTGCCGCTGGTGTGGACGTTCCACAGATCGACCCAGCGCACGGCGTTGAACAGGCCCACCGACAACGTCCGATCCCGGAAGGACCGCTCCGCGCCCACCCGCGCCTGGATCGCCTGCGTCGAGTAGTCGCTCGCGGTCGGCTCCGCCTCGTACTTGAGCGACGCAAGGAACGCGAGCCGCAGGTCGGCCTCGTTCGGCTGCCGGAAGTTCAGGACCGTGGAGCCGAAGGGACCGAGGTCGACTCGCCCGCCCTCGGTATCGATGGCGCCCAGGTCGAAGGCCCAGCCGAAGCGGTTCGTCCACTGCAGCCGGCGCAGGCCCCCGAACAGGTTGCGGTGCTCGTAGCTGCCGGTGACCTCCGCCTGCTGCCTCCCCTGCTCCGTGGCGAAACCGACGCCGAGCTTCAGGCGCTGCATGTCGCCCTCGGCCAGCTCGACGTCGACATCGACCGTCGGCGTCGCGGCGGACTCGGCCGGGACCTCGGTGACCTCGATCGAGGAGAAGATGCCGGCGTTGACGAGGGCCGCGCGGGCGTCGTCCAGCCGCGCGGCGGAGAACGTCTCGCCCGCGTCGATCCCGACCTCCTCGCGGATCGGCGGCTCCGGAACGGATTCCAGGCCGGAGATGCGCACCTCGCCGAAATCGGCGGGCGGACCCGCATCGATGATCAGCTCGGCCGTCGCGGTGTCGGCCGCGTCGTCGATGCGCACCGTTCCCGTCACCGTCGGGCTGGGGAACCCGTTGTTGCGCAGCGCGCGGCGGATGCCCTCCTTCGTCGCGTCCCAGTCGTCCTCCGCGATCACCTCGCCCTCGGCGATCCGGATCGCGTCCTGCGCCTCGCGACGAGCGACCGGCGGCAGCGTGTCCAGTCCGGTGATGGTCAGCGTGTCCAGGACGGCCGGCGCCCCCTCCGTCACGTGGAAGGTGAGCACGACGCCGCTCCCGTCCGGGGTCCAACGCAGCCCGACGGCGTCGAGCCGCGCATGGTAATACCCGAAGGCGCGATAGATGCGGGCGACCCGGGGCGCATCACGCTCGAAGAGGACCTCGTCGAGATACCGCTCGTCCGACCATGCGTACCCGTCTTCCGCCACCAGCGCCAGGCGGTCCAGGATCTCCCGGTCGGAAACGCCCTCGTTCCCCTCGACCTCCATCGCGCACAGCCGCAGGCGCGTGTCGACCGTGGCGCAGGAGAGCGCGGCAAGCAAGGCGCAGGACGCGGCGAATTGCACCCGGCGGCACGGCCGAAGGGGCGAGCGCTGCTCCCCGCGGCCGCATCGAAGGGCGGCAGCGTTACAAGAAAATGCTCGGCGCACACTCCGGCCCACGGACCTCATCCTGGCCACGGATCATGCCGGTAACGGGCGTAAGTAGAAAGAAAACTGCTAGCCCGCGGCCGATTCCCGCAGGAGCGCCCAGCATTCGCGGACGTGACGCTCGGTCGCGCGGAGGTTGCCGAGCGTCACGCGGAGGGTGAAGCGGTCGCGGAGCTTCGTGTGCGAGAGGAAGAAGCGGCCGGAAGAGTTGACGCGCGCCAGGAGGGCCTCGTTCCGGCGGTCGAGCTCCGCCCGCACGTCCGGGTCGCTCTCGCGGGCGGTCAAGGCCGCGGGACGATGGCGGAAGCAGACGGTGGAGAACGGGACCGGGGCCAGCCGCTGCCAGTCGGGCTCCGCGTCGATCCAGTCGGCGAGCTGACGGGCCAGCCGGACGTGCTCGCGGATCCGCGCCGCCATGCCGTCGGTGCCGAAGTACCGGAGCTGGAACCACAGCTTCAGCGCGCGAAAGCGACGGCCGAGCTGTATCCCGTACTCGTGGAAGTCGTGGGCCTCCCCTTCCTTGCGCACGCGCAGGTACTCCGGCACCAGGTTCAACGCCGAGCGGAACGCCTCCGGACGGCGGAACAGGAGCAGCGAGGCGTCGAACGGGGTGGACATCCACTTGTGCGGGTTGACGACGATCGAGTCGGCGCGCTCCCAGCCGCGAAGCTGCGGCCGCAGCTCCGGGGCAAGCGCGGCGGTGCCGCCGTAGGCGGCGTCGACGTGCAGCCAAAGTCCCTCGCGGGCGCAGACGTCCGCGAGCGCGTCGACGGGGTCGACGCTCGTCGACGAGGTGGTGCCGGCGGTGGCGACGACGGCGAAGGGCATCCGGCCGGCGCGCCGGTCCTCCTCGATCGCCGCCGCCAGCAGGTCGGGGCGCATGCGGTACTCGTCATCGGCAGGGATGCGCCGCAGCCCGTTCCGCCCGACGCCGATGACGATGGCCGCCTTCTCGATCGAGGAGTGGGCCTCCGTCGAGGCGTACAGCCGCAGGCGGCCGATCTCCGGACGCCCCGCCAGACCTTCGTCGCGCGCGTCGAGACCGGGAACGACGTGGCGCGCGGCGACCAGGGAGGTGAGGGAGGAGATGGACGCGGTGTCGGTGAACATGCCGTCGAAGGCGTCGGGCAGGCCGAGCGCGCGACGGAGCCAGGCGACGACGGTTTCTTCCAGCTCGGTCGAGGCGGGCGCGTTGCGCCAGAGCATGACGTTGGAGTTGAGGCCGGCGGCGAGCCACTCGCCCAGGATCCCCGGACCGCAGGCGATGGAGGTGAAGTAGGCCATGAATCCCGGGTGCTGCCAGTGCGTGATGTTGGGCTCGATGAGCCGCAGGTAGTCGGCCAGAGCCGCGTCCAGCGGCTCGGGAGAAGCGGGGGCAGCGGCGGGAAGCTGCGCGCGGATGGCGCCCGGGACGAGGTCCGGCAGGACGCGGTACGACTCCAGCCGCTCGAGGTAGTCGGCGACGAGATCGGCGACGCGATGAGCGGCGCGGCGGAAGTCCGCCGGGGCCATGTCGCCGAGGCCGTGCTGTGCGGGATCGAGCCGTGGTTGTTCGGTCATCAGGGCGCGGCCACCGCCGCGGGCCCGATCGTCACGTCGACTTCCTCGCTGCGCAGCCCGGCGGAGTCGGGCACGCGCGGCAGGTCGCCCTCGAGACGGACGCGGACGACGGGGAGGTCGGTCGTGAAGCCGAAGAGGGGGAACACGAGCCGCTGCGTCGTCTCGCCGACCGGAAGCTCCATGTCGCTGCCCTCCGACGAGTACGGCGACTGGTGGTTGATGTACGGCACCCGCGTCAGCTCGGTGCCGTCCGGGCCCGACAGGACGACGGCCAGGCCGTCGAAGACCGAAGCGAAGTTCGTGCGCACGGTGATCGGGCCGCTCGCCAGGCTCTGGAACTTCGCCTGGCAGGTGACCATCATGCCGTCGTCCTCGCGGACGACCTCGACGTCGGAGAACTCCAGGAGGACGGACAGGCCCTCGACCATCCGCGGGCAGGCCGTGCTGCACCGGCCCTCGAAGCAGCGGGCTTTGGACTGGCACGGCGGCGGTGGGGCCGGCGGCGGGCCGATCGGGCATTCCACGTCGCGACACTCGTCGGAGCCCAGGTGTCGCCGCAGCCAATCGTTGTAGGCCCGGGTCTGCGGGGCCGGCCAGATGCTGGGCTGGCAGCAGCCGTCCTCGGCGACGAGCATCGCGCAGGTGCAGTCGGCCTCCGTGTCGCAGGCCAGCGGGTCGGGCGAATCGGGGGCGAGGAGGTACCCGTCCTGCCATCGCGTGTCGGCGGGCGGGGATTCGGCCGGCATGGCGTCACCATCCGGCGTCGCGGCGGCCGTTTCCGACGGCCCGTGCGCGGTCGGGGTGCCGCGTCCGGAGCAAGCCGCGAGCAGGGCAAGAGCCACCGTGGTCCGGGCGATCTTCCACATGGGCCCGAACCTACCACATTCGCCGGAGGGCCGCCGCCTTGCCGGTGTGGGATCCGCATGCTACCTACAAGCAGCTTCGAAGGGGACTGGCCCGATGCAACGAGGAGGGATGCCATGACGTCGCGCTGCCGAACGATGTGCTGGTGTTGCGCGGTCGCGCTGACCGTGCCGGCCTGGGGATGCGGATCGAGCGGAGGGGATTCGACGGCCGATGGCGGCGGCGATGTCTTCGACGTCGTGGGGGACGAGCCGGACGTTCCCGGGGACGGCGACGCGCCGCGGGAAGACGCGGAGGTCGGGGAGGGGTCGGACGACGTCGGCGGCGAGGAGGCCGACGACGGGACGGACGGGGAGGTCCCGTGCCTGTGCGTCTCCGACGATGGTTGCGACGACGGCTTCCTCTGCAACGGCGCGGAACAGTGCGTCGATTGCGAGTGCTTCCCGGGAATCCCCCCCTCGGACGGGACGGCCTGCGACGACGGCGATCCCTGCACGGAAGGCGAGGCGTGCTCGAGCGGAGACTGCGCCGGGGGCGACGCCATCTGCGCCTGCGAGACGGACGACGACTGCGTGGCGCACGACGACGGCGACCTGTGCAACGGACGGCTCGTCTGCGTCGGACGTCGCTGTCTGCTCGACCCCGGAACGGTCGTGTCCTGCGATCCGTCGGGCGACACCGAGTGCCTGGCCAACACCTGCGCGCCGGGCACGGGCGAGTGCGCGCCGGAGCCGGTCCGGGAGGACCTGTCCTGCGACGACGGCAACGAGTGCACGGGCGGGGACGCGTGCGCGGACGGCGTCTGCGCCGGCGGGGCGTCGACCTGCGAGTGCACGACCGATGCCGAGTGCGCCGTGCACGAGGACGGCGACGCGTGCAACGGCACGCTCCGTTGCGAGGCGAACGCCTGCGTCATCGATCCGGCGACGATCGTGACGTGCGACCCGAGCGCCGACACCGACTGCCGCGTGAGCCTGTGCGACCCGTCCGACGGGACCTGTTCGCTCGTCCCGCGTGTGGACGGCACGACCTGCGACGACGGCAGCGCCTGCACGCTCGCCGACGCCTGCGACGCGGGCGACTGCGCGGGGCCGGCGCGGTCCTGCGACGACGCGGACGTGTGCACCGACGACTCGTGCGTCCCGGCGACCGGGTGCACGCACGCCGACAACACGGCCGCGTGCGACGACGGCAGCGCGTGCACCGCGGGAGATGTCTGCCGCGCCGGCTCGTGCGCCGGCACGGCCGTCGTCTGCAACGACGGCGACGTCTGCACCGACGATGCGTGCGACCCGGCCACCGGCTGCACCTTCACCAACAACACCGCCGCCTGCGACGACGGCGACGCGTGCAGCGGGGGGGATACGTGCTCGGGCGGCGCCTGCTTCGGCGAGCTGATCTTCTGCGGCGACTCCAACCCGTGCACGGACGACGGGTGCAACCCGGCCACCGGCTGCACCTTCACCGACAACACCGCCGCCTGCGACGACGGCAACCCCTGCACGGCCCCGGACGCATGCTCGGGAGGCGGCTGCACCGGCACACCGCTCGGCGGGACGGTCTGCGGCCTGGAGTGCGTCGACACGCAGACGGACGAGCGGCACTGCGGGGGCTGCGACCGGCCGTGCGTGTGGGACGAGGAGTGTTCGGCCGGCGGCTGCCGTCCCCGGCCGTGGGAGCGCGTGGGCGCTGCCGTGAACCCGCTGCTCCCGGCGCTGGCCCACGCGCTGGGCACGGACGGAACAACGCCGACCGTGGCCTGGGTCGCCGACGAGACGCAGGACAACGTCTACGTGCACTCGTACGTCGCCGCGACCGGCTGGACGCAGCTTGGCGCGCGCCTCACGACGGGGATGGTCTCGGCGCAGTCGTACGTCGACATCCAGTTCGCCTCCGGAGCGCCGTACGTCGTGTACTACGAACCGCCATCGATGCCGCCGGGGTTCCCATACCACGTGAAGAGCTGGGACGGGACGGGTTGGCTCGAGGTCGGGACGCCGGGTTACCGCTCGCCCTGCCTGATGCACTGGGCGGTATCGCTGGCGATGGAGGGCGCGAGCCCGCACTTCACGGACATCGGCGCCGGCGGGTGCGGGATCGGCGTCGGCTACGCCCGGTGGACCGGGGCGGCGTGGTGGGAGACGCCGTCGCCGCCGAGCCCGATGCTCCCGGGGTTGCTGACGATGAACGGCGGAGGCTGTTCGGACGTCGTGTGGAACGGACCGGCCGCGAGGTCCCTGGTGGCGCTGATCGACAACAACCAGCGGCGCGTGCGGTCGTGGATGCCGGCGCCCGCTCCCGGCGCCTGGGCTGATGTGGGCGGCAGCCTGAACGTGGGGGCGGCGTCCGGTTCGGGCCCCGGGGGAGACTACCTGTCGATCGCGGTCGACGCGGCCGGCACGCCGTACGTGGCGTTCTCCGAGGTCGAGGGGGCCGGGGTCGGGACGCGGGGCGTATTCGTCAAGCGCTACGATCCGACCGGGACCGGGTGGACGCTGGTCGGCACGGGGCGGATCAGCACGGCCGGAAACGCCGCCGACTTCCCGTCGCTCGCCTTCGTCGACGGCCGGCCGACCGTCGCGTTCGTCGAGACCACGGCCGGCGTCGGCCTGGTCCAGGTCCGCCGGTGGAACGGCGCGGCGTGGGAGCGGGTCGGCGCTGCGTTGAACGAGAGCGCCGCGGCGAGCGCCGCGATGCCGTACCTCGTCGCCATCGGCACCGTGCCGGCCGTGGCCTTCCGCGAGCCGGGGACCGGGACCTCGCGCATCTACGTCAAGCGCTTCCCCTGAAAAGGGGCCGTCAACGGTCTTGAGTCGACAGTCGACCGTCGACTCTCGACTCAAGACTGTTGACTGTCGACTCCCCCGCCCTCCCCCCGCGATCGCCGACCTTGCCCCCGGGTGCGGCGGCGCGGTACATTGAACCACGCACGCCGGGGTTGGGGAGGTCCGGTTCGTCCACGCTGGTCCGGGGGATGGCGATGAAGACCGTACGGGCGCCTGTCGAGCTGGCCGCGTTGTTCGAACGCGCCGAGGAAATGGTTTCGGCCTGGTTCGCCCGCCGGCGGGACGATCCCGAGCGGGGCGTGATCGAGGTCCTGGACGAGCGGTACGTGCTGGTGCGCGCCGCGTCGCTCTCGGTCGAGTTCTTCGCCCTGGTGCGGGACTTGTACGGGCCGCAGCGCCAGGCGGAGGCGGACGACTTCGCTCGCAATCTCCTGTTCGACCTGGCACATGCGATTGGCCGCACCGACGCCCGCCGCCTGCACGAACGGATGAAGATCGATGGGCCGTTGGCGAAGCTGGCGGCGGGGCCCGTGCACTTCTCGCACACGGGATGGGCGTTCGTGGACATCCATGCCGACTCCCGACCGGTGGCGGGAAGCGAGTACCTGCTGGTCTACGACCACCCGTACTCCTTCGAGGCCAGCGCGTGGCTGGAACGCGGAGAGCGGGCGGCCTTCCCGGTCTGCATCATGAACGCGGGCTACTCCTCGGGCTGGTGCGAAGTGAGCTTCGGGATGCCGCTCGTGGCGAGCGAGATCCTCTGCCGGGCGCGTGGCGACGAAGCCTGCCGGTTCATCATGGCGCCCCCGGAACGCATCGAGGAGCGCGTGCGGAAGTACCTCGCCGGCCGGCCCGGGTTGGCGGACAAGGCGGGCGGCTACCAGATTCCCGACTTCTTCGCGCGCAAGCGGATCGAGGAGGATTTGCGCCGGGCGCGGGACGAGCTGGAGCTGCGGGTGGCGGAGCGGACGGCGGAGCTGGAGAGCGCCAACCGCCGGCTGCAGGAGGAGATGCGCGTCCGGCAGCGGCTCGAGGATGACCTCCTGCAGGCGGCACGCCTGGAGACGATCGGGAGGCTCGCCGGCGGCATCGCCCACGACTTCAACAACCTGATGGGCGTGGTCATCGGACAGGCCAGCCTGCTCGAACGGACCCTCGAGTCCGGCTCCGAGCCGATGCAGCTCGTGCGGGAGATTCGCAAGACGGGCGAGGAGGCCGCCAAGCTCACGCAGCAGCTCCTGGGCTTCAGCCGCGTCCAGGCGCCGCAAGCGGAGCCGTCGGACCTCAACGACGTCGTGCGCGGCACGGTGCGCATGCTGGGGCAGCTCCTGGGAGACAGCGTGCGGGTCGCGCTGGACCTGTCGGCGACGGCCGGCGCCGTGCGCATCGACCGCGGGCAGCTCGGCCAGGTGGTGATGAACCTGGTGCTCAACGCGCGCGACGCGATGCCCGCGGGCGGGACGGTGCGCGTCCGGACGGCAGGGCCCGGCGAGGCGGCCGGAGCCGGCGACGCCCGAACGACCGGCGAGGCCGGCGGGCGGTCTCTTCTGGAGGTGAGCGACACGGGCGTCGGGATGGACGAGGCCACGCTGGCGCGCGCGTTCGATCCGTTCTTCACGACCAAGGCGCCCGGCACCGGCACGGGACTCGGGCTGTCGACCGCGCGCGGCGTCGTCAACCGGGCCGGCGGCATGGTGGCGGTCTCCTCCCGGCGCGGCAGCGGCACGACGTTCCGCGTCTTCCTTCCCCCGGCGACTGCCGGGGTCGGGGAGTCGTCCACGGCGGCGTCTTTCGCGGGACTGCCGCGCGGGACGGAGACGATCCTCGTCGTCGAGGATCAGCGGTCGCTGCGGCAGATGATGGTCGGAATGCTCGCCGCGCAAGGCTACCGCGTGATCGAGGCCCCCGACCCGGAGACGGCCCTGGAGACGGCCGCCGCGCACGCCGGCAAGATCCACCTGCTCGTGACCGACGTGGTGATGCCGCGATTGAACGGTCGTGAGCTGGCCGAGCGGCTGGCGGAGGCGCGCCCCGGGCTGCGCATCCTGTTCGTCTCCGGCTACCCCGACGACGACCTCCTGCGCTTCGGGATCGAGCAGGGCACGGCCGACCTGCTGGCCAAGCCGTTCAAGGTCGAGCGGCTGGCCGAGCGGGTGCGCGAGGTGCTGGACCGGCCGGCGCGCTAGATCGCGGGAACGGTGGCGGTCGGCCGCGGACGACCGGCGGGACGCCTCCCGTCACACCGTGAATGCGCCGATGCGAAGCAGGCACGCCTCAGGACGCCGGCTCGAGCGCCGCGAACGGAACCAGGACGTCGGGCGAGAACCGGATCGCCGCGCCCTCGAACACCGGACGCACGACCCCCTCCAGCGACTCGGTCCCCGGAAGCTCCTCCAGCGCCAGCCACGTCTCGGCGACCTCGCCGTCGCGCCACGACAGGAGCAGGACGATCGACCAGTCCCGGTGCGCCGTGGCCGGCGCCAGGATCGAGACCAGACTGCCGCGGTCCGTGACCGCCAGCCGCTCGGTCTGGCTGCAGCCCCGCGTGTCGGCCCACCGCCGCTCCTCGGGCCAGCAGTCCGGCCCGGCGAACACCTCGACGTCCGAGAAGCAGCCGCCGCCCGAGAGGGCGCTCACGTGCACGTCGAAGGAATATTCGCCGCCCGCCGAGGGGCGGCATCCCGCGCGGGCCGAGGGCGCCCAGGCCGGGACGGTCATGAGGATGATGACGGCTGTACGCATGTCCCTTCGTGGCCTCCACCGTGGATTCCGTGACGCCGCACGGCCGGGGGGCATCGTAGCAGGTCCCGCGGCCCGCCGGCGCGTTCGAGCCGCGCGGGCCGGCGGCGGTCCGGTGCGCAGCGGTCAGCGACAGACACCATCCAGGCAGCGGACCGCGATGGGTGGGCAGCTATAGCCGGGTCGTGGGCAGCCGGCTGCGTCGGATTCGTCGGCGATCCCGGTCAGCGCCCGCGCCGTCGCCGCGTCCGTCGAGCCGCCGCAGACTTGGTCCGGATCCAGGCCGCCGTACTTCGCACAGTCCGCATCCGACCCGCACGTGCCCGCGGCCGAAGCGAGCACCTGGCGGTATCGTTCGACGAGGTCACCGCACGTGGCCGGGGCCGCCGGCGGAACGGGATGGGTCGTGCCGGCCGCACACCCGCAAGAAATCAAGATGGCGAACACCCGGACTCCGTGGTGGCGCATCCGTCCTCGTACCATGCCCGGCCCATCGGGACAACGCCGCTCGGTCCCGACGCCGCCGGCACGCCCAGCAAGCGAGGATGCTCCCGAGGTCCTTGGCGACGGTTCATTCCCCTCACTGGCGGGCCGAGCTCGACACGACGGTGCGGACGTACGGGGGCCGGGAAGTGCAGCCGCCCGGCGGCGTGTGGTATCGTGCGACCGCCATGCTGACGCGACTCCACGTGAAGGGGTTTCGGCTGTTGCGGGACGTGGACATCGAGTTTCCGTCCGGCGTACCGCTCGTGCTGATCGGACCGAACGCAGCCGGCAAGAGCACGGTGCTCGAGGTGCTCGATTTCCTGTCCAGCGCAGTCCGCGACGGCTTGTCCGAGGCGGTCAACCGCGACCGCGGGGGATTCGACCTGATTCGCTCCGCCGGATTCCGCGAACCGCTCGAGATCGAGGTCGCGTTCACCGTCGGGGCGGACGTTCCCGCCCCGTTCGGCGACTCTGCTTTCGAGTACCAGGCACACATCGACGGCGCGATCGGTGGTGGCTACCGACTCGTCCACGAGCACGTCGTGCAGATGCCGTTCGGCAATCCGGCCTCGCGAGATGTTCTCCTCCAGATGGCGTCGCAGGGGGGCCGGGCGTTCAACGTCACGACCGGCCAATCCGACGAGATCCACCAAGAAGCCTGGGTGGAGCCCATCCTTCGCCTCGTTCGCCACGACACCTTCTACCCGTATCTGTCCCTCGTGACCCGCGTGCTGGCCGGCATCCGGATCTACCCCGGGTTCTACGTCCTGCCCCAGTGGGCGCGGGATGCGCGGGAGACGATCCACGGTCCGCGGGATGCCGCCGTCGTGGGCCCGACCGCGGGGCTCGATCGGCGCGGGTTCGAGCTGGTCAAGGTGCTCTACGATCTCCAGACCAACCACGAGCCCGAGTGGGCCGAGCTGCTGGCGGCGTTCCGGGCCGAGTATCCGACGGTGAAGAAGATCGAGTTTCCCGCCGACGCGGGAGGGGGACGGATCGCGCTTGCTGTCCGTGACGAGCGATTCGGCAGGCTTACTGCGTGGCAGATGTCGGAGGGGATGGTCGCGTTCCTGTCGTTGCTTGCGGCGACGCTGACCCCGACTCCCCCGGCCGCCATCGCGTTCGACGAGCCCGACGCGCACTTCCATCCATCGTTGATCAAGCGTCTGGCGTGGCTGCTCGAGCGTGCGGCCGAGCGCACCACGGTGGTCGTGGCGACCCACTCCGATCGGCTCCTGGACCATCTTTCCGACCCTGCCGCCAGCGTCAAGACGGTGGAAGCCGGCCCGAACGGCACGGTGCTTCGGTCGTTGGATCCGGAGGCCCTCAGGGCCTGGCGCGAACGGTACTCCCTCTCCGATCTTCGAGCGCGAGGCCAGATCGATGCGGCCAACACGGACGCCGGCAAGCGATGAGCGCCGTCTTGATCTGTTGGGAAGACCGCTATCACGACGGACTTCATCGCCTGCTCGAGACCGAGGTGCGCCGGTCGACCAGGGCCGGCGCGCACCCACAGGTCTCCATGGCAGATGCCTCGTCGTTCGGGAACCTCGGCTTCGAGCGATTCGTCCGAGAGGAATGGCCGATGGCTCGGCAACCCGGCTGGAACATTGCCGGCGCCGTGACCAAGATCGACCACCTCGTTTGCGTCGCCGACGCCGATCGCGCTGCGGAGTGTTGCCGGGCGGCCGGCTCGGCCCCCTCTGCCGGGCAGGACTCCGCGACTTGGGTCCGCAACGCGGAGACGGAGTGGACGAAGCAGCTTCGCGACGCCGCGCCGGTCGCCCCCGACCGGGTGCACGGCCGGTTCCTGCGGTGGAGCCTGGAGTCCGCACTGCTCGCGTTGTTCGACGAGCCCGCGGCGCTCGGCTGGATGGCGCGGCCTGACGGCGCGGCGCTCGGCGGATTCCTATCCAGGTGCGGACCCGACCCGCGGACCCTGACCCCGCCGAGCTCCTTCACCGACCACTTCCATGATCCGCAACGCTGCCTCAGGGATCTGGTCGCCGCGACGAACATAAATTCGAAAGTGCTTTCGCTATCGAGCGCCGGTCGCACGTTCGCGCTCGAAGCGGCCGGGGGCGACGACCGTGCGCGGTCGCGCGTGCTCGACCGCGTCCCCGATCTTCGCGCGGTCGCATCCCTCATCATCGGCCTCGGCTGACGCCACCCGTGCCCACCCAGCCAGCCGGACCGGGTGCTGATCCATCGTCGCTGCCCTTCGCGCCTCACCGGACGGTCGTTCGCACCCGTGCCGGCTACTCCGGCAAGCCACCCTCCGGGTAGCCGGCCTCCACCGTGTCGATGCGTGTCCAACCGTCCTCGGCGGATGACGCCTGGATCACCAAGCGGTGGTGAGAGCCGACGCCTATGGGACCGGTCCAGCCGAAGGCGTGGATTTCGGCACTGTCCGGTGCGATCAACGCGTAGCAGAACTGGTGCTGCAGGGGCTTTCCGAACGGCGAAGGTCCGCGGGCATCCATGGAGATCTGTTGCCATACGGTCGGATCGGCCGGATCTCGACTCGTCCAGTCGCTTGCCGGGGGAGCATAGCTCCGTCCGTTTCGGAGCTGTGCGATGTCGCGCGGCACGCATTCGCTGTTGCAGTTCGGCGCCAAGCAGCGGCCCGCGACCCGGGGGCTCGAGGGAACCGGCGCGTCCGCGAGATCGGACGCACGTCGCCCTTTCGGTTCGGATCGGGCGCAGTCACACCGACGCACCCGTCGCGGCACGCGCCAGGGGCCGGGCCGGCTCGTCCTTCAGGCGGGCAAGGGCCGGATGCGGATGCGGCGCGGCTGTATGACGGCGAAGTGACCCGGCCAGTCCGACCGGCCACGCAGCGCGGTGGCAACGATGCGGGCCAGCTCGGCCGACGTCGGTTCGCGCAAGCGGACCAGGATGACGCCTGCCGAGGCGGGCAGACGCGCGCGGAAGGCGAGATCGCCGAAGTCCTTGTCGAAGTTCAGGACGATGCGCGCGTCCGCCACGGCGCGCGCGAGCACTTCGCGGTCCGGAGTGCCGGGCGCCTCGGCCCGCATGCAGAGCACGTCGTGCCCGTCCCCGCGCAAGGCCTCGACTGCGTCGCCCGGCACGTTTTCGTCGGCGAGCAGACGCATTCCTCACGCGCTCAACGGGTAGACACGTTCCCCGCGCAGCAACTCGCCGGCGTACTCAAGGCAGGCGTGGACGTCTTCGCGGGACAACGGGGCATAGTTTCGAAGAACCGCTTCGACGGACCAGCCCTGCGCCAACAGGTCGATGATGAACTCGACGGACAGCCGCGTCCCTTTCACGATCGGCTTGCCGGCCAAGATTTCCGAGTCGAGCACGATCCGATCAGGCCAAGCCATTCTAGCGTCCCACCTCTCCGGCAGGAGTCTAGGCCTCGCTCGGGCCGTGGTCAAACCAGCTCCCGGGCCAGCTTTCTGCCCCTCTGCGGCTCTGCGACTCTGCGCGAGCCTGCCCTGAGCGAAGTCGAAGGGAATTCCCCTTCCGTTCCGCAGAGCGGCACGATGCCCTACACCACCGGTCGCGGCAGCAGCCCGGCACGCTCGGCGATCTCCGGCACCCTGTGCTCCCACTCGATCGCCATGAGGTGGACCCCGCGCACGCCCTTCAGCTCGCGCAGCTCCGCGATCTGCTCGCACGCGATGCGGATGCCCTCGTCGGCCACCTGCTTCTTCGGCACGCCGCGCAATCGCTGGATCAGCGCCTCCGGCACGTCCATCCCCGGCACCTTCTGCTGCACGTACGTCGCCATCGCGACGCTTTTGAGCGGCGTGATGCCGGCGAGGAGGAACACGCGCTCCAGCACGCCCAGCTCGCCGGCCTGTTCGACGAACTCCGCGAAGCGCTTCATGTTGAAGACGCACTGCGTCTGCACGAAGTCCGCCCCGGCGCGCACCTTCTTCGCCAGCCGGCGCGCACGGAACTGCGGCAGGTCGGCGAAGGGGTTCGCCGCGGCACCGAGGAACATCCGCGGCGGCGTCTCGACGGGCCGGCCGGAGAGGAACTTCGCGTCGTCCCGCATCCCGCGCACCGCCTGCAGGAGCTGCAGGGAGTCGATGTCGTAGACGCTCTTCGCCTCGGGATGATCGCCGAACTCCTGCAGGTCGCCCGAGAGGCAGAGCAGGTTGCGGATGCCGTTGGCGGACGCGCCGAGCACGTCGGCCTGCATGGCCAGCCGGTTCCGGTCGCGGCAGACCATCTGGTAGACCGGCTCCAGGCCCTCATGGAGCGCGATCAGCGACGCGCCCCAGCTCGACATGCGCACGACCGCGGTCTGGTTGTCGGTGACGTTGACCGCGTCGACCCGGCCGCGCAGGAACGCGGCCTTGCGCCGCAGCGCCTCGACGTCGGCGCCGCGGGGCGGCCCCAGCTCGGCGGTGAAGGCGAAGTGCCCCGCCCGCAAGACGCGCTCCAGGTTGCTGTCGGCCTTCATCCGCCGCCCACCAGCATGGTGATCGCCAGCACGTCGCCCTCCCCCAGCGGCCGGTCGAGCTGATCGCGACGCAGCCAGTCGCGGTTGTTGTGCACCACCTGGAACGACAGGTCGAGCCTCCCCTGGTCGTCGAGCAGGAAGCGGCGGAGTGCCTCGCCGCCGCGCTCCGCGAGCGCGCGCACGGCATCGGCCACCGTGCCGCCGTCGACCTCAAGCGGCAGCGACCTCGCGCCCGCGAGCTTCGCGGCGTTGGGCAGGCCGAGGAACTCGATCGTCACGCGGATCATCGCCCCGCCAGCAACTCCGCGGCGGAGCGATCGGCCTCGAGCAGCCGGCGCGCCGCGGCGCGGCCCTTCCCGACGCCGACGTCGCCCGACTCGACGTACGACACCGCGTGCACCTCGCAGAACCGCGCGCACTGCGGCTCGCCCTCGCACAGGTCGCACTTGATCACCTTGCGCTCGGCCGGAACGAAGTGCATCGCCCCGAACGGGCAGACGGAGACACAGGTGCGGCAGCCGATGCACTTGTCGTAGTCGACGGCGACCGCGCCCAGCGCCTCGTCGCGAGCGATGGCCTTGGAGGGGCAGGCCTTCTGGCAGGGCGCGTCCTGGCACTGCTGGCAGGCCATCGGGACGTAGACGCCCTCGCCCTCCCACTTGATGACGCGGATGCGGCTCTTGGTCGGGTTGGAGACCCCGTGGTGCCGCACGGCGCAAACCAGCTCGCAGAGGCGGCAGCCCGTGCACTTCTCGTGGTCGATCTGCAGCAGCTTGTGGCTCATGGCTCCGCCTCCTCACACCACCCGCGAGGGTTCGTGGTCCAGGCCCAGCCGGGCGAGCGTCTCGGGCTTGGGCACGCCGTCGGCGTCGAGGCCCTTGTGGACGTAGAACTCGTCGACCATCTTGTCGAAGCGCTCGCGGTCGATCTTCAGGCCGACGACGCCCGGGGCGCCGCGGCGGCAGGGCTCGTCGAAGTAGCGGTGGTTGAGGGTGTCACCTTTGCGCGCGTCGCGGCGCGTCAAGCCCTCGCGCAGGTTGAACAGCCGCTCCATCATGTTGGCGCGCTCGGCGACGTCCCAGATCTCGCGCGGGGTGAACTCGAGCCCGGTGTTGAGCCGGATGACCGTGGGCCAGTCCTCGAAGTTGGGGTGCGTCGCGCCGAGGAACACCGTGTGGTACTTGCAGATGCCCAGGCAATCGACGGCCATGTAGCAGTTCTCCTGCCAGAAGACCTGCCAGGGCTTGCCGATGTACTCGGTGTGCTCGGAGCTGAGCGGACCGTCGTAGGGCACCGGACTGCCGTAGATCTTGCGCAAGACGGGCTCGGGCAGGTGGTAGAGGTCGATCGCCGGACGGCTGCGCAGGTGATCGGAGCCGCGCGAGGCGGTGGCGATGTTGAGCGCCAGGCCGGGCGTCGCGCGCTCGTCGGAGTGCAGGTTGCTCATCCCCTTGACCTGGATCAGGTAGTCGAAGGAGTTCTTGCCGATCGCCTCGCTGGCCGCGACGCCGCCATCGGCCAGCGCGTTGGCCAGCCACCCGTCGCGGCGGCAGATGCGGTGGATCATCTCGAGCAGCGCTTCGTCGTTGCCGAAACGCAGGTCGAGCCCTCCCGTCTGCTCCTTCGTGAGAATGCCCAGCTCGTACAGCTCCATGGCCCAGGAGATGAGGGAGCCGATCTCGAGGTTGTCGACGCCGTACTGGTCGACGAGGTGATTGCCGACCAGGACGGTCTCGGCGCTGCGGCAGTCGGGCTCGCCGGCGAACGCGCCCTGCGAGGTGTACTCGGGACCCTCGTCGTATTTCCCCTTGTACGGTCCGGAGGGGATTTTGTACTGCGCGCGGCAGTGGACCTGGCAGGCGTAGCAGCCGGTCATGTGGTAGGGGCCCATCGTCTCGGTCGCGATCTCGTCGATGCGCTCGGGCTCGACGTCGTCGGCGTACTCGAGCTGGTTGTACTGGAAGTTGCGGGTGCGCACGCCGCCCCAGGAGTTGGTGGCGCCCCAGATGAAGGGGGTGCCGAGCGTGCCCTGGGTCTGGTTGACCTTGGAGGAGGTGATCTGCTCGATGAAGCGCTTGTTGTGCTCGAGGGCCTCGACCGGATGGGCGATGCGGATGTCCATGGTGCCGCGGGCGGCGACGGCCTTGAGGTTCTTGGAGCCCATGATGCAGCCCATGCCGGTTCGGCCGGCGGCGTTCTTGATGCCGGTCATGACGTTGGCGAAGCGCACGAGCTTCTCGCCGGCGGGGCCGCAGACCAGGCTCTTGACCTCGTCGTCGCCCAGCTCCTCGCGGATCGCCGCCTGCGCCTCCGTGGTGGTCTTGCCCCAGACGCGGCTGGCGTCCCGGATCTCGATCCTGCCGTCGTGGACGTAGAGGTAGACGGGCTTGGAAGCCTTGCCCTTGATGACGAGGTGGTGGAACCCGGCCCAGGCCAGTTCGGGTGCGAAGAAGCCGCCCATGTTGGCCGAGCCGAGGAGCCCCGTGAGGGCCGACTTGGCCATGACGTGCGTGCGCGCGGTGGCGGAGGCGCAGGTCGCGGTGAGCAGGCCGCCGGAGATGAGCAGCACGTTGTCGGGGCCGAGCGGATCGGCGCCCTGCGGCACGTGGTTGTAGAGCAGGTAGGCGTCCAGGCCGCGGCCGCCGAGGAAGCGGCGGCGCATCTCGAGCGGGATGGGCTGGACGCTGATGTCGCCCGTGGTCAGGTTGACGTAGCCGATCTTCCGTGAGAGAGGCATGTCAACGGCCCTCCGTCTTGCGGCGCAATGCCTCCTCGGCGAGCTTGCGGTTGACCTCCCAGACCGGACCGCGGATGCGCGGGAAGTCGGCGCGGATCCAGTGGACCCGGAACTCCATGCCGCACTCCGGGCACTTCACCTGCGCCTCCCCCGCCCGCGGCTGGAGCCGTCCCATGCAGCTCGGGTTGTGGCAGCGGAACTTGCCGTAGGTCCGCGTTTCGCGCAGCGCCTCGGCTGTGGATCGCTTCCCGTTCTCTTCGGCCATCGTCTACTCCTCAGGTCACTGGAATGAACGCGCCTCGGAGGCCATCGGACAACATGCACGCACGTCTTGTCAACACGTTTCTTCAACATCGACTGCTACCATATGATATCAGGCGCATTGCGTCTTGACTTCAGTCCAGACTCGGCTATCGTCCGCTTGGCGGTGCATGTTCACCGGGATGAACCATGGGCAAGAGCTACCAGGCACCGGTCGTGGGAAAAGCGTTCGCCATCCTCGAGGTCCTTTCGCGTCGCGACGAGGGCCTGACGGTGAGCGAGCTGGCCGCGGCGGCCGGGCTGGGCAAGAGCACGGCGCTCGGCATCCTCGCGGCGCTCGAGGTGGTCCGGGCGGTCGAGCGCGACCCGGCCACGCGGCGGTACGTGCTGGGGCTGGGGCTGTTCGAGCTGGGGCGCGCGGTCGATGCGCGCCTCGACCTCAAGGACGTCGCCCGGCCGATTCTCGGGCGGCTCATGGACCAGAGCCGCCAGTCGGTCTTCCTGGGGGTGCGCGCGGGCGACCATGTGACGGTGCTGGACGTCGTCGAGTCGCGCGAGGATCTGAAGGTCTCGGCTCCCGTCGGGACGCGCCTGCCGCTGTTGGCCGGGGCGACCGGGAAGGCGCTGCTGGCCTGCCTGCCGGAGGCGGAGGCCCTGGCGCTGGTGCGTAAGAAGGGGCTGCGGCGGTTCACGGCGCGGTCGATCACGGAGCCCGAGCGGTACATGGAGGCGTTGGCCGAGGTGCGGCGCAACGGTTACGCGCTGGACGACGAGGAGTACCTGGAGGGCGTGCGCGCGGTGGCGGCGCCGATCCTCGGCGGCGGCAGCCGGGCCGCGGCAATCTGGGTCGTGGGATTCACCTCCGGCATGGACGGCGACCGGTTTGCGACCGTCGCGCGGGAGACGAGGCTGGCGGCCGAGGCGGTCGGGGCAAAGTTGCGCCCGTAGGAGCGAAGGCATGTCGTATTTCCGGGTGAGCGAGGCGTGCAACGGATGCCTGGCGTGCGTGCAGAACTGCCCCGCCCGCGCGCTGGACGCGCGGGACGAGGGCGACCGCCGGACGCTGCTGCACAACATGGCGCGCTGCGCGCGCTGCGGGACCTGCTGGCGCGTCTGCCCGCAGCACGCGGTCGAGTTCCAGCACATCCTTGCCAACACGTGGGACGAGGTCGTCACCCTGCCGCTCGTGCGGTGCGAGGTCTGCGGCGAGGCGGTCCACACGGCCCGGCTGCCCGCGGGGCTCGAGCCGCGGCTGGCCGAGTTGGCGCCGCCGCTGTGCGATCACCATCGTGCGGCCCGGCAGGCGGCGCAGCTCCGGCTGCCGGCGGGAGGGGCGTCATGATCGTCGGCGACCTGAAACCCTTCGACGAGCTGGCCGGGTCGCTGGCCGGCTTCGAACGAGTTCTCGTGCTCGGCTGCGGCGGGTGCGTGACGGTCTGCCGCGCGGGCGGGGACGCCGAGGCGCACGACGTGGCGCGCGAGCTGGCGCACCCGCGCTGGTTCCCGCGGTCGGAGCCGCCGCTGTTCGAGGTGCGGACGATCGAGCGGCAATGCGAGCACGACCTGTTGCGGGCGTTCCTGCCGCTTCCCGACGGCACGCAAGCGATCCTCTCGCTGGCATGCGGGGCGGGTGTGCAGATCGTCGCCGACGTCTTCGAGCCGCTGCCCGTCCTGCCGGCGCTGTCCACGACGTTCCTGGGCGGCGCCGACGAACCCGGCATCTGGCGGGAGAAGTGCAAGGGTTGCGGCGATTGCCTGCTCGCCACCACGGGCGGCGTCTGCCCGATCGCGCTCTGCGCGAAGAGCCTGCTCAACGGCCCCTGCGGCGGCTCGCACGACGGCCACTGCGAGTTGGGTCCGGACATCCCCTGCGCCTGGGTCCGCGTCTACCGGCGTCTCGAGGCCCAGGGTCGTCTCGAGCTGCTCGACGAGGTGCGCGGGACCCGCGACTGGCGCAAGGCGGGCTACCGCGGGCCGCGGCGGCGGGCACGCACGGGCATCGCGTTGAGGTGAGCGGCGGTGCTTCGCGAGCCGGAGTTCGCGCAAAGGACGCCAAGGAACGCCAAGGGCGCAAAGGGGGAAGAGACTCAGCGAGTCAGCGCCTCGCCCAGGATGGCCAGGCCAGTCCGCAGGCACTCGTCCTCGGCCGACCATGAAACCCGCATCGTGCCGGGGGCGCCGAAGAAATGGCCGGGGGCGAAGAGCAGGCCGTGCTGCGCCAGAAGACGCTCGGCCAGCGCCAGCAGGTCGGGCGGGTCGGCGACACGGATCAGGCCGAAGATGCCGGCCGAAGGCTCGATCCACGACAGCCGCGGATGGTCCGCGACCCAGCGCGCCACGACCGAGCGTTTCTCCGCCGACGCCATCCGTCGCGCCCGCTCGGCCAGCATGGGAAGCGCGAGGGCGCGTTTCGCCCACGCCGCGCTCGACGGCGCCAGCACGGACAGCGTCACCTGCGCGTCGCGCGCCCGGCGCACGACATCCGGGGGCCCGGCAAACCAGCCGCCGCGCGCCCATCCCAGCCCCTCGAACTTCGTGACGCTGTCCGCGACGAGGATCTCGCGGTCGGCGCGCCGGCACGACGGCGTGCCGTGGAAGCGGTGGTAGACCTCGTTGACCAGCAGCCGCGCGCCGGCCTCGCGCGCGACCGCCGCCACGGCAGCGATCGTCGCCGGCGCCGAGTACGCTCCGGTCGGGTTGTTCGGCTCCGTGACGATCACGAGCTTCGTGCCCGGACCTAGCGCCTCCCGAACGACGTCGGGCTCGAGCTTCCAGCCGGCCTCTTCCCGCCGGTCGAGGCGGTCGACCGCGGCGCCGAAGGCGGCCGGAATGTGCTCGAGCGGCTCGTAAGCGGGGCGTTCGACCAGGGCCCGGTCGCCTGGCGAGAGCAGCGCGGCGCAGGCCAGGGTCATGGCGCCCGTCGCGCCCGACGCGGCGGTCACCTCGTCGGCGCCCCACCCTTCCCTCCCGGCGACGAACTCGGAGAGTGCTGTCCACGTGCAGAAGTCGTCCACGACCTCGGGCGCACCGACCTCGGCCGCCGAGATCCTCGGCGTGCCGCTGGTGGCGAGATCGCAGCGCAGGTCGTGGTACTTGGAGATGGCCCAATTGAGGTACTCCGTGGCGGCGACGGTCATGGCGCGGAGGTAACGTCCGCGCGCCGCGGAAGTCAACAGGGAGGAGGCGGGCGCGGGTGGCTGCCAGCCGGCAGCCGGTGGCGGCGAGGCGCAGGCCGGTGCGCGCGAAGCGCGCCGCCGGCCATGCCCGCCGACTACGGAGCGTGTCGTGTCCCTCCGCACGGCAATCCAGCACGGAGCAGGTTGCGGCGCGAGGCCGCTGACTCGACCGCCGATTCGGTCGATTCGGCTTGCGCCACGCGATTCGGCATGCTAACCACGCGGTGCCGCGTCCGGCTTCTGTGCGTCAGGCACCCGGGCGTTCGGCGAATATTTTCCTGAGGGGTGGTGGGGATGGAGGCGCCATGTCACGCAAGTGGGCAGTGTCCGTCGTCGTCGCTTTCCTGGTGTTTTCGGTCGCGTCCAGCGCGTGGGCGCAGGCCGAACTGACGGGAAGTCCCATCCAGTACGTCGGAATGAGCAGCTACGGCACGATGATCAATTCCGCAACGCATAGCATTCTCTACTTCGAGCCGGGTGGAGCGTGCGCCGGCGACACCTTCTATCCGGGCACCCCCTACCACGCGATCTGGCTCGAGGCGACCGGGGGCGGATCCACTTTCTCGGTCAGGAACGATCCCGGCGGGACCGGCACCGTGCAGATCCCGACGGTCAGCGGGCCGACCGTGTCGGGGCGCACGATCACCTGGACGGGGCGCTACGTCAGCGGAGCGCGCGCCGTGACGATCCAGGAGACGTACAGCTACGAGTCCGCCGACCCGTACCTGCGCATCGAAGTCGTGTTGACCAACAGCGGCACGGTGGATCTGTCCAACGTCTACTTCGAGATCGGAGGTGACCCCGACCACCCGAATCCCGCTGTAGCGGGAGGGACGTTTCCAGGGGGGCTTGGCAACCCATCGATCTGATGTCGGTTTTCGGCAAGGCCAGACGCGCGTCGGTTTCACCTGGCGGGTGAAGTCATGCGGCGGCGGAATTTCCTTGAC